>NZ_JNVB01000122.1 GCF_000770305.1 Erwinia oleae
GACAATATTTTCCAAAAGGAACTGACTTATCGGTTCACAGCCAGCAAAGACTTAACAGTGTTGCCAGACAGCTCAACGAAAGGCCGAGAAAAACGCTAGACTATGAATCACCCGCAGACCGGTTCAATAAGTGTGTTGCGTCCATCAGTTGAACTCACAGCCAGAAGCGGACATTGCTAACATCATGAATTCCTGATAAATGCAGAGTGCGATTAATTTGGCTCTGCAGCTTGCAAGCATATGATTATGCATCTTTTAAAGATAAGCTTGCTAATCATACGGATTACAGACGATGAACTGCCTCTATGTCTCCTGCTAATTTGATAGCATCTTCTTCACGGAAATTATGCCTGATAACTATTCTGCAACATCCAGATGATTTACTTCTGAAGATGTGGCAGTAAGGTACTGAGCAGCCATTGTATTTAGCGAAGACGGGCTCCCCTTTCCATTGACCTCGCGTCATCCGTCAAGTCAGCGGGTCCGCCAATATGCGCGTCATTCTGCACCCGGATGGCGCCATAAGCGCAGAACAGGTCGCGCTTTCCTTTATATCGCATCATTAAAAAGCGGTCCGGGGCTTGGGTCAGAGGAGCTGCCCGGATAACAAAAACAGGAGCGCCCGGAATAAGGGTCTGCTGCCACGGGCACTGAGATTCAGCGCAGCGATGAAATCAATCTGCGCGCTGGCGTAAAGCGAGCCTGATAGCGGCCTACGGAGAAACAGCACGTTGCGGCGCCCCTGCGCGCAGCCCCGCCATAACGATGTCGATGAGCCAGGCGAGCCGCGGTTGCCATTCATCATTAAAATCAAGCTGCCATATACCCGCAATGGCTAGGAAGAAGTCGTCAGTGGTAACACCGGCGTGGATAGTCCCGGCTTTCACATTTGCATCGAGCAGCAGTTGGGCGGCAGCGATCACGGGCGCATAGCCCGCATTTTCCGAGCAGTCCCGCGCGAGCGATACCTCACGAATTGCTTTCGCCAGGCCAGCTTTGGTCATGGCGTACTCGGCAAGGCGATTCATCCACTCACGTAATGCCCGATCGGGCGTGAGCGTCTGGAGCAGGTGCTCTGCATATTGAGTCACCTGCAACATCTCATAGTGATAAACCTCCATCACTAATACTTCTCGTGACGGAAAATGACGATAAAAAGTGGCTTGTCCCACGCCTGCCTTCTTCGCAATCGTCGTGAGCGGCACGTCTGCGGAAACGGTCAATTCCTGAAGCGCAACCGACAGAATACGTTCGCGATTTTGCTGCGCGTCAGCGCGCGCCGGGCGCTCCATCTTTTGTTGCTGTGTCACCAGTCCTCCGATCAAAAACATTAAAACTTGATAAACGGACAATTGTCCGTTAAATTTCGCCTTAACGGACACTTGTCCGCTTAGCATTCTACCCTTTTAATCAAACCGGAGAAACATATGAAAACCTCAGGTAATACGATCCTCATTACGGGTTCCACATCGGGTATAGGGTTAGGCCTTGCGGTGCGCTTTCACGAGGCAGGCAACAAGGTTATTGTAGCGGGCCGACGCAAGGCTTTACTTGATCAAATCACAAGCGATTATCCAGGCATTGAGGCCCTTGAACTCGATATTGCTGACGCCAGCTCTGTTATTCAGGCGAGCGAAATTGCAGCTGTGCGATACCCCGACCTGAATGTTGTCATCAACAACGCCGGCGTCATGTTGAGCGAAAATGCGTTGGATCCGGATTCAGTGGAGATTGCGCAGCAGACCGTCGCGATCAACCTCCTTGGCACCATTCGTATGACTTACGCGTTCTTACCCCAACTGGCTCACAAGAACGACAGCGTCATCATCAATGTCAGTTCCTCACTGGCGTTTGTACCGTTGCCCCTTGCGATGACCTATAGTGCCACAAAGGCGGCCGTTCATGCCTTCACTGAAAGCTTGCGGGTTCAACTCGCCGATACCCCGGTGCGCGTGATTGAGTTAGTTCCGCCTGGTGTGCGCACCACGCTGTTCGGTCAGGAAAGTGACGAGCAGGCCATGCCCCTTGATGACTTCCTCAATGAGACGCTCGACCTTCTGTATGCAGACCCCACACCTGATGAAATCATCGTTGAACGCGCTAAATTCTTACGCACTGCCGAGGCTACGGGTAACTACGGTAGCGCCCTTGAAATGCTTTCTGCGTGGAAGATGCCGGAGTGAGGGTATTGGTGCGAAGGCAGGAACCTCAGTACTTGCCGTCAAGGATGTTGCCACTAAAATGACTTCAGATGAGCCGGATTAACGTGTTACTCAGGAAATGATGGGAATAAATCCGCAGTACCGTGATGGGACAAACAGGGAATTATGCGGCAGAGCGCATAAAAAAGTACGCGATGGAGAGACAGAAAAGTCTACCGATAATATTTTCTTTATTAAAAAATCCCTTATTTAATAAACATAACCTGAGTTGTCACGTTCCCGGTTTCGAGCCGGGATGATCATTCTTACGCATCAGAGCCTGAACGCAGGTTGACCATTGACAGGTAAGACTTATCAGCGTGCAAAACGCGCAATTTCGCCAGGCAGCAACGTCATAGCATGAATAACCACGTCTGCACCGGCAGCGGTAAGCCGTTGCTGATGGTCCGGCGTGGTATGCGCGCCGCCGGTAAAGCCAATTGCATACATGCCGGCTTTTTTGGCCGCAATAACGCCATGCACTGAATCTTCAATTACCAGCGTGTTTTCCAGCGCGGCATTCAGCTCACGAGCCGCATGCAGGAAAATATCCGGCTGAGGTTTACTGCGGCCCGGTCCCAGATCAACAGCCGAATAAATGTGAGGAGAAAACAGATCCTTCAGGCCGGTCAGCGACAACATATAATCTAACTGCGCTGAGCCTGAGTTTGAGCAGATGCATTTTTTGAGCGGGATTTCACTGATGATTTCAACGGTGTTGGCGATCCTTACCAGCCGTTCGGCGAAAGCGGCCATTAATAATGGATAAAACTGCTGGTGAACTGTGGAAGGAATAGCGATCTTTTTCTCCGACTGGATTTTAGTTATCAGTTCATCCCATGCCAGTCCGCTATAGCGACTGGTGAACTCCTCAATACCGATTTTTGCCCCGTGTTGATTCAATAAAGCGAGGGTTAACTCAATACCGATGATTTCAGAATCAACCAGCACGCCATCACAATCAAAAATAACCAAATCTGTACTGCGCTTCATTGCGTTCACTCCATTGTTAGCTGGCCACACGGCAAACCGCGCCGGTGGCCAGAAGATTTGATTACGCGCTGACCAGCTCTTTTCTGTATTTCACTAAAAGCTGCTGAATATCACGCAGTCGCGATACCGCAACAGAAGAAAGTTTCTCTTTAGAGACATTGCGGTCAAGTGAAATACAATCTTTCCACAATGAACGTCCGGCGATAACGCCTGATGCGCCGTTTCTGAGAGAGATATCAACCTGCTTCAGGAACGTGGCGTGATCGACACCGGCAGAGAGCACTGCCCAGGGAATATCACCACAAATTTTCGTGACGTTGGCGCAGGCTTCTTCTGTTCCCGGATAAGGGATCTTCAGCACTTTTGAACCGCACTCAATACAGGCTTTACAGCCCTCTTCAATAAGCTGAGGAATTTTACGCTGGTATTCTTCTTTACTTTCATTCTCAAGCTGATAGGTCAGGAATTCCACCACCAGGAACAGATCTTCACGCGCAAAATCAGCGATGACGTCGCGCAGCGTCGCCAGGTTAGCGGTGTTGGCTTCCGGCGTATCCATACGCAAATAGATCATGATTTTGCCGCCCGTCGCGCCCAGTTCACGCACCTTTCGGGCGGTGATCCCTTCCACCATTTTAGAGATGCGATAGCCTTCTGACGAGGTGTCCCAGCCAGAGGCATCAAGACCTACCAGCAATCCTGTATTGCGCGGTACAACCCCTTCATCAACAATGCCGGGAACGGCGCAAATAGGGTCGACTAATACGCAACCCGCTTCTGACGCCAGATAACGGGTAATGTCATATTTGGTTTTACCCAGCGTTTCATTACTGATTTTGGCCTGCTCTTCAGCGGTGGGTGCCAGCAATGTTCTCATTCCGCCGCGCTGATCGCAGGCCACAACCATCATTGAACCTGTCGCATCGCAAATCATCTGATAGCCACGGCGTTCTGCTGTTGTCATTTTATTCATTACTCTTTCCTCATTAAATTGTTTATCACGAAGTCAGGATTAATTAAGGTGTTTTTCCACCCATGGAATAAGGTCGGCGCTGTTACTCCCGCGATCGTGATTGAGAGTAAATACGTCGCCCAGCGCCATGGGCTGTGCTTTTTCAGCTAAGGTCATCAACTCAGGTATATATTCCTCACCGGGATGCCCTTTAACTCGGCAGTGACAGCGTTGCTTATATCTTTCTGCCACAAGGGCGGGCGAAACCTGATTCCATATTTCCAGCGTTTTTTCGCAGCCGCTCATCGTGAGATAATCCGTTAAAATCGTTTTATCTCTGAAGCCAAACCAGGCGTCCATAACGAATACCGCATCCGGCGGTGATCCTTTAACAATATTGAACATCGCTTCATAGGCCGCATAGCCAAGTTTACGATTCAGTGGCCTGTCAATAACATCCGCGAACTGAACCATGAAGGGCTCTTTAATCTCATCGATACTTAATACGGGAAGATTAAAATATTCAGAAAGCGTTTTTGTCACGGAACTCTTACCGGATGCCGGTATTCCATTAACTAAAATCAGTTTTTTCATAGTAACCTGAGAATTTCACCAATTGTTGTGGCTCGTCTGATCTGAGACAGCGTCTCTTCCTGTTCAAGCAAATTGACTATTGATGCGATACCGTCGGTAATATGTGAATCACTGTCGACGCCGGCAAACATAACAATAATATCTGCCGGTTCACTGCCTTTAAATGACACCGGTTTGGCAAGCGTCATCATGCTAAAACAATTTTTAATTACCCCACATTCAGGCCTTGCATGCGGTATCGCAATGCCTTCATCAAACACATAATATGCGCCAAACTCCAGGGTGTTGCTGATAACGGCTTCTGGATATTCAGCAGTGATGAAGCCACCATTGATCAATGGCTTCGCCGCCTGCTTAATGATGTCTTCCCATGAGTCAAGATCCATCCGAACCTGAATATATTCGTTCTGAGAAAAAAACTCTTTAATACTCATAACACCTCATATATTTTTGCGGATGGTATTTCTTAATTCATCCATCTTTAAGAATAAATCATCGACTTTTTGACGATACCGTTTGTTCTTTGAAAAAATCTTTATGGCCTGGTTATACTTCACCATCAGATTTTTTTGAACATCACCGTTTGAGGGGTTCTTTTCTAATTCAGCTTCAAGCACGGAGAGTTCGGCTTCAATCCTTTCTGCCTCTTCATTATTCCCCTGCTCCTCTTCCGGGGCTTGCGAATTAAACATCTGTTTTAATTTTGCAAACATAGGGTCTCCTCATCACTTTATGATTCTTTTGTTGCCTGCCATTATTGGATACTGATTCAGTCATCCAGTTTTCGGTTGACGAACCAGACAAGTGCAATGACAAAAACAATAAAACCCAGGACAAACGGCCAGTCATGTTGGAAGGCATGGCCGAGAACTAAACCCGTACTGATAACGTCGGAATCGCTGAAGGTCACGCCTTTAAAGCCGAAGGTTTCAAGGAGCGGTACTAAAATAGCGGGTAAGAAAGTGATAAATAATCCATGAATGACACCGCCAATCATGGCTCCCTTTCTTCCTCCCAGCGCGTTGCCAAATACGCCTGCGGCGCCGCCCGCAAAGAAATTGGTCAGCAGACCCGGCAGGATCATGGCAAGACCAAACATCGGGAAGACAATCATGCCAATAATTGAGCCCACCGTGGTGGCGAGGAAGCCCACAATCACGGCATTCGGCGCGTAGGGGAACAATACCGGGCAATCAAGGGCCGGCTTGGCATTTGGCACCAGGCGCATGGCAATGCCGCGGAAGGCCGGTACCAGTTCATTCAACAGCAGACGCACACCGCTATAA
>NZ_JNVB01000123.1 GCF_000770305.1 Erwinia oleae
GAACAGGGCAATCGCATCAGCCTGATCGACAAATACGATGCGTCGAACGCCAATCCCGCCATTCGCCGCTGTGAGCTGATGACGCGCATTCGCGGTTTCGAAACGATTTGTCACGCGCTGGGCTACGTCGGGGAATTTTATACCCTCACCGCGCCGTCAAAATATCACGCCAGCCGCGGCACGGGTTACCACAATCCCGGATGGCACGGCGCCAGCCCGGCGGAAACGCAGCACTATCTGAATCGTTTGTGGGCACGCATTCGCGCGAAACTGCATCGCGACGGAATCCGGCTGTTTGGCATCCGCGTCGCCGAGCCTCATCACGATGCCACGCCGCACTGGCATATGCTGATGTTTATGCTGCCGAAAGATGTCGCACAAATACGTGCGGTAATGCGCGAGCACGCCTGTCAGGAAGACCAGCACGAGCTGGCCAGCGACAAAGCTCAAAAGGCGCGTTTCCACGCCGAAGCCATCGATCCGGCGAAGGGCAGCGCGACCGGCTATGTGGCGAAATATATCGCGAAAAACATTGATGGCTATGCGCTGGATGGCGAGCGCGACAAGGAGAGCGGGGCGCTGCTGAAAGAGGCCGCCGCTGCGGTCTCTGCGTGGGCATCGCGCTGGCATATCCGCCAGTTTCAGTTTATCGGCGGTGCGCCGGTGACGGTCTGGCGCGAGCTGCGGCGCATGGCCGACGCGGAAACCGCCCGCGCGATGAGCGTTGAGTTTGCCGCCGTGCACGAGGCTGCCGATACCGGCAACTGGGCCGACTACGTTAACGCACAGGGCGGCCCGTTCGTGCGCCGTGATGAATTGCAGGTACGGACGCTGTACGCCCCGCGCGAGGCGCTTAATCGGTATGGCGAAGCGGTGCTGGTGGTTCGCGGCGTTTATGACGCCGCCGTTGGTGCGGGTTGTCCGATAGTCACGCGCCTTGTGCAGTGGAAAATCGTGCCGAAAAAGACGCAGGTTGAGGATATTCAACGCGCGCCCTCTTGGAGTTCTGTCAATAATTGTACGCCGGACGACAGTCATCGGCCGCTGGACTTCACCAGGCCACTCAGCAGGACAGATCGACAACGACTTTTCCAGCGGTTAAAAGCGGCAAGCCCTGTCGGCCGGCGACAAGGGCGAGAGGAAACGAGGTTGTTCAGGTACGGCTGCCGACGGCCTGAAAGTGATGTCAGTACGCGCAGGATTGTGTGCGATACCTCAAGCTTTTTAATGGAATAACCAAGCGGGCTGGAAAGGGATTCAATAAATTATCTCTATATATCATCAGCATAAGAAACTTTCCGTTAACAATAATTTTCTTCACTTTTCGAAGTTATTACGTAATACTGTATTTTTGTACAGTATCTTTGAGGGGGATCTGTGAGCAGCGAATTTGAAGAACGGGTCATGCTTGAGCGGGTAGAAATGATTGCGCGGTTAACCACCGAAGGCATTTGTCAGGAGCGGGATCGTGAAATTGCACTGGATCTGATTGCCGAAATTGCACGAGGTAATCTGATTAAAAACGATGCCTGGTCCATTCTCTTTGCCGGGAATCGCCCCAAAAAATAACGATCATAACGGGCGAGAACGGCAGAGGGTTTCAGGGCGACGTTGTTCCATAACTACGCCATCCGGCGTTGCTGGCGGTGATGGGGTGGGAGAAGCAAACTACTCCCACACCCAATCATCCATCAACCAGGGCGGCTGACATGTCAAAAAAATCTCTACATCCTAATCTGTCAACGCTGGCGGTTGTGCCGTCAGCGCGCGTCGGGGCGAGCATATCGCTATCAACGCTTCCCTGAATACCGTGCCACCGGTTTCCGTCGGTGCCGCGCGCGTCCGGCATTTTACCCTTTTCTGAGAGAGCACATTCTGATGCAGATCATTGCACAACAGGGCGACACCCTTGATGCCATCTGCCTGCGCTACTACGGGCGCACCGAGGGCGTTTTTGAACAGGTACTCGCCTTTAACCCGTCGCTGGCGACGCACGGCGCGGTGTTGCCGCATGGCACCGCCGTTGCGCTCCCGGAGGTAGCCGCGAAGCCGGTTACCTCCACGGTCAACCTCTGGGACTGACGATGGAAAGGATCAGCACCTTTATCACCTACTGGCTGTCCGCCGCGCTCGCCTGGTTTGGCACACAAACGCCGGAGAAGTACGCATTTTTTATCGGTGGAAGCTGCGCCATTTTTACCGCGCTGGTCAATTTTTGGTATCGACGGAAAACCTATCGCTACCTGACGACAATGGCTAACGACAAAGGGTTGACGCGTGAACTCAATTGTTAAGCGATGCAGCGTGGCCGCCGTGCTGGCGCTGGCGGCGCTGCTGCCGGACTACCGACTGCTTCACACCTCGCCTGAGGGACTGGCTCTGCTCGCCAACCTTGAAGGCTGCCGTCTGCGCCCTTATCAGTGCAGCGCTGGCGTATGGACATCGGGTATCGGGCATACCGCAGGCGTGATGCCGGAAAGCGATATTACCGGACGCGACGCGGCGACAAATCTGGTGGCCGACGTGCTTAACATTGAGCGTCGTCTTGAAGCCTGCGTGCCGGTGAAGATGCCGCAGCCGGTGTATGACGCAGTCGTCAGCTTTGCCTTCAACGTGGGAGCCGGCGCCGCCTGCCGATCAACGCTGGCGTCTCATTTGCGGCGCCAGCAGTGGCGTCAGGCATGCGGGCAGCTCGGCCGCTGGGTCTACATCAACGGCGTTAAAAGCCACGGGCTGGAAAACCGTCGCCAGCGCGAGCGTGAACGTTGCCTGCTGGGGGCTGCGTGAGAACGCTGCTGGTGCTGTTGGCGGTTGCGGTCGTCGGGCTGCTGTGGCTGCGTCATGAAAACGGCGCACAGCGCGCCCGCCTGGAAAGTGCGCGCCTGGTCGCCAGCGAGCAGCAGGCTGAGACAGAACGGCTGACGCGTCGGCTTGCCGCAGTGACGTTGCGTGCGGAAAAAAACGAGCGGGCGCAGGCGGAACTGCGTCAGAAACTGAGCGCCGCCGGTGAACGCCAGGCGCAGCGCGAACAGATCATTAAGAGGTTACTTAACAACGATGAAAACTTCCGCCAGTGGTATGGGGCTGCTCTTCCTGATGCTGTGCGTCGGGTGCACCGGCGCGCCGCCTGCGCCAGCGCCGGTAGCTGTTTACAACCGTTGCCCGAAGGTGAGCCTCTGCCCGATGCCGGGCAGCCGGCCGGAAACGAACGGCGATCTGAGCGCCGATATTAACCAGCTTGAGCGTGCGTTAGTGAGCTGCGCGCTTCAGGTTGAAGCCGTTAAACAATGCCAGGATGAAACAGATGCTGAAACACGAAACCCTTCGCCGGGCGCTGACTGATGCCGTGCCAACGCTGCACGCGAATCCCGACGCGCTGCGTATCTCCCTGACGAACGGCAGTATTGCGGCTACGCTGGCCGCATCATTGTCGTTTGAAAAACGGTTCACGCTTCGCCTTACGGTAACGAACCTGGCGGAGGATATCGACGTGCTGCTTGCGCCCGTCCTCGCGTGGCTGCGTGAGAATCAGCCGGATGTGATGACGGATGATGCGTCGCGATCAAAAGGATTCACCTTCGCCGCGGATTTCAACAGCGACGGCAGCCTCAGCGTCACTATTGACCTGTTGCTGACTGAACGCACGCTGGTGGAGGAAAAAGAAGACGGTCTGCACGTGCTGAGCATTGCTGAGCCGCCTGTGCCGAAGCCGGTGACGCGTCCGGTGGCGCTGTACGTTCATGGCGAACTGATAAGCCGCTGGGACGAGTAATCGGGCGAGGAAGGACTTGCCGCCGCCGTTGCCGACAGGTCGCGCGGCGGTTTTGCATTGATGAACGGTCGGTTTGAACAATGTTGTGTCATGGGCGGTTAAACGCCTTCACATTGCCGATGAATGCCTTCAGGCGGCATCATTTCTCCCATGAATACACTCGCATCCATCCATGAATTAACCCGTACGCTGCGCAACATGATCCGCATTGGCGTGATTGTTGATATCGATCTTGCAAGCGGGCGCTGTCGCGTGCAGACCGGCGGCATTTGCACCGACTGGCTTCAGTGGCTTACCCAGCGCGCCGGACGATCGCGCAGCTGGTGGGCGCCTTCCATCGGTGAACAGGTGTTGCTGTTGGCGCTGGGCGGCGAGCTGGAGACGGCATTTGTGCTGCCGGGCATCTTTTCTGACGATCATCCCGCGCCGTCGTCCTCGGCAGACGCATGGCAGGTGACGTTCCCTGACGGCGCGGTTATCGCTTATGAGCCGTTGACCAGCGCGCTGACCGCCCACGGCATCAAAACCGCTGAGGTTAACGCTTCAGATAGCATCACCGCCACGGCGCCCACCCTGACTCTGAACGCATCAAGCCGCGTCACGCTTAATACGCCGGAGGTGGTCTGCACCAGCAAGCTGATTACCGGCACGCTGGAGGTGCAGAACGGCGGCAAACTGAGCGGCAACATCGAACACGCCGGCGGCGCGCTGTCGTCCAACGGCAAGGTGCTGCACACCCATAAACATCCCGGCGACAGCGGCGGAACCACAGGAGCGCCACTATGACGGCACGCTATATCGGCATGAGCCAGACAACCGGCCGAACCCTCACTGACGTTGAGCATATCAGCCAGAGCCTGAGCGATATTTTACGCACACCGGTGGGGTCGCGCGTGATGCGCCGCGACTACGGATCGCTGCTCTCATTGATGATCGATCAGCCGCAGACCGCCGCCCTTGAGCTGCAAATTATGGCGGCCTGTTACATGGCCATTTTGAAGTGGGAGCCGCGCGTCACGCTGAGCGCGGTGACCATCGAACGTCAGCTTAGCGGTCAAATGGTGGTCAACCTGACCGGTGTACGTGAGAGCGGCGAAAGCCTTTCGTTAACCCTTCCTGTGAGTTGAAACCATGCCGATTATCGATCTGAACCAGCTGCCTGCGCCAAACGTGGTGGAGACGCTGGATTTTGAAGCCCTGCTCGCCGAACGCAAGGCAACGTTGATTTCCCTGTTTCCCGGCGAGCAGCAGGAGGCCGTTGCCCGCACGCTGGCGCTGGAGTCAGAGCCGCTAACCAAATTCCTTGAGGAGAACGCCTATCGCGAAGTTATCTGGCGTCAGCGGGTCAACGAGGCGGCCCGCGCCGTGATGCTGGCCTATGCGGAAAATGCGGATCTCGACCTGCTGGCCGCAAACAACAACACCGTGCGGCTGACCATCACGCCCGGCGACAGCAGCACCCTTCCGCCGACGCCCGCGGTGATGGAGTCTGATACGGATTTACGGCTGCGCGCGCAGCAGGCCTTTGAAGGGCTGAGCGTGGCGGGGCCGACCGGCGCTTACGAATATCATGGCCGCAGTGCTGACGGGCGCGTTGCCGACATCTCCGTGGTCAGCCCGACGCCTGCCAGCGTCACGATCAGCGTGCTGTCACGCGAGGCGAACGGTACGGCAAGCGAAGCGCTGCTGGCGGTGGTGCAGAAGGCGCTCAGCGCCGACAACGTGCGGCCGGTCGGCGACCGCGTGACCGTGCAGAGCGCGGAAATTGTGCCCTATCAGATTGACGCCACGCTCTATTTTTACCCCGGCCCGGAAGCCGAACCCCTTCGTCAGGCTGCGGAGCAGCAGTTAAAAACCTATATCAGTTCGCAGCACCGGCTGGGACGCGATATCCGCCAGTCCGCTATTTATGCCGCGCTTCATGTCGAAGGCGTGCAGCGCGTCGAGCTGGCTTCCCCGCTGACCTCGGCGGCGACATTGGCCAGCTTCAACAGGCGTATGACGCGCTGAACGTCAGGATCTTTGAGCAGCAGGCGCCCGGCCTGCGCAAGCTTACGCAGACGGCAACCGACTATTTGCTGAAACTTGATGACTGGGTGCAGCGAAACCAGTCGCTGACGCAAACGCTCGGCGTTATTGGCACGGTCGCTATCGGCGTCGCCGGGCTGGTCGGCGCGGTGGGCTACGTTGCCGTACCGGTTATCAGCGGCATCAACCTGCTCATTGCTGGTGCAGGTC
>NZ_JNVB01000124.1 GCF_000770305.1 Erwinia oleae
GTTCGGTGGCGCTGTCCAGCAGTTTTCTGCGCAGTCGCGATATCGCCACGTCAATACTGCGATCCATCCCGTCGTAGCTGACGCCGCGCAGCGTCTTTAACAGCGCGTCGCGGTTTAAAATCGTGCCTGCATGGGTCGCCAGCTCCCACAGCAGATCAAAATCCGCCGTGGAAAGAGCAACGACGTCGTTGCTGAGCAGCACCTGACGATTAAGCGGGTCGATGCGCAGGGTGCCAAATCGCAGCTCTTTTTGTCCGCTGACGGCGGGCGCGATATCCGTCGTGTTTCCTGCCTGACGCAGATGAAGCCGCAGTCTTGCCAGCAGCACCGCAGGCGGTGTGGTTTTGAGGATATAGTCATTGGCGCCCATTTCCAGCGACAGGATATGATTCATGTCGCTGTCGAGGGAGGTCAGCAGCACAATGGGCCCGGTCCATTTTTGCTGTGAACGCAGGTCGCGACACAGCGTCATGCCATCCTTGCCGGGCAGCATAATATCCAACATCACCAGGTCGGGATTGGTTTCAGCAATGGTCGCCTCAGCGCGATCGCCGCGGCTTTCCACCACCACCTCGATATCATGGCGATTAAGGTAGGCGGCGATCAGTTCGCCTACGTCCGGGTCGTCTTCAACAAATACAATTCTGTTCATACGCGCGTTTATCTGAAAAGAAGTAAGCCAGATTACCTTTTGTCCGGCCTTAGCACTATTCCCCTACGCTAAATAACGCCGGATATATAGTATAAGCGCGGAAGAATATGCCATTATATTAGCAGGGTTGTAGGGAAATATTTAACGAACAGGGGAGCAAAAGCGTGTCTGACAAAAAGCTGACCGCTGCACCAGTAAGTGAAGCAATCTGCCTGAATTACACTGATTTTCTTGCGGCTTCCTGCAAAAAGCGCTGGAGTTTTGTCGATGCTATTTATGGCGTAATGCCCGTTTTCGGCATGGTAACCCGTAGCGCTCCCGACCTGCCACGTTCGCCTTCGGAGCGGCTGAAAGTGTTAGCGCTGCAAATCATTTCAACGCAGCTCAGTGACGAAACCAATATCGTCAGACTGATAACGCTGGCGGCGCAGCAGCACGTTGAACAGTTCGATATTTTGCTGCCTTATCCCTTGTCGGAACCTCAGCTTGAGGCCATCCGCGAAGAGTACGTGAAGCCGCTGAAGCTTGAACAACAAAACGAGCGGCTACGCGTACAGGTCGCCGCTTTTTCTCATTAGCGCACCAGCACCCAAAGCGCTGGTACGGCGCCTGCCATTAACGCCACCATGGCGATTTTTTCCGCAACGTTCAGCCTGACATCTTTTCGCTCACCGCGCCGTGCATACAAAAAAAGCAAAATACCCGGCGCGTAAAGCACCACGGAGAGCAACAGTTGCAGCGGGCCGGACGCATACAGCAACCATAAGCCATAGGCGCTGGCTCCCGTTGCCACCGCCTTCACCGCCGGTTTTTTTGCTACTTTCAGCAGATAAGCGCCCACCAGAAAATAGGGTACGAGGATCATTTCAGAAGCAATATTGAGCAGGGTGTTGTAATCCGAATTGGTCAGCCAGATGAGAACCAGACACACCTGAACGCTGCCATTGGTCAGCCAGAGCGAGGCCGCGGGCGCCCCGCGGGCGTTTTGCTTCGCCAGCGCACGCGGAAATGTGCCCAGTTGCGCAGCCAGCAACGGCACTTCCGCAGCCATAATCGTCCAGCTCAGATAGGCGCCACATACCGAAACGATAAGCCCCAGCGCAATAACCACATCGCCCCATGAACCGATCAACCGGGTCATCAGACCTGCCATAGAAGGATTGCGCATTTCGGCCAGCGCTGCGCGCGGCACAATGCCCAGAGAGAGCAGGGTAACCAGCAGGTAAACGCACAGTGCCGCGATCACCGCCAGCAGCGTGGCGCGCCCGACATCTTTTTTATTGCGCGCGCGAGCAGAAACCACAACCGCGCCTTCCACGCCGATAAAAACCCACAGCGTGATGAGCATTGTATCTTTCACCTGTTGCCAGACCGGCGTGCCCAACTGGATGCCTGAAAAATCGAACCTGAACCGATCAAGGTTGAAGGCGGCAATCGCCAGCACGACAAACAGACCGAGCGGCAGAAGTTTGCCCAGCGTGGCGACTAAATTGATGCTGGCCGCCGTCTGAACGCCGCGTAGCACCAGCCAGTGAACCAGCCACAGCAGCAGCGAAGCGCCAACCATTGCCTGCCAGGTATTACCATCGCCAAACACCACGTGCCCAGGCGAATCGGTAAAAAAGCTCAGGGCGGAAAACACAATAACCAGATAAGAGACGTTGGCGATCACGGCACAGAGCCAGTATCCCCAGGCGGAGCAGAAACCGGTCAGCTCACCAAACCCTGCGCGGGCGTAGGTGAAAATGCCGCCGTCGAGATCGGGTTTGATACGCGTCAGCAGCATCAGCGCCAGTGAGAGCAACACGATCCCCACGCCGGTTATCGCCCAGCCAATCAGCAAAGCGGCCGGGCCTGCAACGGCTGCCATATTTTGCGGCAGGCTGAACACGCCCGCGCCAAGCATTGAACTGAGAACCAGCGCGGTCAGCGCGGTAAGACCAAGTTTTTTATCCAAAATGGCTTCCAGAAACAGAATAAACAACCAGCTTCAACACGTTAAAAGGCTGCTGATGCGTAAATGAGCGGAAATGAGTCATCAGATCCTCTGAACAGGCTGGCGATTCTACGAGGCGTGATACCGGGATGCAATGCAATGAGGGTGAGTTTTGCGTGTTTATGCAGTTTTAATGCGGAAACTATGCAGGAGCGGCGGCGCGCAGGCCGCCACTCCGGGACTTACCTGA
The DNA here is from genome assembly GCF_000770305.1 of Erwinia oleae. Classification (GTDB taxonomy): domain Bacteria; phylum Pseudomonadota; class Gammaproteobacteria; order Enterobacterales; family Enterobacteriaceae; genus Erwinia; species Erwinia oleae. The sequence continues at coordinate 2,839 of NZ_JNVB01000124.1, forward strand.
ACAGATCGGCAGAAACGGTAAGGTTGCCACCGCTCTGATTCGACCACTGACGCGTCACGTGGTAATACTTCGCGCCTTTCGCAATGGCGGCGCGGCCAACGGCTTCAGACACTTCCGTTGGCGAACCGAAGTGGCCGGTAAAGGTCACGCTGTCGAAAGGCTGCATCTGAGCCGCCGTCACCGCGCTCACTTCCTGCACGCTCTTGCCGTTCGGCGTTTTGACCGTATAACGTTCGCCGGACGATGACTGCGTTTCATAGAAACGGCCCACTTTATTGCTTGGCGTTTCGGAGGAGGCAACGCCAGGGATCTGCACTTTCGCCGCCGCCGCGCCGCCGGTGGCCAGCGCGGCTTTACCCGCCTGTGAATCGGCAGGGATCAGGTCTGGCGACTGCGTTTTACGCTCTGGCGCATCAGATTTATAGATATAGGCAGTGATGTACTGATTACCGCCGCCGTTGGCGTCAAACTGGCGAATAATGAAAAAGGAGGCCGCATCCTTTTTCTTTGCGGCTTTGGTAATGGCTTCGTTGACGTCCGGCTGGCTGCGGTAAAAGCCGCTTATCGAAACGGTGTCGTACGGCTCAAGCTTGTAGGCTTCTTCCTTAGTCAGCTCGCGCACGCCATTAATGACGCGATCGCGATTTTTAGTCGATACCGTTGGCGCATCCGCATGATACAAGTCGGCCACCACGCGCCAGTTGCCGCCGTTACCGTTGATGTCGTTAATATTCTGAATGTAGTAATAAGCCGCACCTGCCTCGTCCGCACGTTTCGATACGGCGCTGCTTGCTTCATTGATCGCATTAAAACGGCCGGAAACCGCAATGCGGTCAAACGGTTTCAGCGATGCTGCTTTTTCGGGCGCCAGCTCCTGTGCCGCAAAGGCGGAGAGTGATGTGAGTGATAACAGGGCTGATGCCAGAAGGGTGTTCTTCAGCTTCATAAAAATAATCCTTCGCCTTACGCCAAAATGAGTAATAAACGTGCCGGACTCTTGATGTGTAACAGATTAGTAGCGGGATATTACATGTAATAATGAGTTCTGTCTCAGCCATTTTGAGCGATATGTGCAGGGGATTCGGTGCGGCAAAAGGGTAAATTGCTGCTTGCTGCTATCCACAATGCTGCTTCGCTTTTTAAACAGTGAATTCGATAAGTCCTATCGTTTAAAACGTTAATCCATTGTTAAATAATGATTTTGGACATGTGTTTTTTTTGAAACGTTGTTTTAAGGTACAGCAGGATATGCGTGCTGAACGGTAAAATTCAGTCGAAAAATAGCGCATTTGCTACTTGCCTTCGAAGTTTTATATGAAATGTTGTGAAACGCTCGGGCTGCGGGTAGATCGCAAGACACAATTTCAGTAGGTTATAAACAGTTTGATACAGACCGGACGGCCTCTGCCGTTCACGAGAACGCCGTTAAATTCTGGTGAAAGGGAAAAACATGTTAATTGGAATTACAAAAGAACGGTTGCTCAACGAAGCGCGTGTCGCCGCCACGCCTAAGACCGTTGAGCAACTGATCGCACTGGGCTTTACCGTGGCGGTGGAGAGCGGAGCGGGCGCGCTGGCAAGCTTTGATGATGCCGCCTACAGGGCCGCAGGCGCCACGCTGACCGACAGCGTCAACGTCTGGCAATCCGATATCGTACTGAAGGTGAATGCGCCTGATGACGCCGAGATTGCGCTAACCCGCGAAGGCAGCACGCTGGTGAGCTTTATCTGGCCCGCGCAGAATCCTGAACTGCTGGAAAAACTCGCGGCGCGTAAGGTCACCGTGATGTCAATGGACGCGGTGCCGCGTATCTCGCGCGCGCAGTCGCTTGATGCGCTCAGCTCAATGGCGAATATTGCAGGCTATCGCGCGATCGTTGAGGCTGCTCACGAGTTTGGCCGCTTCTTTACCGGACAGATCACCGCCGCCGGTAAAGTGCCGCCGGCAAAAGTGCTGGTGATCGGCGCCGGCGTGGCAGGCCTTGCCGCCGTGGGCGCCGCAGGCAGCCTGGGTGCGATCGTTCGTGCATTTGACACCCGTCCTGAAGTAAAAGAGCAGGTGAAAAGCATGGGCGCCGAGTTCCTTGAGCTCGACTTTGAAGAGGAAGCGGGCAGCGGCGACGGCTATGCAAAAGTGATGTCCGAAGCCTTTATCAAGGCGGAGATGGAACTGTTCGCCGCACAGGCGAAAGAGGTGGATATTATTGTCACCACCGCGCTGATCCCCGGTCGCCCGGCACCGAAGCTCATTACCGCAGAGATGGTGGCGGCAATGAAGCCGGGCAGTGTGATTGTCGATCTGGCGGCGCAAACCGGCGGTAACTGCGAGCTCACCGTTGCCGATCGCGTTACCACTACCGACAACGGCGTTAAGATCATTGGCTATACCGATCTGCCGAGCCGTTTGCCAACGCAGTCCTCCCAGCTTTATGGCACCAACCTGGTGAATCTGCTCAAGCTGCTGTGCAAAGAGAAAAATGGTGAAATCACCATTGATTTCGACGACGTGGTGATCCGCGGCGTTACCGTGATCCGCGACGGCGAGGTGACCTGGCCCGCACCGCCGATTCAGGTTTCCGCTGCGCCAAAAGCCGCGCCGGCGGCGGCAAAAGTGGAGAAGGTTGAGGCCAAACCTGCGTCGCCGATGCGAAAATATGCGCTGTTCGCGCTGGCCATCATTCTGTTTGGCTGGTTTGCCAGTGTTGCGCCTGCGTCGTTCCTTTCCCATTTCACCGTTTTCGCGCTGTCCTGCGTGGTGGGTTACTACGTGGTATGGAACGTCAGCCATGCGCTGCATACACCGCTGATGTCGGTTACCAATGCCATTTCCGGCATTATTGTGGTTGGCGCAGTGTTGCAGATTGGCCACGGCGGGTGGGTGAGCTTCCTGTCATTTATCGCGGTGCTGATTGCCAGCATTAATATTTTCGGTGGTTTCACCGTGACTCAGCGTATGCTGAAAATGTTCCGTAAGAACTAAGGGATAAGCAATGTCTGGCGGATTAGTAACAGCAGCATATATTGTTGCGGCAATTCTCTTTATTTGCAGCCTGGCCGGGCTGTCAAAACATGAAACCTCTAAACAGGGTAACCTGTTCGGCATCAGCGGTATGGCGATTGCGCTGCTGGCGACCATTTTTGGCCCTGAAACCGGTCACGTTGCCTGGATTCTGCTGGCGATGGTCATTGGCGGCGCGATTGGCATGCACCTGGCGAAAAAA
>NZ_JNVB01000125.1 GCF_000770305.1 Erwinia oleae
CGCTACATCGGCCCGGAAGTGCCAAAGGAAGATCTCATCTGGCAGGATCCGCTGCCGCAGCCAATCTATCACCCGACCACTTATGACATCGCGTTGCTGAAAGAAAAAATTGTCGCGTCGGGCTTGTCGGTGACTGAACTGACGTCGGTGGCGTGGGCGTCAGCCTCGACCTTCCGCGGTGGTGACAAACGCGGCGGGGCAAACGGTGCTCGTCTGGCGCTGCGGCCGCAGCGAGAGTGGGAAGTGAACGCCGTGGCTGCGCGCGTGCTGCCGGTGCTGGAAGCGATCCAGAAGACCGAGCAGAAAGCGTCGCTGGCGGATATCATCGTGCTGGCCGGGGTGGTCGGTGTTGAACAGGCGGCGAAAGCGGTTAATGTTGATATTAAAGTGCCGTTCACGGCTGGCCGTGTGGATGCGCGTCAGGATCAGACGGATATCGAATCGTTTGAACTGCTGAAGCCGAAAGCGGATGGTTTTCGTAACTATCGCGCATCGGCAGGTCGCACGTCGACCGAGAACTTGTTGATCGACAAAGCGCAGCAGCTGACGCTGACCGTACCTGAATTAACGGTGCTGATTGGTGGGCTGCGCGTATTAGGGATCAACTTTGACGGCAGCCAGCACGGCGTCTTCACCGATAAAGTGGGTGAACTCAACACCGACTTTTTTGTTAACCTGCTGGACATGCGCACCGAATGGAAAGCCACTGACGAAAGCGGGGAACGCTTTGAAGGCCGCGACCGCCTGAGCGGGCAGCCGCGCTTCAGCGCCACTCGCGCGGACCTGGTGTTTGGTTCGAACGCCGTTTTACGCGCTTCAGCCGAAGTTTATGCCAGCAGCGATGCGCAGCAGAAGTTTGTCAAAGACTTCGTCGCCGCATGGAGCAAAGTGATGGATCTCGACCGATTCGATATCTGAAAATAGTCTCTGAGTCAGCAATAAACCCGCCCGGACAACCGAGGCGGGTTTATTTTAACGGGCAGAGACGGCACGGCGTTCACGTCTGGCCGAAAAGATAAGCGTTTCAGGAATCGGGAAAGCAAAAAGCCCGCTCGGATGAGCGGGCTTCTCAAATTTGGCTCCTCTGACTGGACTCGAACCAGTGACATACGGATTAACAGTCCGCCGTTCTACCGACTGAACTACAGAGGAATCGTTTGAACGGGCGCATGGTATCGACGGATGAGAGAAATGTCAAAGGCCAGAGCGGTTTTATGGAATTAACTGCTGCTAAAATCGTCGGCGGTATGATGATAACTCATCAGCACGCGCATTCTTCACTCAATGTGTTTCTCGGAGCGTCTCATTATTTTCCATTAGCGGTCGCAGGCACAGTCATCCATCACCTCCATCCGGCCGGGTCTGAAACCGGTTACATGCACAGCCCGCTTGCATTTGCTGCACTCCGGCAGTGCATTCTCACTCATCGTAGCGCTTCCTCACTCATGAGTAATTTTTATCGCCCCGCCGTTAGCAATCAGATTCTCTTATTTTACCGACGCTTAGTCATAAGCTGACATGCATGGCAGGAACACCCTGAGTATTTGGCACGGGGCTTGCAGTTATCTCCTCATGCTCAGGCAAAGATAATTTTACGCGCCAGCAATGGCGGTATTCGGGGAATGTGACGGAGGCAATATGAACTTAAGACGACTGAAGTACTTTGTGAAAATCGTCGATATCGGCAGCCTGACCCGCGCAGCAGAAGTGCTGCATATCGCGCAGCCCGCGCTCAGTCAGCAGGTGGCGACGCTCGAAGGTGAGCTGGATCAACAGCTGCTTATCCGTACCAAGCGCGGTGTGACACCTACCGAGGCGGGCAAAATTCTTTATACCCATGCCCGCACCATCCTTCGCCAGTGCGAGCAGGCGCAGGCGGCGGTGATTAACGCTGGCCAGGCGCTGAGCGGGCAGGTTTCCATTGGTCTTGCGCCAGGCGCCGCTGCGTCATCGCTGACCATGCCGTTGCTGCAAACCGTACGGGAGCAGTTCCCGGAGGTGCTGGTCTATCTGCATGAAAACAGCGGCACCCTGCTCAATGAAAAAGTGATGAACGGGCAGCTGGATATGGCGGTGCTTTACGATCGTGCGCCCACGGCGGGGATCACCAGTCAGCCCTTAATGAAAGAAGAGCTTTATCTGGTCGGCACTACGGACTTTCCCGGCGCCAGCGTCGAACTCACCGCGGTGGCGCAAATGAATCTGTTTCTGCCGCGCGATTACAGCGCGGTGCGTAAACGCGTCGACGAGGCCTTCACGCTGCGTCGGCTGAGCGCGCGCATCATTGGCGAGATCGAATCCATCGCCACGCTTACCGCCGCCATTTCCAGTGGTATGGGCGTAACCGTACTGCCTGAATCGGCTGCGCGTGCGCTGAGTAACTCAACGGATGCATGGATGTCGCGCATTTGCAGTCCGTCGCTGAGTCTGCCACTTTCGCTGAACACCTCATCGCGTCTGCCGCTCACGCCATCTGCGCAGGCGGTGAAGGATATTTTGCTGTCAATACTCAGCAAGCCGGTGTCAGAAGATCGCGAACTGATGCTGGTCGGTTGATAACAGAAAACACGCCCGGATGCTTAGTACTCAAATGCATATAAAAAGTTTTTTTATTATTTGTTGCTATGGATACTCCTCCTTAACATGGTTTGCATATACCAAAACCGGTTAAGGAGAAGGGCGTGAATTTTCAGCAACTTAAAATAATTAAAGAAGCGGCGCGCTGCGAATTTAATCTTACCGAAGTCGCCAACGCGCTGTTTACGTCGCAGTCGGGTGTCAGTCGCCATATTCGCGATCTGGAAGATGAACTGGGCGTGGAAATTTTTATTCGTCGTGGCAAGCGCCTGCTTGGCATGACCGAACCTGGCAAGGCGCTGCTGACCATCGCCGAGCGCATCCTTGATGAAGCAGGCAAGGTACGCAGGCTGGCGGACGTCTTTACTAACGAATCCAGCGGTGTGCTGACCATCGCCACCACCCATACCCAGGCGCGTTACAGCCTTCCGCGCGTAATTAAAGCCTTTCGCGTGCTCTATCCCGACGTGCGCCTTGAACTCAATCAGGGAACGCCGCAGGAGATCGTCGCCATGCTGGTGGCGGGTGAAGCCGATATTGGTATCGCCAGTGAACAGGTTATTAACAATCCTTCAGTAGCGGCCTTCCCCTGGTTTAGCTGGCATCACGCCTTGCTGGTGCCGAAAGGGCATGAGCTCGAACAGCAGCAGCCGGTCTCGCTGGAGGCGTTGAGCCGCCATCCGCTGATCACCTATCGTCAGGGCATCACCGGCCGTTCGCGCGTTGACCGCGCCTTCCATGCTGCCAGCCTCAAACCGGATATCGTGTTGAGCGCGCAGGACTCCGACGTGGTGAAAACCTACGTCGAGCTCGGGCTGGGAGTGGGTGTGCTGGCCGATCAGGCATGCCAGCTTGACGAGCAGTCCGGGCTGACGCGTCTGGATGCAAAGCATCTGTTTGAGTCAAATACCGTCTGGCTCGGCCTGAAACGCGGTCAGCTACAGCGCAACTATGTGTGGCAGTTCCTTGAGCTCTGCAACGCCAATCTCTCGCTGGAAGAGATCAAGCGGCAGGCGCTGGCGGTTGATGAAGAAGAACCCGTTATCGATTTTCAAATCTGAGCCGTTTATGCTGCATATTTCAACAGCATAAAGGACGCAGACCATGAACATCAATACCATGCAGGAAAAGCATCTTGCCGCGGCGTTTCAGCTGACTCAGCAGGTGGGCTGGCCACATCGCCTTGAGGACTGGCAGCAGATGCTGAAGCTGGGAAAGGGCGTGGTAGCTGAAAGCGAAGGGCATCTGTTGGGCACCACGATGTTCTGGCCGTGGGGCGAGCGCTACGCGTCAATCGGGCTGGTGATCGTCAGCGCGCACGCGCAGGGCAAAGGCCTGGGTAGCCAGCTCATGCGCGCGGCGCTGGCAAGGCTGCCGGAGGTAAACGTCCGCCTCCACGCTACCGCAGAGGGAAAAGCCCTTTACCTGAAGTATGGATTCATGCCTGACGGGCGCGTTGAACAGTATCAGGGCGTGCTTACGCATCCTTTATCGCCATCGTTCGCCTCGCCGGGACAAACCCTGCGTCGGGCAGGGCCGCAGGATCACACCGCCTTAACGAAGCTTGATTGTCAGGCGCACGGACAATATCGACCAGAACTGATCCGCTGGCTGCTTGACAGCCAGATAAACGTGCTGGAAGAGCAGGGTAAAATAAGCGGTTTTGCCGCGCTGCGCCATTTTGGCCGTGGCTGTTATATCGGCCCGGTTATTTGTGGCGATCTTGCCGCGGCAAAACGGCTTATCGCTTCGCTTGTCGCTGAACGTTGCGGCGAGTTTGTGCGCGTGGATGCCTGCGCCGGCACCGGCCTTGCCGACTGGCTCACCAGCTCTGGCCTGACGCAGAAGGACGAAACGCTGGCCATGATCCGCGGCGAGCCCTGGACGCCAGACGGTGTGCGGCCGTTCGCGCTGGTCAGCCAGGCAATGGGCTGACGCGCCGCGCTTTTCCTGCTTACCCTCAATCCTCAACTATTATTAACAGCCCATACATAAAAAAGGTGAGGCTGATAATGAGCACCAAAACCAGTGATTTTTTCGTCGAGCGCCTTAAAGCCTGGGGCGTGACGCGTATTTACGGTTATCCGGGCGATGGAATAAACGGTGTGCTGGGCGCGATCCAGCGCGCCAACAAACGCGGCGAAGGTATTGAATTTATCCAGGTTCGGCATGAAGAGATGGCGGCGTTCATGGCGGTAGGCCACGCAAAGTTCACCGGTGAAATGGGGGTTTGTCTTTCAACCGGTGGGCCGGGCGCGACGCATCTGCTGACCGGCCTGTACGATGCAAAAATGGATCACGCGCCGGTACTGGCGATAGCCGGACAGGCGGAAACCACCGCACGTGGTGCCAGCTATCAGCAGGAGATGAACCTTGACCGCGTCTTCGCCGACGTGGCGAACTTTGTGCAGGAAACCGCCACGCCCGCGCAGCTGCGCCATCTGGTCGATCGCGGCGTGCGCCTGGCAAAAGCGCAAAACGGCGTGGCGGTGTTAATCATTCCTAAAGACGTGCAGGATGAACCCTGGGAAGCGCCGGCGCATGCGCATGGCTTTACCCATTCCGGCGTGGGCTATCAGCGTCCAAAAGTTGTCCCTTACCCGGAAGATCTGCAAAAAGCGGCGGAAATCCTCAATGCCGGTAAGAAAGTGGCCATCCTGATTGGCTCCGGCGCGCGCGATGCGGCGGTGGAAGTGGTGCAGGCGGCTAATCTCCTTGGCGCAGGCGTTGCCAAAGCCCTGCTGGGCAAAGACGTATTGCCGGATGACGCGCCCTTTGTCACCGGTTCGATCGGTCTGTTGGGCACGAAGCCGTCCGCTGAGATGATGAAATCCTGCGACACGCTGCTGATGATCGGCTCCGGCTTCCCGTGGACAGAATTTCTGCCGGAAGAGGGCCAGGCGCGCGCGGTGCAAATTGATATCGATCCGGCCATGCTGGGCCTGCGCTACCCAACGGAGATCAATCTGCACGGCGACGCGGCCGAAACGCTGCGCGCGCTGCTGCCGCTGCTTAAACATAAAGACGATCGCCACTGGCAGGAGGATATTGCGCGCCAGGTGCAGTCATGGTGGGAACTGATGGAAGATCGGGCGAAAGCGCCAGCCAGCCCGGTAAACCCGCAGCGCGTGGTGTGGGAAATGTCGCCGTTGCTGCCGGATAACGCTATCGTGACGTCGGATTCCGGTTCATGCGCCAACTGGTTTGCCCGCGACTACCGGGTGAAACAGGGGCAGCGGGCCACGCTTTCCGGCGGCCTGGCGTGCATGGGGGCGGCGGTGCCTTACGCCATTGCGGCAAAATTCGCCGAGCCTGAAAAACCCGTCGTGGCGCTGGTCGGTGACGGCGCCATGCAGATGAATAACATGGCGGAGCTGATCACCATTCAGAAATACTGGCAACAGTGGGCGACGCCGCAGCTTATTGTCTGCGTGTTTAATAACCAGGATCTCAACCAGGTCACCTGGGAGCAGCGCGTCATGGAGGGCAATCCGCGCTTTGAGGCGACACAGCAGCTTCCCAACGTTGCCTATGCGCAGTTTGCTGAATCGCTGGGCCTGAAGGGCATCTATATTGACGATCCTGAAAAGCTGAGCGCCGCATGGGCAGAAGCACTGGCGGCGGACCGTCCGGTGGTGCTGGAAGTGAAAACCGACCCGGAAGTCGCGCCGCTGCCGCCGCATATTACCTTCAAGCAGGCCAAAGCCTTTATGGCGTCGATGGCGAAGGGCGATCGCGGCGCCGGAAAGGTGCTTGCCGACACCGCCAGCCAGATTATTAACGGCGTGCTGCCCGGCAAGTCGTAGTTTACTCGA
>NZ_JNVB01000126.1 GCF_000770305.1 Erwinia oleae
CGAGCCGTCACGCTCGTCCGGCGAGAGCACCCACTGCCGCCCATGCACGTCATCAAAGCGGCGCTGCGCGTAACGCGGTTCAAGACCGGTTTTATCAGGAATAATCCAGATCTGATAGAGATGGAGCGGCACGTCTTTGCTGGCGTTGTATTCCGAATGACGCACGCCGGTGCCCGCGCTCATGATCTGAAATTCACCTGCCAGGATCTGTTCCTGATTACCCATGCTGTCCTGATGTTCAACGGTGCCGGAAAGTACACAGGTCAGGATCTCCATGTCTTTGTGCGGATGCATGCCAAAGCCCTGGCCGCCGTCAATAACGTCTTCGTTGATGACGCGCAGCGCTGAAAACCCCATAAAATTGGCATCGTAGTAATCTGCAAAAGAAAAGGTATGGTAACTGTCAAGCCAGCCATGCCTGGCATGGCCGCGTTCGTGTGCTTTTCGCTGGTAAATCATATTCAATTCTCCTCAATGTTTTCAGAGAGTCTGAACCTGAGAAGACAAGGAAGATAGCGGAGAAAACTGTTTCCTCCGTTCAAAATATTCGACAGAAAGTGAATGTAAAGGCAAAAAAAAAGCCAGCACCCGAGCTGGCTAAAGTATTACTGGAAGCAATGTGAGCAATGTCGTGCTTTTCCGCCAGGCCCGTGAAGCCCGTGACGAAATCGCATGACAATAATAATCATTATCATTCTCGCCTGTAAAGTCTTTATTTAAACTTTTTCAGGAAAAGCCCCTTATCTTACAATGGATTAGGTGAAGCTCCCCGTCTTCAAAGGCGGTTAACGTGTTGATAAGAGGCGAACCTTTTACTCAGTATCCGGCGGTCAGATCCTCAACCGTACGCGGATCCGATGCGCCATAGAGCGCGCCGTCAGGCCCAATCATAATGCTCTGCGTGCTGCCCATCGCCGGCTGCACTTTCACATGCTGCCCTTTCGCCTGAAGCAGTTTCAGCGTGTCGGGACTGAAACCCTTCTCAACGCGCAGTTCGTCCGGCAGCCACTGATGATGAAAACGCGGTGCATTGGTGGCTTCGGCGACGTTCATCCCAAAATCGATACTGTTAACCACCATTTGCAGCACGGTGGTGATAATACGGCTGCCGCCCGGACTGCCGGTAACCAGCCAGGTTTTACCGTCTTTTGCGACGATGGTGGGCGACATTGATGACAGTGGGCGTTTCGCGGCTTCTACCGCGTTCGCCTCGCCGCCAACCAGGCCGTACACGTTTGGCGTACCCGGTTTGGCAGAGAAGTCATCCATCTGATTATTCATCAAAATGCCGCTGTCGCCCGCCACGATGCCGCTGCCAAAGTTGGTGTTCAGCGTATAGGTGACGGCAACCGCGTTGCCCTGTTTATCCACCACGGAAAAGTGCGTGGTTTGGTTGCTTTCATACGGCGCCAGCTTGCCCGGTTTGATCTCTGATGAGGGGCGCGCTTTCGCCAGGTCAATCTGCTGCGCCAGCGATTTCGCATAGGCTTTGCTGGTCAATGCCTGCCAGGGCACTTTCACAAAATCAGGATCGCCAAGGTATTCGGAACGGTCGGCGTAGGCGTATTTTTCCGCCTCGGCCATCGTCTGAATCGCATCTGCGCTGCCGAAGCCCATTTTCGCCAGGTCAAAATTCTCTAAAATATTAAGAATTTGCACGATATGGATACCGCCAGATGAGGGCGGCGGCATCGAGAAAACTTCATAACCGCGGTAGGTACCGCTGACCGGCTGGCGTTCTACCGCGCGATAGTTAGCTAAATCCTCTTTGCTGATCAGCCCGCCGTGCGACGCCATTTCAGCCGCAATCTGACTGGCAATCTCGCCTTTGTAAAACGCATCCGGCCCCTGCTTCGCAATCAGTTCCAGGCTGTGCGCCAGGTTACGTTGCACCAGCGTTTGGCCGCGTGCATAGGACGCGCCGTCCTGTTTGTAGAAAATGGCTTTGCTGTTCGGATGCTGCACCAGCACTTCTTTGCCATAGACGTTCAGATCGTCTGCCAGCGCCTGGTTCACTACGAAACCTTTACGGGCGAGGTTGATTGCAGGCTGGATCAGGCGACTGAGCGGCAGGGTGCCGTACTCTTTGTTAGCCAACGCAAAGCCTGCCACGGTTCCCGGCACGCCGGACGCAAGATGAGAGGTCAGCGATTTCTTGCTGTCGGCGTTGCCCTGCGCGTCAAGGAACATGTCGCGGCTGGCACGCGACGGCGCCATTTCGCGGAAATCGATCGCAGCCGTGCGGCCGGATGCGGTACGCAGCAGCATAAAACCCCCGCCGCCCAGGTTTCCGGCCTGCGGATGCGTGACCGCCAGCGCGTATCCTACCGCAACCGCGGCATCCACCGCGTTACCGCCCTGCTTAAGAATATCAACGCCGACCTGCGTCGCCAGCCCGTCAACCGAGGCGACCATGCCGTGTTGCTCTTTAACCGGATGGAACGTGTCCGCCTCAACGCCATAGGAGACCGCCGGCGCGGCCACCGCGCTCTGCCAAAAAAACAGCGCCACCGTCACCAGCGCTGTCATTCTCCCCGCCGTACCGTATTTTCTCATTGTTACCTCTCGTCAGGTTTGTTTACGAATGTGTAACACGAACGGCCCATGGAGTGGCGAAGAAATTCTAAAAAGGCGAGATGTTACGCAAATTCAGCACACTCCTGGGGCCAGAAACCGCGCCTGGCTTATACTTGAATCAAGCAAAATGGAGGGTAGAAAATGAAATGGTTAATTATTTTTGCTGCGCTGGCGCCGCTGGGCAGCATGGCAAATACGCTTAACAGCACTAACGATCCGAACCGCCCCGGCTACAATCCGAGCACCCAGCGGATGCAGTCGCAAATGCAAACACAACAGACTCAGCAGAAACGCAAGCTGCAACAGGATCAGCAGCAGCAGACACAGGATATCCAGCGTAAGGCGCAGGAGCAGCGCGACAGCGCCCCGCAACGCGTGCTGAAGTCTCAGCCGGGCAGCAACACCACGCCGCCCGTGCAGCAGAACAACAATCAGCCGTAATCAGCTAAAATCCGGGCCCATTATGTCGATGCGGTCGGTACAGATTGCATCGACGCCCCAGGCCAGCAGCTTTCTGGCCCGCTCCGGACGGTTTACCGTGTAAGCCAGAATACGTAACCCCTCTGCTTTAAGCTGCGCCACGCGCGCTTCGGTCAACACTTTGTGATTGACGTGTACGGAAACGCAGGCCAGTTCCCGCACCCGCTGCGGCCACTCTTTTTGCCACTCATGCATCAACAACCCGCGTGGAAGCGACGGCGCAGCGTCTTTTGCCGCCGCCAGCGCCTCAACGGAAAAGGATGAGAGCAGCGGCGGCGTTTGCGCCTGCCAAAGATCGCAGGCCGCCAGCGCCACAAGGCGTCCGGTTTCCGCGTCCAGACCGTGGGTTGGCTTGATTTCAATATTCGCCATCATCTGCCAGCGCGCGCAGCGTTCCGCCACGTCGGCAAGCAGCGGCAGGCGCTCATCAATAAAGGCCTTACCAAACCAGCCGCCCGCGTCGAACTGCCGGAGCGCCTGCCACGGCAGTTCCCCGGCCACGCCGCGGCCGTTGCTGGTTCTGTTTAACGTATCGTCATGCAGCAGGAATATCTCGCCATCTTTCGAGAGTTTCGCATCAAACTCAATCATTTTATGGCCAAATTTAGCGCCCATATCAATAGCCGCTAAGGTGTTTTCAGGCGCTAACTTGCCGCCGCCGCGATGCGCGACGATGCGTGGGTAAGGCCAGGCTTTATTCGTCATTCGAGCCGTTGTCCGTGTTGTCTATCGAAGAAATGCAGCGCGTCGGCCGCAAGGTGTAACCACAGCGTTGAGCCAATGGCGGGGCGATTGACGTGCGGCAGGCGCACCACCAGCGGCTCGTTGCCCCAGCGGCCATGCGCCAGATTGTCGGCGCCGAGCATCTCCAGCGTCTCCACCACCAGCGGCACGCCGCCTGCGGCTTGTGTGGAGAGGCTAATATGCTCCGGTCGGATACCCAACGTCAATTCACGTCCTGACAGGCGCGGCTTCGCTTCCGGCAGCAAAAGCGAAAAATTGTCCGTCAGCAGCAGATGGGTTCCTGCCTCGTTCATCCGTCCTTGCAGCAGGTTCATCGACGGCGAGCCGATAAATCCCGCGACAAAGCGCGTTGCCGGGCGCTCGTAAATCTCAACCGGCGTACCCAATTGTTCCAGCACGCCTTTATTCATCACCATCACACGCTGCGCCAGCGTCATCGCTTCCACCTGATCGTGCGTGACGTACAGGCTGGTGGTGTTCAGCCGACGATGCAGCTGTTGAAGCTCCAGCCGCATCTGCACGCGCAGCCGTGCGTCAAGGTTCGACAGCGGCTCATCAAACAGGAACACGGCAGGCTCACGGACGATGGCGCGTCCCATCGCCACGCGCTGGCGCTGGCCGCCGGACAGCTCGCGCGGAAAACGATGCAGCAACGCCTCAAGTTCAAGGCTGCGCGCCGTCTCCAGCACCCGTTTTCGAACGTGCGCTTTGCCCATGCCGCGGATCTTCAGTCCCCAGGCCATATTTTGTTCAACGTTCATGTGCGGATAGAGCGCATAGTTCTGAAACACCATCGCAATGCCGCGATCTTTCGGTTCCAGCTCGGTCACGCGCTGGTTATCGATATAGATATCGCCGCTGGTCACCTGCTCCAGCCCCGCGACCATGCGCAGCAGCGTGGATTTGCCGCAGCCGGACGGCCCCACCATCACCATAAACTCCCCGTCGCGGAGGGTGACGTCAAACGGCTGAATAATAGTCTGCTTGCCGTCGTAGGATTTCGTGACTGCCTGAAGCGTTACGCCCGCCATATTATTTCTCGCTCTCTACCAGCCCGCGAACAAAGGCGCGCTGCATCACTAATACGATGACGATGGGCGGCAGCATGGTCAGCAGCATCGCCGCCATCACCAGATTCCACTGCGTTGAGCCATCGCCGTTGCCGATCATGCTGCGGATCCCCGCCACGGCGGTGCCGAGCCGGGTTTCATTAATAATTAACAGCGGCCACATGTACTGGTTCCAGCCGTAGATAAAGGTGATAACAAACAAGGCCGCCAGGTTGGTTTTCGACAGCGGCAGGACGATATCGCGGAAGAAACGCATCGGGCTGGCGCCGTCAATGCGCGCCGCTTCGACCAGCTCGTTGGGCAGCGTCATAAAAAAC
>NZ_JNVB01000127.1 GCF_000770305.1 Erwinia oleae
CACTTTAACGATACCGCGCTCAACACGACCGGTTACCACAGTACCACGGCCGGAGATAGAGAAAACGTCTTCGATTGGCAGCAGGAACGGCTTGTCAATGGCGCGCTCTGGTTCCGGGATGTAGTTATCCAGGTGACCGGCCAGCTCGATGATTTTCGCTTCCCACTCTGCATCGCCTTCCAGCGCTTTCAGAGCAGAACCGTGAACGATTGGCGTGTCGTCACCAGGGAAGTCGTACTGTGACAGCAGGTCACGGACTTCCATTTCAACCAGTTCCAGCAGCTCTTCATCATCAACCATGTCGCACTTGTTCAGGAACACGATGATGTAAGGAACGCCAACCTGACGGCCCAGCAGGATGTGCTCACGGGTCTGCGGCATCGGGCCGTCAGTCGCAGCAACAACCAGGATCGCGCCGTCCATCTGCGCAGCACCGGTGATCATGTTTTTCACATAGTCGGCGTGGCCAGGGCAGTCAACGTGCGCGTAGTGGCGGCTTGGGGTGTCATATTCAACGTGAGAGGTGTTGATGGTGATACCACGTGCTTTTTCTTCTGGCGCGTTATCGATCTGATCGAACGCACGTGCAGCACCGCCGTAGGTTTTAGCCAGAACGGTAGTGATAGCAGCAGTCAGGGTGGTTTTACCGTGGTCAACGTGGCCGATAGTACCAACGTTGACGTGCGGCTTGGAACGTTCAAATTTTTCTTTAGACATCGCTTGTCCCTCTAAGACACGGATAAATCGGTGATATCACCACATCAACCAGGCATTGCCTGAACTGTAGAATTTAATGCACAGAAGAAGAAGCAGGGAGGGAGATATTGATGTGGTGCTGATACCCAGAGTCGAACTGGGGACCTCACCCTTACCAAGGGTGCGCTCTACCAACTGAGCCATATCAGCACGGCTTGGAGCGGGCAGCGGGAATCGAACCCGCATCATCAGCTTGGAAGGCTGAGGTAATAGCCATTATACGATGCCCGCATCCTGGAACTCTGCTACCTGTTCATTCTGTAGCTTGTGAGTAACAAGAAACGCTTTCTTATTACTCAAGTCAACCCGCATACGCTTGATGACCCGACTGGGCATGCGCTCAGTCTGAAATGGTGGTGGGGGAAGGATTCGAACCTTCGAAGTCGATGACGGCAGATTTACAGTCTGCTCCCTTTGGCCGCTCGGGAACCCCACCCGGTATTTCTTTTACTTGATGGTGCCGGCTACCGGAATCGAACTGGTGACCTACTGATTACAAGTCAGTTGCTCTACCAACTGAGCTAAGCCGGCATCAAGTGACGCGCATTCTAGGAAGAGCGGCCGCGCGATGCAACAAAAAAATTGCGATAACGGTTTTAATGCTTACTATTTGTGCAATTCCTCGCAAAATGCCCTGTTAATGCCGTTATTCTGTTCAAGTAAGCGGCGGATTACTGCTTTATTATCTCTACGTTACCCTGTTAAGTACCCGGCACTTCTGTGCCAAACGCGTTTTCGCTTAAGCTCTGAACTGACATGGCAGCAGATTGTTTAAGAAATGCGGCATCCGTAGCGTTTGCGCAGGCAGAATATTTTTTTCCTTCTGATCCTCGCCCGTCTGGTGTTAACCTCCTGCCCATTGTGTTCTGAAATTACCCTACATCCGCTAACTAAAAGTCGTCGATAAAGGCATCTTTAAGTTACAGACCTTATTACGGGCGATTTATTGCTGGCAGAAGCATAGATATGAGTAAAAAAGAGTCGTTGTTAACCACACCCTATTTGCAGTTTAGCCGTACACAATGGGCGGCACTGCGTAATACCGTACCGATGACCCTTAGCGAAGCGGAGATTGCTCGCCTGAAAGGGATTAATGAAGATCTTTCTCTGGAAGAGGTAGCAGAGATTTATCTTCCCCTTTCACGTCTTTTAAACTTTTACATTAGCTCGAATTTACGCCGTCAGGCTGTGCTTGAGCAGTTTCTGGGAACGAACGGGCAAAAAATACCCTATATCATCAGCATTGCTGGTAGCGTTGCGGTCGGGAAAAGCACGACGGCGCGTGTCCTTCAGGCGCTCTTAAGCCGCTGGCCAGAGCATCGCCGCGTTGAACTGATCACCACCGACGGCTTTCTGCATCCTAATCAGGTACTGAAAGAGCGCGGGCTGATGAAAAAGAAAGGGTTTCCGCAATCTTATGATATGCACAGGCTGGTGAATTTTGTCTCGGATCTTAAATCAGGCAGTTCTCAAGTCACCGCACCTGTCTATTCGCATTTGATTTACGATGTGATTCCCGATGGCGACAAGGTTATTCAGCAGCCGGATATATTGATCCTCGAAGGGCTCAATGTTTTACAAAGTGGAATGGATTATCCGCACGATCCCCATCATGTATTTGTTTCCGATTTTGTGGATTTTTCTATCTATGTTGATGCGCCGCAAGAACTGCTACAAAAATGGTATATCAATCGTTTTTTGAAATTCCGGCAGGGGGCATTTACCGATCCTGACTCCTATTTCCATCACTATGCAAAACTTTCTGAGCAAGAGGCTGTAGGCATCGCTAAACAACTGTGGGAAGAGATTAATTTATTGAATCTCAATGAAAATATTCTTCCAACCCGTGAGCGTGCAAGTCTGATAATGACAAAAAGCGTTAATCATGCGGTGGATCTCGTCCGTTTGCGTAAATAAAAAAGAGGGGCGCTTTCCCCTCTTCTTTTTAATCTTGCGGCCGTAAAGAAATTTCTCCGCCCACCCATGCTTTTCTCACGCCATCCTGTTCAAGGATGAGACCACCCTGCGGGTCAATTCCTCTGGCTATCCCTAAAATCTCTCTCTCGCCAATCAGTAACTTAACCGGCCTGTTAAGAAAGTTATCCAGTTTGCTCCAGCGTTCGATAAAAGGTGTCAGCCCTTCTTTTTCAAACAATTGCAGCGATTCCCTCATCTTATTGACCAGTTGCGCCGCAAGCTGATTACGATCAACGGTAATTCCCGCTTCCTGTAAATTGATCCACCCTTGATCGATAGCACTCGCCGTACGCATAGCCAGATTGATGCCAGCGCCGATGACTATTTGCGCAGCATCGCCGGTTTTACCCGTTAATTCGACGAGGATACCCGCGAGTTTTCGATCGTTCAGGTAAAGATCGTTGGGCCATTTTACGCGCACGTTTTCAGCGCCTAAAGCACGTAATACTTCTGCGACAACCACCCCAATAACAAGGCTCAGGCCCATTGCTGCTACCGGGCCTTGTTCAAGCCGCCAGTACATTGACAGGTAAAGGTTGGTGCCGAACGGCGAGAACCATTGCCGTCCACGCCTGCCCCTTCCCGCCTGTTGATATTCAGCTACACAGGCATCGCCAGACTGCAACGCATCCATACGATCCAGCAGATACTGATTCGTGGAGTCGATCACGGGGATTACCGCCAGCCGCCCGTGATCCAGCTGCGACAGAATGATATCCTCATCCAGAAGTTGAATGGGCGTCGGCAGGCTGTAACCTTTTCCGGTCACGGTAAAAACATCAATGCCCCAGTCTTTAATTGTGTGTATGTGCTTGTTAATTGCTGCGCGGCTCATACCAAGCTTCTCACCCAACATCTCTCCTGAGTGAAACTGACCATCGGCCAGAATACCGATCAGGGTTAAAGGAACCGTGTTACCTTTCATGAAATAACCTCAACCGCATTCTTTTCTCCATAAGCGCCGATGAAACGCACTTCAGGCTCCAGCCATACATTGAATTTTTCACCCACACGTTGACGAACTTCACGCGCCAGCGCCACGATATCCTCTCCCGAGGCATCATCTTCATTAATCAGTACCAGCGCCTGCTGGCGATGTACTGCTGCGCCCCCAATGTGATAACCCTTCAGCTCACTTTGTTCTATCAGCCAACCGGCGGCAAGCTTCACACTTCCATCGGCCTGGGCATAGACAGGCGCATCAGGATACTTTTGCTTAAGCGTTGCGGCTACGATTGATGAAACAACGGGGTTTTTGAAAAAGCTACCCGCATTGCCCACTATGTTTGGGTCAGGCAGCTTACTTCTGCGCATCCGGCAGACCGCGTCAAATATTTGCCGGGGTTTGACGGTCTCAATGTCTAATGTGGTCAATTCGCCGTAGGTAATCACCGGCGTCCATGCTTTTCGAAGCAGAATACCTACTGCGATAATCGCATAGCCGTCCTGGAATTGATGCTTGAAGATACTGTCTCTGTAGCCAAAGCAGCACTCTTCCGCGCTGAGACGCTGGATATGGCCAGAGGTCAGGTTCAGCATATCAACGTAATCACAGACCTGTTTTAACTCCACCCCGTAAGCGCCAATGTTTTGGATCGGGGCAGATCCCACACAGCCAGGGATCAGCGCCAGGTTTTCTAATCCTGAAAAGCCATTTTCTAATGAATACGTTACGAGCCGATGCCAGTTCTCTCCGGCCCCGACATGCAGATGCCAGGCCTCATTACTTTCACTGACGTTAATGCCTTTAATGCGGTTAACAATGACCGTACCCTGAAAATCTTCCAGCAACAAAATATTGCTGCCCTCTCCGAGTAATAATACTGGCTGCTGTTTTTTCAGACTCTCCTGCCATGCCGCAGCCAGTTCAGCCGCAGTATCGATAACGGCAATATGCTGTGCATGCGCATCCAGATGGAAGGTGTTATAGGGTTTTAGAGAATGGAGCTGCATGGACATGGAACGGCCTTCAGGGTAGTTAACTGACCGTAGTTTACCCGATTCAATGCGTTATCGTTGAATGATTTGTTTCGTGCAGCCGTGCTGCGTGCCATAAACGAAAAAAGCCTCATGCTTTCGCATGAGGCTTTTCCGTCTGTATGATGCCTGGCAGTTCCCTACTCTCGCATGGGGAGACCCCACACTACCATCGGCGCTACGGCGTTTCACTTCTGAGTTCGGCATGGGGTCAGGTGGGACCACCGCGCTAGAGCCGCCAGGCAAATTCTGTTATCCGGAACTCCGCTGAAAATTCTTTTTCGTCTCTCATTACCACCAGAACGCTTCTGGCGTTGTAAGGTTAAGCCTCTCGGGTCATTAGTACCGGTCAGCTCAACGCATCGCTGCGCTTACACATCCGGCCTATCAACGTCGTCGTCTTCAACGTCCCTTCAGGAGTCGCAAGGACTCAGGGAGAACTCATCTCGAGGCT
>NZ_JNVB01000128.1 GCF_000770305.1 Erwinia oleae
TGGCCTGTTGTACCTTGCCGCCGGTGCCGAACCCGCTCTCGGTAAACGCCTGGTTGTAGAAGTTGTTATAGACCTGTTTGCTGACGTCTTCGTCGCTGTACTGCTTTGTCGGATCCTTCGCTTTCAGGTCAGCCAGTGCCTTGTCGCGGTCGCTCTGGGTGGCTCCGGACATCTTCTCATTCGCGGCTTTCGTCGCGATTATCCGGCCCTGCGTCCGTGCAATATCACCGGCCTGACCCCCGATTTCCTCCATCACTTGCGCTTCCCTCAGCCGCTGCTGCTCCTTCTCTTTATTAAATATCGGATTAACAAGGTCTGACGTGGCTTTGGTGGAGGAACAGTGATTTTCCCGGTGAAGACAGGCGGTTAAGAAGAGATTTTGCTGAGGCGTTTCGATGCCCGGAGAGTTTTTCCCCGACGCGTTTTTTTCGCCCAGACACGCTACCGCACTGGTAAACATCACCTGACATAATAGCCATGTCAAAGCTTTCGTTATCTCTTTCATCCCGCGTTCCCTGCGTTATCCTGCCACACATTTTAACAGCATGATTTCCGCTGTCATTACCGGTTTTCATTACTGTGGGAGCCGGGTCACAGCCTGCTGTGGGCCGGTGAACCGTCTGCCGGATCCGGGCTGGCGAGGCCGCAGGGGCCGGAACGGCACCAGGAAGCGCCGGGGTATGAAGCTTGGGGGAACCTGCATGACCGCTGACTGGCCTCCGTTTTAGCCGCCTGTACCACTGAAGCCTGAGGGTAGTTAATCATGGCTGCGCAACATCATAAGTCAGAACACGTTTCAACCAAAGCACGGCACTATACCGTGGGCTATATCCGGGATCATATCAAGCACCGGCCTTCGCCATCGATCACGCTGCGGGGCCACTGGATGGCAGATTTTGGCTTCATTACCGGGAAGATGATCGAGATGCTCCCGGAGGCGGGGCAGCTGATTATCCGGCTGGCTGAGGAGTGAGCGACGGGTAAAGAGATCCCGGCTCAGGAGACTGGCCGGGATTTCTGTTTATCGAGGATCTGATGGGGGAGTTTTGCGGGATTTAAATTTATCGATCAGATTAAAAACTATTGCGGCTAAGGTAATAGCTGCTCCCGAGATACAGCCAAAAACTATGGTTCTTTTAACATGATACGGGGGGTAAAAAAAGTATCCATTCTTCAAATAAATTATAATTGCACTAGCACCAGTTAAAACTAAGTAGATAACGCAACAAAAAACACATGAATACCCCAAAAGCTTTAGGTAATTAATCATTTTTTTATTATTCCTCTGCACTGGCTGATTTCCTGGAGTAGTGTTTATTGCATCTTTAGTAAAACCACCGACTACTTCTGCCCCACCAGAACCGATAACATCATAAATAAATTCAGGTATATGGTTCTCGCCAGTTATTTTGCCCACAGCGCCAGGGGCATATAAACCAAACATCCCGCCAGCCCAGGCCCCGGCCGCAGCACCACCTATCGCCCCGGCATCCGTCCCGTCCGTAAACACCGCGCCACCTGTTGCTATACCCACGTTAGACCAGACACCACGCCCCGGAGCCAGAGCTCCGGTTATCGCTGCACCTGCACTGCTTTTATAATCCCATGTCTTTTGCTGATTTTCAGGCAGGCTTTGGTTCTTTTCACTATTTATATCAAACCACTGATAAGTCCCGTTCGCGATTTCCGCTATTGTGGCACCTGCCACAACTTTTCCGATGCTTGCCGCTGGTCCTAAATAAGCCGCTCCCGCTATCAGCACACCATCTTTATATCCATCAACAATAGCTTTAGTGATATTGGCACCTTCCGGTAATTCACCCGTCACCAGCTTGTCAGAAGCATACTTAATTTGCTCTGGTGTTGCCGGATTCAAAACCTTGCCATTTTCATCAGTGATGATTGGTATTATTTACCAGCGATCCCTGGGCCTGAACATTATTCTGGAAGCCGGTGCCGAACCCGTCCAGGCCAGACCAGACCAGACAGCGAGTTATTCTCAACAACAATCCCAACCACAAAGGCTGGGATCTTTTCAACATAGATTAAAACCCCTTTACTTTAAAAAGGCGGAATAATGCGAGTCCAATGCCTCCAATGCTCCCACCATAAAGTCCTAATTTCGCTCCGTGCAAAACATCCTGCCCGGTTGTATTAAAACCATCTCCAAGTAGCCACAGTAACAACGCGAAAAAAAGCTTTCCGCATACAGATAATGCGATCATGAATAAAATCGTAGCAACTAAGATAAATAGGGACTGAACGCATCTAACTCGGAGATCATTTTTCATTTTTATCTCCTATTTTTTTTATTACCTGTTCAGCTCCTTTACCGCCTCCTTCTGATATTACTGAAGCTCCAATATTACCCATGTTGCCTGGAAGCTTACCAGGCAACTTCTCCTTAGAGATCCCCAATTGACCTTTAACTTCGGTATATTTCAGCAGGTCAGGATTAAACTTAGGATCCCAGCCGTCGGTTAGCCATTTACCAGCCGCATTTGTGCCTGAAGAAATTAGTTTGCCTCCCCAGTAACCGCCAGCAGAACCCAAGCCATTAGTAATTGCTCCCGTTAAAGGATTGTCACCGTTGATCTGATTGGTTAGCGCGCCACCGGCTGCATTCCAGCCCACTGTTCCCCATAAGCCATTCCCCATGCTGGCAAAGTTTATCCAGCCAGCAACAATAGAGTTAACCGGATTCACCTTGCCATCTTCAGCATACTGAGCACCTGCGTTTACCCCTGCGCCCAACCCCCACATCGCCTGCGCGGCACCGGGCAATAACGCCACGCCTCCTGTAGCCAGCGCTCCGGCATAAGCTTTATTTTCAGCCTGCCCGCGCTTACAGGCTTCGCCGGAAGGATTATCACTACAGGAGAGAACATCAGCACCATGCTCCCTGGCTTTCTCTCCCTGCATCCATTCATTCCCACCCAGCAGGTTATTCTCAACCGTCGCTTTACCTGCCTGCGCAGTAGCCACCGTATCAGCCGTACTGCCACCAATCAACCCGCCCGCCAGACCCGCCGCCAGCGTGGCCAGCGCGCTCACCGTCTGCTTCTCGGTTTCGCTCAGCTCCCCGGCGCTCCTGCCGTAGACCTCCAGCGCGATCATTCCGGTCAGTTCTGCCGTGGCTGCGCCCGCTGCATCCACCAGCGCGTTGTTACCCTGAACCGCCGCCAGAGCCGCATTGACCGTCGCGTGGGCCAGCACTTTACCCGCATCATCCAGTCCACTGCTGCCGATAACGTTCGCGATATACGGCGCTGAGCCGCCCGCAATGGCTTTCGCAAGATCGCCCCCGGCCAGACCCTGCACCGCCGCAGTGGCGGCCTGGATGGCCTGTTGTACCTTGCCGCCGGTGCCGAACCCGCTCTCGGTAAACGCCTGGTTGTAGAAGTTGTTATAGACCTGTTTGCTGACGTCTTCGTCGCTGTACTGCTTTGTCGGATCCTTCGCTTTCAGGTCAGCCAGTGCCTTGTCGCGGTCGCTCTGGGTGGCTCCGGACATCTTCTCATTCGCGGCTTTCGTCGCGATTATCCGGCCCTGTGTCCGTGCAATATCCCCGGCCTGAACCCCGATTTCCCCCATCACTTGCGCTTCCCTCAGCCGCTGCTGCTCCTTTTCTTTATCAAATATCGGCTCGATGGCCGGGATTGTTTTAGCTTCACACTATGTTATGAGGCATTGTCCAGTTCATCCAGGATACTGCGGAACTTCTCTTCCAGCTCAGCCAGCTTCTCCTTACTTGGCATTTTATCCTTGTAGACATGCTGTGTGAGTGACAAAACTGTTTCGGTTAAGCCACCATTGCTTTTAATCAGGCTCTCGATTTTCTTCTGTTTCTTCACCCATTCTCTCGATGCAATACACTTTTCGTGTTTTCTACACACACCTTCAGGATCAATCTGGAGTTGATTAATCACATCCACATCTACGATATAGAAAGTCTGCGTGGTAGCGCATCGGGCAATAGAAGAAGTGGTATTAACATTACAGTGCTGGACCGGGATGAAGTATTTTTTCTCCAGTATTTCCACAATGGCTGGAAGTCTGAGCACTTCATAATCAGCCACTATGTTATTTCCTGCGGAAGTCAGCCGATCACCGCGAAGAAGAGAACACAGAACAACGACCTGAGAGTTCTTCATTCGGTTGATTTGCAACAGCATTGCTGGATGAGCAGCGAACTTTGAAGCCAGCTCAGCACGAGCAACAGAAGGAGCGATTGTTAATGATGTCATGATTTTATTGCCTTACTTATTGATATTTAAACAATAAGACGTTCAGGGCAACCGCTTGAGTTACAACAATCATACTGGACTTAAGTTTAGTTAAACTTAAAGTTGTGGCCATAGATATGCTAATGCGCATAATATTACGGACAGCCTCCTGTATGACATTTGTAATACAGTGGTCAGTGAAGGCAGGGATCAGAGATATAGTTTGGCGACTGCCTCTGATTCCTGCCTCTTCCTTTATCGTCTTCCTACTCATCACCCAGCCTGAAGATAATCTGTCCTTTCTCCATCTGCGTGTCTGAATCCTGTGAAAACTGCTTTACTGATGCCTCGTCGTCGTCTGACAGACGAGGGAAGCCCGGACGCAACGTCAGGCGGATTGCGCAGGAAGAGTACTCTCCCGCTTTATTTTTCTGGCCTGCCACTGCAAAGCCGCCTTCCGGGATTTTTTTAATCATCCACAGGGAAGATTCTGCATCGTGAAGGATGTCAACGCGGTCACCAATATCAATGCCGGTTTCGTCCATAACTGAACGACTGAGACGAAAACCCAGCTCAACGGCTCCCGTCACTCGTTTGCTCTGCGTCACGGCTACGTTATTGCTCTGGGCAATACGGCCTGTTTTAGCAGCGAGATTGGATAGCGAGACAAAGGACATTTTCAGCTCCGTTAATTGTTTGTGTTAGCTATTATCTGATCGATTATCTTGCATTGCAAGTCGATCTACTCACAACTAGAGTTGTATTTTACATCACCTATATGGTCGCTTTGGAAACTTATAATTCAGCATGAAGCATAACATGTTACAGAGTAGGATCCGAATAACAAAAATCCCGACACTATGGTCGGGATTTTTTGTTTACCAGGGATCTCGAGTTACTCGTAGCGAAAATCAATGCTCAGTTTCATCTCCTCGATGTCGAACATCACTTCACAACCGTGCCAGCCCGGGCGGCCATTGGTTAGATTTCTTTGCACGTAGAGAGATCTCAATTCGACCAAAAGACGAAGCATATCTGTGTTAGCTCTGCCGCCAGCAGTTATCCAGCTGGTTTTGTTTTCTTCATCAATGTAGTCGTATTCATACTCGCAGTGGTCATCTTCTGGAGACAGCTCTGCACGCATAATGATTTTTTTGGCAAAATCTGGAGCTATGCTAAACAAAATTGTCCCAATATCTTTATAAATGTCCTGTTCGTTTCGCATCACTTCCCTCCGGGGGCATTCATGAAGGCTTGTTCTTTGGGGCGACCACCATCTATTGTATAGATGACGTTGAAGCTCTCCGGCCGTACGCTATCACCACTGTAAACAGGCTCTATTTTAACATTAACCTGCTTGCCATCCTTCAACGCATTTGCCCAAGTGTTTTCCATCTGTTTCCAGACACCTTTGTTCAGGTTGCCATCCATTGGTACCAGATTCAATTTTTCGCCAGGGCCGTCGAAGATGCTTGCTATCAGGTGGCCACCTTCATCACCGTCAACACCACATTTACCAGCTTTACATTGCTGATAAGTATTGCGGTCTTTGACCAGAGTTGAGAGGTCAGCTTCAACGGTAGCTACCCGTCCCTGAGCATCGGTCTGGTAGGTTTTATTACCATCCACTTTATAAAGCGTATTTGGCTGAGGATTATTGAGTTCCTTATTCCAGTTCCCTTTACCGCCTGAGCTGGTCACCACGCTTTCCAGCGATTCTTTCGTTACCTTACTGCCGGTCTGTTTCTCCACCGTCATCAGCGCTTTCAGCTCTGACAGTTCGGTAGCCGACATCTTGCTGACCGTTGCCACCGTCAGACCTGCCGGTAGTGCATCACCGGCGGCCATTTCAGCCACCCAGATACTGACCTCATTGGCACACAGCACCGGACTGGCCGCGCAGGAGCTGGCTGCGGCCTGAACCGCTGCAATCAGTTCCGGCGTGGCGGCGGCAACCACGCCACCTGCGGCACCGGCACCCAACGCCACGGCTATCGCTTTATTGACCGCCTCACCGCGCTGACAGCTGGCTGAAGAAGGAGCGTCTGTACAGGACAGCACGTCTTTACCGTGATCCTGTACCAGTTTCTCCTGGCCGCTTTCAGTTCCGCCAAATAAGTTGTTATTGACTGAGTTCTGGCCCGCCTGAGCACTGGCCACAACATCCGCCGTGCTGTCTCCGGCAACACCACCGGTCAGGCCCGCCGCCAGCGTACCCAGCGCACTGATGGTCTGTTTCTCCGTCTCCGTCAGTTCGCTGACCGTTTTACCCGGATACAGCTGATTCATCACCAGCTGCGCCATCAGTTCGCCGCTGACCGCGCCCGCTGCGCCTGCCAGAGCGCTGTTACCGGCTGCATACGAGGTGACCGCACCGACCACCGCGTGGGCCATTGCCTGCGCTTCAGGATTGCCTTCGGTCAGTTTGTGGATCTGCTCGGCCAGATAAGGCGATGCCGCGCCGCTGATGGCCTGACCGATATTTCCCCCGGCCAGACCCTGCACCGCCGCCGTGGCCGCCTGGATACCCTGCTGGATGGCGCTGCCTGTGCCCCATTTCTGCTGAGCCGTTTTGTAGCCGGAGGTTTCCGTCAGGGCTTTATTGTAAGCAGCGATCTCTTCCTTCGTGGCATTCTCACCCGGCTCTTTAACGCCTTTCGCGGCCAGCTCTGCTTTACCGGCTTTTGTGGCTTCTATCTGACCCTGCGTCCGTGCTATGTCGCTGGCCTGGCTGCCGATTTCCCCTATCAGCTGATCGCGGAAGTCCGACGCGCATTCCTCTTCCGGAACTGTTTTTTCCCTGTCCATTCCGTCAGTTACATCAGGTTTCACCTGTTGCAGAACCGGCGTCACAACTTTTTGCCCCGACGCGCTTTTTTCGCCCGCGCACGCTACCGCACTGGTGAACATCACCAGACACAGCAGCCATATCAGGACTTTCCTTATCCGCTTCATCCCGCTTTCCCTGCGTTATCCTGCCGCGCATTTTAACAGCATGTTCTCCGCTGTCATTACCGGTTTTCCCTTTGCGGCGGTTCATCGGGCCGCAGCTTGCCTGTGGCCCGATGAACCGTCTGCCGGGTCCGGGCTGGCGAGGCCCGCAAGCGCCGGGACGGCGCTCTGAAGGCAACTCTGTCGCTTCACTGGATGACTGACTGCAAGACGGCTCATGCCTCCCTCTTTAGCCGCCTGTGCGCCGGAACCTGAGGTGACGCCGGGCTTACACATCACTGCGGGCCGGGGTGGGAGCGGAAGCTGGCTGTGGCGGGAACGAGTGACGCGCTTCTTTACCGCGCGGCATGAGCCGACGCAGACAGACGCAGCAGGGCGGGCATAAACTGTTTTCAGCGGAGGCCGAAGGCCGACAACCCTTATTGCTGTTGCCTGAAGACGATGAGGGGACTGAGGCGGGTTCTCACAGACGGCGCTGTGGCTGAACCGCCAGGGACGGCGGCACACCCGTTGCTGAACGCGGGGCAAGCCGCCCACTGAAGGCCGGTTTTACGCGCAGCGCCCGGTACTTCAACGGCGCAGGCATAATGTTCGTTTCGCGTTCTGGCCCGCCACGACGGGCCATTTCGCGTAATGCCACATTATGTTGAATGGCCGGGCAGCGGCCACATCATCACTATATTGTGCGATGTCACACCGCTGCGCGGCCATTTACCCCGCGTGGCACGGAGCCTGATGAAGGCAGATCGCGGCATGGACGCCGCGCTCTGCCGTGCACGATCAACCCAACTCACAGAGAGCTTACCGGCTTTCCGGCGTCTCCGCCGCTTCGTCCGGCTCTGCCAGATGATGCTCTGCCGAATGCGTGGCGGCGTGGATCTCCTTATAAGCCAGAGACAGGCACACCCACAACCCGTTGTTATACCGTGGGTTATGTGAGTGATGCGAAGTACCAGCCCGTTCCGGCGGTCACGCTGAAGGGCCACTGGCTGAAGGAGATAGGGTTTGATACCGGGACGGTGCTGGAGGTGAAGGTTTTGCCGGGCTGCCTGATACTGGCGGCGCAGGAGCCGCAGCCGGAACCGCCCGCCGAGCCGGAGGTGGTGAGTACGCTGAAGCGGGCCTGTAAGAAGCTCTCAGACCGTAAGCAGCGGGAGATAGCGGCGTTTATTGAACTGGTTGCCGCGCCGCAGAGGCGGCTGAGAAGTGAAGGTAACTGACGGGTTATAAAGTAAAATCCCAGCCGATAGGGCTGGGATTGGTGAGTTATTCAGGTGGAACTTTCTGGTTCT
>NZ_JNVB01000129.1 GCF_000770305.1 Erwinia oleae
GAGTTACAGCAGCGCGGGCGCTATAAAACCGCCTATCGGCCCGGCACGCTGCGTAAAAAATTATTTAATCAGGATCGGCTTTCGTCGCGTCATCCGGCCGCACGCTGGCGCCATCCTGCTCATGAGGAGAAACAATGATCTTTACCCGTGCAATGACGTTCATTTTGATTGCCGCTCTGTCCGGCAGCGCCGCCGTTGCCGCGGCGGCGGATTACAGCGGCCCGCTAAAAGTGGGCACCACCTCTGCCTTTGCGCCGCCGCTGGAAACGGCGGTTGAGGAAGCCAAAAAGCAGGGACTTAAGGTTGAGCTGATCGAATTCAGCGACTGGACGGCGCCTAACGTGAGTGTGGAAAATGGCGACATTGATGTGAATCTTTTTCAGCATCAGCCATTTCTTGATAACGCCAACCAGCAGGGCGGCTTCCATCTGGTTAAGTATGCGCCTGCCATCATTAACAACGTGGGACTGTATTCCATAAAACACACCGCGCTGGATCAAATCCCGGATGGCGGCACGGTTGCCATTGCGAACGACCCTGTAAATGGCGGACGCGGTTTGCTGCTGCTGCAAAAAGCCGGACTGATTACCCTTAAACCCGGCGCGGGCCTTAAATCCACCGTGGACGACATCGTGGATAATCCACGCCATCTGAAGATTATTGAAGTGGAAGCGGTGCAGCTCTCCCGCTCGTTACAGGAGGTGGATCTCGCGCAGGGCTATCCGCACTACCTGCGCGCGTCGGGCGTTATCGATCCCAATAACGCGCTGATGTTCGATGGGCTTGAGCATCCTGAATATGTGATTCAGTTTGTTATTCGCGACGGACACCAGAACGACCCGCGCCTGAAAAAGTTTGTTGATATCTATCAGCACTCACCGGCAGTTCGCGCCAGCCTGGATAAATTTTACGGCAGGCTCTATCAGCCAGGCTGGAGCCAGTAACGATGCGCGTTCGTTTTGGCGATGAAACCGCCCTCGCGCAGGCAAAGCACGTCTCGGTACAGGGGCTCTGCAAGCGCTACCCCGGGCAGAAGAGCGATGCGTTACACAACGTTGATCTGCACATCGGACACGGCGAGATTTTTGGCATTATCGGCCGCAGCGGCGCTGGCAAGTCCTCGCTGATCCGCTGTCTGAACCGGCTGGAAGATCCCTCTTCGGGCACCGTGCAGGTGAATGGCGTGAATATCAGTCGCCTTTCCCGCGACGAGCTGGTGAACTGGCGTCGTCAAACCGGCATGATTTTTCAGCATTTTAATTTGCTGTCGGCCAAAACGGTTCGGGAAAATATCGAACTGCCGCTGTGCGTCGCCGGTATCGATCGGGCGCAGCGGCGGCGAAAAGTGGATGAGCTGCTGGCGCTGGTTGGACTCGAAGCGCATCAGCATGCATGGCCCGCCCGGCTTTCGGGCGGACAAAAGCAGCGTGTCGGCATTGCCCGCGCGTTGGTGCATGGGCCCTCGCTGCTGCTCTGTGACGAAGCGACGTCGGCGCTTGACCCGGAAACCACGCGATCGATCCTCGCGCTGCTGCGCGATATCAATCGTATGCAGGGCATTACCATCGTGCTGATTACCCATGAAATGGAGGTCATTCACGATCTCTGTCACCAGGTGGCGGTGCTGGAGCAGGGCAGGATCATTGAGCAGGGGCCGGTCTGGCAGGTGTATGGCGATCCCCGGCACGAAACCAGCCGGATACTGCTCAAGCCTGAGCGTCACGAATTGCCCGACTCCCTTGCGTCGTTCTTTACCACGCAGCCGGTATCGGCGCGCTCCCGACCGCTGTTCACGCTGCGCTATAACGGGCAGGCGGCGGTGCCGCCGCTGGCTGATATTCTCGCCGCCTCCGGCGCCGAAACGGTGCTTATTGAGAGCGCGCTGGAATGGGTGCAGGGCCGACAGGTTGGCGAACTGCTGCTGCTCGGTACCGCAGGCCAGCCTGATATTAATCCACAACTGGCAAGTGCCGTAGAGGTGAAAGGCTATGTCACTTTCAATTGATCGTTTATGGCAGGGATTACTCGATACGCTGATGATGGTCGGCGTTTCATCGCTGTTGGCGCTGCTGCTCGGCCTGCCGCTGGCGGTGATTCTGGTGATGACCGATCGCGATAATCTGTTTGCCAGCCCGCTGCTGAATCGCGTGCTTGGCTGGCTGGTGAATCTGTTTCGCTCAATACCGTTTCTGATCCTGATGGTGGCGCTGATCCCGTTAACCCGGCTGATTGTCGGCACTACCTACGGCGTCTGGGCGGCGGTGGTGCCACTGACGCTGGCGGCCACGCCGTTTTTCGCCCGCATTGCCGAGGTCAGCCTGCGTGAAGTGGACAACGGGGTGATTGAGGCGGCGCAGGCGATGGGATTCCGGCGGCGACACATTATCTGGCACGTGCTATTGGCCGAGGCGCGGCCAGGCATTGTCAGCGGTTTTACCATTACGCTGGTAACCATGATTAATGCCTCGGCGATGGCGGGGGCGATTGGCGCTGGCGGTCTGGGCGATCTGGCCTATCGCTACGGCTATCAGCGGTTTGATACGCAGGTGATGCTGGTGGTGATCGTCGTGCTGGTGGCGCTGGTCACGCTGCTTCAGCTTATGGGCGACCGGCTTTCCCGCCGTCTTAACCATCGGTAACAGAATGCCTCCGACGGCTATTCCGTTTTCTCCGGGTATTCGCACAGATCTTCAATCAGACAGGCGCCGCAGCGGGGTTTACGCGCCACGCAGGTATAGCGACCGTGCAAAATAAACCAGTGGTGGCAGTCAACCTTAAACGCGGTCGGCACCACCTTCAGCAGCTTCTCTTCCACCTGCTCAACGTTTTTACCTGGCGCAAAGCGGGTACGGTTGCAGACGCGAAAGATATGCGTATCCACGGCAATAGTCGGCCAGCCGAAGGCGGTGTTCAGCACTACGTTGGCGGTCTTACGACCCACGCCCGGCAGCGCTTCCAGCGCGGCGCGATCCTGCGGAACTTCGCCGCCGTGTAGTTCCATCAGCATACGGCAGGTTTTAATCACGTTCTCCGCTTTACCGTTAAACAGGCCAATGGTTTTGATGTATTCCTTCACACCGTCGACACCGAGCGCCAGCATCGCTGCGGGCGTGTTGGCTACCGGATAAAGCTTTGCGGTGGCTTTATTGACGCTGACGTCGGTCGCCTGCGCGGACAGCAGCACCGCAATCAGCAGTTCGAAGGGGGTGGTGTAAACCAGTTCCGTGGTGGGATGCGGGTTATCGTCCCGCAGCCGGATCAGTATCTGCTGTCGTTTTTCCCTGTTCACAACGCGCTCGCTTTTCCTTCTGGCAGAGTGTGTGCTTTTTGACGGGCGGCCGCCGCCGCACGCGCCTTCAGTTTATTATCAATAAGGTATTTCGCCGCCAGCAGCATGCCCAGCCCGATAAACGCGCCCGGCGGCAGCATTGCCAGCAGCATCGGCGAGTCAAAATGCACCACCTGCACGCGCAGCACTTTTGCCCAGGGCCCGAGCAGCTGATCGGCGCCGTTAAACAGCGTGCCGTTGCCGATAATTTCACGCAGCGAGCCGAGCACAAACATCACGCTGGTGGCGCCAAGGCCAATCGCCATGCCGTCCAGCGCCGACAGCGGCACGCTGCTGCGTGAGGCGACGGCTTCGGCGCGTCCCACCACAATGCAGTTGGTGACGATCAGCGGGATAAAAATCCCCAGCGACTGATAAAGGCCGTAGGCGTAAGCGTTGATCAGCATCTGCACGCAGCTCACCACGGCCGCAATGATCATCACATAAATCGGAATACGGATCTCCGACGGCACCCAGCGACGAGAGGCCGAAATGGCGCTGTTGGTGCAGGTCAGCACCAGCGTGGTTGCCAGGCCAAGGCCGAGCGCGTTAGTGGCGGTGGACGTCACCGCCAGCAGCGGGCAGAGGCCCAGCAGCTGAACCAGCGCCGAGTTATTTTTCCACAGTCCGCCGACCAGCAATTCTTTGGCTTCACTCATTGGCATCTCCACAGGGTGTCAGCGAGGCAAGTTGCCCCGGCAGCGTTTCACTATACAGGGTAGCGCGTTTCACCGCATTCACTACGGCGCGCGGGGTAATGGTGGCGCCGGTGAACTGATCGAAATCGCCGCCGTCTTTTTTCACCGCAAAATGCACATCGTTTTTGCCGTTCAGGCGCTTACCGTTGAAGCTGTTGATCCAGTCGGAAATG
>NZ_JNVB01000013.1 GCF_000770305.1 Erwinia oleae
AGATCATCATGCAGCAGCTCGACGCGCGCACCCGCCCGTGTAACTTTGTCGCTCATCTGAAGAAGCCGTAACGCTATGTCACACCTTACCCATATCAACGCCGCAGGCGAAGCGCACATGGTGGACGTTTCCGCCAAAACCGAGACGGTGCGTGAAGCGCGTGCCGAAGCCTTTGTGGTCATGAACGCCGACACGTTGCAAATGATTATCGACGGCAGCCACCACAAGGGCGATGTCTTTGCTACCGCGCGCATTGCCGGTATTCAGGCCGCCAAGCGAACCTGGGAGCTCATCCCACTTTGTCATCCGCTGCTGCTCAGCAAGGTTGAAGTCACGCTGGAAGCAGAGCCGCAACACGGCCGGGTGCGCATAGAATCCCTCTGCCGCCTGACGGGTAAAACCGGCGTGGAGATGGAGGCGCTCACCGCCGCGTCGGTGGCGGCGCTGACCATTTACGATATGTGTAAAGCGGTACAGAAAGATATTTCAATCGAGCGCTGTCGGCTTTTAAGCAAAAGCGGCGGCAAATCCGGGGATTTTCAGGCGGTAAGCAATGATTAACGTGCTGTTTTTTGCGCAGGTGCGCGAGCTGGTTGGCACCGCCAGCCTGGCGATCGAGGATGAGTTTTCCACGGTGGAGGCGCTGCGGGCGGCGCTGGCGGCGAAGGGCGACCGCTGGGCGCTGGCGCTGGAGTCGGGCAGGCTGCTCTCTGCGGTCAACCAGACGCTGGTTTCCCCACAGCATCCGCTGAGGGCAGGGGATGAAGTGGCCTTTTTCCCGCCGGTGACCGGAGGCTGACATGGAAACGCGCATTCGGGTCGGTCAGGCTCCTTTTGATATGGCTGAAGAGTACCGCTGGCTGGCCGCCTGCGATGAAGACGGCGCGGTGGTCACCTTCACCGGTAAGGTGCGAAATCACAACCTTGGCGATAACGTCTCTGCGCTGACGCTGGAACACTATCCCGGCATGACCGAAAAGGCGCTGGAGGAGATCGTTACTGAGGCGCGGACGCGCTGGCCGATGCAGCGTGCTACGGTCATTCACCGTATTGGTGAGCTGTTTCCCGGCGACGAGATTGTGATGGTCGGCGTCAGTGGCGCGCATCGCGGTAGCGCTTTTGCCGCTGCGGAATTTATTATGGATCACCTGAAAACCCGCGCGCCCTTCTGGAAGCGCGAGGCGACGCCGGAGGGCGAGCGCTGGGTTGAATCGCGCGACAGCGACCGTGATGCGGCCTCGCGCT
Source organism: Erwinia oleae (assembly GCF_000770305.1). GTDB lineage: Bacteria > Pseudomonadota > Gammaproteobacteria > Enterobacterales > Enterobacteriaceae > Erwinia > Erwinia oleae. The sequence goes on from NZ_JNVB01000013.1 coordinate 1,246, forward strand.
GGCAGCAGGCGAAAAATGTAGCGAAATGAACCGCGCGGCAGGGGATTTTTATTGGATAAAAGCCGCCTCGCTGTGTAACCTCAGCGCTTTCCTCAAAAATTCAGGGAACGCGATGATTTCCTCCGCGATTCGACGTGTGTCGCTACTGGCGCTGCTGGTGTTGGCAGGCTGTAGCAGCGAACCAAAAAAAACGCAGCCTGAACGCCAGCCTGCCGACGTGAAAGCGCAGATTGTGGCGCTGCTTCCGCCGCAGGCGAGCGATCGCCAGGGCTGGGCAAACGATATCTTTGCCGCCTTTAACAGTCAGCAGTTGGATCCGACCAGCGCCAACCTCTGTTCGGTGATCGCCGTCACCGGACAGGAGTCCAACTTCAGCGCGGATGCCAACGTGGCCGGCCTGCCGAAAATCGCCTGGGGCGAAATTGATCGCCGCGCGGGAAAGCTGCACATCCCTGCTTTCGTGGTGCGTACCGCCCTGATGATTAAATCGCCGAACGGCAAAAGCTACACAGACCGCCTCGACAACGTGCGCAGCGAAAAAGAGCTGAGCGCCATTTTTGATGACTTCATCAACATGGTGCCGATGGGCCAGACGCTGTTCGGCAATCTTAACCCGATCCATACCGGCGGCCCGATGCAGGTCAGCATCGCCTTTGCCGAAGCGCATGCCAGGGGCTATCCGTATCCGGTTGACGGATCCATTCGCCGGGAGGTGTTCAGCCGACGCGGCGGGATCTGGTTCGGCACGCTTCATCTGCTGGGTTATCCGGTTAGCTATACCCGACAGATTTATCGCTTTGCGGATTTCAATGCCGGCTGGTACGCCAGCCGAAATGCGGCGTTTCAGGCGGCAGTCTCGCGCCTCAGCGGTATTAAACTGGCGCTGGACGGCGATCTGATTGTTTATGGTTCCGACACTGCCGGATCGACCGAGCTGGCGGTGCGAACCCTCGGTAAACGCCTGGATATGAGCGAACGGGCGATCCGCAGCGCGCTGGAGAAGGGTGACAGCGAGGCGTTTGAAAAAACCGATCTGTGGGAGAAGGTGTTTGCGCTGGCGGACAAAAACGGCGGCGCGCGGCAGCCGCGCGAAAGGCTGCCCGGCATTACCCTGAGCAGCCCGAAGATCACCCGCAATCTGACGACGGCGTGGTTTGCGCAGCGGGTTGAAAGCCGCTACCAGCGCTGTATGTCGCAGGCCAGCGCAGCGCAAAAGTAAACCGGGCCTCAGGCGGCGTTGAGCCTGAACAGCTGAACGGTCTGGGCCAGCTGCTGCGCCTGGTCTTCCAGCGAGGCCGCCGCGGCGGACATCTGCTGTACCAGCGCGGAGTTCTGCTGCGTGGTGCCGTCCATCTGATTCACCGCGATGGTGACCTGGCCGATACCCTGCGACTGCTCGTCTGAAGCGTTTACGATTTCATTGATAATGGTTTTCACTGAGCTGACCGCGCCGCTCATCTCCTGCATGGTTTTCCCGGCATCCTGCACCAGCGTGACGCCCTGATCGACGCGCTGGGTCGATTCGTCAATCAACGCGGAAATATCTTTTACCGCGTTGGCGCTGCGCTGCGCCAGGCTGCGCACCTCTGAGGCGACCACCGCAAAACCGCGCCCCTGTTCTCCTGCGCGCGCCGCTTCTACCGCAGCGTTAAGCGCCAGAATATTGGTCTGAAACGCGATGCCGTTGATAATGCTGGTAATGGCGCCTATTTTCCGCGAACTCTCATCGATTTGTTGCATAATCTGCACAACCTGCTGCACCAGATCTTCACCGCGTTTGGCGATATCGGTGGCGGTATTGGTCAGTTTGGTGGCGTGATGGGCGTTGTCGGCGTTGTGTTTAACCGTTGCCGTCAACTGTTCCATGCTGGCGGCAGTCTCTTCCAGCGCGGCGGCCTGCTGTTCAGTACGCGAGGCAAGATCAAGATTGCTGGCGGCGATTTCACCTGCGCCCTGGCGAACGGAGTCGCTGGCGGAGATGATTTCACCCACCATGGTACGAAGCTGATGCTGCATGGTTTGCATGGCGTAAAAGATGCTCTGACGATCGCGGCCTTCAACCGGAATGGTGGCGGTCAGGTTGCCTTCCGCCACGCCAAGCGCAATTTCAGCCGCCTGAGACGGCTCGCCGCCGATTGGTTTTGCAATCTTGCGGTTAAAGATCACGCCCAATACCGTGCAGACCAGAACGATACTGATAACCATCATGATCAGCGCATGCATCAGTTGGCGGTTCGCCACCGCCATCACTGCGCTCACCGGCGCGACCACACCGAGATACCAGGGACGATCGCTGGTGCCAACCAGCACAGGACGCCACATTTCCAGCACGTCTTCACCCAGCGACGCGTCAAAATGCTGGACTGCTTTGGTGGAGAAATTATTGGTTTCACCCTTATAGGCTTTGCCCGCCTGCGCTTTGTCAGGGCTGGAGAACACCAGGCCGGTATTAGAAAGCAGCAACGCATAGCCGCTGCCCTGCCAGGGTTTAATCGCACCAACGGTTTTTTGCAGCGAGGCGAGAGAAATATCCGAGGTGATCACTGCCTTCAGCTTACCGTCGTCAATCACCACCGCCGCCACCGAGGTCAGCAGGGTCGGCACGCCGTTATAGGCGTAGCTGTAAGGTTCGATCAGCACGTCTTTTTGCAGCTTCTGCGGGATCAGATAGTAATCGCCCTGGCCCGGCGTCAGAAAGGAGTCGAGATTGTGCAGGGCGAATTTACCGGCGCTGTCGCGATCGACAAAACGGGCAAAACGCCCTTCCGGTGCCGAGTCGGAAAGTTTAGCAAACTCAGCATCTTTACCATCAAACGCATTTTGCTCAAAAATCACCGACATGGAGAGGTAGTCCGGGTTCTGCTTGAGTGAGTATTTCATCAGCTCTTCGCCCACTTTGCGATCGGTGATCCCGCTGCCGGGCAGGGCGATCAGGCTCTGACCAAGATCCTTCGCCACCGTACGCGCATATTCCAGATCTTTCTGCACGCTCAGCGCGTTGCTTTCGGCGATCTGTCCGAGATAGTCTTCGGCGAGCGCGCGCTGCTGCTGGCTGGACTGCCAACTGAGCAGACCGATAGTGACGGTAAAGCCAAGGGTGATTGTTAAGGCGCCCGTCAGCAGCATCATGGTACGGGTGCTCATTTTCTTTTTTTGACTGTTCATGGAAGTTCCCCGGTAAAAGAAGGCTAAGTTAATGGACTTCCTGTACAGCGATCTCACTGTATCTGATTTATCGGCATTTGACCACGCACCTTTAATTGCGGCGCGTGACCGTTTGCGCGCTGCGCTGAAAAAACAGCCGGACAGGCTGGCAAGCTCGCGGGACTGTGCCAGACTTGCGGAGAGCTTAATTCTGGAAATGGAGACAACCATGGCACTGCGTCCCAACGACACACTTGTTTCTTCGGCCCGTACCGGCCTGCAAACCTACATGGCACAGGTCTATGGCTGGATGACCTGCGGCCTGCTGCTGACCGCGTTTGTTTCGTGGTTCGCCGCCAATACGCCCGCCGTGATGGAACTGGTTTTCGCCAACCGCATTACCTTTTATGGCCTGATTATTGTCCAGCTTGGCCTGGTGTTTGTGCTGTCTGGCATGGTGCATAAGCTGAGCGGTGCGGCGGCGACCGGGCTGTTTATGCTCTATTCGGCGCTGACCGGCCTGACCATGGCCAGTATTTTCCTGATGTATACCTATTCGTCCATTGCCAGCACTTTTCTGGTGACCGGCGGCATGTTCGGCGCGATGAGCTTCTGGGGTTACACCACAAAGCGCGATCTGAGCGGCATGGGCAGCATGCTGTTTATGGGGCTGATTGGCATCGTGCTGGCGTCGCTGGTGAATATCTGGCTGAAGAGCACCGCGCTGATGTGGGCGGTGACTTATATCGGCGTGGTGGTGTTTGTTGGCCTGACGGCTTATGACACGCAGAAGCTGAAAAATATCGGGGAAGGGATTAACGTTGACGATAAAGAGAACCTGCGCCGCTACTCCATCATGGGCGCGCTAACGCTTTATCTGGACTTTATCAACCTGTTCCTGATGCTGTTGCGTATTTTCGGCAACCGTCGTTAATGTCGCCGATACACATTAAAACCCCGGCCTGTAACCGGGGTTTTTGTCTCTGTCAGACGGACTTTTCCATCTCCTGCACGTTCTTTTGCCTGAGCGACTTCGCCTTGCTTTCCAGCAGCAGATAGAGCACCAGCGCCAGCAGCAGCGGGGCAATAAAGTAGAGAACACGGTAGGCCAGCAGCGCGGCAATGATCGCGCCGTGAGAAACGTGTTCGCCGCCCAGCAGCGCCAGGAACACCGCCTCCAGCACGCCGATCCCGGCCGGAATATGAATAATCACCCCGGCAATACTGCTGATCAGCAGCACGCCCAGCACCTGGGGATAATCCACTTTCTCTGCCAATAGCAGCCAGATAATCATTCCCATCACCAGCCAGTTGGCGCTGGAGACGACGAACTGAATCCCCGCCATGCGCAGTGAGGGAAGCGCCAGCGTATGGCCCTTCACCGTCCAGCGGCGACGTTTTGAAAACGCGCAAAAGGCAAGATAGACCACCACAAACGCCAGCAGGCCAATGCCGATAGCCCGCAGGGTGCCTTCACCAACAAACCAGCCGGGGGGGATTTCCACCATTCCGGCGCTGAACACCACGCCGGACACCAGCACGTAGCCCAGCCAGTTGGTGGCGATGCTCAGCGAAAAGATGCGTGTAATAGTGCTGCCGTCGAGGCCGAGGCGCGAGTAGAGACGATAGCGCATCGCCACGCCGCCAACCCAGGTGCTGAGCGTCAGGTTAAAGGCATAGCAGATAAACGACACCAGCATCACCTGTCGCTTCTGCAATTTGTGTCCGCAGTAGGATTGCCCGATCAGATCGTAAATGCCATAGGTGAGGTAACTGATCACCACCAGCGCCACCGAGGCGAGGATCGCCAGTCGGTTGTAGTTGACCACCACTTCAATCACGTCGTGCCAGTTAACTTTGCGGGCGTAGAGCACCAGCAGCACGATAACGGCAATGAAAAACAGCCAGGTGAGGATTTTCTTCGCCAGCTTCCAGCGTGGATGATCGGCCATCAGGATTTCACCCTCTCATTATCGTTTTTCACGCGATCCTGCGTTTCCATTTCGGGATGCACCGGCGGCGAAATCTGTGCCAGCTTTGGCGTGTGCGCGGGTAACCAGCCGGCAATGGCCGGGAAGTGGCGCAAAAAGTGGAAAACCACCACGCTTTTACTTAACTGCCACCAGTTTTGTTTTGGCAACTGGTTCTCCTCAACGCGCTGACAGTCTTCCGTCAGCAGACGGTTGAGATTGTCACGCAGCGTCTGGTTAAAGGCGCGATCGTGCACGATCAGGTTGGCTTCCAGGTTTAATGACAGGCTCAACGGGTCAAGGTTGCTGGAGCCTACCGTCGACCAGTAGTTGTCCTGTACCGCGATTTTGGCATGCAGCGGGCGGCGGATGTATTCATAAACCTCAACGCCGCCGCCCACCAGATAGTTGTAAAGCAGTTCGGCGCCCACTTTCACAATCGGCATATCCGGTTCGCCCTGCACGATCAGCTTTACCCTGACGCCGCGCTGGGCCGCGCTGCGCATTTCGCGCAGCAGCCGGTAGCCGGGGAAAAAGTAGGCGTTGGCAATGATCACTTCCTCTTTTGCTTCATGCAGCATGTCCATATAGTGCTGCTCAATATCGTCGCGGTGCTCGTCGTTGTCGCGCCGGACAAACAGCACCTGCGCATCGCCAGGCGTTGCGTTTCGCGCCATGCGATGTGAACGCTGATTCCACCAGTGACGCCGCACCGGCTGCTCGCTGTTGATTGCCTGCTGAACAAAGCGGGTGATGTCGTCAACAACCGGGCCTTTCACCTCCACGGCATAGTCCTGCTTGGCCTGGGGGCCGTAGCTGCTGTTATGCTCGGAAGAGAAGTTGATGCCGCCGACAAAGGCAATCTCGCCATCACACACCACGATTTTGCGGTGCAGGCGACGGAAGATATTGGTACGCATACCGAAAACCAGCGGGCGCGGATCGTAATAGATGAAGCGCACGCCTGCCGTGATCAGGCTGTGGACAAACGTCTCTGAGAGATCGTTTGATCCGTAGCCATCAACCATGATTTCAACCTTGACGCCGCGTCGTGCCGCTTCAAGGATCACGGTATGCAGTTCATTGCCAACATCATCCTCAAAAAGGATAAAGGTTTCCAGCAGCACGTTCGCCTGCGCGCGGCGTATCGCTTCAAAAACCCGAGGGAAAAAGGCTTCGCCGTTTTCCAGCAGGCGCAGGTGGTTACCATTGCGCCATTCCATATTCATAGGTGGATCTCCACCGCCAGCGGCGCGTGATCGGATAAGTGGGACCAGGGCCGCAGCGGGATAGTCTGCGGATGGCTGGCGCCTGCATTTTTAACATAAATGCGATCGAGACGCAGCAGCGGAAAACGCGCCGGGAAAGTGCGTGCCGGGCGTCCGCTATGCTGGCTAAAGACTTCTGTCATACCGGCTTCATTTTGTAAAATCGCGTTCGCCTTTTGTTGCCAGTCGTTGAAGTCGCCAGCCACCACGACGGGCGCATCGGCCGGCAGACTGTTCACCAGTTCACTCAGCATCTTAAGCTGCGCGTGACGGTGCGCGTCACGCAGGCCGAGATGCACGCAGATAGCATGAAGCGTGACGTCGTGATGGGGCAGGGTGAGCCGACAGTGCAGCAGCCCGCGCTTTTCGGTTCCTTCCACGGAAATGTCGCGGTTCTCATATTCTGCAATCGGAAAACGAGACATGACGGCATTGCCGTGGTGGCCTTCCGGGTAAACCGCGTTGCGGCCGTAAGCAAAATCGTTCCACATGGTATCAGCTAAAAATTCGTAATGAGGTGTGTCCGGCCAGTTCTCAACCTTAAGTTGATTCACATCGTGGCTGCCCATTACCTCCTGTAAAAACACAATATCCGCCGAGGTTGCGCGAACGGCATCACGCAGTTCAGGCAGGATGAATCGGCGATTAAAGGCGTTAAAACCCTTATGGGTATTGATTGTCAGGACTTTTAATGAAAATTTCCCCGGGTTTTGTGACATACTGTGCGCGCTCTCCTTTTCGGCGAGAAAAGGTAAAGTGTAGTCTTTGTCACAAAAGAGTGCTTTGAACCTGCGAAGGTTGCGGCATTATTCGACAACTGCGTTAGTCTGAGGAAATTCGTTAATACGTTTCGTGTTAACAAAGCTGGGCGACCTCTGTTGGGTCTGCCAGGAGAAGAAAATGAAATGGTCTAATCGTATCCAGATTGTCACCGGACAAACCTGCGTACACATCATGCTCCACCTGCTGCTTCTGGCCGCACTGGTGTGGGGATGGAAGCATCAAGCCTTGCTACAGGTCAGCACGGTGCTACTGGCAATGTACGCCAGCATCTTTGCCGCCATGCTGCTGACCCAGCGCCTGCCTCGCTTACGCCGCGTTGGCGACTTCTTTGAAGACGTGACCACCACGTACTACTTCGGCGCTGCCATGCTGGTGCTCTATCTGCTCTCCCGCGTGATCCACAACAACCTGCTTTTGGGCTGTGTTGGCGTGCTGATGCTTACCGGACCCGCCGTGGTCTCGCTGCTGGTGAAAGAAGCGCCGCGCGCGCGTCACCGCCATCGCTGATGCACCACAGGCCACCCGCGTGGCCTGTTTCTTTTCCTTACTAAAAATAGCCCCTTAACCGCATCACTTCTGTTATAATCCGCCGCTTACGCACCGTGGTTTGTGCTCCCTTTCAAACGTCAGGCGAAGCCTGGCGTCATATTTCTCCCCCCGGAAACTACATCGCTGAGCGCGATCGGGGCGGATCTGGAGTCAGTCAACTTTATGTCATTCGATTCTCTCGGCCTGAATGCCGATATTTTGCGCGCGGTAACCGAACAGGGCTACAGCGAGCCTACGCCTGTCCAACGTCAGGCGATCCCCGTGGTACTGGCAGGTCGCGACCTGATGGCCAGCGCCCAGACCGGCACCGGTAAAACCGCCGGTTTTACGCTGCCTCTTCTGCAAAAATTAAGCAGCAGCGACACGAATCCAAAAGGACGTCGTCCGGTGCGCGCCCTGATTTTAACGCCGACCCGTGAGCTTGCGGCGCAGGTTGCGGAAAACGTGCGTGATTACAGTAAATACCTGAATATCCGCTCACTGGTGGTCTTCGGCGGCGTCAGCATTAATCCACAGATGATGAAGCTGCGCAGCGGCGTCGACGTGCTGATCGCCACGCCGGGTCGCCTGCTTGATCTGGAACATCAGAACGCGGTAGACCTTTCTCAGGTAGAAATTCTGGTACTGGATGAAGCCGACCGCATGCTGGACATGGGCTTTATTCATGACATCCGCCGCGTGCTGGCTAAGCTGCCGGCCAAACGTCAGAATCTGCTCTTTTCCGCCACGTTTTCTGATGAAATCAGAGGGCTTGCCAGCAAGCTGCTGCACAATCCTGAAGAGGTTTCCGTGGCGCGTCGCAATACCGCGTCAGAGCAGATTGCCCAGCACGTGCACTTTGTTGATAAGAAACGTAAGCGGGAACTGCTGTCGTTTTTGATTGGCCGCGACAACTGGCAGCAGGTGCTGGTTTTCACCCGCACCAAGCACGGCGCCAACCATCTGACCGAGCAGCTGAGTAAAGACGGCATCACCGCCGCTGCTATTCACGGCAACAAAAGTCAGGGCGCGCGCACCCGCGCGTTGAGCGACTTCAAAGAAGGCAAGATCCGCGTGCTGGTGGCGACGGATATCGCCGCGCGCGGTATTGATATTTCCGAGCTACCGCACGTAGTGAACTATGAGCTGCCTAACGTGCCGGAAGATTACGTTCACCGCATTGGCCGTACCGGACGCGCGGCCGCAACCGGCGAAGCGCTGTCGCTGGTTTGTGTCGATGAGCACAAGCTGCTGCGCGATATCGAACGCCTGCTGAAGCGTGAGATCCCACGCATTGCTGTGGATGGCTACGAGCCGGACCCGACCATTAAGGCCGAACCGATCATCAACGGTCGTCAGCAGCGTGGCGGCGGCGGACGCGGCGCGCCTCAGGGCAACCGCGGCGGCGGTCAGGGCAACAGCCGCGGCGGCGAGCGTAGCAACGCCAGCGGCGAACGCAGCCAGAGCACCGGCCAGCGTCGTCCGTCGGCAGGCGCAGGACGTGGCGCAAAACCAGAAGGCGCCGGTGGCGCAGCGCGTAATAAAACCCGCCAGCGCCGTTCTAATCCGGCGTAAACAGGTTATCATTCAGGGGCCATTCGGCCCCTTTTTCAACGCTTCGAACAGGTTGCATCATGCGCGTTATACTGGCCCCGATGGAGGGCGTCCTTGATTCTCTCGTGCGAGAGCTGCTGACCAGCGTCAACGATTACGATCTCTGCATCACTGAATTCCTGCGCGTTGTCGACCAGCTTCTGCCGGTTAAATCCTTTTATCGCCTTTGCCCTGAACTTCGCCATGCCAGCCGCACGCCTTCCGGCACGCTGGTGCGCGTGCAGCTTCTCGGCCAGCATCCTGACTGGCTGGCGGAGAACGCCGCGCGCGCGGTGGAACTGGGTTCTTATGGCGTCGATCTGAACTGCGGCTGCCCGTCGAAAACGGTTAACGGCAGCGGCGGCGGCGCCACCCTTCTGAAAGATCCTGAACTGATTTATCGCGCCACCAAAGCGCTACGCGAGGCAGTGCCCGCTGCGCTGCCGGTGACGGTGAAGGTGCGTCTCGGCTGGAACTCAGGCGAGCGTCAGTTTGACATTGCCGATGCGGTGCAGCAGGGCGGCGCCAGTGAGCTGGCGGTGCACGGTCGCACCAAAGAGGAGGGTTATCGTGCCGAGTGCATCAACTGGCAGGCGATTGGCGAGATCCGCCAGCGTCTGCGCATTCCGGTCATCGCCAACGGCGAAATTTGGGACTGGCAGAGCGCGCAGCGCTGCCTGGCGGTAACCGGTTGCGATGCGGTGATGATCGGTCGCGGCGCGCTGAACGTGCCTAACCTGAGTCGGGTGATTAAACAGAACGCGCCGCGCATGCCGTGGCCGGGAGTGGTAGCGCTGCTGCGTCGCTACACGCAGTTGGAGAAACAGGGCGATACCGGCCACTATCACGTGGCGCGCATCAAACAGTGGCTCGGCTATCTGCGCAAGGAGTATGAAGAAGCGTCCCAGCTTTTTGCGGAAGTGCGCGCGCTGAAGAAATCGCAGGAGATTGCTCAGGCCATTGAGCGCATCAGCTACACGCTGGCTTAATCCGCTCGTCGTTAAAAATGCGTGAACAGCCAGTAAAGTGACGCAGAGAGTAGAATCGATATTGGCAGCGTCAATATCCATGCCATCAGTAAATTACGTACCGTAGCCATTTGCAGACCTGACCGGTTTGCCGCCATGGTGCCCGCCACGCCGGAAGAGAGGACGTGCGTGGTGGAAACCGGCAGACCGAAACCGTCAGCGGCACCGATGGTCACCATTGCCACCAGCTCTGCGCTGGCGCCCTGAGCGTAAGTCAGGTGCGATTTACCGATTTTTTCGCCAACCGTGACCACTATCCGCCGCCATCCCGCCATCGTGCCTGCACCCAGCGCAACAGCGACCACCACTTTTACCCACCAGGGAATGAAGCGTGTCGCATTATCCAGCTCGGCTTTGAGCGCGTCGAGATCCTGCTGCGTCTGTGCAGGCAGCTTCAACTGCTTCTCGTTTTTCAACTGCTGGATGGTTTCGGAAACCAGATACATCGAGTTGCGGGTATTGGTTACTGCCTGCGCCGGGATTTTTTCCACCGTACCATACTGTCGGATCTGCTCGCCAATGGCGCCGCTGATCTGTGCCAGCGCGGGCAACACCGACGGCGTCAGCGTACTGGTACGCACATAGGTGGTCAGCGTGTTGTAAGAGGAGGCGGGCGGTGCGGCGTTGTTCGATTCTTCTGTCAGCGCCTGCTGTGTAACCGTTGCCAGCGCGGCAACGCGAGGGCTCTGCTCCTGCGGGATAGACCGGTTCAGCGCATAAGCCATGGGCATCGTGCCGACCAGAATCAGCATAATCAGCCCCATTCCTTTCTGGCCGTCGTTGGAGCCGTGGGCGAAAGAGACGCCGGTGCAGGTGAGGATCAGCAGGCCGCGGATCCACACCGGAGGCTGGTTTTTACCGTCCGGCGCGCGATAAAGCGTACGGTTCTTCACAACGCGTCGCATCACCAGCAGCAGCCCCGCTGCGCAGACAAAGCCGATGACAGGGGAAAGCAGCAGCGCGTAACCGACTTTCAGCGCCTGATCCCAGTCGACGCCGCTGGTGCCGGTACGGCCATGAATGAGCGCATTTGCCACCCCAACGCCAATAATAGATCCAATTAGCGTATGAGAAGAAGATGCGGGCAGGCCAAACCACCAGGTACCAAGATTCCAGATAATCGCTGAGAACAGCAGCGCATAAATCATGGCAAAACCGCCGCCGGTGCCAGCCTGGAGAATCAGCTCAACGGGCAGCAGGGAGATAATGCCAAACGCCACCACACCCGATGAAAGAAGCACACCTAAGAAATTAAAAAAGCCGGACCAGATAACCGCCACCGTTGGCGTCAGGGAGTGGGTGTAGATAACGGTGGCAACGGCATTGGCCGTGTCGTGAAAACCGTTTACGAATTCAAACCCCAGAGCAATCAGTAGCGCCATCGCCAGTAACAGGAACGGTACATAGCGCGTGAGGTCACCGCCCGCGTTGCTGACATCCCGGAACAGGTTAATACCGGCAAAGGCAATGCCCAGAACGATGAGAAGAATGAACAGCGTCACGGAGAGGCGGCTGTTCTTTTTATAGAGCGGAAGATGGCTGGGGCTCTGTTGAATCGCGCTGTCAGGGCTCATAAAACCTCTTTATCTCGTCGGGTGCGATTTTCGCAGTGTCAGGACGGTGATACTCAGGTTTAATGACAGAAAGATGACGCCTCAAATCCTTCACAGCTCGGCTCACGTTAAAAAGAGTTAAATAATTTCACTCCGACATTATCCTTTTGTACAGGTAGTGATTCTTGTTCCTTTGCCGATAAACAGTACAAATAAAAGAAACAATAACGTTGTCGGGCTGGAGAAAAATGATGAAAATACTGAAAAATTATACGATCCGCGCTGTCATGCTGTGGATATTGAGCCTGTTCTGTTTACTTCTGTGCGGCGTGGTTTTTTACAGCGTGAATTCACTGAATAAAATGAGCAGCGCTAATGAAAAGGGCAATATGCTGGTTAGCGAGATGACCACGCTCAGCCAGGGGAACGAACAATATTTTCGTTTTGTTTTGCGTCTCTATCGCGTGGTCAATCAGCGCGAGCAGGGCACGCAGCCGCCGCAGGCGGAAGTTGACCTGGTCAAAAAGGCGCTGGATGGGCTTCAGACGCGGCTTAATGAATTTAAAGCGTATCCCGCAACAACCTTGGATCCTGACCTCAAACAGGCCGTAACGGCGAGTTGGGAAACGCTGATCCAGCAGGGCATTCAGCCACAGTTTCGGCTGGCCCAGGCAGCGGATTTGACCGCCTATCATCATCAGGCGAACCTGGTGACGCCGCCTTTGAGTCGTGACTTCGGAGCAAAAATTGAACACTTTAATCAGGCTGCCAATGCCGCGCTTCAGGCTGCACGGAGTGACGTTGTGCAGCGCAGCGCATGGACAAAGCGTGCTCTGATTGCTGCGGTGATTGTCGGCGCATTAATTCTGCTTTTCACCGATCGCTATCTGGTCGTTATGGTGGTGCGTCCGCTGGATAAAATCCGTCTTTATTTTAATCAGATTGCTGCGGGCGATTTATCACAGCCCTTCGAAGACATTGGCAAAAACTGCGTTGGCAGGCTGATACCGCTGCTGTGCGCAATGCAGGATAGCCTGCGTGGTGCGGTCAGCTCGATTCGTCACGCCAGTGAAAAGATCCATCACGATGCGGGGCAGATCTCCGGGCGCAATAACGACCTTTCCGCCCGTACGGAACAGCAGGCGGCAGCGCTTGAACAGACGGCGGCGAGTATGGAGCAGTTATCCTCTACCGTGAAGTTAAACGCTGAGAATGCACAGCAGGCCAGCCAGCTGGCCGAGGCAGCCTCGGTGACGGCCAGTAAAGGCGGGCAGCTTGTTCAGCACGTGGTGGTCACCATGAAAGGTATCGCAGAGAGTTCTCACAAAATTGCGGATATCACCAGCGTCATTAACAGCATTGCTTTTCAGACCAATATTCTGGCGCTGAACGCCTCGGTGGAAGCGGCCAGAGCGGGTGAGCAGGGGCGGGGTTTCGCGGTGGTTGCCAGCGAGGTACGCAATCTTGCACAGCGTAGCGCGAATGCCGCAAGAGAGATTGAAGCGTTGATTGCCGAATCGGTCAGTCGGGTGGATAGCGGCACGCAGCAGGTCAACAGCGCGGGCAGCACCATGAGCGAAATGCTGGCGTCGGTAGAGGCCGTGACCGATTTGATGAAGCAGATTGCGGGCGCCACCGAGGAGCAGAGTAAAGGGATTAATCAGGTCGGGCTGGCGATGACTGAAATGGACAGCGTGACGCAGCGTAATGCGTCGCTGGTCTCTGACATGGCGGCGGCGGCCGGCGCGCTGGAGCATCAGACCAATGAGTTGACGCATTCCGTGGCGCATTTTCGGCTTGAAGAGCAGGCTTCTGGCCCGTCGGTGAGAGTTACTACACCGCGTTCGCCGGTGGTAAAACCGGATGCCCGCGCACGCAAAGGAGCAGCGTCAGAAGAGTGGGTTGCGTTTTAAACACGTACAGGCAACGCCATTCACAAAATCTCTGTTTACTGTCACTTCCATAAAAAAAAGCCATTCGCCTGCGCGAATGGCTTTTCTGCCGATATCCTTCAGCTTTTCAAGCAAACAGCTTAGTTTGCCGCCGTTTTTATGCGTGCGGCTGAGGTCGTGTTCTCATAAACCGGGCCCGGCTGGGAAGGCACGACGAAGGTGCTGTCACCGTTCTCTTCTGACGGCGCCTGAACCGGTGCCGGCGCGGCTTCCGCTGGCGCATCGCCGGTGGTATCGCCCTCAACAGGCGCAGAATTATCAACCGGCGCCGGTTCGGTGCTCTGGCTGGCGTCATGCGCGCCCTGCGGCGTGGCTGGCGTCATCGGCTGCTCGTTCGGCATGTTGCCATCGGTGGCCGGTGCAGCGATCGGGGCGGCTGGCGTATTGTTTGCCTCACCGTTCACTTTGATCGGCATACCAGAGCGGGTTTTCATTGCCGCATCAACCGCAGCAGGGTCGACGCTGGCATCGCCAATCACTTTGTTTACGACGGAAGTGATGGTCAGCGGCACCGGCTCGCGTGAGTTGAACTGCTCTTCGGTCTGCGACAGCGGATTATGCACTTCCATCAGGCGCGAACCGTCCGGCTCAACGCTGGCTTTCACCGGCTGATCGATAAACTGTACGCGCGTGCCCACCGGCACGTTATCGAACAGCCATTTAATATCTTCCGTACGCAGACGCACGCAGCCGTGGCTTACGCGCAGGCCAATACCGAAGTTGGCGTTGGTGCCGTGAATAGCATACAGGCGGCCAATATAGAGCGCGTAAAGACCCATTGGGTTATCGGGGCCGGCAGGAAAGACCTCGGGCAAATTCTCGCCGCGCGCAGTGTACTCTTCGTGCATCTTCCTGGTGGGCGTCCAGGTCGGGCCGTCTTTCTTGCGCTCAACGCTGGTCGTCCAGTTAATCGGCGTATCTTTACCCAGCTCACCGATGCCAATCGGCAGCACCACAACGGTTTTTGTGCCTTTAGGATAATAATAAAGGCGCATCTCCGCGCTGTTAATCACAATGCCTTCACGCGGCGCGTCAGGCAGCAGCAGCTGCTGAGGAATAATCAGCTTACTGCCGGGCTTAGGCAGGTAGACGTCCACGCCCGGATTAGCTTCCAGCACGTTGCTCAGGCCCATTTGATACTGAGCGGCAAAGGCTTCCAGCGGGAGCGTACTGTTGGCGGGTACGGTGATTTCAAGATTCTCACCCACCAGGCGGCTGTTAGCGGCCGGAAGGGAATAAACCACGGCAGAAGCGGAGTGGCTGTATGCTGTGATGGCCAGAACTAAGGTTGCTAACGCGCGAATGCTTATTTTCATATTGTTAAGGTAAAGCGCCAGATTAGGGGTGGATAAACAACTCAGAGCCTGAGCAAACCGGCTCAAAAGCCGCTCCGTTGTGAGCGGCTGCACATTATATGGTCATTTGCGAGCCGGAATAAACCAGCATTTATAACAATCGAACTAATTTTACGTAAAGTTGTCGTCAAAAATTAACGCTGGCTTAAAAAAGAACACATTCAGGGCTGCCAGAGCGGATCATCGCCGCTGAGTTTGCGGTTGAGAAAAAATGCCGCGCTGATTAAGGCCAGATGGCTTAACGCCTGCGGTGTATTCCCCAACGCGCGGCCCTGTTTATCAAACTCTTCCGCGTACAGCCCCAGCGGATTGGCATAGCTTAACAGCTTTTCAAACTCAAAATGCGCTTCGCTTACCCGTCCCGCGCGGGCCAGACATTCCACGTACCAGAAGGAACAGGCCACAAAGGCGCCTTCTTCGCCTTCAAGCCCGTCGGAAGGCGTCTCAGCAATGTTATAGCGCTTCACCAGACCATCCGTCACCAGCTTCTCTTTGATGGTATCCAGCGTTGCCAGCCAGTCGGGGTCCGTCGCACCGACGAAACGCACCAGCGGCATCAGCAGCATCGAGGCATCGACAAAATCGCCGTGGCGGGTGGCGACAAAATGGCCGCGATCGGCATTCCAGAAGTTTTGCCAGATATCGTCACGAATAGCATCTCTGGCCTTGCCCCAGCGCTCCCAGTTGACCGACAGCGAGCGCTTATCACCGAGGCGCAGCGCACGATCCAGGGCTACCCAGCACATCAGCCGCGAATGAAGAAAGTGTTGCGGTTCGCCGCGCATCTCCCAGATGCCGGCATCAGGCTGATTCCAGTTATCGCAAACGTAGTCAATCATTTTACTGACGTGAAGCCAGCCGCGATGCGAAATCGCTTCACCATATTT
The DNA here is from genome assembly GCF_000770305.1 of Erwinia oleae. Taxonomy (GTDB): domain Bacteria; phylum Pseudomonadota; class Gammaproteobacteria; order Enterobacterales; family Enterobacteriaceae; genus Erwinia; species Erwinia oleae. The sequence continues at coordinate 17,307 of NZ_JNVB01000013.1, forward strand.
ATTGGCTAAATAAACGGCATCCATCAGTTCGCCATAAATATCCAGCTGGGTCTGATTCCAGGCGTCGTTACCAATCCTGACCGGCGTCGAGTCAGCATAGCCGGACAGGTTCAACAGCTCGGTTTCATGCAGCTCGGTGCCGCTGTCCAGACGGTACATCACCTGAAGCTTTTCAACATCGTGATGGCTGTTCTCCACGCAGCGACCCACCCAATGGGTGAAATGCTTTGCCTCTTCGATGTAGCCCAAACGCATCAGCGCATAAACGCTGAAGGAAGCATCGCGCAGCCAGGTGGCGCGATAATCCCAGTTACGCTCGCCGCCCGGCTCTTCCGGCAGGCCGAACGTTGCCGCTGCCGCGATAGAGCCATGTTTCCACGAGGTCAGCAGCTTCAGCGTCAGCGCCGAACGGTTAACCATCTCCTGCCAGCGGCCTTTGTAATTGCTTTTGGCGCTCCAGTTGCGCCAGTAATTGAGCGTCTCTTGAAAGCAGCGTTCGGTCACCTCTTCATCAAGATGCTTATCGTCGGCGCATCCAAATATAAACTCACGGTGCTCGCCGTTTTTGAGCGTGAAGCGCGCTTCCGCAGCGTTGCCGTTAAGGGTGAACGCCACATTGCCGCACAGTCGCAGCGTCGGTTGATCTTCGGCGCTGAACAGCACGCTGCCCTCTTTTTGGCTGGCCTGCGTGTTGGCGCGCGCATAGTCATGTACCGGTGCGCAGCGCAGGGTGAAACTCGCTTCGCCATGCACCATTTTTATGCGGCGAATAATACGCGGCCGATCGTCCTCCTGGTGGCAAATCGGCATGTAGTCGGTGATTTCCGCCACGCCGTCATCGCCAAGCCAGCGGGTTTGCAGCAGCGTGGTATCGGGCAGGTAAAGCTGTTGTCGACGCGCGTCCGGCCAGTCTGGCGCGATGCTGAAAATACCGGCTTCATCGCCGTCAAGCAGCGCGGTAAACACGGAAGGACTGTCGAGATCGGGCCAGCAAAAATAATCAATGGTGCCGTCGTTGGCGATAAGTGCGCAGGTTTGCAAATCGCCTATTACGCCGTGGTCTTCAATCTTACGTTTTATTTCACTCATGCTTTTCCCCGGTTACGGCAATAGTTAAGGCGGCAGCAGTAACTATAGTCACTGCCGCTGGGGCTGGCGTAATGACGCGATCATCTATACTCACTGGCTTACCACTGAATAAGGAGACACCCATGAGCACGACAGCTAACAGAGTGGCCATCGTGACCGCTTCAGATTCGGGCATTGGCCAGGCCTGCGCCATCATGCTGGCAGAGCAGGGGTTTGACGTTGGCATCACCTGGCGCTCTGACGAAAAGGGCGCACAGCAAACGGCGGAAGCGGTGCGCAAGCACGGTAAAAAGGCGGAGGTTGCCAGGCTTGACCTTGCCGATCCGCAGAAGGGCGGCGAAATGCTGGAGGCGCTGATTGCCCGCTTTGGCCGCATCGATGCGCTGGTGAATAACGCCGGCACGAATGTTAAGGCCGATTTTCTGGAAACCACCTTTGAGGACTGGCGCAAAGTGTTTTCCGTCGACGTGGATGGCGCATTTATTTGCGGGCAGATCGCCGCGCGCCACATGGTTAAGCAGGACGAAGGCGGCAGAATTATCAACATCACCTCCGTTCATGAACACACGCCGCTGCCGGGCTCGGTTGCCTATACCGCTGCCAAACATGCCATGGGCGGTCTGACAAAATCGATGGCGCTGAGCCTGCTGCCGCACAAGATCCTCGTTAATGCCGTGGCGCCTGGCGCGATTGCCACGCCCATGAATGAGATGAGCAATGACGATGCTCACAACATCAGCATGCCGGAGATCCCGGCGGGACGGCCTGGCGATACGCGTGAAATCGCCAGCATGGTGGCCTGGCTGTGCTCACAGTGGTCGAGCTATACCACCGGCCAGTCGTTTGTGATCGACGGCGGTTTCACGCTGGCGAACCCGCAGTTTTTTATGCAAAAAGCGAAGTGACGCCGGGGGGAGCGTTACTCGCTCCCTTCCTCTTTCTCACGCTCTGCACGGCGCTTCAGCCAGAGCCGCACGCTCCATACCAGCAGCAGGATCAACGCCAGCCAGACGAGATATTTCAAATGGTGATTCAGCGCATGCAGCCACGGCGCGACGATCTGGCCGCCCATGTAGCCCAGCGAAACGAAAATGAGCGCCCAGGCGATGGCGCCTGCCACGTTAAGCAAAAGAAACTTCTGCGGCTTCAGCTTGCTGGCCCCGATGATCACCGGCCCGACAATGCGCAGGCCATACATAAATCGCACGCCAATCACAAACAGCACCGGCCGCCTGCGGATCATACGGTTTGCTTTTGCGATCTGCTTCTGGTGTTTTTTGAAACGTTTAAGAATCGGTTCGCCATAGTAGCGACCCAGAAAAAACAGCCCGGTATCGCCCAGAATGCCGCCCAGCATCGCCACCAGCAGCACCCAACCGTAATGCAGTAACCCTTCATGTGCCGCCACGCCGCCCAGCAGCGTGAACGTTTCCCCTTCGGCAATGCAGCCGATAAAAAGCGCCAGATAACCGTACTGGACAATCAACTGGTTTATATCCATATGCAAATCCCTTCCGGTTTGTGCGCTAAAACCCTAAGTCTAACGGCTTTACCGCAATTCGCGTCCGGGAAGATCATTTTTTTAGTGTAATCAGAAGGGATTAGCGCAAAGTTGCAGTGATTAAAAAATAAACACTGCACAACCGCTTATACTTGAGGAACTGCCGTCTGACGGTCGTCAGGCGGGGCGTCAGTTACAGAGGAGTCATAAGATGAGCCATGTATGGGGACTTCTTGCGCATCCCAATCGGGAGATGCGTAGCATCAGGCAAGAGAACGAAACGCTTTCTTATCACTACACCCATCACGTTCTGCTGATGGCGCTGATCCCGGTCGTCTGCGCGTTTATTGGCACTACGCAAATTGGCTGGGACGTGGGCGCCCGGCAGACTATCCCGCTGACGTTATTAAGCGCGGCCGCTCTGGCGATACTGTTCTATGCGCTGATCCTCGGCGGTGTGGCGGTCATGGGGCGGGTGATCTACTGGATGGCGAGGGATTATCCCCAGCGGCCTACGCTGCGTCGCTGCACGGTGTTTGCCGGTTACGTTGCCACGCCGCTGTTCCTCAGCGGGCTGGTCGCGCTCTATCCGCTGGTCTGGCTTTGCGTATTTGTCGGCGCGCTGGCGCTGGTCTATACCGGCTATCTGCTCTACGTGGGTATTCCGCTGTTCCTGAACATCGATCGTGAAGAGAGCCTGCGTTTATCAGGTTCAACGCTGGCCATCGGCGTGCTGGTATTTGAAGTGCTGCTGGCGCTGACGGTGGTGATTTGGGGCTATGGCTATCGGCTGTTCTGATTTTTACGCCGCCGCGCGCGTCGGCGGCTTTTTGGTAATGCCCGGAAATGATTATCATGTAGTCAACATGTTAACGAAAAGCGTATGATGCGCGAGCCAGCTCCCGCTACGTATGCATGGGAGCAGCGTGTGGGATCTCCGCACCTGAATCACTCTCGCTAAGTTTTGAATGATGCCTGAAAAAATTCGTCTCCTCTGGTCCGCACTGGCACTGATGGTTGCCGCCCCTGCCATGATGACTCCGGCCGCCGCCAGTCCGTATCAGGCCAGCGTGGTTGCTGCCGCGCAGCCTGAAATCGCCTCCGGCAGCGCCATGATTGTCGATCTCAATACTAACAAGGTGATCTACGCCAGCCACCCCGACCTGGTGCGACCGATGGCCTCTATCACCAAGCTGATGACGGCGATGGTGGTGCTGGACGCGCGCCTGCCGCTGGACGACATGCTCAGCGTGGATATCAGCCATACGGCAGAGATGCGCGGCATCTATTCACGCGTGCGACTGAACAGCGAAATCAGCCGGAAAGAGATGCTGCTGCTGGCGCTGATGTCGTCGGAGAACCGCGCGGCGGCCAGCCTTGCACATCACTATCCCGGTGGCTACGACGCTTTTATTCGCGCCATGAACGCCAAAGCGCAGTCGCTGGGCATGACCCACACGCGCTACGTTGAGCCGACCGGACTCTCAACGATGAACGTCTCCACGGCGCGCGATTTAACAAAGCTGCTGATCGCCACCAAACGCTATCCGTTGATTGGTCAGCTCAGCACCACGCACGAAGACATGGCCACCTTCCGCAGCCCGAACTATACGCTGCCTTTCCGCAATACCAATCATCTGGTCTACCGGCCGGACTGGAACATCCAGCTCACCAAAACCGGGTTTACCAATCAGGCCGGACATTGCCTGGTGATGCGCACGGTGATCGGTAAACAGCCCGTTGCGCTGGTGGTGATGGACGCTTTCGGAAAATATACCCACTTTGCTGATGCGAATCGCCTGCGTTCATGGATAGAAACGGGTAAAATTTCGCCGGTGCCAGCCGCTGCGTTGAGTTATAAAAAGCAGAAGGCTGCCGAAATGGCGAATATCGACGCATCGGCGTCCAACGAGTAGCGGCGCATGCCGCCAATCTGTTATCCGGGAATGTAGCGTTATGTTCAGGTTAGTTCTTTTTCTTCGCGTCTGTCTGCTGGCGCTGTTGGTATTATCGCCGGTTGTTGCTCAGTCGGCCGGGGCGGATAATTCACAGGGCGAAGAAGCGCCCGTCAAAATCAATGCTGCCGTTGAACTGCCTAAGATGCAGAAAGTGCTGGATAAAATTAAGCAGCAGGTATCGGGCGAAACCAACGACAGCAAACTCAGCGCGCTGGACGATCTGGCGAAGGAGCTTTCCGGCGATGCCGATACGCTGATCCAGAGCATCACGCCGCAGCGCGAACAGCTTCACGCGCAGCTGGCGGTGCTGGGCCCGGCGCCCAAACCGGAAAGCGGGGTGAAAGAGACGGCGGAAGTCACGCAAAAGCGTAAAAGTCTTGAAAGCCAAAAAAGCAAGATGGACGACCAGATCAAACAGGCCGAAGCGATTAAGAGCGGCGCGATCAATCTGTCATCACAAATCGTCAATCTGCGCCGCGACGCGCTGAAAACGCAGCTGGCGCTGAACGCGGGCAGTATTTTCGGCCCGCGCTTCTGGGCGCCGGTGTTTAACGACCAGAACGGCGACGGCGACAAACTGCGCAGTTTTTGCGATGAACTGCTGGGCACCGCCGCGCTCTCATGGGAGCCAGGCTGGCGCGCGGGCACCGCATTATGGATTGTCGCGGCGCTGCTGGTGGCCTCGCTGGGACGCCGCTACCTGGAGCAGTTTCTGGCCTGGGTCGGCATAAATCTGCTGCCGGAAGGACGTCTGCGCCGCAGCTTCCTGGCCGCCGCCACCGCCCTGACCACGCTGGTGGCTATCGTGCTGGCCTTTAACTTTCTCGATCTTGCGTTTACCCGACATGATGAAGTGGGCGACGGCGTCAGAAACTTTGGCGATAATCTGGTGCGCCTGAGCGTCTCCTGCGGGCTGATTGCCGGGCTGGGCAGGGCGTTTCTCTCCACGCGTCGCCCCTCATGGCGACTGCCGAACATCTCTCATGACGTGGCGCTGGCGCTGAAGCCTTTTCCACCGCTCACCGCCGCGCTGGTATTTATTTTCCAGATGGTCGAGGCGCTCAACAGCAGCGCCAATACCAGCGTGAGTACCACGGTATTTGCCAACGGCCTGACCGCGCTGCTGATTGGCGCGACGGCGCTCTCGATCAGCTTTCGTACCAAACGCGTACGTCGCCAGATGATTCTGGCCGGTACGCCGCCGGAGGCGAAATCGACGCTGGTGGGCCTGATCCAGATGGCGATCACCCTGGTGGGCGTCGCAATCATGGTGACGCTGGTCATCGGCTACGTCACCTTCGCCCGTTTTCTCAGCTATGAGCTGATCTGGATGGGCGTCGTATTCGGTTCGTTCTATATACTCACGCAACTGGTGACGGACGGCTGTGAAAGTCTCTTCTCCATGAACACCGCGTCCGGTAAAAGTATTCAGCGATCGCTGAATATCGACGAACGCCACCTTCAGCAGGTTGCGGCGGTGCTGGCGGCGCTGGGTAAAACGTTCCTGGTGCTGGCTGCGGCGATGGCGGTGCTTAACGGTACATTCAGCAGCGCCACGCCGATTGAGCTGGTGCAAAAAGCCATTGAGTTCTGGGGCGGTAAAGGACTTGAATCGCTGAATATCGTCCCGGCCCACGTACTGAATGCGCTGCTTTGTCTGATCGTCGGCATCTACATACTGCGTTCGGTAAGGCGCTGGCTGGAACATGACTTCCTGCCTAAAACCACCATGGACGTCGGCATGCGTGTGTCACTGACCACGCTGTTGAGCAACCTTGGCTACGTTACCGTCTTCCTGTTGGCGCTGTCGGTGATGGGGCTGCAATGGAATAAACTGGCATGGATCGTCAGCGCCCTGTCGGTGGGTATCGGTTTCGGTCTTCAGGAGATTGTGAAGAACTTTATTTCCGGCCTGATCCTGCTGACCGAACGACCGGTGAAAGTGGGCGATCTGGTAAGCATCAGCGGCATCGAAGGCGATATTCGTCGCATCAACGTGCGCGCCACGGAAATCCAGCTTGGCGACAAATCAACGGTAATTGTGCCGAACTCTCAGCTGATCTCGCAGAACGTGCGCAACGCCACCATGGGCAACGCGCAGGGCGTGGCGACCATCACACTGACGTTTCCGCTGGATATCGATCCGCAACAGGTGCGTGAACTGCTGCTGGACGTGTTCAACCAGAACGAACGCATTCTTGAAAACCCGGAGCCGTCGGTCACCTTTAAAGATCTGACGTCGACAGGCATCGTGATGTCGGTTACCGGCAACGTCGCCAGCCCGCGTCAGGTGGCGGGCGCGAAAAGCGATCTGCTGTTCGATATTCTGACGCGCCTGCGCAAAGAGGGCGTGGTGCTTTCCACGCCGCAGACGATGATCGTCGAACAGCGCAACGGCAATGTGGTGATGAAAGAACCCGAAGCCTGACGCCAGAGCCGGGCGGTGTGGATTGCCGCCCGGCGCGCTCAGTGGGGCTTCCCGCAGCAGCCCCAGCCTTTGGCCTTGCTGGTTTTACCAATGCCAGGGTTAAAGCTGTTGGTGGGATCGAGCTGCTGATAAAATGCCTTAAGCTGCGGTTTCGCTTCGTAAAGATGACCAACGTTGTGCTCGGCGGGATACTCCGCGCCCCGTGCCGCAAGGATCGCCAGCATTTTCTCTTTCAGCGCATGCGCATCAACGCCTTTCTTCACGATATAGTCCTGATGGAAGACATGGCAGAAAAAATGGCCGTAGTAGAGTCGATGCACCAGCGCGTCATCAAACTCAGGCGGCAGCCGTTCAAACCAGTCGCGATCGTTACGGCGTAGCGCGATATCCAGCGCCAGAATATCCTCCACCTCATCGTGATGCACCGCGTGGTAGCGCACGGCGGCCCCGGCGGCGGCAAAGCGATGCAGAAAGGCCTTCGCGCCCTCTTCCGGGGTACATTCAAAAAACTCGCCGTCCGCCTGGCTGAAAAACTGATTTAAATAGCGGCGCGCCTCGTCGACGCCCGGCCCGGACATCTTCAGCATCAGGTGATGTTCAAAACGATCGCGATACTGTTTCAGCCGCTTCGGCAGATGCGCAGGCAGCAGCGCGCTGAGTTTTTGCAGCAGGCGATCGCTGAAATGCGGACGCACAAAAGAGAGATTATTGAGCAGCGCGTCCACGCGCCCTTTCAGCGAAAAGAACAGCGGCATTTTGTCGGTGCCGAGCTTGTCGATCATCACAAAGGTATCTTTGCCATAAACGTTGGCGATATCGAAAATATCGCGATGCAGGTACTCGCCGGCGACCGGCAGTTCACTGAATTCGCTCAGAATGTGGCGACGGATTTCGCCCAGCGCCTGCGTATCGTTGGTGCCGATATAGAAGACCTGCTGAGCGCGTTCGGCGGCAAATGTATCAAGCCGTACCGCAAACACCGCCAGCTTGCCCGCGCAGCCGGAGGCTTCGTACAGCCTGCGCGCATCGGCGTTGAAGCGCGATGGCGTGTCCGCTGCCACATCGCGCACCCGCGCGGCGTAATCGTGGTCGGAGGCGAGCCGCTGGTCATGGCGCACGTCGCCCGGTTGCCAGGCTTCATCATCCAGGCGGCGTAATATCTCCTCCGGCGAGCTGCCGAGTTCGATGCCGAGATGGTTGACCAGTCGCAGCCTGCCCTGTGGGTCGATTTGCGCAAAAAGCGCCATTTCGCTGTAGGCCGGACCGCGTTTCACCAGTGCGCCGCCTGAGTTATTACACACGCCGCCGAGGACAGACGCGCCGATGCAGGAGGAGCCAATCACCGAATGCGGCTCGCGTCCCAGCGGCTTCAGCACTTTCTCTAACTGGTAAAGCGTGCTGCCCGGAAAGGCCAGCACCTGTTTCCCTTCCTCAATAAGCTGAATTTTATCCATTCGCCGCGTGCTGACGATCACAATGTCGCGATCGTAATCGTTGCCATTCGGCGTGGAGCCTTCCGTCAGGCCGGTGTTGGCCGCCTGCATTAATATAATCACGTCGGCCGCCACGCAGGCCTGCAATATTCGCCACTGCTCCAGCAGCGAACCGGGAAAAACCACCGCCAGGGCATCGCCCTGACCGGAGCGGAAGCCTTTACGATAGCGTTCTGTTTTGCGGGGATCGGTCAGTAAATGCGCGCCGCCGACGATGCGGCGCAGGTCTGCTATCAGCGGTTGTCCTGAAGCGTTCTGCATATCCATTGTCCTCTGAGATGTCACGCCTTTACTTTAGCACCACTTCATCGTTCACTCAGGAGCAAAACCTGGAGCCAGATCGCGGCAATCGGTAGAAAACTATCTGCTATCCTCAACTTATGGCACACTGCAACGGTGATTTTGCCAATTCGTGATTTCCTGTCCGACTCTATTTGAGAGAAACCAACCTGATGAAATGGATTTGCTCTGTCAGCCTTGCTGTGACCCTGGCGCTGCAACCTGCGTTTGCTGAAAATCAACCCGTTAAACATCCGTTAACACCGGAAGCGCGCGACGCATTCGTAACCGATCTGCTGAAAAAAATGACGCTTGATGAAAAAATTGGTCAGCTCAGGCTGATCAGCGTTGGGCCGGATAATCCGAAAGAAGCCATTCGCGAAATGATCGGGAAAGAGCAGGTTGGCGCCATCTTCAATACCGTTACGCGCAAAGACATTCGCGCGATGCAGGATCAGGTCATGCAGCTCAGCCGCCTGAAAATCCCTCTGTTTTTTGCCTATGACGTGATACACGGACAGCGTACCGTTTTCCCCATTCCATTAGGGCTGGCGGCAAGCTGGGATCTGGACGCGGTGGCGACAGTCGGGCGGATTTCCGCTTATGAAGCAGCCGATGATGGCCTGAATATGACCTGGGCGCCGATGGTAGACGTCAGCCGCGAGCCGCGTTGGGGCAGGGTGTCGGAAGGTTTGGGTGAGGATACTTATCTGACCTCAAGCATGGGCCGCACGCTGGTTGAATCCATGCAGGGCAAAAGCGCGGCCGATCGCTATTCGGTAATGACCAGCGTGAAGCATTTCGCCGCCTATGGCGCGGTGGAGGGCGGGCGTGATTACAATACGGTGGATATGAGTCCACAGCGGCTGGCGCAGGACTATTTGCCGCCTTATAAAGCCGCGCTGGACGCAGGCAGCGGCGGCGTGATGGTGGCACTGAATTCGCTCAACGGCGTGCCTGCGACCGCCGACAGCTGGCTGCTTAAAGATGTGCTGCGCAATGACTGGAAGTTTAAAGGCATCACCATCAGCGATCACGGCGCCATTAAAGAGCTGATCAAACACGGCGTGGCCAGCGATCCGCAGGATGCGGTGCGCATTGCGATCCAGTCCGGCGTCAACATGAGCATGAGCGATGAGTATTACAGCAAATATCTGCCGGATTTAGTGAAACGCGGCAGGGTGAGCGAGCAGGAAATTGACGATGCCACGCGCCACGTGCTGAACGTAAAATATGACATGGGCCTGTTTAACGATCCCTACAGTCATCTGGGGCCGCAAGAGAGCGATCCGCAGGATAATAATGCCGAAAGCCGCCTGCATCGCGAGGAAGCGCGAGACGTTGCGCGTAAAAGTATCGTGCTGCTGAAAAACCGCCTCGAGACGCTGCCGCTGAAGAAATCCGGTACCATCGCGCTGGTCGGGCCGCTGGCGGACAGCCAGCGCGATATCATGGGAAGCTGGTCTGCGGCGGGCAGGGCAGAGCAGTCCGTTACCGTGCTCCAGGGGCTGAAAAACGCCATTGGCGACAAAGCAACCCTCCTTTATGCCAAAGGCGCAAACGTCACCGATAACAAAGGCATTCAGGAATTCCTTAACAAATATGAACAAGCGGTAACGGTCGACAGCCGCTCGCCGCAGCAGATGGTCGACGAAGCGGTTGAGATCGCGAAAAAAGCCGATGTGGTGGTGGCGGTGATCGGCGAGGCGCAGGGCATGGCGCATGAAGCGTCAAGCCGCAGCGACATTACTATTCCGCCGAGCCAGCTGGCGCTGGTCGATGCGCTGAAAACCACTGGCAAACCGCTGGTGCTGGTGCTGATGAACGGCCGCCCTCTGGCGCTGGTGAAAGAAAATATGCAGGCCGATGCGCTGCTGGAAACCTGGTTTAGCGGCACCGAAGGCGGCAACGCCATCGCCGACGTGCTGTTCGGCGATTACAATCCATCGGGCAAGCTGCCGATGTCCTTCCCGCGCTCGGTGGGGCAAATCCCGATTTATTATAATCACCTCAACAGCGGCCGCCCTTATGACGCCGACCATCCCAATAAATACACCTCGCATTACTACGATGCGGCAAACGGCCCGCTGTTCCCGTTTGGCTATGGGCTGAGCTATACCACCTTTACCGTTTCGCCCGTAACCCTGTCGTCGAAAACCATGGCGCGTGACGGCAGCGTTAACGCCAGCGTGACGGTCACCAATACCGGTAAACGCGAGGGTGCAACGGTGGTGCAGATGTACCTGCGCGATCGGGTCGCCAGCATCAGCCGTCCGGTGAAAGAGCTGAAAGGCTTTAAGCGTATTATGCTGAAAGCGGGTGAGGCGCAAACGGTCACCTTCCCGATTGACGTTAAGGCGCTGTCGTTCTGGAATGCAAAAATGCAGCACGTGGCGGAGCCGGGTAAGTTCAGCGTGATGATCGGGCTGGATTCGGTACGCACGCGCGACGCTGAATTCGACTACCGGTAGCATCATGCCGTCGCTGCGGGACAGAATTCAACAGCAGGTGTTTCGCCTTAACGGGCTGGCGCTGAACGAATTCGATCTCTCACAGCCGCCGGGCGATCCGGGCCTGTATGGCCCGGAAAGCGTTATCTGGCGCGTACATGGCGATTTCCCCTCAATGCTGTGCGGCGGGATTTCTGCGCTGCTGATGCAGATGCTTCATCCACTCGCGCTGGCGGGCGTATGGGATCACTCCACCTTCCGGCAGGATATGATGGGCCGCCTGCGGCGCACCAGCCAGTTTATTGCCGTCACTACCTTTGGCAACCATGCCGATGCGCAGACGCTGATTGAGCGTGTCAAACGTATTCATTTGCAGGTGAGCGGCACTGACACCGAGGGCGTTCCCTATGCCGCCAGCGATCCCGCGCTGCTGACCTGGGTGCATGTTGCCGAAACCAGCCGCTTTCTCGCTGCCCATCTGCGCTATAAAAATCCCTGCCTGAGCCTGGCGGAACAGGATCGCTACTATGAGGAAGCGGCGCGCGTAGCGGAAGCGCTGGGCGCAACGGCGGTGCCAAAAACGGTGCGCGACGTGAATGATTATCTGCTGGCGATGCGGCCTGCGCTACGCTGCGATGCGCGTACGCGTGAAGTTCTGACGCTGCTATTAAACGTACCCGCGCCCTCGTGGCAGGCGCGTCCGGCGATGAGCATGATGATGATGGGCGGTATTGAACTGCTGCCCGACTGGGTGCAACAGCAGTTTGGTTTCCACTTTTCACGCTCGCGACGCTGGTTTATTCAGCAGCGTATGCGCCTGCTCGCAGTGACGCTGCGTTGGGCAATCCGACGCGGCGCTTATCAGCGGGCGATGGAAAGAGTGGGGCGATGAACTTAAGACCACTCTACTGATGTAAGCAATGCGCAACATCCGAAAGAAAAATACCTTAAAAATTTTTTCCACGCGGCTGATTATTGGATATTGATTCGCGAAGCGTATGATATATGGCATTGTCATTTGGGTCGTTTTATAAAATACAGGGCGGAAAAGAAAAAATAGTAAAAAAGTACGATTAAATTTTGAAAGGTTATTTACAGTGCCTGTGAGTATGAAATAGTAGATTATCATCTGCACGATTGTTCTTTCCGGTTGTCACGGTTATAAATATCAGGTGCCGCAAACTTATCGCGCTGACGCTCATATATAAAGATACCGTCTGTGCTAGCGTCGCCCCTGGTGACGACGGGAAATCAGCTTTCCATTAAGCTCACTTCGCCACTTGAACAAAGGAGAAGTATATTTCCTTCAGATCGTCATTTTTCAACTTTCTTTTACTCATCACCGGTAAAGAAGATCACAGTAAACGTAGAAAGTGATTGGCAGGTTGTTTTTTGTTCTGATAACAGGATGCAATGGTAATCTCAGTGGATAAAGTATTAAAAGTGATACCGAGAAGAAATAATTATTTTACGTATTAGTTTTGATGCGTTAATAGTACCATCAATGAACGATGTAGTGTGATCTGTATGCATATTTACGAACGGTAATTTGTATTACTATAGTGAAAGTTAAATATACCACTATTTTATTCAAAATATAGATATCACAGAGGTTTTATGGATACCGTTCAAAATACGCTTGCCACGCATAAGGCCAGTAGTTGGAGAAAAAGCGATATCGTCTGGATGTTGGGGCTGTACGGAACCGCCATTGGTGCAGGCGTGCTTTTCCTGCCAATTAATGCTGGCGGCGGTGGAATGCTGCCGCTGATGGTGATGGCCGTGCTGGCTTTCCCGATGACGTTCTTCGCCCATCGTGGGCTTACGCGCTTTGTACTGTCGGGAAAAAATCCGGGAGAAGATATTACTGAAGTGGTTGAGGAACATTTCGGTATTGGCGCAGGCAAGCTGATTACCTTGCTCTATTTTTTTGCTATCTATCCCATCCTGCTTGTTTACAGCGTGGCGATCACCAATACGGTTGAAAGCTTTTTGTTGCACCAGCTTCACCTTACGCCGCCGCCCCGCGCTGTGCTTTCACTGATTTTAATCCTCGGAATGATGACCATTGTCCGCCTGGGCGAGCAGATGATTGTTAAAGCGATGAGCGTACTGGTTTTTCCCTTCGTTGCCGCGCTGATGCTGCTGGCCTGCTATTTGATCCCGCATTGGAACAGTGCCGCTTTCGACACGCTCTCCTTCAACAGCGCGTCGTCTACGGGCAACGGCCTGTGGATGACGCTGTGGCTGGCCATCCCGGTTATGGTTTTCTCCTTTAACCACTCGCCTATTATCTCCTCTTTCGCCGTGGCGAAGCGGGAAGAGTACGGCGAAAATGCCGAACGAAAATGTTCGAAAATACTGGCCTGCGCGCACGTTATGATGGTTCTTACCGTGATGTTCTTCGTGTTCAGTTGCGTACTCAGTCTCTCGCCTGCGGATCTGGCTGAAGCAAAAGCGCAGAATATCTCTATTCTCTCTTATCTCGCGAATCACTTTAATGCGCCGGTTATCGCCTGGATGGCGCCGATCATTGCCATTATCGCCATAACTAAATCTTTTCTTGGTCACTATTTAGGCGCCCGTGAAGGTTTTAATGGCATGGTGATTAAATCACTGCGCAGCCGGGGTAAAAGTATTGAGGCAGGCCGTCTCAATAAGCTAACCGCGCTGTTTATGCTGGTGAGCACCTGGCTTGTCGCAACGCTTAATCCAAGCATCCTCGGAATGATTGAGACGTTAGGTGGGCCGATTATTGCCACCATTTTGTTCCTGATGCCAATGTATGCCATTCAGAAAGTCCCTGCGATGCGCAAATACAGCGGTCATATCAGTAACGTCTTTATCGTGGTAATGGGACTCATCGCCATTTCGGCCATTGCTTATTCACTGGTTAATTAATTTAACTTCCTCTTCAGGGATACCCTCTGCGTGTCCCTGTTATTGCACACAGGTGCTTTATGATCAGCGTTTTCGATATTTTCAAAGTCAGTATTGGCCCGTCCAGTTCACATACCGTCGGGCCAATGAAAGCAGGAAAACACTTTACCGATTGTCTGCGTGAAAAAGGTCTGTTGGATAACGTGACGCGACTGGTGGTCGATGTCTATGGTTCACTTTCATTAACCGGCAAAGGTCATCACACCGATATTGCTATTATTCTCGGTTTGTCCGGTTATCTGCCCGATACGGTCGATGTCGACGCCATATCGGTGATGATTAAAGACGTTAACGACAAAAATCGTTTAATTATTGATGAAGGTCGGCGTGAAATTGCCTTTCCCGTTACGGAATGTATGCGATTTCATAATGAATTTCTTCCGCTGCATGAAAATGGCATGAGTATTACCGCTTTTAGTGACGGCAGAATGATGCATTCTCAAACCTATTATTCCACGGGCGGCGGATTTATTGTCACGGAAGAGGAGTTTGGTAAAAATCAGGAAGCGGAGTGCGCTATTCCGTTCCCTTTTTATTCCGCACGCAACCTGCTGGCGCATTGTCATGATAATTGTTTATCGATTTCAGCCGTAATGATGAAAAATGAAGTTGCCCGCCACGGCAGAAGCGACGTCGAGCAACAGATGGCGGCGATCTGGGAAACGATGAAAAATGCGATTCATCGGGGAATGAAAACCGAAGGTACGCTCCCCGGCCCGTTGAAAGTGCCGCGTCGGGCTTCCGCACTGCATCGCGTATTAGAACCCCAGGGACAGCATGTAACGCCGCTGAGCGCGATGGACTGGGTGAATATGTTTGCGATGGCCGTCAGTGAGGAGAATGCCTCTGGCGGGCGGGTAGTCACCGCCCCCACCAATGGCGCCTGCGGTATCATTCCGGCGGTCATCGCCTATTATGATCGCTTTGTACAGCCAGTGACGCCTGAAATTTATACGCGCTATTACCTGACCGCCGGTGCCATCGGGATTCTTTATAAAATGAATGCCTCTATTTCCGGCGCGGAAGTAGGCTGTCAGGGCGAGGTGGGCGTGGCCTGTTCAATGGCGTCTGCTGGCCTGGCCGAACTGCTTGGCGGCAGTCCGGAGAAAGTATGCATCGCGGCGGAGATCGGCATGGAACATAACCTGGGGCTGACCTGCGATCCTGTTGCAGGCCAGGTTCAGGTGCCGTGCATTGAACGCAATGCTATCGCCGCCGTAAAGGCCATTAATGCAGCAAGCATGGCGATGTACCGTACCAGCGATCCTAAAGTCTCGCTGGATAAAGTCATTGAAACCATGTTTGAAACCGGCAAAGACATGAACGCCAAATACCGTGAAACGGCGCGGGGCGGCCTGGCGATTAAAGTTGCCGTTTGCGAAGCCTGAACAGGCGAACAACCGTCTCGCTGGCAGGCGGTTGTTCTTTGTTGCCAGTCAGAACGACAATCCTTCCCTCAATCCCCGGGTATATTCCTGTAATGAAGCAACGGGCGCAAAGTGTGGACATGCACAGCCTTGCTGACATTGCGGCCTTCGACTTTTGACATTTTTGGCCTGTCGCGCTCCGGCGTGCCCAACCGGCGCCTCCGGCCATCGCGTCCGTTACAGGCCGATGACGCCGGGGCGGTTTAAGCGCACCCATCCTGCTACCCTGACAGGGAAATAAGAATTTCTCATAAATTTCAGTAGATTGTGATTGCGCGTTCATAAAACATCGATTTCTGTGTTAGGTTTTATGGGTTAAGGAAGTTAATTAATTAGATTTTTGATAAACTAATGTGCATTAATTATATAAACCTCAGATAACCGTGAAGACAACGGTTACTGGATTTTCGTGACTTATCAGACAACTACAGGTTGTTGGCTGAATATAAGGGAAAATAATGCCATTAATATTTGGTGAGTTATCTGGCGCTCCAGTATGGGTGCCTGCTGTATTGCTCGTCACTCTCTCATTCGCACTGGGTTTCCTGGCCCGGTTTATACTTCTCAGGTTCATCCGCTACTGGCAGAATCGTGACAGGAAGTTATTCAAATCGCTTGAAAAACATCTTCGTGGATCAATGTTTTTTTTCATTCCCTTAATGTTAATAAACGTAGGGATTAATTATTTTAACATTCATCCAGACTCCCTTGCGTTTATTACAACCATTATTAATGTTTTTATAATATTATCCTTTTGCTCCGTATTAATTCGATTAACTAATGTTGCGCAGGATATGCTTTTTATACGCTATGATATTAATCTCTCGAATAACCTTCGTGCGCGGAAAATTCGCACTCAGATAATATATGTCAAAAAGGTCGCTATTGTAATTCTGGTGGCCTTCTGTCTTTCTCTGATTCTACTCAGCTTTCCTGGTGTTCGAAAATTTGGCACGACAATTCTGGCCGGTGCCGGGGTTGCAGGAATAATCATTGGGTTTGCCCTTCAGAAGTCTCTTGTCAATCTGTTTGCCGGTATTCAGATAGCCTTTACACAACCTATAAAAATCGATGATGCCGTGGTCGTTGAAAACGAATGGGGCTGGATTGAGGAGATAAATCTGACCTATGTTGTTGTGCGTATCTGGGATCTGCGCCGACTGGTCTTGCCCATTACCTACTTTACAGAAAATGCCTTTCAGAACTGGACGCGTAATAACGCACAAATATTAGGATCTGTTTTTCTTTACCTTGATTATTCGATGCCATTAGAACCTCTCCGTAAGCATTTTGAAAAAATACTCAGTGAAACAAAACTGTGGGATCAACAGACTCAGGTGCTTCAGGTTACCGATGCTAATGACAAAACCATGACCATCAGATTGTTAATGACTGCCCAGAATTCCCCCATCGCCTGGGATTTACGCTGCCATGTCCGGGAAAAAATGATTGAATTTATTCAGCAAAATTATCCGCAGAGCCTGCCTCACGTAAGGGCTACGCTGACCGATTCCAGTGTTTGATAGTCCGGGAGCTCACTCGGTCAATTTATTTGATGCATTATGTTAAACAAACGATATTTATTCTCATCAGGTAACGCGTAAAGTAGGGATAACACGAGGCGGGGAAGGCTTGTTTGAGCATCAACACTGCCAACCTGCTGAGAATTTCCCGCGAGATCAGGATAAATACGTCATGAAAAAGATTGGATTTTTGTCATTTGGTCACTGGACGCCGTCGCCGCAGTCCGGAACCCGTTCGGCCGCTGACGCGCTGCTGCAATCCATCGACCTGGCGGTTGCCGCTGAAGAATTGGGGGCGGACGGCGCGTATTTCAGGGTGCATCACTTTGCCCGACAGCTCAGCGCGCCGTTTCCTCTGCTGTCCGCGATCGGCGCAAAAACCCGCCGTATTGAAATCGGCACGGGCGTTATCGACATGCGCTATGAAAACCCGCTGTATATGGCGGAGGATGCAGGGGCAGCGGACTTGATCGCCGGTGGACGTTTACAGTTGGGGATCAGCCGCGGTTCCCCGGAGCAGGTGATTGATGGCTGGCGCTATTTTGGCTATGCCCCTTCCGAAGGAGAAAACGAGTCTGATATGGCGCGCCGTCACACCGAGGTGCTGTTGGACGTGCTGCGTGGCGAAGGCTTTGCGAAACCCAATCCGCAGCCGATGTTTCCGAACCCGCCAGGCCTGTTACGCCCTGAGCCACATTCTGAAGGTTTGCGCGACCGTATCTGGTGGGGCGCCGGTTCAAATGCGACGGCGGTGTGGGCCGCGAAACTGGGCATGAACCTGCAAAGTTCCACGCTGAAAGACGATGAAACAGGTGAACCTTTTCACATTCAGCAGGCAAAACAGATCCGGGCGTACCGCGAGGCCTGGGCGGAAGCGGGGCATACACGTACGCCACGCGTCTCGGTCAGCCGCAGTATTTTTGCCCTGATGGACGATCGTGACCGGATGTATTTTGGTGCAGGCCGTGAAGATAATGATAAGGTCGGTTTCCTGGATGAGAAAACGCGCGCGATTTTCGGGCGCAGCTATGCCGCAGAACCGGACAAGCTGATCGCACAGTTGAAACAGGATGAGGCAATTGCCGAAGCGGATACGCTATTGCTGACCGTGCCGAATCAGCTGGGCGTGGATTACAACGTCCACGTTATCGAGTCCATTCTGAAGCACGTCGCGCCGTCAATGGGCTGGCGCGAGGCATAAGTCTGGCAGGAAAAACGCCGCGCATGTTGTACACTATGCGCGGCATTTAATCGCAACCCGCAGGCTGGATTATCTTATGGCGCAGTCAGTAACGGATAAATCGCCTCCGGTGCCCTTGTTGAGCCCACAGATATTTCCTCTCCTCAAGCGACCTGATACCAGAAGTAAATACTCGCCATCACTTACCCTTCAGAGGTGACTTATGACTAAAGATGTACCGCTTAAATTTTATGACATCGTGGATGAGTATTCGACGGAATCTGCAACACCGGTGAGCGAGTCAGAACGTAAACATCTGGCCCATTATTTTCAGTTACTGATCGCCCGCCTGATGAATAATGAAGAAATCAGTGAGAATGCGCAGGCAGAGATGGCCAGCGAAGCCGGCATTGACGCGCTTCGTATTGATGAGATAGCGACGTTTTTGAATCAATGGGGCAATGAGTAGCGCCTGGCGGGTTCATGATGCGCACCCTGCGAAGTAGCCAGGGTTATCTCCGCTCCGTGCCGATCATCAGCTTTTTTTTCAGGAGATTTCGGCGGTTTTATTCATTACGTCGCCGCCT
Source organism: Erwinia oleae (assembly GCF_000770305.1). Lineage (GTDB taxonomy): Bacteria > Pseudomonadota > Gammaproteobacteria > Enterobacterales > Enterobacteriaceae > Erwinia > Erwinia oleae. The sequence goes on from NZ_JNVB01000013.1 coordinate 36,162, forward strand.
TTATTTTTCCGGCTCTTTTGAACCAAAAGACCAGACCAGATTGCTGGTCGCCGAAGAAACAAACCATTCATTGATGCCGCTCTCGTTTTTTGTTCCCTCTTCTTTTGTTAAAGCAGAGCAGCGCTCTTTCAACGGCGTCTGTTTTTTACGGATCCGGATCCGCGCGCATGAATCCTTGCTGAACTGCGCGTTAAACGTGCGAATATGCGAATCAAATAAAATCGACTCCAGCTGATGCAGGCTCTCCAGACCACGCAGGAGACCTATCAGCGTGCTCAGCGTCACCGATTCACCTAATTCAACGCGCTTGATCGTGGCAATACCTACGCGCGAACGTTCCGCCAGCTCAATTTGCGAAAGCCCCAGCTGCATGCGAGTTTCTTTAATCCGGTGACAGAGTTCAGCAATAATTTCACTGTCCGACATGGTGCTGAAACGCATCTTAACTCCTGTAGTGTTTTCTCAAACAAGCGCGGTATGGCCTGCAAAGTGAACGGCAGCGATCATAACAGAGCCATTTTCCTCAACGGAATTTTTCAGCGCAATACTTAACCAAAATCAGAAAAGGACAAAAAACAGGCGTTGTGAAGGTGATCAGGCGCGATGTGGCGCCAGCACCGCGCGTTTTGAGACTCTTCTCCTTGTCGTGATATGGCGTGACATATCATCCTTCTTTACGCTAAGGGAAACTTCAGGAAAAGGATTCCGCCCTATCACGTCGAGGCTTTATGACACAGTCGTACCGCATTGCTGAGTTCCCTAATCAGCAGCAAACGCTTATCGCTACGGTTGAACAGGATGAGCGCACCGCCTATTTTTATATCTGGCCAGCCGAACCGTTTCGTACGCAGTTTGCCGTGCGCGGTTGTTGGTTGCGTAACCTGCTGCCCGCACCGGCTCGCGAAGACGTTGAAGCGATGGAGCAGGGCATTGCGCCGCTGTTAAGCGCGGAACATTGCCGCACGCTCGAAGCGGAACCTGCGCTGGACCCCGCCGGTTTGCAGGTGATATGGGAACCGGCCGATGACGGCGCCGCGCTGTGGTATCAGGGGCAACTGCTGGCGGTGATCCCCGGCTGGAGCCTCTATCAGAATCGACAGGTCAGCTTTTCCGCAGGCTGCATCAGGGAAAACCGGCTTACCGCGCCGCTCGGTTCGGCCTCCACCAATGACTACTACGCCCGAGCCGAGTCGCATCGTCACTTCTGGCGCGACTGGCACGATGGACACCTCTGGGAACCGCTTCAGCGGGAACTGCTTAAGCGCTATGAATCACGCTATGGCGATTCGCTCAAATACTACACCATAGACCAGGGCAGCTGGCCACCGATGGCCATCTCTCAGCACTTTCATCAGGGCTGCTGGTATTTTCTCACCGTTGGTATGTGCATCCGCCCGATGCCGTGGGTTGATTTTCTTTACGAGGATCTGGCGCCTCAGTATCGGCGCACCGAGCTGGCGATGGCGATTGATGCAGAGGTGATGACCGAAGAGAACGCGGTACAAATGGCCAGCGCGCTGGCGGGTTTTGCGCACTATCCCTGGGCGCGGCTCAGCTGGTTAGGTGAAGGGCACACGCTGGAATCTGCCGTTGCGCCGGTCGGCTTCGACGGCTTTATACTGTCTGGGGCGCTCGCGGGCGAAGCGGGGCAGCTTGCGCTGCCGAAGCGTGACGGTGAGAAGGTTAACCTGCTGTGGACGACGCCCGTCACCGCCGCCGAGCGCGAATTTGCCGAGGCCGGTGACAACGGCGGTCTGCGGTTGATCGAGAAACTGCGGGAATACGGCGCACACCATATTTTCCTTCCCCGTCAGCAGGTGGTGGAGCCGCCAGCGCCAGGCGCCACCGCGTCATAAAGAAAATCTGACGCCGTCCTCTCAAGTTATTTTCCGCTGCGCCGTTAACTCGATCAGGCAATCATGCCTGATTGAGTTGATCGGGGCTTATACTATGTTAAAAACAACCCAGGCCAGATTTACCCTACTGATCGTTGGTTTCTTCGTGTTGCTGCTACTGATCACGGTGACGGTGATCAAAATGTTTGTCGCGCCACAGCTCAGCGCCAGCGAAAGCCGTCTGGTGCGCTATGAAGTGGAGACTATTGGCGCGCGCATCAGTGAAATGATGAACCGTATTCAGGCGCAGCAGCGCAGCATTACCGAATCCGTCGCGGTACTCGATAGCGACAATATCGATAAAGTGCTGCCCGCGCTGGTGAATCAGTACAAAGATGTGAACGTATTTGGCGGCGGCGTCTGGCCGTTGCCGAAAATGCGCGATCCGGCAAAGGATAAGTTCAGCACCTTCTTTGCCCGCGACAGCAGCAATACGCTCCAGGTCAACACCTTCTGGAACTCTGCCGACGCGCCCAACTACTATGAGCAGTCATGGTATAAAGACGGCCAGAACGCGCCGGAAGGGCAGTGTGCCTGGGCAAATGCCTATCAGGATGCGGCCAGCCCGCAGCCGCGCACCAACTGCGCGATGGCGATTTATCGCAACGGTGCGGTATGGGGCGTGACCACCATCGACGTTACGCTTGGTTTCTTCAATCATCTCGCCAAAGAGATGGGCGAGGCGATCCACGGCAAGGTGCTGATTGTTGAAGCGGACGGCAAAGTGGTTGGCGACGCCGCTCTGGCCGACGCAACGCCAAAACTGAGTAATCTGAGCGAACAGTCCGATCCGATGGCGGTTTCACTGCGGGCGATGCTGAGCGGCACAGGCGACGGCAGAGAAAGCACTTACGAGGGCAATGACGGCGAGCATACGCTGATGGTGCAGCCGATTGCCGGCAGCCCGTGGTTAATCGCCAGCGACGTGCCCACCGCGCTGCTCGCCGCGCAAACAAACTCCATTTTAACGCGCCTTGGCCTGGTACAGATCCCACTGGCCATTATGCTGCTGCTGGTGCTGCTTGGCTTTGTCCGCGCCATGATGAAACGGCTTAACGGTCTCAATGATAATATCCTGGCGCTCTCCTCCGGCGGCGCAGATCTGACGCAGCGTCTGCCCGCCAGCAGCAGCCCGGAATTTAATGCGGTGTCGCAAAGCTTTAACAACTTCATCGGCTATTTACAGGAACTGCTGCGTCAGGTGGGCGACAGCGCGACGGCGATCACCTCTGCGTCGCGGGAGATCGCCAGCGGTAACCTCGATCTCTCTGCGCGGACAGAAAGCCAGGCCAGCGCGATCGTCGAAACGGCGGCGTCGATGGAGCAACTCACCGGCACCGTTCGTCAGAACGCCGACAACGCCACGCACGCCAACCAGCTGGCGGGCGATGCGTCGCAGGTGGCAAATCGCGGCTCGAACGTGGTGAAGCAGGTGGTCAGCACCATGGGCGAAATCAACGCTTCCTCCCGCAAGGTGGTCGATATTATCAGCGTCATCGACAGCATCGCTTTCCAGACCAATATTCTGGCGCTGAACGCGGCGGTTGAAGCCGCCCGCGCTGGCGAGCAGGGCAGAGGGTTCGCCGTCGTGGCGTCGGAGGTGCGTAACCTTGCGCAGCGTTCCGCAAACTCGGCGCGGGAGATCAAAAAGCTGATTGAAGAGTCCGTCGCCAATATCGATAAGGGCAGTCATCTGGTGAATGAAGCAGGTAACACCATGGATGAACTGATGAGCGGCGTCAGCAACGTGACCACGCTGATGGCGGAAATCATGTCCGCCAGCCGCGAGCAGAGTATCGGTATCGATCAGGTGAATACCGCCATCAACCAGCTTGACAGCACCACGCAGCAAAACGCCTCACTGGTTGAGCAGGTCTCCTCGGCGGCACAGGCGATGGATGAGCAGAGCGTCCGGCTGGCGCAGGTCGTTGGCGGCTTTAAACTGTAACGCGCGGGTCGGGGAGCAGCGGGCTCCCCGACGATGGTCTCAGGCAGCGTCATGCTGCCTTTTTTTCGCCTGATGTTTACGGCGCAAAATCTTCCGCGTCTACGTCATAACCTGACGGCTCCCAGCGAATCGCCAGCAGCGCTACCAGCCCGGCCAGCGGCGCCAGGGCAATCACCCAGAACACATCGGTACTCAACGCCGCCGACAGCAGCGGAAAGGTAAACAGCGACACCGTTGAGCTTCCGCGCATCAGCGTCTGGTTAAAGCCGACGCCGACGCCGCGCAGCGACGTCGGGTAGCTGAGCGAGGCGAATGTCATGGTGTGCGAACCCGGTCCGAAACCCTGGCCAAGTAAAAACAGCGCCAGCATGGCGATGGAGATCGCCGCTTCTGCGCCGCTGTCCGGCTTGCCGATCAGCGCCAGGCCGAGCAGCGCCGCAAACTGACAGACGTAACCGAGCACGGTCATTTTCCACGCGCCGAAGCGCGGCACCAGCCGGACGGCCAGCAGGCCGCCGGTAAAGGCGAACAGCAGATTAAGCGCCAGCGAAACCAGAATGGTGCTCAGCATCGACTGCGCAAGAAAGCTGGAGAGAATAACCGGCAGGCCAAAGGCCACCGCGTTATAGGCGAATGCGGAAGCCACGGCCGTAACGGTGGCCAGAATGGTGCGCCGCAGGTACACGCCTTTCAGCAGCTCGCCGTAGTTGCGCCAGCCCGCACGCCGCGTTGGCGCAGCGGGCGTCAGGTCGGCGTCGTCGGCGACGTGGGCATTGATACCGTAAGAACTGCACAGGATCGCCGCCGCGCCGTGCAGGTTGCCCTGATTCGCCGCCCACACCGGCGACTCGCTCATATAGCGGCTGCGAATGGCGATGATCAGCAGCGCAGGCACCGCACCAAAGCCAAGAATGATGCGCCACAGCCAGCCTGCGTGCTCATCCGGCAGCACGGCGTAGAAAAACAGTACCAGCAGATAGGAGACGGAGATCGCCGCGTACCAGGTGGGGCACCACATGGCGATACTTGATGCCTTATTACCACGCCCCTTCAGTTTTGAAAACTCCGCCAGAAACGCCATCGCCACGGGCAGGTCGATGCCCACGCCAAGGCCCATCACGAAACGGGCGCCCGCCAGCACATACTCATTTGGGGCCAGCGCGCAGGCAATCGCGGCAACCACGAAGAAGAACATATCGGCCATGAAAACCCGGTAGCGGCCAATTTTGTCCGTCAGGTAACCGCCAATCAGCGCGCCGACGATCGCGCCGAAAGCAATGGCGGATGCCACCATCCCTGCGCCGCCGGGCGACAGACCAAACTCGCGCGTCACGTCCTTCATGCCAAAGGCCAGCGCGCCGAGATCGTACGCGTCGAGAAAAACACCGCCCAGCGCGATGCCGATGACAATCCGCGCGTTACTGCGCGCCTGGGTGCTGGTATTGACGAGCCGGGAGACGTCAGCGGCCCGGCGAATCGTTACCGATTCGCCGGACGGCGCCGTACCTGCGGTGGCGACGTGCGCCGAAGAAGTGAGATCGGTCATAATGTGATGTTCATTTTTTAGAAGTAGCGTCAAGAATACGCCGCGCTTATGCAGAGTTAAATTCCAGCTGGTTATAAGTTACAACCGATTAAACGTTGAAATTATCGTGATAACGGGTTCCTCTTGATCTTAGCGCTTCAGGGTTTTGGTCCGTCTGATTTTACCTGGCGATGAATTAGGCTACGCTTTTAATTATTCTGAAAAAAAGGAAAAGAAAATGGCGAACAAAGCAGGGCGTATCGGCGGGTTGGCGTTGGCGGTGTTACTGGCGCTGGCGGGCACGGCGAAAGCGGCTGAACCGGTAAAAGTGGGCTCAAAAATTGATACGGAAGGATCGTTATTAGGGAATATTATCCTGCAAGTACTGGATAAACACGGCGTGAAAACCATTAATAAAGTCCAGCTCGGCACGACCCAGGTCGTACGCGGCGCCATTACCGCAGGCGAGCTGGATATCTACCCTGAATATACCGGCAACGGCGCGTTCTTCTTTAATGATGAGCACGACGCGGCCTGGAAAGATGCTAAAGCGGGCTACGAAAAGGTGAAAAAGTTAGATCAGGATAAAAATCAGCTCACCTGGCTGACGCCCGCCCCGGCCAACAATACCTGGACCATTGCGGTTCGCAGCGATCTGGCGCAGAAAAACAAGCTTAACTCGCTGGAGGATCTGAGCGCGTGGCTGAAAAAGGGCGGAGAATTCAAACTGGCCGCGTCGGCTGAATTCATTGAGCGCCCGGACGCGCTGCCTGCCTTCCAGAAAGCCTATGGCTTCACCCTGAAGCAGGATCAGCTGCTGTCGCTGGCGGGCGGAGACACGGCGGTCACCATCAAAGCGGCGGCGCAGCAGACCTCCGGCGTGAACGCCGCGATGGCCTACGGCACGGACGGCCCGGTCGCCGCGCTTGGCCTGCAAACGCTCAGCGATCCAAAACACGTGCAGCCGATCTATGCGCCCGCGCCGGTGATCCGCGAGTCAGTGTTAAAAGCCAACCCGAAAATTGCCGAATGGCTGAAGCCGGTTTTCGAATCGCTGGATGAAAAAACGCTTCAGGCGCTGAACGCAAAAATCGCCGTTGATGGTCAGGACGCCAAAAAAGTGGCCGCAGACTATTTGCAGCAGAAGCACCTGCTCTGAGCCAAAGGCCGGGTAGCCGGCCTGTTATTTCTGCGGAGAAATTTTGCGCCATACTCTCTCAAACCGCGTGTTGCTGACGCTGGCCGTGCTGCTGATGGCGGCGGCAACCGCACTCCCTTTCCTGAATTACGCGCCGAATCGCCTGGTCTCCGGCCAGCCGCTTTCGCTGTTTCAGGCGCTGCATGGCATAAGCTGGGCGATCCTGCTTCCCGCTCCGGCTTTGCTGCTGCTTGCTTTTTTTCGTGGTTCGGCACGGGTATTGATCCTGACGCTGCTGCTCAGCGAACTGTTATTCATTCTGCTGCTGATGCAAAGCGGCATGGAAGCCACGCGGCTGGCGCAGACGGGCAGCCCGCTGGCACGGACGTCCTTCGGCAGCGGCTTCTGGCTGGCGTCGGCGCTCTGCCTGCTGATCGCGGCGGATGCGGTTTCGCGCCTGACGGCGAAACCGCTGTGGCAATTACTGCTTAACGGGCAGATCTGGCTGCCGGTTATCTTTCTGCTGCTGAGCGGCACGCTCGATCAGTTGGCCTTACTGAAAGAGTACGCCAACCGCCAGGAGGTGTTCGATCAGGCGCTGACGCGACATCTGCTGCTGCTGGTGGGAACGCTTATTCCAACGCTGGTCATCGGTATTCCGCTCGGCTGGCTGTGCGCGCGCAGGGCCTCCGTGCAGTCGCCGGTCTTTGCCGTGCTTAACGTTATCCAAACCGTACCGTCCATTGCGCTGTTCGGCCTGCTGATTGCCCCGCTGGCCGGGCTGGCGAAAAGCTTCCCGGCGTTATCGAAAATTGGCGTCAGCGGCATCGGCATGGCGCCCGCGCTGATTGCGCTGGTGCTCTACGCGCTGCTACCGCTGGTGCGAAGTGTGGTGGCCGGCCTGCAACAGGTGCCGAAAGACGTGACCGAAACGGCGGTGGGCATGGGCATGACGCCAGCTCAGATCTTCTGGCATGCCGAGGTGCCGCTGGCGCTGCCGGTACTGCTTTCGGGCCTGCGGGTGATCTCAGTGCAAACCGTCGGCATGGCGGTGATTGCCGCGCTGATTGGCGCTGGCGGCTTCGGCGCCATCATTTTCCAGGGGTTGCTAAGCAGCGCGCTGGAGTTGGTGCTGCTCGGCGTCATCCCGGTTATTGCGCTGGCGGTCATCATCGACGCACTGTTCAAATTTCTCATTTCTGTGATCGAGGCGGAGCGCCAATGATTAACTTTAACAACGTGAGCAAACACTTTGCGGGCAAGGCCGCCGTCAGCGATCTCTCGCTGAATATTGCCAAAGGCGAGTTCACCGTGCTGATCGGCACCTCAGGCTCCGGAAAGTCCACCACGCTGAAAATGATCAACCGCCTGATAGAGCATGATGAAGGCACCATTCAGTTTGCCGGTGAAGAGATCCGCAGCTTTAATCCGCAGGTGCTGCGTCGGCGCATGGGCTACGCCATTCAGTCAATTGGCTTGTTTCCTCACTGGACGGTCGAAAAAAATATTGCCACCGTGCCCGCGCTGCTCAACTGGCCGAAGGGCAAAATTTCAGCGCGGATCGGTGAACTGCTCGCATTGCTGAACCTCGACGAGCGCTTTCGCCATCGCTATCCGCATCAGCTTTCCGGTGGTCAGCAGCAGCGCGTAGGCGTGGCGCGTGCGCTGGCCGCCGACCCGGAGGTGCTGCTGATGGATGAGCCGTTTGGCGCGCTCGATCCGGTGACGCGCGGCGCGCTTCAGCAGGAGATTGTGCGTATTCACCAACTGCTGGGCCGAACCATTGTGTTGGTGACCCACGATATTGACGAGGCGCTGGCGCTGGCAGACAGGCTGGTGCTGATGGACGGCGGTCAGGTGATCCAGCAGGGCACGCCGTATGAGATGCTTACCCGGCCGAAGAATGACTTCGTGCGTGATTTCTTCGGGCGCAGCGAACTGGGCGTGCGGCTGCTTGCGCTCGGCAATGCAGGCGCGGCCGCCCGACGCGGCGAATGGATTGAGGAGGAGGCGATCCCGGAAAGCATGACGCTGCGTGAAGCGCTGTCGCAGTTTATCGCCAGGCAGACCGATCGTCTGGCGGTGCTCGACGCGCAGCAAAAGCCGCTGGGCGTGCTGCACTTTGCCGATCTGCTGCGGCAGCGGGGGAATTAGATCATGCGCATATTACGCGATCCGCTACTGTGGCTGATCCTGCTGTTTTTCGCATTGTTATTAGCGATGCCCTGGAGCGAACCGCTGTTCGCCCACTGGTTTCCCGAGCTGGCCCGCCCGCTTTATCAGCAGGACAGCTTTATGCAACTGGCGCTGGCGCATATCCGGCTGGTGGCGTTGTCGAGCCTGTTTGCCATTGTTATCGGCATGGGCGCGGGTATTATGGTGACCCGCCGCGCCGGGCGCGAGTTTCGCTCGCTGGTGGAAACGCTGGTGGCGGCCGGGCAGACTTTTCCGCCCGTCGCGGTGCTGGCCGTTGCCGTTCCGGTTATGGGTTTTGGCGAAGAACCCGCCATTATTGCGTTACTGCTTTACGGGCTGCTGCCGATCCTGCAAGGCACGCTGGCCGGACTCGGCGCGGTGCCGGCCAGCGCGAAGGAGATTGCCGAAGGCGTGGGGATGAATGGCTGGCAGATCCTGACGAAGGTTGAGCTGCCGCTGGCCGCGCCGGTGATCCTTGCCGGCGTGCGCACCTCGGTGATCATTAATATCGGCACGGCAGCGATTGCCTCGACCGTCGGAGCAAAAACGCTGGGATCGCCGGTGATTATCGGCCTGAGCGGCTTTAACACCGCGTATGTGATTCAGGGAGCCTGCCTGGTGGCGCTGCTGGCTATTGTTACCGACCGGCTTTTCGAGCGCCTTCAGAAGCGTTTTAAGAGTGGATAATAATGGAGTAACCCATCAGCATCACGCCGCCGATGCCGCCAAGGGCCATCAGCAGAAAAAGGATAACTACGCTGAATTTTTGCACGTTCATGCCGTTGCCTGTTCGTCGTAAGCGGGGAAGAGCGTAGTATATCGCATACGTTTGCGCCAGGCCATCTCTCTGCCCGCGTCCACTCACGGGCTGTCCTGCACAGGGCGCTCAGTTCGAAGGGGGATACTGTGGGCCGGTATAGGTGACCGGATAACCCTGTTCGCGCCAGTGCGTCATCTGTTCCTGCTGACGTCGGGAGAGCGGTTTGCCGGTAAAGACGAAGATCTGCTGACCGGGGAAAAGCTCAGGACGCGGCAGTTCTAATGGCTCCGCCAGCACGTCAATACGCCAGCCCTGCTGAGAAAGGCGCCAGGCCTCCAGCCATAAGCGCGTGCGATCGTCGATTGCCCAGCCCATCAGCAGCGCGTCTTTACCCTCTTTTTTACGCGATCCGGTTAAGCAGAATGCCGCATAATCTATCAGTGCGCCGTCAAGGAGGCTGCACATCGCGCGAGCGGTGGTCTGATCGAGTCCTAAGCGCTGCCTGACCGGTAAATAAACGTGATCGATCAGATCGCTGGCGGGATGCTCCCGGCCCATTGTGGCGATTTTTGTTCTGATGCGCGACGGCTTAACCTGACGCAGCACTTTCATGATCTCTTCCTGAAGCGTAGTCCAGCCGTCATGGACGCTGACGTTTTCACCTTCAAGAAGCGCCTTAACTTTACCTACCGGTACGCCGCTGCCTATCCAGCGTTTAATTTCTTCAATGCGCTGGATATCCTCATCATCAAACTGACGATGACCTCCCTCGGTCCGTTGAGGTTTCAATAAGCCGTAGCGACGTTGCCATGCGCGAAGCGTAACGGGGTTAATCCCGCATCGCTCGGCGACGTCACCAATACTGTAAATTGCCATTCATTCTCTCTTAAACTAATCAGCTACACTAACCCTAGCGGACTCTTCATTTCTGTACAAGATTTTTTTGGTTGTACAACTTAGCCTGTACGACAGAAATGGTCAAAATTGTACATGCGGACAGATGCAGATATCCATTCCAGGCTGTCCGGGAAGTGTCTTTCCAGTAGCGGACTTTTCTCATCATCCGTAAAGCTGCCTGAGCGGGCATGCAGCATCACATCGCAAATCGTATTATTCGTCAATATTCCCCTTCAGGCAAAATGAAAAATCTCTTTCTTCCGCAAAGCGGAACGTCACCTTTCTCCCATTCCCCGCAGATAATATCGACATTTTACGACATGCGTCTCACACCTCAGTGGATATAATCACCGCGCGCGGCGGCCTGCCGCCGTACCGTTTTGTAAAATGAACCTGTCGGGCAGCGAAGGGTGCCATCCGTTGCGCTTCAGGAAGCACTCTCAGTTCTCATTAAGGAAGATGTGATGAAAAAGTTAATTATTGCCGGGATGATGATGTCTGGCGTCCTGTTTTCAATGCCGGTATCTGCTGAAAGCCAGACTATTTCTCTGGGTTATGCGCAGAGTGAAGTGGAAGATTTTAAAGATATCAGCGGCATCAGCGCGAAGTATCGCTACGAGGGCAACGCCTCAGCGGTGGGATTGATTGGCTCGTTTAACTGGCTGTCGGGCGAAAAAAGCAACGTTAACGTAAGGCACTACGCATTAATGCTCGGCCCGGCCTGGCGCCTTAACGATCTGTTCAGTCTGTATGCCACCGGCGGCGTCAGCTGGAGCCGTGCCACCTTTGGCAGCTATGGATCTGAGAGCAAATCCGCTTTTGCCTGGGGTGCTGGCGCGCAGTTCGATGTGACTCATAATATCGCCATTGATGTCGGTTACCAGGGCGGTGATATTTTTGATTCATCCAGCCACGGTTTCAACCTTGGCGTAGGCTATCGTTTCTGAGGCCACCACGGAGCCTCAGGGCTCCTTCTTTTTACCAATAATGCCGCGCCCCGGAAAAGAGGTTGAAGGTTTGCGCCGCTTTCAGTAAGGTCTTTCGAACGTATTTCACACAATCTTCTCCACGTCACCCGGTTGTCATCACCTCTTTGCCCGCTACAGCGCGCGGAAAACGGAACTATGGTCTGTCTGAAAGTATGTAGCCTTGCTTTTATCTGTATTCTCCTGCTCTCCTTCGGGCAGAGTTATGTAAAAGCTACCCACAGCGGCGTCAAAATTACCGGCGGCGACTGGGCCACGGCCCGACGCGACTCTGCCGGCATCGCGCCCGATCCCGTCGCGTTAAAAGATACCGCGATTGTGCAGGTTTATACGGCCACCACGTTCGGCTGGCGCGGCCTGTTCGCGGTACATCCGTGGATCATCTTCAAAAGAGCCGGAGAAACGCGCTTCAGCCGCTATGAAGTGATCAGTTGGGGCAGCAACAACGTTGTGCGGCGAAACTACGCGCTGCCGGATGGCTACTGGTTTGGCGCGCGTCCGGGCCTGCTGCTGGAACACCGCGGCAGCGCTGCCGAAGCGATGATCCCGCACATTGAGGCGGCGATAAAAAGCTATCCGTGGCCGCACACCTATCGCGTCTGGCCGGGGCCGAACAGCAATACGTTTCTGGCCCACATTGGTCGGGAAGTGCCTGCGCTGAAGCTGGATATGCCTGCGAACGCTATTGGTAAAGATTTCCGGCCCCTGACGCGCCCCGTTGGGCTGCCGCCGTCCGGACGCGGCGTACAGCTCTCCCTGTTTGGCATAGCGGGCGTGACCCTGGGTATTGAAGAGGGCATTGAGCTGAACCTGCTGAGCCTGAACCTGGGCGTGGACGTGAAGTCGCCCGCGCTGCGGCTGCCTTTTATTGGGCGTTTAGGGGTGGATAAATCGCCGGCAACACCGTTGACTGATAAACCGGTTGTGCGTAATTAATCCGGTGACGGTGAAAAGAGAGAACGGGCCAGAAATAATAAATTAAGCGACAAAATTATTGGTTAATAAAGACAGATTATCATTAATCTGTCTTTTTTTTAGTTATTTGATCTGTATTAAATATTATTACGCCAAACAGACTGTTTCGACGAAAATATAAAATGCAACAATGGTACACTGCCGGTTGGTATTCTACTCATCGCATTTAGCCATGCTGAAGTAAACTGCGTTTATTATCGCGCGGATAGCGCATTAATGGATTTAATTAAGGACGATTTCATGAAGATAACGGCATTAACTCTCCTTGTGGCCGCGGCGGCTGCACTCTCCATGCCTGCTCTGGCAGACAATCACACCTACACCCTGGGCTATGCGCAGAGTGAAGTAAATCACTTTACGGAGATTCAGGGCATGGCGTTGAAATACCGTTATGAAAAAAGCGCGTCGCCCGCGGGTGTGATTGCCTCTTTTATCTGGATGCAGGGCGATAAAGACGAGAATAAATTAGAACGCTATTCTTTCTTGGTTGGGCCGGTCTGGCGGCTGAATGATTATGTCAGCCTTTATGCTAACGGCGGCGTAAGCTGGAATACATTTAAGGGCAGATATGATAATAGCGATTCAAAGAACGCGTTTGCTTACGGTGCAGGCGCGCAGTTCAATCCGGTGGATACGCTGGCAATCGATGTCGGCTATCAGGCGGGTAAAGCGTTTGGATTAACAACACGCGGCGTTAATATCGGCATCGGCTATCGTTTCTGATCTCTCCCGCCCCGATGAAAATCGTCGGGGCGCTTCACCTGCCTGTGTAACCCACCACGCAATAATTTAACCCTGGGTGATAAGAAGGCTGACGTCGGCCCCTGTACTGTGTAAAAATACAGGCCATTCTGATCAAAAGTGGTTGTTATGGCGCTTACTGCCGCGTTAAAAACGCAAATTGCTGAGTGGTATAAAACGCTCCAGCAGCAAATTCCCGACTTTATCTCCCGTGCGCCGCAGCGACAGATGATCGCCGAGGTGGCAAAAACGCTCGCGGGTGAAGAAGGGCGCCATCTTGCCATTGAGGCTCCCACCGGCGTGGGAAAAACGCTCTCTTATCTGATCCCCGGCATTGCCGTCAGCCGTGCGGAAGAGAAGCCGCTGGTGGTCAGCACCGCCAACGTGGCGCTTCAGGATCAGATTTTCAGCAAAGACCTGCCGATGCTGAAAAAACTCATTCCCGACCTGCGATTCACCGCCGCCTTTGGGCGCGGTCGCTACGTCTGCCCGCGCAATCTTTCCGCGCTGGCGACCGATGAAGAGAAGCAGGGCGATCTGCTGCTGTTTCTGGATGACGACATGACCGCCAGCAAAGATGAACGCGCGCTTTGCACCTCGCTGGAAACATCGCTCAACCGACATCAGTGGGATGGCCTGCGCGATCACTGCGACGCGTCAATTGAAGAGTCGCTCTGGCAGCGTTTAAGTACTGACCGGGCGAACTGCCTGGGCGCTAACTGCCACTGGTTTCGCGAATGCCCGTTTTACGTGGCGCGGCGCGAGATCGAGCAGGCGGACGTGGTGGTCGCGAATCATGCGCTGGTGATGGCGGCGCTGGAGAACGAGTCGGTGCTGCCGCCGCCGAAAAATTTGCTGCTGGTGCTCGATGAGGGACATCATCTTCCCGATGTCGCCCGTGACGCGCTGGAGATGAGCGGCGATATCACGCCCGGCTGGACGGTGCTTCAGCTCGATCTCTTTTGCCGCCTGGTGGAGCAGTGCATGGCGCAGTTCCGGCCGAAAAAACCGCCTGCGCTCAGCCATCCTGATAAGCTTAAAGCTCATTGCGAAGAGGTGCGCGAACAGCTTCAGATGCTGTCGACGCTTATGACGCAGTGGCTACCGGCAGATAACCACGAAGGCGAATACCGCTTTGAGATGGGGCTGCTGCCGGATGAAATTCTGACGATATGCGCGCGCCTGTTCAAATTAAGCGACGGGCTGCGCGGTCTGGCGGAAGCGCTGCTGAACGATCTCAGTGAAAAATCGGGCCAGTTTGATGTGGTTCGGCTGCACCGCACGCTTATTCAGATCAACAAAGCGCTGGGCTGGTTTGAGGCAAGCACTAAGCTATGGCGGCTGGCGGCGATGACGCAGGCATCCGGCGCGCCGGTGTCAAAGTGGGTACAGCGGGAGATCCGCGAAGGCAGCGCGCATCTGCTGTTTCACTGCGCGGGAATTCGCGTCAGCGAGCAGTTGGAAAAGCTGCTGTGGCGTAAAATTCCGCACGTGGTGGTGACTTCAGCAACGCTGCGTTCGCTGAACAGCTTTCAACGGCTACAGGAGATGTCCGGCCTGCGCGAAGAGATCGGGGATCGTTTTGTTGCGCTCGATTCGCCGTTCAACCATCCTCAACAGGGAAAACTGTTGATCCCGCTGATGCGCAATGAGCCGACGCTGGCGACTGAGGCACAGCATCTGGCTGAGATGGCGCATTTTTTTCGCCAGCAGATCAAAGAGGCGAAGCACAAAGGACTGCTGGTGCTGTTCGCCAGCGGCCGCGCGATGCAGCAGTTCCTGGCGTTTCTGCCGGAACTGCGGCTGATGATGCTGGTGCAGGGCGACAGGCCGCGCCCGGCGCTGGTGGCGCTGCATCGCAAGCGGGTGGAGCAGGGCGAAACCAGTATTCTGGTCGGCCTGCAATCTTTTGCCGAAGGGCTGGATTTAAAAGGCGACCTGTTGTCACAGGTGCATATTCATAAAATTGCTTTTCCGCCGGTCGACAGCCCGGTTATTTTAACCGAGGGTGAATGGCTGAAAAGCCTCAGGCGCTATCCGTTTGAAGTACAAAGCCTGCCGAGCGCCTCGTTTAACCTGATACAGCAGGTTGGGCGGCTGATCCGCAGTCACGCCTGCTTTGGCGAAATTGTTATTTACGATCGGCGGTTACTGAGTAAAAGCTACGGTTCGCGCCTGCTGGGGGCGCTGCCGGTGTTTCCCATTGAACAGCCTGCGATGCCGGAAGGCGAGCTGCCGAAAGCCAGCCCTGCCCTGAGCGGGAAAAAACCGTCGCCGCGCCGCCGTCGCTAAAAAGTATGAGCAGAATAATGGATTACAGAAAAATCATTAAAGAGATTGGCCGCGGAAAAAATCACGCCCGCGACATTGATTACGCCACCGCCCGTGAGCTTTACCGACAGATGCTGGCCGATGAGGTGCCCCCGCTGGAGCTGGGCGCGATACTGATTGCGCTGCGCATTAAAGGCGAAGGCGAGGAGGAGATGCCGGGCTTCTATGCTGCGATGCAGGCGCAGACGATCCGACTGACGCCGCCCGCCAACCGGCCAATGCCGATCGTTATTCCCAGCTATAACGGCGCGCGCAGGCAGGCCAACCTGACGCCGCTGCTGGCACTGCTGCTGGCAAAAATGGATTTTCCGGTGCTGGTGCACGGCGTCAGCGACGATCCCACACGCGTCACCAGCGAAGCCATCTTTCAGGCGTTGGGCACAGCGGTCGTGCACGATGCGCCGCAGGCTCAGGCGCAGCTTGATCGCGGTGAAATGGTGTTTATGCCGGTCGCCACGCTCTGTCCGCCGCTGGAAAAACAGCTTTCACTGCGCTGGACGCTCGGCGTGCGCAACAGCGCCCATACGCTTGCCAAGCTGGCGACGCCCTTTGACGAGGCGGCGGCGCTACGCCTTTCCAGCGTTTCGCACCCAGAGTATCTGCCGCGCGTGGGGAAATTTTTTCACGCCATCGGCGGCCGCGCGCTGCTGCTGAACGGCACCGAAGGCGAAGTTTATGCCAGTCCGCAGCGCTGTCCCGCCATCAGCCTGATTGCCGGTGGAGAAGAGCCGCAGGTATTGTTGGCGCGCCAGGAAGAGCGCGCGCTGGCGCATGATGCGCTGCCCGCAGCGAAGGACGCCGACACCACCGCCGACTGGACAACGCGCTGCCTGAACCGGGAAGTGCCGGTGCCACACGCTCTCCGCCTGCAAAGCGCCTGTTGTCTGATCGCAACGGGCCGGGCCGCAGATATGGAAAGCGCGCTGGCGCAGATCGCCCGCGCCGGATACTGATCGTTAGCGCGTCACGGGCAGCAACTGTTCCGCCAGCGTGCTCCACACCGCCACGCCGTGCGCCACGATCTCATCGTTGAAGTCGTAATGCGCATTGTGCAGCGGGCGCGACGGCGTGCTGCCGTCGGCGCCAATCCAGAAGTAGGCGCCGGGGCACGCTTCCAGCATGCAGGCAAAATCTTCCGAAGCCATTGACGGATTGACCTGCCAGTGCACCTGATGTTCTGGCAGCAGCGCCAGCGCGCAGTCACGAACTTTACGCGCCTCAACGGCGTTGTTATGGGTTACCGGATAGTCGGTCAGCCAGACAAGCTGGCCCGTAATACCCGGCGGCGAAGCGGAGACAAACTCTGCAATCAGCCCGCGCACCTTTTCTCTTATATCGCTTTGCAGGCAGCGCACGGTGCCGCGCAGCACCACCTTTTCCGGGATCACGTTAATCGCTTCGCCGCCGTTGATCTGCGTCACGCTTACCACCGCCGAAGCCAGCGGTGACAGACGCCGGGCAGGAATGGTTTGCAGCGCAAGGATCAGCTGCGCGGCCGCCACCACCGGATCGTCGCCGTTTTCCGGCATCGCCGCGTGGCAGCTTCTGCCGCTGAGCGTAATTTCAAACGCGTCCAGCGAGGCCATCATCGCGCCGCTGTTGACGGCCAGATGCCCAACCGGCAGTCCGGGCCAGTTATGCAGACCGTAAATTGCCGACATCGGAAAGCGCCCGAACAGGCCATCGGCCACCATTTTACGCGCGCCGCCCAGGTTCTCTTCGGCGGGCTGGAAGACGAAGTGCAGCGTACCGCTGAAGCGGCGCGTGGCGCTGAGATGTTTTGCTGCCGCCAGCAGCATCGCTGTATGGCCGTCGTGGCCGCAGGCGTGCATGACGCCCGGGCGCGTGGAGCGCCACGGCACGCTGCTCAGTTCGGTGATGGGCAGCGCGTCCATATCGGCGCGAAAGCCGATAGCGGGGCCGGGGCCGTTTTCCAGCGTGGCCACCACGCCCGTTCCCGCCAGGCCAGTGTGCGTCTGTAGCCCAAAACCACGCAGCTTTTCTGCCACCCATTGAGAGGTGTTAACTTCCTGATAGCCCAGTTCAGGCTGCGCGTGAAGTTCTCTGCGCCAGGAAATGGCTTCTTCAATCAGTAAATCGGGGATCGCCATCTCTTCCTCTCCTTACAGGATCTGCTATCCGGCTGATTTAAGGTAGCATAAATGGCGGAGTAAAGCGCTTTGCGGCGTGTAAGAACGCGGGAAATGGCCGGGCAGGGCGCCCGGCCAGCAGGCACTATTTCAGCATCGGTAAATTGAGTTCATGCGTCGCAGCGCATGACTGCGCCAGTTCATAGCCCGCATCGGCATGGCGCATCACGCCGGTTGCCGGGTCGTTCCACAACACGCGGCCCAGACGTTTATCGGCTTCTGGGGTGCCGTCACAGACAATCACCACGCCCGCGTGCTGCGAGAAGCCCATCCCAACGCCGCCGCCGTGATGCAGACTGACCCAGGTCGCGCCGCCTGCGGTATTGAGCAGGGCGTTCAGTAGCGGCCAGTCAGACACCGCGTCCGATCCATCCTTCATTGCTTCGGTTTCACGGTTTGGCGAGGCCACCGAACCGCAGTCCAGATGGTCGCGTCCAATCACCACCGGCGCTTTCAGCTCGCCGTTGCGCACCATTTCATTGAATGCCAGCCCGGCGAGGTGACGCTCGCCCAGCCCCAGCCAGCAAATGCGCGCCGGTAACCCCTGAAACGCGATACGCTCCTGCGCCATATCCAGCCAGCGATGCAGATTTTTATGCTCAGGGAACAGCTCTTTCAGTTTGGCGTCGGTTTTGAATATGTCTTCCGGGTCGCCGGAGAGCGCTACCCAGCGGAACGGCCCTTTACCTTCACAGAACAGCGGTCGGATATAGGCCGGCACGAAACCAGGGAAGTCGAACGCATTTTTCACGCCCTCTTCGAGCGCCACCTGGCGAATGTTGTTGCCGTAATCCACGGTCGGAATGCCCATATGGCAGAAGTCGAGCATCGCCTGCACGTGCACCGCCATGGAGGCGCGCGCGGCGGTTGCGACCGCTTTCGGCTGCGTTTTGCGTTCCCCGAACCAGCGCTCCAGGCTCCATCCGGCGGGCAGATAGCCATTGATCGGATCGTGCGCCGAGGTCTGATCGGTAACGATATCCGGTCTCATGCCGCCTGCCTGCGCGCGCTTCACCAGCGCCGGGAGGATCTCCGCCGCATTGCCTAACAGGCCAACGGAAATGGCGCGTTTCTCTTTATTCGCCTGGTCGATTTTTTCCAGTGCTTCATCAATGGTAAACGCCTTGAAATCGAGATAGCGGGTACGCAGACGAAAATCAATGCGCGATTCCTGACACTCAATCGCCAGCACCGACGCGCCTGCCAGCACGCCCGCCAACGGCTGTGCGCCGCCCATGCCGCCAAGGCCCGCAGTGAGTATCCACCTGCCGCTAAGATCGTTATTGTAGTGCTGCCGTCCTGCTTCGACGAAGGTTTCAAAGGTGCCCTGCACGATGCCCTGCGCGCCGATATAGATCCAGGAACCGGCGGTCATCTGGCCGTACATCATCAGTCCGGCTTTATCCAGCTCGTGGAAATGATCCCAGTTGGCCCAGTGCGGCACCAGGTTGGAGTTGGCGATCAGCACGCGCGGCGCATCGGCATGAGTGCGAAACACGCCAACCGGTTTACCCGACTGCACCAACAGCGTCTCTTCCGGCTGGAGCGCCTTCAACGAGCGCAGGATCTGCTCAAAGCATTCCCAGTTTCGTGCGGCTTTACCAATGCCGCCATACACCACCAGATCTTCCGGGCGTTCTGCCACGTCAGGATCGAGATTGTTCTGGATCATGCGGAACGCAGCTTCAATCAGCCAGTTAGCGCAGCTCAGCGTCGTACCGTGCGGCGCGCGGATTTCACGCGCGACGGCGCTTTTTATCGTGTTGCTCATGGTGTGATCCTTTATCGGTCGAAGAAGTTACCCTGCGTTACCAGGAAGAAGGTCGGCAAGCGGCGCAGGCCAGCTTTCGCGCAGCGCCCACAACCGCATCTGCTCAATATCTGGCGCAAGAAGACGGTCTTTATCCAGAAAAGCCACGCGCTGACGCAGTGCGGCGAACTCGCTTTCCATCAGCGCAGAGCTTTGTAACGGACGGAGGAACTCAATGCCCTGCGCGGCGGCCATCGCTTCAATACCCACAACGGCGGCGGTGTTGAAACACATCTCACCCAGCCGACGCGCGCTATAGGTAGCCATGGAAACGTGATCTTCCTGATTCGCAGAGGTCGGCAGGCTGTCGACGCTGCCCGGATGCGCCAGCGATTTGTTTTCGGAGGCCAGCGCCGCTGCGGTCACCTGGGCAATCATAAAGCCAGAGTTGATGCCGCCTTCCTTCACCAGGAACGGCGGCAGGCCGGAAAGCCCGGTATCGAGCAGCAGCGCCAGGCGCCGTTCAGAAATGGCGCCGATCTCCGCCACTGCCAGCGCGATAATGTCTGCGGCAAAGGCGACAGGCTCGGCATGGAAGTTGCCGCCGGAGATGACATCGCCGCTGTCGCTGAACACCAGCGGATTATCCGACGCCGCGTTGGCCTCGATTTGCAGCACGCGCGCGGCATGGTTGAGGTTGTCCAGACACGCGCCCATCACCTGCGGCACGCAGCGGATCGAGTAGGGATCCTGCACGCGGCCGCAATCGGCGTGAGAATCCAGAATCTCGCTTCCTTGCAGCAGGGCGGAAACGGCTGCGGCCACGGCAATCTGTCCTGTCTGGCCTCGCGCCTTATGGATGCGAGCGTCGTAAGGTTTGATGGAGCCTTTGATCGCCTCCAGCGACAGCGCGCCCGCCAGCAGGCCAGCGGCAAACACCTTCTCGCCTTCAAAAAGACCGCGCAGCGCCAGCGCGGTGGAAACCTGCGTGCCGTTCAGCAGCGCCAGCCCCTCTTTCGGCCCGAGTTCAAAGGGCTGTAAACCGGCCAGGCGCAGGCCGTCAACGGCGGCAATCCGCTCGCCATTGACCCGTACCTCGCCTTCGCCCAGCAGCATCAGCGAAAGATGGGCCAGCGGCGCCAGGTCACCCGATGCGCCAACGGAACCTTTCTCAGGGATGCAGGGCATTACGCCCGCGTTGAACAGGGCGAGCAGGCCGTCAATCAGCGCCATCCGCACGCCGGAGTGGCCGCGCGCCAGGCTGATCACCTTGGTGGCCATAATGACGCGCACCACGTTATCGGGCAGCAGATCGCCAATACCCACGCTGTGCGAAAGCACCAGGTTACGCTGTAGTTCAGCCAGTCGCGGCGCGGGAATAGTGGTTTGCGCCAGCTTGCCAAAGCCGGTATTGATGCCGTAGGTAACCGTTCCTGCCTGAACGATGCGGGCAACCGTCGCCTGCGCCTGCTCTACGGCGCTGCGCGCGCCCTCGTCCAGCGTCAGACGGACGTTACCGTGATAGATGCGTTTCAGTGTGGCTAACGTCACCTCTCCCGGCGTCAGCGTGCAGCACTGTGAATCTGTCGGCATAGTATACTCCTGTATAGACAAGTTAGATTGCTGTCATCCCTGCAAGTTAATCCAGGCAGCTTATGATGATCGTTGCTCATGAATAAAATAAAGTGAAGCAGATGTGTATAATCTTGTCTATACAATTAGCAATGCTTGTGCCAGGTCGATCACAAAACTTCTTTTCCGTCAGACGTGGCGGTAGCGCCTTTTGCCGTGGCGCAGACGCATAAAAATTCCCGGTATGCGGCACTACAGCATGCAAAAATGCACCGTCGTGGCGCAGACTGCGCGGCAGGGGTGCAACAGAACACGTCTATACATCCACCGGTCCGCTCAGTAAACTGAACACATTATTCTGATGAGGACGTTTTTATGGTCGAGCAGAGTGCAATCTCGCAACTTTCTGCCGCAATGAGCGATCTGCCCGCGCCGATTTATCAGCGTGTGAAGCAGGCGATTATCAGCCAGATTACCGATGGAACCTGGAAACCTAACCAGCGCGTGCCCTCAGAAAGCGAACTGGTCAACGAACTGGGCGTCAGCCGGATGACCATCAACCGCGCCCTGCGTGAACTGACCAGCGAAGGCTATCTGCTGCGTATGCAGGGCGTCGGCACCTTTGTCGCCGAGTCCAAAGGCTATACCGCGATGCTGGAGGTACACAATATTGCCGAAGAGATCGCGCAGCGCGGCCATACGCACAGTTGTAAAGTCATCACCCTGCGCGAAATCAAAGCCGACCCGGAGCAGGCAGGCGTGCTGGGCCTGACCACCGGTCATTCTGTTTTTCATTCGCTGATGGTGCATTACGAAAACGATCTGCCGGTACAGCTGGAAGATCGTCTGGTTAACCCGCTGGTGGCGCCCGACTATCTGCAACAGGATTATCAGACGCAGACGCCTTACACCTATCTGATGCGGGTCGCGCCGCTTACCGCAGGCGAGCACATCGTTGAAGCGGTGCTGCCCGACAGGCACCAGTGCGCGCATCTCTCCATTGAAGCCAACGAGCCGTGCCTGCTTATTCGCCGCCAGACCTGGAGCGAAGCAAAGATTGTGACCTGGGCGCGGCTGCTCTATCCCGGATCGCGTTACAAGCTGCTCGGTAAATTCAAGGGACATGGTTAGTCCGTTGTCAGGGCGGCGGGAACTGCATGGCGGTTCTCAGGCCGTCATTATTGCGGTTGCGCTGTATGCGCAGGGCAGAGCGCAGGCCCAGACGAGAGGAGTCTTTAGCGCGTTCGCTAACGATGAGCATCAAAGGGCGCCAGCTTTCGCGGGTCTGCAAAAGTTTATCAACGGCGCCGTCCATTTCCTTCGCCTTCGCTTCATCTCCCCGCTGGCGGGACAGATGCGCCAGTGAGCGGTAGCCGTCAATTTCCGCGCCGGTTTCGCCTTTCAATGAATAGTTAACGTTGAAGAGAGCGTAACGGGTCTGTTGCGACAGCTGCGTTAGCTGCTGCTCGAAGTCATCCAGCAAACCTGCGGCCTGTTCGCGAAGCTCAGGCGTATCGCGCTTTTCCGCATCCAGTTCGAGGGTTTCAATACAGCGCATCAGCCAGGCGTCACGATTCACCGATATCTCTTTTTGCATATCGGCTACGGTGCTGTAGTGGCGATCGAGATCGGCGTCCTGTTTGTCTTCAATGGTGTAAAGCGACAACTCGTTACGCTCCTGATGCCAGCTGAGATCGCGTCCCACGCCTGCCTGAAAGGGCGCAGAGAAGCGTCCTGTCGTTGCGTTACCCAGCGTTTCCGGCTGGTTTGATAGCGGTGAGGCGCTTACCGTGCCGTCCAGTCGGGTGGTTTGCGTTGTCGTATCCGCCTGATAACCATTGATCCGCACGGTTCCCTGCGCTTCCTGGCGCGTATCGCTATTGCGCTCGTGCTGTGCGCTCAGGGACATTTCGTTATTTATCCACGCGCCGGTCGTTGCCGATGTCGCCAGGCTGGCGAAAGGAAGCCGACCAAATACCGCCCCACGGAAGGCGGTCGTCTGGCTGCTGCTGCTGACGTGGCTCAGTGATACATCGTCACTGCGCGCCAGAATCGCCTCCAGCGGCCCGCTGAATGCCGGGCCCTGGTTTGACGGCAGGCTGTCCCAGCGCACCATGCTT
This sequence comes from Erwinia oleae, assembly GCF_000770305.1. GTDB lineage: Bacteria > Pseudomonadota > Gammaproteobacteria > Enterobacterales > Enterobacteriaceae > Erwinia > Erwinia oleae. The sequence continues at coordinate 59,146 of NZ_JNVB01000013.1, forward strand.
TCCAGCGCGGTATACATTTTTTGCCGCATCTCATCATCATGAAAACGACGTCGAAAAAAACGGATCAGCGTGGCATCCGAATCCGCTTCCTGCTTGCGCAATGTGCCTTTTACGCCGCCCAAAAGCGAAACATGGGGAGCGACGCTGCCGCCAGCGGTCAATCCAACGCTGGCTTCGCCCGCTTTGGCTGTGGTTTTACCAAACGACATCTCCATCCCCAGAATGGGCATAAACAACTGCACGTAAGCTTCATCGCTGCGGGAAAGTTCGAAAGAGAAGGTGGGTACAACAGGGAACAGCGCGTTAAGCGGCAGCGTCGGCAGACCGCCTCCCAGCGTGCCGCCTTCGCCAAGCTTCACGCGATCGCGCAGCCGACTGCCTTCAATCAGCGGTTTGAAAAAGGTCAGAACGTCTTCTTTGTTAGTGAAGTGCCGCGTTTTTAGCAGGCGAAGCGCATCCTGTTCTTCCGCCGACGGGGCGGCAGGCGTTTCACGCTTCTCTGCGGGCAGCGCGTTGTTCAGGTGCTCGCCGAGCTGATTGAGCGCCTCATAGACGCTGAGATGCTGCGTAAACAGTGAAGAGAGGGCATCAGGCAGATCGGCACGGGAAAACCGCGCGGTCAGCCTGTTCCCGTTATTCGTCTGCATGCTCCGCAGATCGGCCATGTGCCTGCCGGTGAGAGGCTGCTGCGACAGATGCTGCCCTTTATCACGCCATTTCAGCAGGAGTTGGGTGAAATGTTCCGCGTGTTCGGCCAGTGCCTGCGCGCTGGCGTCATCACCCGCTTCAGCACGACAGCGTTCTGTCAGATTTTTTATGCGTGCAAGCTGACCGTCAATCAGCGTTTCGCCTTTGCTACGCAGCGAGGACATATTCATACCGTCAGTGATATCCATCGCGCGCTCGCGCGTTTTGGCGTTGAAAGGATTTTTTCTGACGTTAGGAATCGGACGTAACTCAGCCGTTTGCCCTGCGGGAGGACGCGCCATCGCGCGAAATACCCATTCGTTGGTGGCTTTAAGAAGACGTTTGTTATCCTGATCGTACGCCGAGCCGGGCGCGTTGCTGAAATAGCCGTTCCTTACCGCGTTATAAGCCGCGTGAGCCACATCGTCAAAGGCGGCGCCATCCTTTGCAAGCTTGCTCTGCGCCACCTTTTGCGCGCCCTGCAACCAGGCTTTCACGGCAGGATCTTTCTCTGCCTGTTGTACAGCATCCGCATTCCAGAAAGTGCGTAAGGCTTTTGACACCTCGCCATCGGGCGGTTGATCGCCACTGGCGGAGAGAAGCTGGAGAAGATCCGCGCCGCGCGGAAGTTCGCTCAGGCGGTGACAAAAATGGATCAGATCGCGAGTTGTTTCATCATGAGGAGCAGCCAGCGTCGTCCAGTGCTGCGCGGTGTGGGTTGAAAGCTGTTGCAAAACCTTTCCCGCTCGATCGGGTTTGTCAGCGCACACGGCGCCGAGGGTGCTTTTCACAATATTCGCAATCAGCCAGGAAGGTTGTTTGGTCAGGCTGGCGTCCTCATTCAGGCGGCGGGTTAACTTATCGAGTTGCCCGGAGAGTTCCGCGTCCTGCAACGGTTTAACAACGTCGTTGAAGGAAGCCTGAATTTCCTGCCTGATGCCGCTTAGCGCCGTTTTATCAGGCTGTGATGCGGGGGATGCCGCTGGCGGCGCAGGCGTTTTTCCCGCCAGCACGCCTTCGGTTTTGCTGGCGTTAATCCACACCCGGCTGGCACTGGTGCGCTGCTGCATCAGCTCTCCCTGCTCTTTATTGAGTAATTCCAGCGCTTTTTTTATTGAGGACCCGGCCGAGGTGCTGTCGATTTCAAGACTTTCCAACTGATGCATATTATCCAACAGCAGGCTTTCAGCCGCCTGTTTCAACAGTAGATGGCGACAAACAAGCTCATCCTCCGGCGGCGGATTCTGCTCGTTCAGTTTTTCAAGCGAGACCAGCGCATTATGCAACTGGCGATAAGCTGCCTCCATACTGTTGGCGAGGATCATTAACTGCTTTATTTTCGCTGTATTTGCCGCCAGTTTCAGGTCGGTCGCTGTCAGTGACGTGTGGCTCTGTGTTCGGATATCGGCGGCTGCGTCAGCCAGCTCCCGCAGCCGCTTTGCGGCAAAATCGCTTTGCAGATCGGCGTTATCGGCAAAATCGCTCAGGCGACTGAGCGCCAGCACGGTGGGATCTTCCAGGCTTTTCAACAGTACGTCCTGATGATGCTGAACCTGCGCCTCCGCCAGTCTTATCTGCTCCTGCAACTGCGCGGCGTGAGCGTTACCCGATTGCGGGCGGGCGGCGGCGCGCGCCTGATACTGCCTCTCCAGCACTTCTGTGGCCGTTTCCAGCTTAAGGCGCTGTTCCGCCAGCGTCTCCTGAAGATGCTGCACCGTACGGGCAATCTCTTCACGCGGTACGGGCGCATCGATTTTTTCTTCGCCTGAACTTTTCCCTCCGTGGATAGCGGCCACGTCACGCAGCGCCTGCGGCTTCATGAAGGGGAAAAGCCGCACCAGACGCTGACGATGTTTATCCGGCGCAGGGCGTTGCCAGAGCGACGTTTTATTTTCTTCCAGCGTCTGCACGCTGGATCGGGCAACGCGCAGAAGCTGCTTGCTGCGCTGGAGCAGGGGATGATCGGCGTCCTCCTCCTCAATGATGTTCTGCTCGGGTGCGGCATCGCGTAGCGCGCGATCCACCGTACGTTCGGTGCCGGTAAGGCCAGCGGACACGGTGAACGGACGTGCGGACAGCCCGCCTTTTAGCGCGTTGCGTTTGCCTTGCTTCTGCTGAGGGGGTTTGTGTGAGGACGACGTCGGGTATTCATTCCGCGCGCGCAGCTTTTGCTCCGCCTCTGTCGACAGCGTTTTTACGTTTCCCGGCGGTAATGGCGTTGTTTCCGTGGGGGCGGACTGCTCCGTTTCGGCCTGATGACGCACTGAGTTAAGAAACGTAGGCAATCTCATGGCTGACTCATCCTGCAACAAGGAAAGATAGTGCGATTATCAGCAGAAGGGGGATCGGGAAGGAAATGCTAATTTTAGAAGAGGTTATGCATTCTTAATGCATGAGGAGAGAGGCGTAATGCGCTCTCCTCGCTGCGGAAAGGCACTATTTTTCTGCCTGACGCCGGGCAAGCGTGACGGCAAGAAGTGAAGCTGATACTGATTCGCGGCGCAGTAAAGCGCCATCTCCGGCATCCCACCAGGCGCCCCGATCTGGCGTGAGCCGCCGTTCGCCCAGGCTCCATTCTCCCGACAGAACGTAAACCACACCTGCGCTTTCAGGTACGGGTGCAAAGGTATCATTGTGGACGGCAACGCTCGCGCAGTGCGTAGCGCGACGCGTCATCACGTTGAAATCGCTGCTGATGCTGCCCGTCAGACGACAGAAAATCGCTTCCTCGCCCGCAAAAGCAAACGGTCGATGTCTGACTAATCGCTGTTTTTCTTCGTCATTCGTGTAGAGCGAAACGCCATCCCCCTCCAGCAGAGTAATGACGCGGTCGATTCCCGGAAAAAGCGAGAAAGGGCCGTCGGCGGCGAGGGTGGCGATGCTGATGCGCCAGCTAAAATCGGCGATGCCCGGTGGAAAACTCACCACCTCGCGCGTTTCGCCGCCGCCGTTGCGCCAGCGGCTGATCGGCAGCGTATCGCGGCTGAAAAAATGCATCATTTCAGCGCCTCCAGCGCGGAACGGAAGGCCGCAGCAATTTGTGCTTCTTCTGCATGTTTTCCGCCACGGATAACCGGCCGGCCCGCCACCCAGACATCCTGAATCTGCCCGCGATGCCCGGCAAACAGCCAGCGGTTGAGCAGCGCGCTGTCTTCCGTGCTGCCCAGCAGCGCATCGTCCGCCAGCACCAGCCAGTCAGCACGCCAGCCGGTTTTGAGGCAGCTCGTCTGTACGCCGCAGGCCTGCGCGCCGCCTGCCAGCGCCTGTTGATAAAGCACATCGCCCACGGCGTTTTGTCGGGCGGTGACGATACGGTTGCGGCGACGGTCGCGCAGGCGCTGTCCATATTCCAGCAGCCGCAGCTCCTCCACCACATCCAGCGAAACGTGGCTGTCTGAGCCGATGCCCCAGCGGCCGCCCTGTGCGATATAAGCCGAAGCAGGGAAAATGCCGTCGCCCAGGTTGGCCTCGGTGGTGGGGCAAAGTCCCGCCACCGCCTGGCTTGCCGCCAGTTGTGAGATTTCATGCTCGTCCAGATGCGTGGCGTGGATCAGGCACCAGCGGGCATTAACGTCAAAGCGCTTAAACAGCCAGTTCACCGGGCGTTCGCCGCTCCAGTCCAGGCAGTCACTGACCTCTTTTTCCTGCTCGGCAATGTGGAGGTGGACAGGCAGGGCGCTGTCGCTGGCGGCGAGCACGTCATGCATTTGTGCTTCGCTGACCGCGCGCAGCGAGTGGAAGCAAAGCCCCTGATTGTGCAGCGGTTTATCGGCAATTAACGCGTTGAGCCGCTGCTGCTGTTGCAGATACTGCTCGCTGCTTTGAATAAAGCGTTTTTGTCCCGGCTGCGGCGGCTGCGCGCCGAAACCGGCGTAGCTGTAGAGCACCGGCAGCAGCGTCTGGCCGATCCCGGCCCGTTCGGCAGCGGCGATCAGCTGGCGCAGCATATCGTCATCCTGATAGGGCTGCCCGTCAGGATCGTGGTGCAGATAGTGAAATTCCGCCACCTGGCTGTAGCCGCCTTTCAGCATATCGACATAAAGCTGCGCGGCGATGGCGCCTACCTGCTGGGGAGAGAGACGCTGCACCATGCGATACATTAACTCGCGCCATGTCCAGAAGCTGTCCTGCGGATCGCCTGCCACCTCTGCCAGCCCGGCCATCGCCCGCTGGAAGGCGTGTGAGTGTAAATTAACCATTGCGGGCACCACCGCGCCCGTCAGCCGCTCTGCGCCGTCGGCAGAGGCATCTGGCGTCAGCGCCTCAATCGCGCCCGCGTCATTAACCTCAATAAGAACATCGTGCTGCCAGCCGTCTTCGAGCATGGCGCGTGGTGCAAAATAGCGAGCCATAGGTTGCGTCCCGGACAATGTAATTGTATATACATATACATACTTATGAATCAACAGTAAAGCCGGGAGAGAAGATGAGCGAACAACATCGCTGCGACAGCCTGTGGCACGGTGCGGACGTGATCACGATGCAAAACGGCCGGTACAACATCATCGAAGACGGCGCGATTGCGGTGCGTGACGGCAATATCATCTGGGTTGGCCCGCTGCGTGATGCGCGGGAGATGAATGCCGCACGGCGTATTGATTTCGGCGGCGGCATCGTCACCCCTGGCCTGGTGGATTGCCACACGCATCTGGTGTTCGGCGGCGATCGCAGTCATGAATTTGAGCAGCGGCTCAACGGCGTCAGCTACAGCGACATCGCCGCACAGGGCGGCGGCATTCTCTCGACGGTACGCGCCACGCGGGCCGCTTCGGAAGCGGAACTGGTGAGCAGCGCCGCGTGGCGGCTGCAACGGTTGCTGGCGGAGGGCGTGACGACGCTTGAAATCAAGTCCGGCTACGGCCTGACGCACGACAGCGAGCTGCGCATGCTGCGCGCCATCCGACAACTGGCGCAGCAGACCCCGGCGCAGATCCAGTCCACCTGTCTGGCGGCCCACGCCACGCCGCCCGAGTTTGGCGATAATCCGGACGGCTGGATCGATCTTATCTGCAACGTGCTGCTGCCGCAGGTGGCCGACGAGGGGCTGGCCGATGCGGTGGACGCTTTTTGCGAGCACCTGGCGTTTTCGCCTGAGCAGGTTGCGCGGGTGTTTGATGCGGCGCAGCGGCTTGGCCTGCCGGTGAAGCTGCATGCGGAACAGCTCTCTTCGCTGGGTGGCAGCGCGCTGGCCGCGCGTTACGGCGCGCTGTCCGCCGACCATCTGGAGTACGCTACCGAACATGACGTGGCGGCGATGGCCGCAAGCGGCACCGTGGCGGTGCTGCTGCCCGGCGCGTTTTACCTGCTGCGAGAAAAGCAGGTGCCGCCGGTGGCGCTGTTTCGCCAGTATGGCGTGCCGATGGCGCTGGCCAGCGACGCCAATCCGGGCACCTCGCCCGCGCTCTCTCTGCGTCTGATGCTGAATATGGGCTGCACGCTGTTCGGCATGACGCCGGAAGAGGCGCTGGCTGGCGTGACGCTGCACGGCGCACGGGCGCTGGGGCTGGCCGATACGCACGGTTCACTGGAAGCGGGCAAGGTGGCCGATTTTGTTCACTGGCCGCTGACGCGTCCGGCAGAACTGGTTTACTGGCTGGGCGGCGAACTGCCGTGTCAGGTTATTTTCAGAGGAGAGGCGATTCGATGAAACCCTATAGCTTTACCGCTGGCACGCTGCCGCTGCTGGTCAGTATTCCTCACGCCGGAACCGCGCTGACGCCCGAGGTGGAACAGGGGCTGAGCGATGCGGCGAAAGCGCTGCCGGACACCGACTGGCATATTCCACAGCTCTATGATTTTGTTGGCGAAATGGGCGCAAATATACTGGTGGGCAACTATTCGCGTTTTGTTATCGATCTTAATCGTCCGCCCGATAACGCCGCGCTCTATACCACTGCCACCACCGGTCTGTACCCTGAAACGCTGTTCGACGGCACGCCTGTGTTTACACCCGGTATGACGCCCGACGCTGCGGCGCGCCAGCGCTACCTTGAAACAATCTGGACGCCTTATCATCAAAAGATCGCGCAGGAACTGGCGCGAATGAAGCAGCAGTTTGGCTACGCGCTGCTGTTTGACGCCCACTCTATTGCGTCGGTTATTCCGCGCCTGTTCGACGGCAAACTGCCCGATCTCAACCTGGGCACCAACGACGGCGCAAGCTGCGACGAGCTGATAACGCAGGGGCTGATGCAGGTTTGCCAGGCACAGAAGGCGTTTAACTGGGTGCTGAACGGCCGCTTCAAGGGCGGCTACATCACGCGCGCGTACGGCAGACCGCAGGAGAGCCAGTATGCTGTGCAGCTGGAGCTGGCGCAGTGCAACTATATGGATGAGGCGCCGCCTTATGGCTGGCGCGGTGACAGAGCGGCTTCGCTCCAGCCGCTGCTGAAAGACATCATTGCCGCGCTGCTCAGACGATAAGCCTGCTACAGCAGCAGCGTTTCTATCTCCTGCCAGTTTTTGACCCGCCGGTAGCCGGTAACGTGCAGGTTATGCGGCGCGGTATAAAGCAGGCCCTCGCCGCAAAAATCGACAAAATTGTGGGCATTATCGTCAATCATGTAGTCAGCATTGATGATGCTTTTGTTACCGCAAAACACAATATTGCTGGGTTTGATCAGCGGGAAATGTGCGTTCAGCCAGCGAAATTTCGCGTTAAAAGAGGTGGGCACCTCCATCGCGGCGGTGGTGATAAACACCTCATACTGTTTACTCAATTCACCAATGACGCGCTGGCTGTCCGCGATCACCGCCAGATCCGCAAAAAATTCCGGATGACCGGCAAGGCGCATAATTTCTGCCAACATGTCGGGTTTTTCATGGCGAAGTCTGAACAGATTGAGCTCATCATGCGTGAGCGTTAGTGAGAAGTGCGCGTTAACGGCGCTCAGCATTTTAGGATGGAAATCGGCTATCACTTCATCCATATCGATAGCAATGCGTTTCATTGTTACTCCTTTATCCAATTGTGGTGCACGTTGAGAGTGCGCTGCGCACTTTACTGGTGCATCCCGCCAGCGCGGTGCTGACGCACGCAGCGATTATCCGTTACTGCGCATCCTGGCACAACTCTTGCTGTGGTTGTATGTACAAGACATAACAACCGTGGCTACATTCCATTAACATAGACTGAGTCACACTTTTCTCTTTCGCTACAAGAATTGTCAGATGATTGGTTGTATATACATGACATAACACCTGAGGTTTTTACGCCATAATGCGTCACGATGGCATAACTTTTCGGCCAGCCGGCCAGTCCATTACCAGGAGCGCCCGATGAAACGTCCTCTATTCCGTTGCGTACTGATTAACGTCTTTGTTGCCTCTGCATTACTGGCTTCGCTACCGCTTCAGGCCAAAGAGTGGAAAACCATCACCATTGCCACCGAAGGCAGCTATGAGCCATGGAATCTGACGCTGCCGGGCGGCAAGTTGAGTGGTTTTGAGCCTGAATTGATGACCAATCTGTGCCAGCGAATGAAAATTGAATGCAAGCTGGTGGTTCAGAACTGGGACGGCATGATTGCCGGTATGCAGGCGGGTAAATATGACGTGATCATGGATGCGATTGTTATTACGCCGGATCGCCGCAAAGTCATCGATTTTACCGTTCCTTATGCCTCAACGCCCGCCAGCTTCATTACGCTGAAAGGCGATCTGCTGCCGAAAGCAGGCGGCCCGGAAAAAATCATTAAGCTGAATGACGATCCGAAAGAGATTGAGCCTGCCGTTGCCGGCCTGAAAGCGGCGCTGAAGGGCAAAACCATCGGCATCGCCTCCGGCACCGTTTATACGCCGTTTATCGATAACTATTTTAAAGGCGTGGCGACCGTACGCGAATATAACGCCTCGGCGGATGCCATGCTCGATCTTCAGGCCGAGCGAATTGATGCGGTGTTCGACGACGTAACTTTTGCTAACTCCATTCTCAGCAAGCCGGAAAATAAAGATTTGCAGCTGGCGGGCCCACAGCTTGGCGGCCCGATCTGGGGCGAGGGCGAGGCGCTGGGCATTCGCAAAACCGACGGCGAGCTGAAGGCAAAACTCGATGAGGCGATCAAAGCGGCACTGGCTGACGGCACGGTCAAAAAACTCAGTGAGAAGTGGTTTAAAACCAACGTAACGCCCTGAGTGGAGGAGGTGATCATGACCATTCCGGGATTTGGTGAAAACGGTTGGGGAAGTCTCATTCTGAGCGCGACGCTGACCACGCTGCTGCTCTCGCTGGCGGCGATGGCGGTCGGTGCGCTGGTGGGCAGCGTGGTCGCGGCGGGCAAGCTGTCGCCACGGCGTCCGATCCGCTGGCTGGGCGACGGCTACTCGGTGATTTTTCGTGGTATCCCTGAGCTGTTGATTATCTATCTGTTCTATTTCGGCGGTTCGGGGTTGATTTCTGAAGTAGGGCAGCTGTTCGGCGCCGATGGCTTTATCGAAGTGCCGCCGTTTCTGATTGGTGCGCTGGCGATTGGGTTGATTTCCGGTTCGTATCAGGCAGAAGTCTTTCGCGCCGGTCGGCTGGCGCTGAGCCAGGGGGAAATCGAAGCGGCGCAGGCCATCGGCATGCCGAAATGGCGCATTCTGCAACGCATTATGCTGCCTCAGGTGCTGCGCTATTCGCTGCCGGGCATGTCCAACGTCTGGCAGATGAGCCTGAAGGATTCGGCGCTGATCTCCGTGACCGGTATTGTCGAACTGATGCGCGCCAGCCAGGTGGCGGCGGGTTCAACGCGGCAGTACTTCACCTTTTATCTGATTGGCGGCGCCTGTTATCTGCTACTGACCGCGCTCTCCAATGCCGCCTTTAAGCGGGCGGAGACGCGTCTGGGTCAGGCCCATCAAAGCCGCACCGCGGTGCAACACTAACGGAGCGCACGATGATCGATTTTGCTTTCCTCAGCGATACGCTTCTGAAGCTCTCCGCTGCGCTGCCGGTGACGCTGGGACTGTTTTTCGCCTCGTTTGTGCTCGGCGGCCTTCTTGCGCTGGCGATCCTCGCGATGCGGATGAGCCGTAACCCGCTGCTGAGCGGCTTCGCCCGTGCTTACATTCTGGTTTTCCGCGGCTCGCCGCTGCTTATTCAGCTTTTTCTAATCTATTACGGCCTCGGTCAGTTCGAGGTGATCCGCCACAGTTTTGTCTGGCCAGTGCTGCGTGAACCGTTCTTCTGCGCGGTGGCGGCGCTGGCGCTCTGTACCGCCTCTTATACTGCTGAAATTTTTCGCGGCGGCCTGCTGGCGATACCGAACGGGCAAATTGAAGCCGGGCTGGCCTGCGGCATGTCGCGCTGGCTGCTGCTGCGTCGGATTATTGCGCCGGTAATGCTGCGTTACGCGCAGCCCGCTTACTCAACCGAGGCCATTCTGCTGGTGAAGTCCACCGCGCTGGCCAGCCTGGTCACCGTCTGGGACGTGACCGGTGTGGCGCAGCAGATTATTCAGCGCACCTATCGCACCATGGAAGTGTTCATCTGTGCAGCGCTTATCTACCTGATCCTGAATTTTATTATTGTGCAGATTTACGCGTGGATTGAGCGCGGTCTGTCACCGCGCCCGCGGCCACCCGCTGCGGATCGACCGTCTGCCCTCGCCGGAGAGAAACATGACTAATCTCGCTCCCATTTCGCTCTCAATGCGCGACATTCATAAATCTTTTGGTTCGCTGGAGGTGCTGAAAGGCATTTCGCTGGATGCGCACAAAGGCGATGTGATCTCGATTCTTGGCGCCAGCGGTTCCGGGAAAAGCACCTTTCTGCGCTGCATCAATCTGCTGGAGACGCCCGATTCCGGCGTGGTCAGCGTGGCGGGCGAAACCATCGAAATGAAGCATCATGCGCGCGGGCATCGTCTGGCCGCCAACCATAAGCAGGTGGAGATGCTGCGTTCACGGCTGGGCATGGTATTTCAGAGCTTTAATTTGTGGTCGCACATGACGGTGCTGCAAAACGTTATTGAGGGGCCGCGCTACGTGCTGAAGCGCGATCGTCAGGCGTGCATCGAACAGGCGGAGGCGATCCTGAACCGTGTTGGCCTGTTAAATCGGAAAGACTTTTATCCGTCGCAGCTCTCGGGCGGACAGCAGCAGCGCGTGGCTATCGCGCGGGCGCTGGCGATGGAGCCGGAGGTGATGCTGTTTGATGAGCCGACCTCTGCCCTTGACCCGGAGCTGGTGGGCGACGTGTTAAAAGTGATGCGCAGCCTGGCGGAAGAGGGGCGCACAATGCTGGTGGTCACGCATGAGATGGGTTTTGCACGCACGGTATCGAACCGCGTGGTGTTTATGCATCAGGGAATGATTGATTGTCAGGGCGCGCCAGAGGCGATGTTCGGCGAGGAGAGTTCGCCGCGTTTTCAGCAGTTTATCTCCAGCCACCGGGCAGGTTGAGGTCGCAATGGAAAAAATCGTTTGGGGAGAGTCGCCTCTTCGCTGGCAGGAAGTAGTGAGCGTGGCAAAAGATCGCGCGGTGCTTGCGTTAAGCAGCGGGGCCTGGCAGCGGATCGGCAACGCGCGCGAGATCGTCACCCGTATCGTCGCCGACGGGCAGATCGCCTATGGCATTAATACCGGCCTGGGCGCGCTCTGCAACATTACGCTGGATGAGGCGCAGCTCGGCCAGCTTTCCCGCAACACGCTGTTGAGCCACGCCTGTGGCGTCGGGCCACTGCTGAGCGAGACGCAGGTGCGGGCGGTTATCTGTGCGGCGGTTGCCAACTATAGTCACGGCCATTCCGGCGTGTCGCCGACGGTGGTACAGGGGCTGCTGTCGCTGCTGAACAGCGGCATTACGCCGCAGGTGCCTTCGCAGGGGTCGGTCGGTTATCTTACCCATATGGCGCATATTGGCCTGGCGCTGATTGGGATCGGTGACGTTCACTATCGCGGCAAAGTAATGCCTGCGGCTGAAGCGCTGGCGGCGGAAGATCTTGCGCCTTGTCCGCTGGGCGCAAAGGATGGTCTGAGCCTGGTGAACGGAACGCCCTGTATGACCGGACTGGCCTGCCTGGCGCTGGACGAGGCTGCCAGGCTGCTGGCGTGGGCCGACGTTACCGGCGCCATGAGTTTTGAAGCGCTGCGCGGGCAGACCGATGCGTTTGATGCGGAGATCCTTGCGCTGAAGGGCAGCGCCAACGTGCAGGCGGTGGGCGAACGGCTCAGGGCGTTGCTGGATGGCAGCGAGATTCTGGCGGGCAGCCGGGGCATTCGTACCCAGGACGCCCTGAGTCTGCGTTCGATACCACAAATTCACGGCGCCTGCCGCGACCAGTTTGATCATGCCGCACGGCAGATTGAAACGGAACTGAACGCGGCAACGGATAATCCGCTGATCCTGGGAACGTCAGAACGCTGGCGGGTGGTGTCTCAGGCCAATCCGCATGGCGAATCGGTTGCGATGGCGGCTGATTTGCTGGCGCTGGCGCTGGCGGAGATCGGCAGCGTGGCAGAGCGCCGTCTTGACCGACTGATCAATCCGCTGGTCAGCGCGCTGCCGCCGTTTCTGGTGTCGCAGCCTGGCGTCAATTCAGGCATGATGATTGCGCAGTATGTCGCCGCCTCACTGTGTGGTGAAAACCGACGTCTTGCTCAGCCTGCGGTGGTAGATAACTTTGTGACCTCTGGCTTGCAGGAAGATCATTTGAGTATGGGAACCAGCGCCGCATTAAAGCTGTTAACGCTTGCCGAAAACGTCAGTCAGATCCTCGCTATTGAATATCTGCTGGCCGCGCAGGCGCTGGATTTTCACGAGGCCGCGAAGGGCGAGGGAACGTCACAGGCCTGGGCGCTGCTGCGGGAAAGTATAGCCAACTGGACGGAAGACCGCTGGCTCGCTCCGGAGATAGCGAAAGCGGCGGCGCTGATAAAGGCGGGACAGGTTTTGCTTTAGTCTCAAAAGCAGCACAATGGCTTGTGGGCGGTATGAAGGCTTCAGCAGAATGCGGCAGTGAAGCCTGTGGGGAAGGCGTCCCGGCGTCTGAACCTTAATGACGCCCTTCGCCGGCGCGCGTTTCGCGTTTAAATCTTGCTGCGCGCATCGGGCCGTACAAGGTCAAAGCGCCGATCGTCGCCGATCGTATAGTAGGCGCTGGGCCCGCCGGCACGCAGAACCGGGTTCGCCTTCGCGGTCTGGTAAATCCCGTCCTCAAGAAGCTCGCTGTCAATGTGAATAACCACCGCCTCGCCCAGCACCAGCCACTGATCGAGCTTTTCCCCGTTGGCATCCTGAAGCTGGATAATCTGCGTGAGCTTACATTCAAAATTAACCGGGCTTTCCGCCACCATACTCACCGATACCTGCGTTGCGGGCAAAGCCGTCAGCCCGGCGAGAGCGAATTCGTCTTCACCCTGTGCAACAGAAGCCGAACTTTCATTCATTGCCACCGCCAAATCGCGTGTGGTCAGATTCCAGACAAACTCGCCGGTTTCAGCGATGTTCGCCACGCTGTCCTTCCAGCCCTGGCTGGAAAAGCCAATAATTGGCGGCTGATAGTTAAAACAGTTAAAAAAACTGTAGGGCGCAAGATTGCGTTCGCCGCGTGCGCTCTGTGAACTGATCCAGCCAATCGGGCGCGGCGCAATAATAGCGTTCAGCGGATCGTGAGGAAGATTGTGCCCGTGACGAGGCTGATAAGAATGGCGGGAACGCGACATCGGAATTCCTTGAGTAGCAAATAATAACTTCATCATAGCGCTTCATTGGCAGGAAAAAAGGCGCAATTGTTTACGATCCTGGCCGCAGCAGGTATCTTACGCGCCTTCAGATAAGAGAATTGCCATGAAAAAAATTGCCGAAAGAACGCCATTCCATCCCCGTAACCGCCATCGCGGACGCTATGATTTTCCCGCACTGATTGCCAGTCATCCGCCGCTGGCGTCCTTCGTGGCGGTCAATCAGTATGGCGATGAAACGGTTGATTTTGCTAATCCGGCAGCGGTTAAAACGCTTAATCAGGCCCTGCTGCACCATTTTTATCAGATTGCTCACTGGTCAATCCCGGAAGGTTTTCTCTGCCCGCCCATCCCTGGTCGGGCAGACTATATCCACCACCTGGCTGATTTGCTGGCTGAGGATCATCATGCCGTTATACCGCGCGATCTCACCGTGCTGGACATTGGCTGCGGCGCTAACTGTATCTACCCTCTGATCGGCTTTCGTGAATACGGCTGGCGTTTCACCGGCAGCGAAGTCAATGAAGAGGCGATGCGCGCGGCAAATGCCATCGTTGCTGCCAATCCGGGGATCAATCGCGGCGTGCGACTGCGTCGGCAGAAAGATCCTCAGGCAATTTTCAGCGGCATCATTCATAAAAACGAACAGTATCATGCGGCAATCTGCAACCCGCCGTTCCATGCTTCAGCCAGCGAGGCCCGCCAGGGCAGCCAGCGGAAAGTGCGCAACCTGGGGCTGGAAAAAAATTCACCGCTGAATTTTGGCGGGCAGCAGAACGAACTGTGGTGCGAAGGCGGCGAGAAAGCCTTTATCAGCCGAATGATTGACGAAAGCGTTACCTTTGCCCGCCA
>NZ_JNVB01000130.1 GCF_000770305.1 Erwinia oleae
GCACAGAGCTGCGCAACCTCCTCGCCTCTGGCGACCAGACGGTCAAACTGCGCGATAACGCCAGCGGCATCGATCTGCGTCAGCCTTTCTTGCGTCCATAACACCAGGCTTTTCTGCTCTGCCAGCGCGCTAATGTGGATGGCAGGCCGCTCGCCATCAAACATATTCAGCTGCAATAGCGTCCAGGGCAGCGAAGGATCGCTCTCTTCCGCTATGCGGCCTGGCGAAAGCAGCATCAGCAGCGATACCTGATGAATGTTCAGCAACTGCACGCTGTAATGGGGAAATTCAATGTGATAACTGTTGCCGCCAGCCAGCGCGGTCGGATCGACCTTAAGATGTCTGAGCAGCGGTTCTACCGTGCGATGAAACAGTGAAGCGCTCATAAAAAATCACTCGTCGTAGGGAACTAAAGGTTTTTTGGCCGGAGTATGCTGCATTGGTTGGGCATGCGCGTTGTAGTGCTCCACCGAAGCCGTCTGTAAATGGAGATCCTGCGCATTTTCTGCATTTTGATAGGTGACGCCGAGATTTTTCACCCCGTGCAACTGCTGAACAAGCCTGTCATCAGTCAGCGCCAGCTGGTTGAGTTTCACGACATCCGGCGTTTTATAGCTATTATTGATGCTGGTTATCCGCTCTTCGCTGAGAGGCGAAACACTGAGAATATCTTCCAGCTCGGCTTTCGGGCGCATTTTCGGATTGTGAACATCAAGTATCGCGGCGCCGTCGGGGACAAAAAGCGCGTTATCAAGCAGGTGCGAGCGGGCGAAAACCGGCCAGCCGTCCGCCACGACGGCGCTGCCGGGCTGGCGTATATCACCAATCACGTTAAATTGATGATTCAGCCCGCCCGCTGCGGCATAGGTAAAAATGGGGCGGTCAAGATCCAGAGTAGAGAGCACCGCCATGACGGCGGCAGAAATTTCTCCGCAGGTGCCCGCTTGCGCCTGGAATGCCGCTTTTGTCAGAGCGTTGTTATCGCCGCGAAAATCTGTGTCCCGAAGGTGCAGTGCCGCGACGCCGTGTCGGTGGCTTTCACCGCCGGTGCGCACAAAATCACTCTGTTGATTATCGGAACCAAACGTTAATTGATCTTTAACGAAGTCGATAGCGCTTTGCGCACTGTGCAACTCATTCATCAGTTGTGCGCTAACGGTTACCGCCTGCTGCTGATGCCTTCCGGGCAAGGCTCGCCACAGTTCCACCGTACCCGGATCGGTACTGGAAACAGGAATATTTGAAATTGAAGGAAACATAGCCGCGCTTGCCTTTATCTCTGTGAATAATAAGTCTGGGTGTTGTTTGTTCTCTTTTTGTTCCCTGGCAGGCCGGAACGCCTGTGCAGGCCAGATTCTGATGCGAGCGGTTGCCGCTTTTTAATGACTTTCTTCCGTCACTTTTCCGTCACAAAAGCGTTATTTTTCCGTCATTTTCACATGTCATGTTACCTGGCGAACAAGAAGAAATCACACCAGGCACAGGAATCTGAAAATGGCATCGTTCTCATTTCGTCGTACTGCACTTTGTATTGCACTGGGTCTCACGCTGAGCGGACACGCGCTGGCCGCGACTGACATTCCGTTCTGGCATTCGATGGAAGGCGAACTGGGCGTTGAGGTCGATTCGCTGGCAAAACGCTTCAATGACTCCCATCCCGATTACAGGATCGTTCCCACCTATAAAGGCAACTATGAGCAGAGCCTGGCCGCCGGGATCGCCGCGGTGCGTTCAGGAAAAGCGCCTGCCATCCTCCAGGTTTACGAAGTGGGTACGGCGACGATGATGGCGTCGAAAGCTATCGTGCCGGTGTATGACGTCTTCAAAAATGCGGGCATCGCCTTTGATGAAAAACAGTTTGTGCCGACGGTTGCCGGTTACTACAGCGATTCCAAAACCGGCCATCTGATTTCTCAGCCGTTCAACAGCTCCACGCCGGTGCTCTATTACAACAAAGACGCCTTTAAAAAAGCGGGACTAGACCCGGAACAGCCGCCGAAAACTTGGCAGGAGCTGGAAAAAGACGCGGCCGCGCTGCGTAAAGCGGGCATGAACTGCGGCTACGCCAGCGGCTGGCAGGGCTGGATCCAGATTGAAAACTTCAGCGCCTGGCATGGTCTGCCGGTGGCGACCAGAAACAACGGCTTTGACGGCAACGACGCCGAACTGGAATTTAACAAACCCGTTCAGGTGCGTCATATTCAACTGCTTGCGGACATGAGCAGGAAGGGCGAATTCACCTACTTCGGCCGTAAAGATGAGTCCACCGCCAAGTTTTACAACGGCGACTGCGGCATCACCACCGCCTCGTCCGGCTCGCTGGCCGACATTCGCCACTACGCGAAATTCAACTACGGCGTTGGCATGATGCCTTACGACGAAAGCGTACCGAACGCGCCGCAAAACGCCATTATCGGCGGGGCCAGCCTGTGGGTGATGAAAGGCAAAGACGCCAGCACCTACAAGGGCGTGGCCGAATTCATGCAGTTCCTGGCGCAGCCGGAAATCGCCGCCGAATGGCATCAAAAGACGGGCTATCTGCCGATCACCACGGCGGCTTATGCGCTGACGCGCCAGCAGGGTTTTTATGACAAAAATCCGGGTGCCGATACCGCGACGCGGCAGATGCTGAACAAGCCGCCGTTGGCCTTTACCAAAGGGATGCGGCTGGGCAATATGCCGCAGATCCGCACCGTGGTTGATGAAGAGTTGGAAGGCGTCTGGACCGGTAAAAAAACACCGCAGGCCGCGCTGGATAATGCCGTTTCTCGCGGTAACGCGCTGCTGCGCCGCTTTGAACAGACGGTTAAGTAATCAGCCTCACCGTACGGGGCCGCGCGCCCCGCTTTTTAACGTCAGCCATGCAGAGCCATACCATGTCTTCTCCTCGTCCCGTATTCCGTGTTAGCTGGCTGCCTTATCTGTTGGTGCTGCCGCAGCTGGCGATCACCTTTATTTTCTTCCTCTGGCCTGCGGGCGAGGCGCTGTGGTATTCGGTGCAGAGCGTGGATCCCTTTGGCCTCTCCAGCAGCTTTGTCGGCATGGAAAATTTCCAGCGTCTGGCGGGCGATGAATACTATCTGGATGCGTTCTGGACCACGCTGGTGTTCAGCGGGCTGGTCACCGTTATCGGCCTGATAGTGTCGCTGTTCTTCGCCGCGCTGGTGGATTATGTTCTGCGCCTGAAACGCGTTTACCAGACGCTGTTTTTACTGCCGTATGCGGTCGCGCCTGCGGTGGCGGCGGTGCTGTGGATGTTTCTGTTTAGTCCGGGGCTGGGCCTGATCACCCACTTTCTTCGCGCGTTGGGTTACGACTGGAACCACGCGCAAAACAGCGGGCAGGCGATGTTCCTGGTGGTGCTGGCCTCTGTCTGGCAGCAGATGAGCTACAACTTTCTGTTCTTTTTTGCCGCGCTACAGTCGATTCCCAAATCCCTGATTGAGGCGGCAGCCATCGACGGCGCCGGGCCGGTGCGGCGCTTTTTCCGCCTTGCGCTGCCGCTGATTGCGCCGGTCGGGTTCTTTCTCGTGGTAGTCAATCTGGTTTACGCCTTTTTTGACACTTTCCCGGTTATCGATGCCGCCACGGGCGGCGGGCCGGTGCAGTCCACCACCACGCTTATCTACAAAATCTATCGGGAAGGCTTCGCCGGGCTGGATCTCTCCTCTTCTTCCGCGCAGTCAGTGGTGCTGATGCTGCTGGTGATTGTGCTGACGGTAATTCAGTTCCGCTACGTCGAGAAAAAGGTGCGCTACCAATGATTGAGAACCGACGCGGGCTGGATATTTTCAGTCACATCATGCTGTTGCTGGGCGCGCTGACGGTACTGTTCCCGCTCTATATCGCGTTTGTGGCCGCCACGCTGGATAACAGCGAGGTCTTCCAGGTGCCGATGACGCTGATCCCTGGCCGCCATCTGTGGGACAACGTGGTAACCATCTGGCACAACGGCGTGGCGCAGAACAGCGCGCCGTTTGGTGTGATGCTGCTGAACAGCGCCATCA
>NZ_JNVB01000131.1 GCF_000770305.1 Erwinia oleae
TGCGATGAGTTCAGGAAGTGCTGCACGTGACTCCTTGGGTTTAACCAGAACTGCTTTACCATTTTGGTCAACGCAGTGAACTGCAAACACATTTTTAGCAAGATCGATACCGACAGTAGTGATGGTCATAACGAATCCCTCTGGGTCAATATTTATCCCATGATTGCACGAAAGTTAATCAGGTGCATATCCAGGGGAAGTCCCTTCCATTCGCTAAGAGCAAAATTTAAGCGGTATCCCGTAGTAGAACACTCTACGTGGGTAAATACCTCAGTAATAAAATCTGCATAAATTTTACTCCCCTTCCTCTTAACTCCCTGCGATGATTACGGTTTTAGTGATTTAACTTAAGGAAAGATGATGGCATACGTTATCCGGTACGGAAACCGATGGGCGGGAGTATAAGAACTATGACGAGTTGCTGACTGACATTCGAAAAAACGCTCACGGTTGGTGGCTGATTGGCGTAAATCGCTATTGGCATGGCGGCATCCACATCGGAGCGTCATCTTCTCCGGCATCGGTGCTGAATCAGGATGCGCCGGAAAAATCTGTGCCACTCCAGTTCATGATTGACGGAGAAGTGGTGGCATGGCGGCTTAACCGGGATTACGCAAATATTGACTGTCGTCAGGAACGACCGCTGCGCCAGTCAGCTACCTTTGCGCTGATCAGGTCAGTGTACAAACCAGACGAGCAGGATGAATCCTCCTGGCTGAAGCTGTACCAGCTTTACATGCATATGGCACCACTATCGGAATACCCAAAACGCCCGCTTTACCGGGTCACGCAGAAAGGCCACGGGGTGCAGATGCGTAAACATTCCCGCCACGAAGACAGCCGCGAAATTGTGCCGGGCGTACTGGCAAACAAAACCCCGTAACTTAAAAACTACGACATTGTTCACACAATAGTCAGCTTATAAATACTATAGTACGACAAATAGAATAATTTACTGACCCTGTCTTTTCTCTACCCTATGAGAGTCGCTATGAAAATCGAACGCATCTAAGTGCTGGTGAGCCGGCCTGGACGAAATTTTGTTACGGTAAAGATTGAAACGGACGAAGGGATTTATGGTGTGGGTGATGCCACATTGAATGGCAGGGAAATGGCCGTCGCAGCGTATCTGGAAGAGCATATTGCTCCGTGTCTTATCGGCAAGGATCCGGGCAATATCGAAGATATCTGGCAGTACCTTTATCGCGGTGCATACTGGCGTTAAGGCCCGGTGACGATGACGGAATCGGTGCAATCGACATGGCGTTGTAGGACATTCTGGGCAAACACTCGGGGCAAGTAGCACCGGATTCGCTGCCTTCGCGGAAAATGATTGTCCAGGAGACATCAGCTTTAGATCCACGAAGCAGAGAATAGCTTGCCACTGCGTCTAGTGGCAAAGAGCTTGGGCACGGGAGTTGCGGCGGACAAAGCGCCTCGCACACCTGCCACACGAATACGGCGAAGAAAATGCCAATGAGTCTTTGACCAGTTCTGACGCTGTAATGAAATCGTAGAATTGCCTGGCCGTCCCCAACCGGAATGGTCTTAACGATCGTGTAGGAGGATTGAAAATATGAAATTCAGGAACAAAGCTTTATACGTGACCGGCGGAGGCTATCACGTCATCCACGATGGACTGGGAGAGGTGTGATGGGACGCACCGTCAAGGGTCTTCGTTGGTTCATCATCGGCCTGATCGCAGTGGCCACCGTCATCAACTATATCGACCGCAACGGCGTGGCGAATATTGCGGCTTCAGTCGCCGCAATAGGGAGATTAGCTTTGAAGAAGTTCCTGTTATTCACGACTGCGGCGTTTGGGATCGCAGCGTGTTTTTATTCAAACTCCGGGGCGGCCAGCGCGTCTTCCAGTGAGGAAGTCGTTAGCCTAGCAATGATAAGGGAAGCATCATCGCAATATGAGCTGTTTTCCGACGAGATGCGTCGGACCAGCATTGCCGTCGATGCGGCGATTCGTGCTGGCGTTGTCGTGCCCGTTCCAAAAGATCCCGGTGGCGGATACACGCACGAGCAGCACAAGCGTAACTACATGGCGCTGTATGGGGCAGGCCTACTGTACCGGATCACCGGTGAAAGCGCCTATGCAGCCTATGCCCGGTCGCTATTGCTGGAATATGCCAAGCTCTATCCAACCCTTGGCCCGCATCCCGCCAAAGCAAATGAGGCACCCGGGCGGCTATTCTGGCAAAGCCTCAACGACAGCGTATGGCTAGTCTATGCGATTCAAGGTTACGATGCAATTCGCGACACGCTGAATGCCGCCGACCGGGCGACGATCGATGACAAAGTCTTCCGCCACATGGCCGACTTCCTTTCGATCGGAAACGCGAAAACGTTCGATCGGATCCACAACCATGCGACCTGGGCGGCTGCCGGGGTTGGGATGACGGGCTATGTTTTGCACGATCCGGAACTGGTCGCGCGCTCGCTGAAAGGCACGGACAAGAGCGGTCGGTCCGGGTTCCTCGCGCAAGTCGACCAGTTATTTTCGCCTGATGGCTACTACACCGAGGGACCTTATTATCAGCGCTATGCGCTTCAGCCGTTCGTCGTGTTCGCCGATGCGATCGCGCGGAACCAGCCGGAACTCGGCATTTGGCAGCGCCGCGACGGGGTTCTACTTAAAGCAATCCGTAGCACCATACAACTGACCTATAACGACTACTTCTTCCCGCTTAATGACGCGATGCCCGACAAGAGCTTGAAGACGGACGAACTCTACCAGGCAGTGGCAATCGGGTACGGTGTGACGAAGGACCCGGGCTTTCTTTCGATCGCGCAAGAACAGGGCCGCACCGTGTTGACGCCGGACGGCCTCCTTCTCGCCCGCGATCTTGCGGCGGGAAAAGCGAGCCCGTTTCCGTACGCGTCACAGCTATTCCGGGACGGACCTGAAGGCGATCAGGGAGCGTTGGCCGTCCTACGATCAGGGCCAGAGCGCGATGCCGCAGTGGTGATTGCGAAGAATAGCGCGATGGGAATGGGTCATGGCCATTTCGATAAACTTAATTGGATTCTCTACGACGCTGGCAACCCTATCGTCACTGACTATGGTGCAGCTCGCTTCCTGAACATTGAGAGCAAGAACGGCGGCCGCTATCTGAAGGAGAATGAGAGTTGGGCAAAGCAGACTGTCGCCCATAATACGCTTGTCGTAAACGAGACATCGCACTTCAATGGCGACTGGCGCGTTGGCCAGGAACATGCCCCGAGCCAATTATTCTTCTCCGCCGACGATCCGTTGAAAGCCAGCACAGCCGAGATGGTCGACGCATGGCCGGGTGTGCGTTTCCGGCGCACGCTCGTGCAGGTCCCCTTCGGCAGCGGCAGTCCGCTTGTGCTGGATTTACTTCGAGTGAACGGAAATTCGCCGGCGACCTACGACCTCCCGCTGCACTACAGCGGGCACATCACTGACCTTGGGTTCCCCGTCCAGCAGAGCGTAGCCGAGCGGCCAGTGCTGGGAACTGGTAGTGGGTATCAGCACATCTGGGTCGATGCTACGGGTACAATTGGCCCCGACAATGCCACGCTTACCTGGATCAACGGTAGTCGCTTTTACACCTACCGTATGGTTCCGCCCGCTGGTGCCAGCGTCATACTCGGAGAAAGCGGCGCCAACGATCCGAGCTTTAATCTTCGGCGCGAGCCGTTGCTTATTGAGCGGGTAACGGGGGTGAAGGATACGACCTTCGTTTCTCTGCTGGAGCCGCACGGTGCTTATGACCCATCGGCAGAGACGACCGTGGCGAGTGCAAGTCAAATCAAAACATTGCGGCACGTCCGCTCGAACGACGCCGACTTGATTGTGATTGAACCGCTTAGCGGCGTGCCTTTAGTCATCGGAATAGCCGACGATGTGACCGCAGGTCGTCCTCACAGCGCGACGCTTGATGGTCGGCGAATGGAGTGGACCGGGCACATAGCGCTCCTCAACGGATTCGAGAGCAAGTAGCACCGGATTCGCTGCCTTCGCGGAAAATGATTGTCCAGGAGACATCAGCTTTAGATCCACGAAGCAGAGAATAGCTTGCCACTGCGTCTAGTGGCAAAGAGCTTGGGCACGGGAGTTGCGGCGGACAAAGCGCCTCGCACACCTGCCACACGAATACGGCGAAGAAAATGCCAATGAGTCTTTGACCAGTTCTGACGCTGTAATGAAATCGTAGAATTGCCTGGCCGTCCCCAACCGGAATGGTCTTAACGATCGTGTAGGAGGATTGAAAATATGAAATTCAGGAACAAAGCTTTATACGTGACCGGTGGAGGCTATCACGTCATCCACGATGGACTGGGAGAGGTGTGATGGGACGCACCGTCAAGGGTCTTCGTTGGTTCATCATCGGCCTGATCGCAGTGGCCACCGTCATCAACTATATCGACCGCAACGCGCTCGCCGTGATGTGGCCCGCGGTCTCAAAGGATATCGGGGCGGATAAGGCCGACTACGCAATGCTTGTCACCATGTTCCTGATCGCCTACGCAGTAGGCCAATCGCTGTTCGGGCGGATCCTGGATGTGGTCGGAACGCGGCTGGGGTTTGTGGTCTCGATCGGCATCTGGTCGCTGTCAATTGCCGCACACGCAGCGGTGCGTTCGCTGGCCGTGCTCGGGCTGCTGCGTGTGACGCTGGGCGTAAGTGAAGCGGGCAATTGGCCGGGCGCGGTGAAGGCCAACGCCGCCTGGTTTCCAGCGGGAGAGCGTGCTCTGGCGCAGGGGATCTTTAATTCTGGAGCGGCAATCGGTGCAATCATCTCTGCACCACTTGTCGCGTTAATGTATGAAGCAATGGGCTGGCGCGCGACGTTCTTGCTCGTCGGCGTGCTAGGCTTCATATGGCTGGTGCCTTGGCTGCTGATCTATCGGGGCGAACCCGACGCTCACCCGTGGCTGAGCAAAGCCGAGCGCGCGCACATCGCCGGGGACGAGCAAGGAGGCGTGGCGCAAGCGGTCACTGGCTACGCACCCGGCATGGGTGAGCTACTTCACCACCGTGAAAGCTGGGCGATCCTGATCGGCCGCTTTTTCCTCGACCCTATCTGGTGGTTGTTCGTCTCATGGCTGCCGATCTATTTAGCTGAAACTTTCGGCTTTGACGTGAAGCAGATCGGGATGTTTGCCTGGGTTCCGTTCGTCGGAGCGATGCTGGGCAGCCTGTCGGGCGGCTGGGCGTCGGGCGTGCTGATCCGCCGCGGTTGGAGCGCATTGCGTGCACGACAAGTCGTAATCACCGCGGGTGGCGTCATCATGTTGCCGGCACTTCTGCTAACGGCGCGCGCGTCGGACCCCCTGACTGCAGTACTGCTGATCGCAGTCATCCTGTTCGGTTTCCAGGTAGCCATTAATAACATTCAGACGCTTCCTTCCGACTATTTCGCCGGCGGTGCCGTAGGTTCGCTGGCCGGCGTTGGCGGGACTGCGGCAGTGGTTGGGACGTTGATCACAACGTGGCTGGTGCCGGTGATGACACCGCATGGCTACGGCCCAATATTCCTGCTTGCCGCGGCTATCGTACCGCTTGGCATACTCGCCATCTGGCTCCTCGGTGGGCGCACTGCCCCCGTGGTACGGCGCGTTTCACTCCCCAAACTCGAGATTGGAGAATAGCGATGGACGTAAAGAACTTTTTTCCCGCAACCGATAACAAGCTTTTCGATGCTGGTGGCGGATTAACCAGGAAAGTGGCCGCCTACAATGACAACGTCATGTGCGTCGAAAATCACTTCGAGAAAGGTACGGTGGCGGCACTGCACCGGCACCCGCATGAGCAAATTACCTACGTCATTTCCGGAAGATTTGAGTTTGCCGTTGGCGGCAAAACCTACATCGTTTCCACCGGCGACTCGCTCTACAAACAGCCGAACATCCTGCATGGCGCGACCTGCATCGAAGCGGGTACTTTGCTCGATATTTTCACACCTCACCGTGAAGATTTCGTCTGATCCGACAATCACAACGAACTAATTAAGGAAAATAAAACATGAGCAAACCCGTTATCGGCTTTGTCGGCCTCGGCCTCATGGGCGGAAATATGGTTGAGAATCTTCAAAAGAAGGGCTTTGAATTGGTAGTGATGGACTTGAACAAGGATGCTGTGGCAGCAGTTCTTGCTCGCGGGAACGCAAAGGAGGCAACATCGCCCAAGCAGTTGGCCGAGGCAAGCGACATCGTAATGCTTTGCTTGACTACATCAGAAGTTGTCGAGAAAATTGTTTACGGTGAAAATGGTCTCCTGGACGGCATTAAGAAAGGTGCCGTAGTTGTAGATTTCGGCACATCCATTCCGACCTCGACTCGCAAAATCGGTGCTGATCTGGCCGCCAAGAGCGCCGGCATGATTGACGCGCCGCTTGGGCGAACGCCTGCACATGCTCGCGACGGCTTGCTCAACATCATGGCCGCAGGTGACAAAGAAACCTTTGATAAGGTCAAGCCGGTGCTCGATGAGCAGGGCGAGAACGTTTTCTACCTCGGCGCTCTTGGCGCTGGTCATACGACCAAGCTGATCAACAACTTTATGGGCATGACGACAGTTTGCACCATGAGCCAGGCTTTTGCCGTGGCGGAGCGGGCCGGTGTCGACCTTCAACAGCTTTACGACATAATGTCGACCGGCCCATCCAATTCTCCGTTCATGAAATTTTGCAAGAATTACGCGGTCGATGGCGTCAGTGACTTGGGCTTCTCCATCAACAATGCCAACAAGGACCTAAGGTATTTTCTCGAGATGGCCGAGGATCTCAATATGCAGGCGGACATTGCTCAGGCGACTTCAGGCAACTTAACGGCAGCTGTGGATGCGGGTATGGGCGAGGCTAGTGTCCCGGAAATTTTTGACTATTTCTTGAAAGTGAAAATTTAACCCGAAGCTTGCACAGCACTTCCACTGCTTTGGCTAAGGAAGCGCAATTCCTTGAGGGTGACCCTGCTGGTCCCGGCGTGCTCAAGTGTTTCATCACTGTATTGCCAGCACGCGCGGGCACCCGCACATTCTCATCGATTACGTTCATCTGCCTTGAAAGCTGGCGTCGAGGGACGCCAGCATCCGGGACCACATCAGTCAAGGGCTATTGCTATGAATTTCTTATCTATCGGCGAGTGCATGGCCGAACTCTCCCCAACTGATATCCTTGGACAATTTAAACTCGGATTTGGGCGAGATAGCTTTAACACAGCTTGGTAGCCTGGAACGCAGGCACGGAGAATGTCATCCGGGATAATTTTATTGCCAGTATAAGAACGCGTATTGCGGTCGAAAACGAGTAATCAGCCATACGGTTTCATTTCAGTCTGAAGCTGAACAATGCTAATAATCGGCTGCTGGGGATTGATTCATGTGCATGTTGGCGATGTCCGCTTCACGCCCTGAGACATTCGACAAGCTTTCTACGGCATTAGTAAGGGCGATTTTCGCGCTTCCAGTGCCAGCAAATATTTCGCTTCGTCATAACGGGTTCTGGTCTTCCAGCAGCGATAAATAATCCTTATCCATTTGAATGCCAGAGCTCGGATCGCTGATTGATGAGATTTTCCTTTTTCTCGCATCCCCTGATAATACAGCTTGGCCCAGTATGATGAGTTAACCGTCTTGGCAGCCCATTCGACAAAGGTTTGCCTGACGAACCGGGCACACTGCCATCTGGTTGTGATTTTAAACCATGCTAAGAAGATGATTTAATCCAAAGCAACAGAGTCCGCTTCTCGCTCAGGCTGTGTGAAAACTCCTGATCACTTTTAGGTCTAAGCGATGGTTTCATATGATCAACCATTCTTGATAAACCCATGCGACGAACTGACTTTTTCATTAAAATTTGAATCGCCACGGGTTTAACAGACACCTCGGAGTCATTTAAGATGGCTTAAAGAGAGGTGCCCATGAGCGGTAAGCGTTATCCCGAAGAGTTTAAAATTGAAGCAGTCAAACAGGTTGTTGATCGTGGTTATTCTGTTTCCAGCGTTGCAACACGTCTCGATATCACCACCCACAGCCTTTACGCCTGGATAAAGA
>NZ_JNVB01000132.1 GCF_000770305.1 Erwinia oleae
GTGCACAGGCCGTTGTGGGACCAACGCCCTTTAGCTCCATCAGCCGCTGACTGCGATGATCTGTTTTGGCTATGCGGGATAAAATTCGGTCATATTCAGTGATGTTAGCTTCAATGCGATCAACGTGTACCATCAAATCATCAACACATTGCTGAACCTGAAGCGGTAAAGAGCTCTTCTGCACAGAAACCATGTGGCGCAGGGCATCAGCACTTTGTGGCGCGATGAAACCGAATTCAGATATCAATCCTCGCAGACGATTATACGTTGCTGTTTTCTCTTCGATAAAACCCTGACGGGTACGATGTAAACACTGCATGGCCTGCTGGCTTTCGTCTTTCACTGGTACGAACCGCATATGCGGACGACGAACAGCTTCACAGATAGCCTGAGCATCAGCTGCATCATTTTTTCCTGATTTTCCGGCCATACGATAAGGCGATACAAACTTAGCAGCCATCAGACGTGGCCCATGACCATACTGCCGAAACAATCTTGCCCAGTAGTGAGCCCCGGAGCATGCTTCCATCCCGATAACACAGGGAGGCAAACTTGCAATTAACTCAGGAAGTGCAGCACGCGATACTTTAGGCTTAACCAGAACAGTTCTACCACTTTGGTCAACACCGTGAACAGCAAACACATTTTTAGCAAGATCGATACCGACAGTCGTGATAGTCATAACGAATTCCTCCGGGACGATGTGTAGCCCATGATCGCACAAGAGTTAATCAGGCGCATAATCAGGGGAAGTCCCTTCCATTCGTTAAGGTTGTTTTTTGTACTGACTGACATCAACTGGCCGCAAAGGACGATACTTCCCTTCAGCCAGTTTTTTGTTGATTCGCCAGCTATAGTCTCCCGTCAGATTAATATGCTCCCAGCCCAGCGGAGACAAGTGTGACAGCAAGTGTTCATTGAGCGGCATCCCCTTCTTTTTCAACTGGTTAACGGCGTTTTCTATATACACGGTATTCCACAATGTGATCACGGCTGTGATCAGCGTAAGGCCACTGGTGCGGTAACTCTGGTTTTCCACACCACGATCCCTTATTTCGCCCAGACGATGCATGAAGACGGCTCTGGCAAGCGCATTGCGCGCTTCTCCTTTGTTCAGACCGCCCTGAACCCTGCGACGCAATGCAGGATCGCGGAACCAGTCCAGCATAAACAGTGTTCGCTTATCAGTAACAGCGACTGGATGACGCTGAAAAAACAGATAGAACAACACGAGCTGCGGATTGTCAGCCTGGATGTACCCACCTCATGGCAGGCGCTGTCTGATAAAGACTCATCGCAGGTTGTTCCGATTACCCGCGCCGCGATAACCGCCATCAATAACATGCTTATCGACCTGATGGCCGCAATGTCGCATAAGGACTGGCTGAGCCGCCGCCAGCGGCAGAAACAGGGAATTGAACGAGTACATACGCTGGGGAGATACCGGGGAAAACAGGCTGATAAGGAGCGGCACCAGAAAGTCCTGTACTACCGGCAGGTAAAAAAACTCAGTATCCGGGAAACAGCAGATGCAACGGGGTACAGCCCTTCGCAAATCCGCCGTATCCAGGCGTTGTACCGGCAATCAGAAGCCAAAGATTTTGGTTAAGTCATGATTAAGGTATGATGTGCTGATTTTATAACCATTTTAATCATGAGGGATTATGGCAACGGGATTTTTTCTTTATCACCTGGATAAAACCACCTGCGGGGGGCGGATCCTTTCCGGTGCGTCTGACGACACCTACGAAATTGGTGGCATTGAGCGGCAGCAGGTCAGAGAGGGCGACCCGGTGACTTGCGGGAAGCATGAGGGGCGCTTCCGCGTGTGCGGCGGCATGGGGGACACCTATGAGGTGGGCGGAGAACTGAAAGAGTGGGCGGGTTCGCTGGACAGCTACAGTTCCTGCCCGTGCCGCGCCCGGTTTATTCCGTCAGTCCAGACGCACACCTACGAGAGCGACGGCAACGCCGGACGTGTGGCCGAACGGGCTGAGACGGCGAAAAAACAAGCCCGGCAGTCAGAGCCTGAACAGCGAGCGCAGGCCGCGAAGAAGAAACGGGAAATCACACTGACCATCGGCGTGTTCTTTGATGGCACTGGCAACAATGCGAATAACAGCGGTGACCGTCAGGCCGCCTGTTCCGGTGAACATTACGGGATGAATGATGCTGAATCTACGTCTGCGTTAGAGCAGTGTATCCGGCTGAATCGCGGGGTCAGCGGCACCGCAGCTGGCAGCTATATCGGCTACTACAGTAACGTGCACTGGCTCCATACGCTTTATAACCCGGAAATAAAAACTGATACAGGGGCAGGCCAGTACACCATTTATATTGAAGGTATCGGTACGGAAGACGAGGCTGGCGACAGCACTTATGGAATGGGTACTGGCCGGGGTGATACCGGCGTGGTGAGAAAAACCGATAAAGCAGTCGCGGCACTGGCTGCCGGTATTCAGGGCTATCTAGACAAGCACACCGATGCCCGGTCCTGTACAATCAAAGAGCTGCAATTTGATATTTTCGGCTTCAGCCGGGGAGCGGCGGCGGCGCGCCACTTTGCCAACCGGGTATTCAGCCAGGACAGCGCGATTATCGCGGCGATTAAAGTCGGGCTGGATGGTACAGAATTTTCCGGAACGCCCGGCGGAAAAACCCGCTTTCTGGGGATATTCGATACCGTAGCCGCCATCGGGACACCGGTTAACGGCCTCAATCCGCACAGCGCCGATACCGGAGAAGTGAATCTGGTGCTGCGTCCGGGCGTGGCAGACAAAGTGTTCCACATCACCGCGCAGCACGAATGCCGCTTTAACTTCGCACTGAATAGCGTTAAACCGGCGTGGCCGGAACTGGCTTTGCCCGGCGCACACTCTGATATTGGCGGCGGCTATAACCCCGACGAGCGCGAAGCCTACTTCCTTACCCGACCGGAGTTTGAAACCGTTACCCTTTCCACCCCCGACACGGAAACGCGGATTTACCAACAGACCTGTGCACAGCTTAAAGCGATGGACGGCTATCCGGCGATAGCGCCACTGCTGAAGGCGGTGGAGGTGAATGTTGATACCTGGCATGACGACAAAATGCCAGCAGACCGTTACGGAACGCTACAGAAACGCAGCGGTGCCGCGCTGGTTATCGACCGTCCGACGCGTAATGACTGGTCGAAGGTGGTGTTGCGGGTGATGCTCGATGCGGCACAGGATGCCGGGGTAGAATTTTCCCCTATTTTACCTAAAGACGACAACCTGTCACTCCGACCAGAGCTGAACAGCCTGTGTGAAAAAGCGATTGTGATGGGCCGCGCCATAAGGGGGGGCCAGTCAGCCCCCGGTTTTACCACGCCAGAAATTCTGATGCTGGCCGAAAAATATATCCACTGCTCAGGCAACTGGAACAGCGTGGCGAGAGATGGCCAGGGAATAATAAGCGGTGCGGTCAAACCGGCGAAGCTGGTGACGTTCACCAACCGGCCGGACGAGCGCTGGCAGCGTACGGTTTACGATATGAACGGGAATAGAATATGGAAATAATACGTATGGCCTGTCTTCTTCCTTTATTGGCACTGGCGGCCTGTCAGGGAAAATCTTTGTCCGGCACTGTCGCCTCAAACGATGAGCCAACAGAGTGGACTTTTGATTTTTTCACACCCAAGGCGCTGCCCGCACTGGTGACGTACGCCGTTGTTCAGGATGCCGATGGCAAAGTTTATGAGTTTAATACCCTGAACCGTACATCTGCTCTACCAGACGTTATCGGCGAGTGGAACGACAAAGACCGTGTGTCTGGAGGCTACTGGAATCACGTTAAACGTCCCCCCCGACATATTATTTTTTGCTGGGACTCGATTATCGATAAAAAAGTCTATGAGACCGCACTGACGATCCCTAAACCTGTACTGGAGAAAATGCTCAGGCCGGGTGAGCGCAGAGATTATCGGGGGAGAATAGCGTATTACGACAGAGTGCAAATTGGTCTGGCTCCGGAGGGAAAAGTAGCCGTCTGGTTGCAGGGGATCAGCTCTGAGCCAAATTATCGCGTCACACCGTCAGTTCTTAAAACCGTATCAGGGGATAAATTAGATATTTGCAAAGGAATAACGCGGTTTTCTAACGGCTATGAGTACGGAAAAGATACCGAGGATTTTATCAAAGGGAAAAAATATCCTTACGGTAGTTGGTAAGCAACCTATTTAACCCTGGAGGATCTTCCCAAGATCCTTTGGGGCTCAGCGGCCAATTTTTAGCCTTAACGAATGGAAGGGACTTCCCCTGATTATGCGCCTGATTAACTCTTGTGCGATCATGGGCTACACATCGTCCCGGAGGAATTCGTTATGACTATCACGACTGTCGGTATCGATCTTGCTAAAAATGTGTTTGCTGTTCACGGTGTTGACCAAAGTGGTAGAACTGTTCTGGTTAAGCCTAAAGT
>NZ_JNVB01000133.1 GCF_000770305.1 Erwinia oleae
GACCATGGTGGTGAGCGGGGAGCACTGCTGTACAGCCTGATCGGAACGTGCAAACTGAACAGCGTGGATCCAGAAGGCTACCTCCGCTATGTGCTTGACGTCATCGCCGACTGGCCGGTCAACCGGGTCAGCGAACTGCTACCCTGGCGCATCACACCGCCAACTGAATAACACATCCCCGTCAATACGGCCCTCGGTGTACGCTTACGATTCGTGGACAGAACGCAAAGCCTAGCAGATGCATCAGGGCAAAGACATGATCGGTGAAACCAGCGGTATCGGTGTAATGCTCCCTGATTTCCAGGTCGCTTTCGTGATACAGCAAACCATCGAGAACATGGGTTGAATCCCTGACCCGACTGATTATACAGGTGTAAAATGGACTGTATTGATCCGAAATATGGGTATAAAACTGACGTCCAGACTCCTGCCCATATTTCGGGTTAACCTGCCCTGCGTAGCGGCCTGAGCTGCCTGTTCTGAAATTCTGTCCATCTGATGATGACGTTGTTCCGTCTCCCCAGAATGCCGCCAGTGGTCTTTTTCCCTGCGCATTTACCAGCTCAGCAAGAGCGGCTGAATAGGTTTCGTCGCGGATGTACCATGCCTGAATATCTTCGAGTGATGATTTGGTGCTCCCGGGGCAGGCCTCTGCCATTTTGGTCAGGCCAAGATTGATGCCATCCGCAAGAATTGTCGTAAGGAGCAGGCGGGTATCGGGACGGGTAATGTCATTTTTTATATGCGAAAAATGACGAGTAAACGTCGTCCAGCTGTTTACCTCGTCGAGAATTTCCGTGATTTTAGGTCGCGGTAGCATGCAGTAAACCAGTTCTGCCAGCGGTGAAACCTGTGCCGGAACGCAGTTATCCAGCGGAGAGACTTTTACGCCCTTGTCGGATATTTCCACATCGGGCAGTTCACCAAGGGCAGCCATAGCATTGACCTCTTCAAGTCTGGACTGAAGCAGAGTCATACGGCTGGCAATGTACTCATGATAATCAGCAGATACGGGCAGTGGCAGCGCCGGTGTGAGTTTGTCAAAGTCCCCTTCGGGAATGAGGTAATCATCAAAATTTTTGTAGCGGCGTGAGCCTTTAACCCAGATGTCCCCGGAGCGCAACGCTCCCTTAAGCTCGCTGAGCGCGCAAAATTCATAATACTGCCGGTCAATACCCGCAGGTGTAATCACCACCCTGCGCCAGCTTTCAGGGATAAATTCAAGCGGCGCAGTCGCCGGAACTTTACGTGACTGCTTCCGGTACATATCCTTGATCACAACCAGCGCATCAGCCAGAGGTTGTGCTGTCGGGGTTGCGACTAACTGTAAAGCGGACAACATGCGCGGGGCATATTTCCGTAATGTGCTGTATTTCTCAGTAATAATATGCAGCGGGTCAAAATTATTTTTTCTGGCGAGATGGCGTGTTTCCTCCAGACTGGCGACAAATTCAGGCCACGGGAGAATGTTTTCTATTGCGAGCCATGGATCGCCACCGGAGTCTCGGGCCTCAGACAGCGCCTGACCAACATCGATGTACTGCCTCAGTTTGGACTGGATCAGCTTTCCGGTCTGCTGAAGGCGCTCAGCCTGTGTTCTTTTGGCTTTACTGAAAAGGCTGTTCAGCATGCGCTCATGCAGCTCAATCACTTCGTCTGTCAGTGTGGCTCTGGCTTCTTCCAGCACGCAGACCAGGATCGCATGACGGCGGGCTGCTGAAAATCGGGTCAAATCCCGGCTACTCATCTTTCGGCCTTCCCGCGCCAGTTTCAGCAACCGGTTCTGGTGAATAGTACGATCTATACCTTCAGGTAATGCCAGCGATTCAATGCTGCTGAGCCGATCAAGATGTTGCAGCACGTTCTTACCATTAATCTTACCCGGTGGTTGCAGAAGCCATGTCAGCCTGGAAGGCTGATTATCTGATGACTCAAGTAAACTATCCAGGGCATCCCTGTGAGCCGGAGTTAACAGGGCATTCAGGGTCTGAAATACGATTTTATCGCCGCCTGCCATGGCCTCCGCACAGGTACGCTCCACTACATCAATCGCGGGGATTATCACGCTGTTCTGCCGGAGCCAGACCAGTAACTCTTCGGCCAGGAGAATACCTTTATCGGTGCGCGTCGCCATCGACAACAGGTGCGTAATACAGTCCTGCTGTATTTTGCCGGTGAACGCCTTTACGCCAAGATAGCGGTACAGTTCGGTTAAATGCTCACGTCGGGTTGTATCTCTGCCGGAAAGGTAAACAGGCCAGAGATCCCCCGCAAGCTTTAGCCTGCTGGCGATATGCTTCAGCAGCGCATCAGAGGGTGGGATTTTTTATCCGGAGCAAAGCCGACATTTTTCAGGTAACAAAGAAGGACGGCAAAACCAAAACGGCTGGCAGGTTTACGGTGAACACTGATAAGTGCCAGATCATGCTCACTGAAATAGGCCATTCGGGTCAGAGTTAACTCATCATCTGGCAATGCCAGTAATGATTCTCTTTCCGACAGAGAAAGAATCTGCCTCCTTGCCATATAGTTTCCCTCATAAATTATTCGATGCGGTATTTTTAACAAAAATGGTTATCGCATAAGGGTACACCCTGACGCCATAACTAAAACGTGACGACACACAAATAATGACATAACCTATATGCGATAGATTAAATGCAATAACCTAAACGCGATAATACGGTGAAAAAATGTTCATCAGAGCTTATTTGAGGGCATCGACGGAAGATCAGTTCGCCGATCGGGCAAAAGAGATGCTGGAGCAGTTCGTTCAGGAGCGGGGGCATAAAATCGCCAGTTACTACCGGGAAAATATCAGCGGCACAAAACTTGACCGCCCGGAGCTGGGACGCTTACTGATGGACAGTCACCACAATGATATTCTGCTGGTCGAGCAGATAGACCGCCTGACACGTCTCAGCAACAGCGACTGGATGATGCTGAAAAAACAGATAGAACAACACGAGCTGCGGATTGTCAGCCTGGATGTGCCCACCTCATGGCAGGCACTGTCAGATAAGGACCCTTCTCAGGCCGACCCTATCACCCGTGCAGTAATAATCGCCATAAATAACATGCTTATTGACCTGATGGCCGCAATGTCACATAAGGACTGGCTAAGTCGCCGCCAGCGGCAAAAACAGGGGATTGAACGGGCATATACATTGGGGAAATACCGGGGTAAGCAGGCCGATCAGGAAAGACATCAGAAAGTCCTGTACTACAGACAGGTAAAGAAACTGAGTATCAGGGAAACTGCGGATGCTACTGGCTACAGTGCTTCGCAGGTTTGCCGGATACAAGCGCTTCATAAAAGTAATGAATCTGCATGAAAAGCTGGAATACAGTCATCGCGTAATAATTAGGCACTGTAACAAATTTTGTGGCTAGCAGCCTGACGCATCACCTATGTAAGGAAAGTCCGCTGTGTGCCCAGGCTGTGTGAGAAGCCTGACCTAAACTGAAGTGCGCGTATCTACGCAAAATCTGGAGTTGCTCGACTGGTTAGCTGAGCCAATTTTCACGTATGAGCGCAGTTTTCAGCCCTGTTTTTGGCAGTTTAAGCGACCAAAACAGTTTTCACACAGCCTGTGCCAGATATAGTCATTCGAACCCTGAGAGTTACACTTTTAAGTGATTCAGGGTATGCGCTTACTGGTTACGAATATTGTGCCAGAATCATGTGGTTTGATGATTGCCGCTTTGCTTTCGAGCCAGTAAGTGCTCCACGTTCGCTAACGAATACTCAGGGCATGCAGACAAACTGCTGACTATATTTCTTTCGAAGAGCGTGGAATGCATACCAATCCCC
>NZ_JNVB01000134.1 GCF_000770305.1 Erwinia oleae
AACTTTCATACCCCGCGCCGTACCGCCGCAGATCACGCCGCCCCAGCCCCTCAACCAGCGCCACCACCACGACCAGCACAAACAGCGGCACGGAGAGCACCAGGATGGTGACGCGTACCAGGGTGATAATGCTTATCCATACCGTAGCCAGCAGATATTCACGCAGGTAGCCGGCAAGCCAGCCGCTCCAGCTGTTGATTTCCCGGGTGATGGCATTGTCACTGTGCATCTGGTGCGCATACTGCTGACGGACCCAGTCCAGGAAGCCACTGTCCACAAAAGCACACTGATAGGCAGTGGTCACCCAGCGCACAACCGTCACCGATGGCTCAGACAGCAACAGGCTGCGGGTGAACTCCGTGGACAGCCATCCCAACTCGGTGTTCATGACCGCTTCACTGTGCGCCGCCCCGGCTTCCGGCCAGAAGAACGCGATGCCGATATATTCAATCAGCAGGCTCAGCAGCAGCGAGGACAACACCACACCCACCAGAGCCCATGGCCAGCCCCAGAGCAGGTTATACAGCATGCCGTGTTTGCGCTCCGGCAGCGTCTGCTGCTGTGGGGGACGTTTTACCTCAGCCATTCTCCCCTCCTGTGACCGGCACGTTCAGGGCCGGACCATCCCGCCACCAGGATTCGCCGCTGTGATAGCTGCGCCGCATTTCCTCCGCGATTTTCTCAATGCTTTCCGGCATCAGCACATCATCAGCATCCCCGGCAGGCAGCGGCATGCGGATTTTCCACAGCTGCCCCCCTTCCAGCAGGGCAAACGCCTGCCCTTTCGGCAGCGTCACGATATCAGCCGGCTCCAGCAGCGGGACTTTTACCGTCCCGACGCGGTCCTGGGTGCTTGAGGTGAAGTCCTGGTCAGCGTTGACATCGGCCGTGTCCTGGTGCCCGGAGACCAGCGTTTTGGTGTAAATTTCCACCTGCGGAAGCTGCGTCGTCAGCAGCTCGGCGGTGCGGTTTTCCCTGACACGCAGCATAATCAGGTTGTTAAAGTTACCCTGTACCTGGGCCGTCTTGGCCGCATTCCCGATGCGGGCTTCAATATCAGAAGACGTCTGGGTATAGGCTGTCACCTGCATGCCCGCACCGCCCCCTTTGTTGATGAGCGGGATAAACTCATCCCCCATCAGCTCGTTAAACTCATCGCAGTGCAGGTTAATCAGGGACTTCCCTTCTTTACCGCCCGGCAGGCCTGCATTAATACCGTGTTTATAAATGTGCCCGGCCACGCTCACCAGGTCGGCGAACATGGAATTGCCCACGGCACTTGCCACCATACTGTCGCTGAGCGCATCGAGTCCCACATAGACCACGGCTTTTTTACGGATGATTTGCTCCCAGTCAAATATGGGCCGTGAGTCATCCATATCGAGGTAGTCAGGGGCCAGCAGTTCAGCGGTCTTGCCGGTGGTCAGTTTTTCCAGCAGCGGCAGCAGGGATGCCACAATTTTGTCAAAGTAAGTGCGGTCATAACGTACCGCTGATCGCAGCCCGTCAAGAATAGGATCGTAGAGTTTTTTACCCTCTTCAGAACTCAGGGCAATCTCAATGGCCCAGATGCGTAAGGCGTCCGGCTGCCCCTGCATGTTACGGGGCACGTCGTCCTCTCCCAGCACCTGCTGATTATTCTCAATCTGCGTCTGCAGCGCCGGCAGTTGCTCGTGAATGATTTTCTCAGCGTAGCGGATGTAGAGATCGGCGATATTGTTCACGTAGCGCATAATCAGCGTATAGTCAGGGCGCTCACCCAGGGCAACCAGCGCACGCGCAATAATGTTGACGAACCGCCAGGCAAATTCACGAAAGGCGGCATTATTGCCGTCTCCTGAAAGCTGACCGGCCACGCGGGACGCCACCTCTGATACGCGGCCAAAACGCCCGACGGCATTATAACGGGCTGACATTTCAGGCCAGCCAAGATGAAAGATATACAGCTCGTCCCCGCGCCCGGCCCGGTGAGCCTCTGCCCAGACGCGTTTCATCAGGTCTGCGTCCCCTTTCGGATCAAACACGATGGTGACTTCACCCCGCCGGATATCCTGGGTGACAAGCAACTCGGCCAGCCGGGTCTTACCGACGCGCGTGGTGCCGTACACCACCGTATGGCCAACGCGCTCCCCCAGGGCCAGGGTGACGTCTTTTTCGTCGGGCTCAATGCCGTGCAGCGCCGGATTCCCGCCCACCGGCGGCAACGGCCGCACCGGGTTCAGCGGCGTATCAGCACTCAGCAGCTTACCCAGCCAGGGCAGACGGTGCTCTGTCAGCATTTCGAGCTGACGCGCGCCCTGGTAAAAGCGGTTCGGCTGCAGATAGCGGGCCACTTCCGGGCGCAGCGTATCCTGCAGGCGCTGGGTGTGTTTCTGGGTCCAGCGGAAACCCCGCCCGAGAAACAGGCGACGATGGCTGACGGGGATCTGTCTGGTGCTCATGACATAGCGCGGCAGACGGCGGAGATTCCGGCGGTAGCGAATAATCTTCATCCCCTGATGGGTGCGGGTGACGGCCAGCGCCGCAAACCCGGCAGCAGTGACATAGCTGACAGACGGTGCCAGGGCAACAGCCCAGGGTGCCTGCACACAGACATACGCTGCCATGCCCGATACCACGGCGGTATTCAGCTCCACAGCCGGACGCAACAGGGCTTCAATCACGTAACGGTTACTCATCGCCTGTCTCCTTTATGATTTTACCGTCGGCCCTGCGGGTATACGCGCCCTTTCCGGCACCGGCTTCCCTGCGGCGCAGACAGTGGTAATGCAGGACATTCGCCAGTAAGCGCCAGAGCACATACAGAACATTCGACAGAAAGAGAAAAACGAACCATACGGCCCGCAATGACAGCAGGTAGTTATTCACCACGGTTTCCGTGGTGACGGCAGTGACGGTGCAGGCTGCCTGCTTTGCCTCAGGCGGAGCCGGATTCTCAGGCACCGGGCAATCCTCCCACATGTAGTGTCCGGGCGGCGCGGTGCGCCATGCCGTTGCCTCCTTCTGCAGCTGGTCGTTCAGGTCACTGACCGGATGACCGAAGACGAGCCAGGCAAGCAGAAGTACACCGCCGAAAGCGGCAGGCACGAACACGGCATGACGGAATAAACAGAACACAAGCCACAAAGCGTAACGCAGGCTGTTCACGATGATATGCATAAACGATTCCTCAGAGATACTGCCGGACGTCCTGCCCGGCGATAATGGCCAGCAGGCGTTGCCCGCTGATGATGCGCAGACGCGGTGACGCCGTGCGAAGGGTGCGGCTCATCTTTCCGGTACGGCCCGTGTGGATAAACAGCCCCCGGCGGCCCGACTGCAGGAGAAGCCGGTCGAAGTCCTCAACATGTGCGGGGGAAACAGCACGACTGTACCGTTTGGCCTGGATAAGCCAGTGCTCGCCGTCGATGATGACCTGGCCATCAAGGCCGCCGTCACCGCTGTAGGAAGCATTACGCACCACGGTCAGCCCCTGGCGTTCAAAGGCAGACAGCAACAGCTCTTCAAAGACATAGGGGCTGATTTTGCGCAGATAAGTCAGGCGCTGCCCGTCTCCCGGCAGGCGGGTCAGTTTATCCAGTACCCGCCCCGCCGTTGCCTGGT
>NZ_JNVB01000135.1 GCF_000770305.1 Erwinia oleae
TCATGGAAGCATCCATCCCGCCAAAGCGTGAACGCCACTTATAGAAACTGGCGTTGCTCATGCCATGCTCGCGGCACAGTTCGGCCACCGGCGTTCCTGCCTCGGCTTGCTTCAGGATGGACATGATCTGGCTGTCAGTGAAACGTGATTTTTTCATAGAGATCTCCCCGGTTCAGGTTACGAGAAAATTCTACTTATGAACACACCGGTTTTTCGGGGAGATTACCATTTTATCGTCTGCGTCATTGATTTTATTAGTAAGAAGGCTCTCTATAGAGGGTAGAGGCATGTGCGAAGGTTGTATCTTGGTTTGGCTACTAAGTATGCTATGCTTATAATAACGTTTGCAAATAATCTCGCCATTCTCTGGAAGCCAGTGTGTCGCCTCTGGAAATAGTGCAGAACTTAGGGGGAATTTCGCGTTCGGGTTATGAAATATTTCAATCTCCGCAGTCCATGGTTCATGATTATAAGGCTTCCACAAAGAACGATACTCGTCGCTGGTTACATCCATAATGAAAGGAATAGCACATACAGCACCGGGAGAATCATCAGCAAACTTCCCAATTCTCACATAGCGATAGCCATCAATTAAAACTCCGGAGGAAACAGGCACTCTGCTCAGTTTGGACAAAGTAGCTGCATTCGAAAAAATGACCGCCGAGAGTTCTATGTTTTCAGGCGAAAAAAATAAGCCAGCACGAATATTCGGATCGCTCAAAAGGAATTCGATAGTTTCGGGCACAGCCACAATTTTTCCATCTTCTTCTTTCTCTCTTCCATAAAATCCATAAAGGTAGGTCATGAGAGCCTCACGACTCCACATCATTGAACCTGGGGCGTGAAAATCCGCTATTGCAATAGCAAATGGTTTGCCTTGGACATGCTTCAGACTGGTATAGTTTTTACGCAATTTATTTCGTAAGGTCCGAGCATAGCGTTCAGCGGCAATTCCTGAAACTCTTTCTTTTAGATCTGCGGGAACATTGCCAAAGGAACAGATAGATATTATAGAAGCACCGTTAGGGCCAATCTCTGTAACTGCGTGCGCAGGAAGCGGGAAGACAGCTACAGCCATTCGGCACCTTATCACCATTCGGCAAAAAATGCAAAACAGTCGTGGCCGCGTTGTGCTGTTGTCTTTTTCCAATGTTGCTGTCAATACCTTCAATACAGGATATGGAGAGCTCGCTGCTGGCCTACCGGACGATGCTAATCGTCGAAGGGTGGAAGTCGATACACTTGACGGATTTTTTACTAAACATATTTTACGTCCCCATGCCTACAGGACTATGGCCGCACCTCAGTCTGCGTACTTAGTGTCAGGTTCGGAGCCTTTTCTTGCCAGGTTTCAATATTGGCGTGAAGACCTTCCCCCTTTGCCATTAAAAGACATAAAATTAAACATACTGGATGGGGAATTCGTCTTTTATTCGGATACAAGAAATGACTCAGAACTTCTTGATAAAGGTAAGGTTTTAAAAATCATTCATGACCTTGGGCGTTTAGGTGCTTACACTCATGAAATTGGTCGGTACTGGGTTTATAGAACCCTGGTTTCTCAACCTGGAGTATTGAGGGCGCTGGCAGCCCGCTACCCGCAAATACTTGTCGATGAGTCTCAGGATTTGGGAACACTGCATAAGGAAATCTTAAAGCTACTCATTACTGCAGGGGTTCAGGTTACGCTTATCGGGGATGTTAATCAGGGGATTTATGGCTTCGCTGGTGCTGACGGTGAGTTCCTGAAGAGCTACGAGGATCGCGCAGAGGTCACCGGCTACAAACTTACTCGCAATTATCGTTCCCTGCCTCCAATCATAAATATCGCCAACATTCTATGTGGGCGACATGACGAAGCAGACCGGTTGGAAGAGCAAGGTGGAGCATATTTCATTGGATACAAGGATTCAGAACTTTCTAAATTAACTGAAGCATTCAAGGCTCATATTAATGAGTTAGGCATGCCGCTTCAAGATTCAGTGATTCTTTGTCGCGGTGCTGAGAGAGCCGGAGCAATTGCAGGTAGAGCCCCACCGCCTGGGCAAGGTATGGTTAAAGTCTTAGCAGAAGCATCGTTGTTACGAGATCAACATAGTAATTACCATGCCTGCTTTAAATTGGTCTGCCGGGCTATCATTGGCTTACTGGACAATGCACCCCATGGGCTAAGTTCAGGTCTTCAGAGGCTATCACATGAAGACGGAATGAGCGGGATGAAGCGACTGGTATGGAGTTTTAGTCGTAACATAGATGCGGGTCTCCCCTCGTCTACACTTACAGCCAAAACAGACTGGCATACGCAGTTATTAACGAATGTCAAAGCGCTTCTGGCCGAGATTGAAAAACAATATGGATATAAAATTGCTGGTACACTTGGCACCAAACTGACAAAAAAATCTTTGCCAGACTTGCCATTGTCTAGCGCAGCAGTCACTCAGGCACATGGATTTAGGGTAGAGACGGTGCACCAAGTTAAGGGGGAATCTATCGGTTCTGTTATGTATCTAGCGAAGAAATCCCATATAGATTCATTGCTTTCAGGCACCGGTTATGAAGAAGGACGGATTGGGTATGTCGCAATAACTAGGGCAAAGAACTTATTTTGGCTGGCTGTGCCACAATCATGCTTAAAAGATTTAAAGGCGACTCTCATTAATGCTGGTTTTCAGGAACGGATCTAACTTGGCGTAATTGACCCTACCTGAACTGGAATAAACACAAAGCTGTACTCACAGCCAAGCTTTTCCGCCATCCCTCTTTGATGGCGGCATTATTAAAATCTATTGGCTGTCTAATCATTAACTAATAGACGGTAATGTTATTAATTTATCTTCAACACTAATTCGCCGCAGAAGGCAGATGGAGGGAATTACAAGCGCCAAGGAGAAGGGAAAATACAGGGGAAGGCTGGCAGACAATGAAAAACATGAATTAATAAGAACTCTCCGCAATAAAAACGGAAAGTCAATAAACGAAACGGCAAGGCTCGCTGGCGTATCACGCATGACCGTTATTCGAGCATGTAAGGATAAAGATTGACTTTGAATAAGCCACAGCCCTGATTGTGCTGTGGCGTTACATTCTAAAATTGAAGTGTAAAAACGTCTATTCTGTTTCCTCACGAAAATAAACCTGTTTGATATACCGCCCCCGGCCATCTCCGTGGCCCAGGTCCATTGAAACTAATGCCTCGGCTTCATCGCGACTCATTCCATTTTTAATATGATGATTTACAGCATCACGTGAATAAGCGTAACGCAAACTATGCGGGGCATTTTTACCATTCATTCCTGCCTCTCGTACAATATTTCGGTAACGCTCTATTGCAGTATGCAAAGAAGGTTTATCAATCAGTTTTCCGTTATGTTCACTGACATAATGAATTGCCTTATCAAGAATTGATAAAACTTTTTCACGATTGAAAACTGTTGTTTCTCTCGGCCGCCCGCCTTTAGTCCCGAAAACAACACGGACACGCTCATTATTGTTAATCAATGACTGCTTCCATGTTTTTAACGACTTTGCGGACTGCACGGTTTCTTCTGTTCTCAACCCAAGGTATCTTGAAAGTTGTACCGCGAGCGCAACACCTTCATCTTTTTTAAGCGCAAAATTCACAACCGCATTAAGTTTTTCATCCGTAATAGGGAGTTTAGTGCCATCCCGCTTAGCACCAGAAATTCCCAGGGCCTGATTACTCAGGCTGGTATGATTGGGATCGGCCAGTTTATTTCTTCCTGCTGATAATAAAACAGAGCGGATAGCAGACATCTCATTCTGTAACGTCCTGAGAGACAAACTATCTGCCTTCCTGCTCTCAATATACTTTTCAATATGGGAAGTTTTGATATGTTTTACGTCCCTAATCTGAATATTCAGTTCAGACAGACGTTCAGAAAAACGTTCTGCAATTCTTGAGCGGCCAGCCACAGTTTTATAACTTCCCCGTCCCTGACGAGCAAGTGTGACAAGTTGTTTGCACAGCTGTTTACTGAATCTGGACATTCCTATATCTCCACAGGGATACACGTCCCTCGGCTTGTAAATAAGCGGACGGATCTGTACCCCAGTAATTCATCCCCGACGACACGGTTGCTTTTGCGCTTCCTGCGTCTCAACTGGTATCTGTGCATCGGGGCGGCGAATTGTTGAGTTCTTGCGAGGCACCCCAGATCTCTGATCTGTTTGCTGTTTATGCAGAGCTGACTTACGTCAAGCTGCCTCCAACACTACTGTTCGTAGTGTCGCCATCGATACCGAGTCGATTTCCTCCTTACTGATAGTTGAACGTTCAGACGGTCTCCCGTCGTGTTTACGTTGATGTGAAAGTGAGTTTAAAACCGTACTGACACGGGCTACATGTTGGTCAGATGGTAGTAAAACGTTGAAAACCACGTCATACGTGGGTTGAGACGTTATGCGCTGCGCGCGTCACTTGGTAGTGTCTTCGCCACTTCACAAGTGACGCCGCGCAGCTTCGTGCTCCTAATGCAACTCCGTAAGCGGCCAAATGTACCAAATGGCCTTATCCGTCGATGCAAAAGTCGTACGAAACTCAGGGCGTATCACTGCAAATGAGAAGACGTTGAACTGATGCCGTTCACAGAACGGAAGTGAATTGAAACTGGCAGATTTGCTACACAGTAAACCTTCATCGCCGCGTCATAGTGCGCTTTCATAGACGATATCTGCTTTCAAAGGTGAGCAGATTTGCCACATTTTTCATGTACTCCCTTTCAGGCTTAGAGAGTTTTATTGTGCAGTCACCCGAAGGCGCTCCTCACAGACTGCCGGAACATTGGTGGTCGCAGCTTAAGTGCGACTGTAGCCACCCGAAGGCGCTCATCACAGGCTACAAGAGCATTGGTGGTCGCCAGTGCGACAGTACAACAGTTTGATAGTACCAACAGGGAAATACGACGTCAAATGGATGTAGACATCGTTTTTTGGGTGAGTAATATGTAGTTTTCTCCGATGAAAGTGGTTGATATGGATATTTTAAAACAACGCCTTATGATTCTGATTTTCGGATTATCTAACTTTTTATTCTTTTATTTATTATTAACCTCTATTGATCTAAATATATTCTTAATGACTAGGCTTGATTTCTCAATATTACATTTGCAGATAATTAAGCCTCTGATGATGCTTTTAATTTTTTTCTCCATAACTCACTTATTAAATAACACCTCACTTTACCAAGGATTAACCTGGGGGAAACCTAACAAGCAGTCATTTGTTTTTTTCTTGCTCATAATTATTGCTTACACTGCTTCATACTACCTTACGCCGAAAGAACCCTTCGTTACAGAATTTACTAAAGGTTTGTCACATGAAATGGCAGCTGTAAAAATCGCAGCCACAATTATTATTTTCCCTCTACTGGAGGAACTGGTTTTCAGAGGAATTATCCTGAGTTCTTTTTTAAACGCCCTTGGTGAAAAGGCGGGCTATATCATTGGTGGGCTGACAGTTTCTGTTTTGTTTGCAGTTATACACACACAGTATTCATTGCCCACCAAAATCCAAATGTTTTCACTTTCATTAATTTTCTGTGGGGCAAGATATCAAAGCAGAGGGCTTCTTTTACCAATTCTACTGCATGCTTTTTGTATCGCGCTTGGCCTATATATTGAGTTAAAATAAACCAACTACAAAAGGTAGTTATCATTAACACATAATGATAACTACCTTTTCCCGATAAAATATCACTCACCTATAGCCACGGAATGAATTTCCTTCATCAACTTCTGTACGCCAGATCCCGATAGCCTTTCTGCAGATGCCGATGAATATGTTATATAGAGTTTACTCCCACTCCCGTTTTTTTCAATTTCCACATCTAAATGATCGTTATCATTCCAGTCAGATCCCATTTTATAATAGCTACCAGGTATTGCCTCCCAAACAGGATGTGCATCATCTTCAGCGGCCGCTTTCTATGCCCCGTCATTAGAGCTATTCCGTAAACTATCCAGCTCCTGACTTGACATAAACTTGTAATGTCTTTTTATTCTGGCAGCAGCAGTATCTACATCAACAGCTACAGTATAATTTTTAGACTTAGATTCTTTTTTTAATGACTGAGGTAAATGCATTGGTGTCGTAACATCAGTTGATGGGTTAGAGTTTCCCCTCAA
Organism: Erwinia oleae; assembly: GCF_000770305.1. Lineage (GTDB taxonomy): Bacteria > Pseudomonadota > Gammaproteobacteria > Enterobacterales > Enterobacteriaceae > Erwinia > Erwinia oleae. Next base: position 6,144 of record NZ_JNVB01000135.1, read on the forward strand.
AGAGTTCATTATACCTGAAGCACCATCACTGATTTTCTTATTTGTATCTGCTATTTCCTGCATGCTACAGGCTGTGACAAGAGCAGGAATTATTAAAATGGCGGTAAGACTCCTCACGATCCATATCCTCCAAACATATTTACTAAAAAAACGGTCAATGAAAAGTACGCTTGACTTATTCACCATGTAACAGACTGTAAACCCTGCTGTATAGAGTTTGTAATGTCAATAGTGCGGTTTCGAGCAAATATAAAAAAGATGATTACCTTACTCTGACAATATCATCCAATCTGGTTGTAAAAGCGGGCGAAAGTCTTTCTCTTCGCATCTTCCAGCCTGTGGCATCACTTTTAATGCCCTGCCCTGCAAACCAGACTGAACCCTTACCAGAGCTGTTAATGCTGTCTATGAGTGTCATTAATTCATCGCTATTACGTTGAGGCTGAAGGTCATCGAACAGGGTAAGTTGTGATACTGCCGCGCTGCGAAAATCGGTGAGAATTACATCTGCGCGTTGATAACGATGCCCCGGGATGAATATTGTTTCAAGAGCTCTTACAGCTGCGTATTTTCATTAATGGAGATCACCCAATAACATCCATCGAGATCGGGTAATAACATTTGAGCAGATCGCTGAATAACATCGATGGAGATCACTTTTGACTCACTTTGTTATTCGGTGATCTCCATCGATGTTATTGGAACTTCACAGGTGTGTTGAACTGTATCTTTTGCCATTCCGGTGAAGGATACTTATGCCGACAGTTCCTATCTCTATGAGAA
>NZ_JNVB01000136.1 GCF_000770305.1 Erwinia oleae
TCGGCAGCTTCGCCTGCAGCGGCTTCACTGAGGCAAAGGCCTGCTCTGCCTGGTAATAGTCGCCGTGATGATCGTAAGGCTGCTCTGCGGTGAGGCTTTGCGTTAACACATCCAGAAAGTCGTCGGTGCGGGCGTAACGCTGGGTTTTATTCAGAAAGTCGCCGTCTTTACGCTGCTCGGCATCGCTGCCGCCGCTGATAATATGTACCGCCAGGCGGCCATCGGTAAGCTGATCGAGCGTAGCCAGCTTGCGGGCGGCCAGCGTCGGCGAAACAAAACCGGGACGGTGCGCCAGCAAAAACTTAATGCGTGAGGTGCTGGCTGCCGCGTGGGCGGTCACCAGAAAACCGTCTGGTTGATCGGACCAGTAGCCGACCAGCACGCGATCAAAACCGGCCTGCTCATGGGCGCGGGCGAAATCAGCGATGTACTGCTTATTAAATACCGGGCCAGCGGGTGGAATGATTTCTGAGGCCAGTCGGTGACCGATCATGCCAAGGAACTGAATGCTCATAATTTTTTCTCCAGGGAAGGCGGGTAATAAAACCAACATGAAGAAAACCCTATGATCCGGCGCCCGGGCTGTGAAATTCATATTTGTGCGTTGTTAAGCTGAAAATCATCAAAAGAGTGTGAACGAAGTGTTAGAAGAATTTTGCATAATCATTACCCGGCAAAGGCATTTAGAGAATAAAAAAACGGATGCTAGCCTGAAATTTTCCTCCTGTTGAGACACCAGATGAAAACCTTTCGCTTCAGTATCTGTGCACTTGCACTGTTCAGTTCGTCCGTCTTTGCCGCCGGCACGCTGTCGGTTGGCGATCAGCGCGCCAATGCGCGTGCCATCCTCGAAGCTTCGGGCGAGCTGAGCAATGTTCCTTACACCATTGAATGGCATGAGTTTGCCAACGCCGCGCCGCTGCTGGAAGCGATGCGCGCCGGTTCGCTGGATGCCGGGTCGGTAGGCGACGCGCCGCTGACCTTTGCCGTGGCGGCGGGGCTGGACGCGAAAGGCATTCTGGCGACGCGCTACGCCGGAAACGCGCTAATCGTTAAGAAGGGCAGCGCCATCCGTAACGTAAGTGAGCTGAAGGGCAAAAAAATCGCCACGGTGAAGGGCTCTTCCGGCCATAACCTGGCCATGCAGGCGCTGGGCAAGGCGGGCCTTCAGCCCTCCGACGTCACCTTCGTCTTCACCACGCCAGCCGAAGCCACGCTGGTGCTTGACCAGGGCGGCGTTGACGCCGTCGCCACCTGGGAACCCTACGTATCGTTCGCCACGCAGCAGTCCGGCGCGCAGATCATCGCTGACGGCAAAGACTATCCGGCACTCAGCTATCTGGTTGCCAGTAACAAAGCCATCGCCGACAAAAAAACGGCGCTGGCTGACTTCAGCCAGCGGCTGATCCGCGCACGCAGCTGGACGGCAAAGCATCCGCAGGCGTACGCCACCGCCATTGCCAGACTGCTGCGTATTCCGCAGGAGGTGGCGCTGCTGAAGGTGAAACGCGAGCTCAATCAGGTCGAACCTGATACGCAGGCGGTGCTGGCGGTTCAGCAAAATACGGCAGATTTGTATCTGAAAAACGGTCTGATCCCCAAACCGATTGAGGCGAAAACCTTTATCGATCTCAGCCTGTCGCAGGGGAAATAGCATGCATCTGGCGCTCTATCTCAGCGACACCGGGCTGCACGCTGGCGGCTGGCGACATCCGGCGGCGGAAAATCCCGATCCCATGCGGCTCGACACCTGGCTCACGCTGGTGAAAAAGGCCGAAGCGGCGAAGTTTGATTTCGCTTTTGTTGCCGACAAACTCTCCATTGACGACATCTACGGCGGCGATATCGCCACCACCGTGCAGTACCGGCCGGGCTACGCGCGGCCTGAACCGATGGCGCTGCTGACCGCACTGGCGCTGGGCACGGAACGCATTGGCCTGGGCGGGACGCTCTCCACCACCTATGGCGAGCCTTTTCACGCCGCGCGAACGCTGGCCACGCTCGATCATTTCAGCCACGGGCGCATGGCCTGGAACGCGGTGACCTCCACCAACGACGGCGAGGCGCGCAATTTCAGCCGGATGCAGCACATGGGGCATGCCGAGCGCTACCGGCGTGCGGACGAATTTATCGCTGCCGTACATCAGCTTCTTGCCAGCTGGCAGCCGGGCGCGCGGGTGGTGGATAAAGCCAGCGGCATTTACGTCGACGCCAGCAAAGTCCGCTATACGCGCTTCAACGGTGAACACTTCCATATTCAGGGGCCGCTGACCGTGGCGGCGCCGCCGCAAGGCAGGCCGGTACAGATTCTGGCGGGCGTCTCGGCGGATTTCAAAGCGGTCGCCACGCGCGTGGGCGAAGTAATTTTTACCGTCCATCCCGAACGGGAGCGCGCCTGCGCCTTTTACCAACAGTTCAAAGAGGATATGGTCGCCATCGGGCGCGCGCCCGACGCCTGTAAAATCCTGCCGGGCGTCATGCCGATTGTGGGGAAAACGCATCGGGAAGCGCAGGAGAAGCGCGCGCGGCTTGATGAGCTGGTCGATCCGCTCGCCGGACTGAGTTTTATGTCGGCGAGCATGAATTACGATCTCTCTCAGCACGATCCGGACGCGCTGTTCCCGGACATATTCGACCGCATCAGCGGCAGCAAAGGGCGTTTCGAATATGTGATCGCTGAAGCGCGGCGGCAGGGAAAAACGCTGGCGGAGGTGGCGAAACGCTATGCGGCCAGCGCCTCTTTTCCGGTCATGGCGGGAACGGCGGAGGAGATAGCCGACGAGATGATGGCATGGGTTGAGAGCAGGGCGTGCGATGGTTTTGTGCTGATGCCTGCGGATATGCCTGCTTCACTGAACGATTTTGCCGACCAGGTGGTGCCGGTTTTGCAGGCGCGGGGAGCGTTTCGGAAAGCGTATTCAGGGACAACGCTGCGCGAGCATCTTAACGTGCCGCTGGAATAGTCAGGGCGAACCCGCAAGGGGTTCGCCCTTTACAGTTAGTGCAGCACTAAACCGGCGATTGAGGCCGACAGCACGCTGACCAGCGTTGAGCCGTACAGCAACTTCAGGCCGAAGCGGGAAACCACATTTCCCTGCTCTTCGTGCAGGCCTTTGATTGCGCCCGCCACGATGCCGATCGAGGAGAAGTTAGCAAAGGAGACGAGGAAGACGGAAAGGATGCCTTCACCGCGCGGCGACAGCGAACCGGCAATTTTTTGCAGATCCATCATCGCCACAAACTCATTCGATACCAGTTTGGTGGCCATGATGCTGCCCACCTGCAAGGCTTCGCCCGACGGCACGCCCATTACCCAGGCAAACGGATAGAAGACATAGCCTAATACGCCCTGGAAACTGATGCCGAAAATGGTGTCAAACAGCGCATTGACCGCCGAAATCAGCGCGATGAAACCAATCAGCATCGC
>NZ_JNVB01000137.1 GCF_000770305.1 Erwinia oleae
TCACCGGCGAGAAGTTCTACTCCACGGGCGCGCTCTTTGCTCACATTGTGGTCACCACCGCGCTGGACGATGACGGCGCAGCGGTGATGATTTTTGTTCCGCGCCTGAGTGCCGGGCTGACGGTGATTGATGACTGGTCCGGTATGGGACAACGCACCACCGCCAGCGGCACCGTGCGGTTTCAGGAGGTGGCGGTTGACGCATCACGGGTTATTCCGCTGCCGCCGGACGAGAAACCGTCGCTGCGCGGCGCGGTATCGCAGCTTATTCAGGCGGCCATCGACGCGGGGATCGGGCGTGGCGCTTTCGATGAAGCCTGTGAGTTTGTCCGTCACCACTCACGACCGTGGATTGATGCCAACGTGGAGCGTAACGCCGACGATCCGCATCTTCAGGCCGATGTCGGCCGCGTCTTTACAGAGCTGCATGCGGCCGAAGCCCTGCTGCGACGTGCCGCGCGGATTGTTGATGAATGCCGTGGTTCCTCACTCACGGCAGAAGAGGCCGCGCGCGCGTCAGTTGCCGTGGCGGAAGCAAAGGTGCTGACCACCCGCATTGCGCTGAAGGCCAGTGAAAAACTGCTGGAATGGGGCGGCAGCCGCGCCACGCTGAGCGAACATGGGCTCGATCGGCACTGGCGCAACGCCCGCACGCACACGCTGCACGATCCGGTGCGCTGGAAATACCACGCAATCGGTAATTACTACCTCAACGGCATTTTTCCGGCGCGACACGCCTGGATTTAAGGAGCGGTATGACTCTCAGTCAGGTAACGCCTAAAAATAAAGCCACGCTGATTACCACATCGGAACAGGCGCTTAACGTGGCGCGCGAGCTGGCGCAGGTGTTTCGTACCACCTCTGCCCAGCGCGATCGCCAGCGGGAACTGCCCTTTAAGCCGCTTGAAGCGCTCTTTGCTTCCGGCCTTGGCGCGATAACCGTTCCCGCAGCGTTTGGCGGCGCGGCGGTGCCGACCGCGGTGCTGGCAAAGGTGATTAGCCTCCTGAGCGAGGCGGACGCGGCAATCGGACAAATTCCGCAAAACCACTTCTACGCGCTGGAAGTCCTGCGGGTCAACGGCAGCGAGGCGCAGCAGCAGCGTTTTTATCAGGAGGTGCTGGCGGGCGTACATCTGGGCAACGCGCTGGCGGAGTTCAGCAGTCCTGCTGCTCATCATCGCTTCACCTCCGTGCTGGCAAAGGGCGATGCGTATCAGCTCAACGGACGAAAATTTTATGCCACCGGCGCGCTGTTCGCGGACCGCATTCCTGCCGCCGCGCGCGATGCGGAAGGTAAAGAGCAGTTAGTTTTTGTGCCGCGCTTTCAGGCTGGCGTGAGCGTCATTGACGACTGGTCGGGCTTTGGTCAGCGCACCACCGGCAGCGGCACGGTGACGTTCGACGCGGTACAGGTGAACGCCGACGATATTGTGCCGTTTCAACGCGCCTTCGAGCGCCCGACCACCGTCGGCCCGTTTGCGCAAATCATGCATGCCGCCATTGATTACGGCATTGCCCGCGCGGCATTCAGCGATATGCTCAATTTTATCAATACCCGCGCCCGCCCCTGGCCTGATTCGGGCGTTGCGCAGGCGAACGACGATCCGTTAATCATCGATCGCGTTGGGCAGCTTGCCGCAGATTTGCAGGCCGCCGAAGCGCTGCTCGATGAGGCGGGCGACGCTATCGATTTCGCGCAAAAAGATCCGCAGGCCGAAAGCGTGGCGGCGGCGTCGATTCAGGTTGCCTGCGCGCGCGCGTGGACAACGGAACGCGCGCTGGAAGCGGCCAACCTGCTGTTTGAACTCTCGGGCACCCGCGCGGCCCTTGCGGAGCATAATTTCGATCGCCACTGGCGCAATGCCCGCACCCATACGCTGCACGATCCGGTGCGCTGGAAGTATCCGATAATCGGCAACTATGTGCTGAACGGCGTACTGCCGCCACGGAGGGGAACGCTGTGAGCCTGCCCGCAAAAGAGATCCTGCTGAATGCCTTTACGATGAACTGCGTAGGGCATATCCATCATGGCATGTGGACGCATCCCGACGATCGTTCAACGGAGTTCAATACGCTTGGCTACTGGACCGAACTGGCACGCACGCTGGAGCGCGGCCTGTTCGACGGGCTGTTTATCGCCGATATCGTCGGCGTTTACGATGTCTATCAGCAGGGGATCGGCCTGACCGCCAGCGAATCAATTCAGCTGCCGGTTAACGATCCGCTGCTGCTGGTTTCCGCCATGGCCAGCGTAACCGAACATCTGGGTTTTGGGCTGACCGCCAACCTCAGCTACGAAGCGCCGTATCTTTTCGCCCGCCGTTTCTCCACCCTCGATCATCTGACTAACGGACGCGTCGGCTGGAACATCGTCACCGGCTATCTGGACAGCGCCGCGCGGGCGATGGGGCAGAAAATGCTGGCGGATCACGATCGTCGCTACGATATGGCCGACGAGTTTCTCGACGTCAGCTATCAGCTGTGGGAGGGAAGCTGGGAAGACGACGCGGTGGTGGCTGACCGGCAGCATCGCCTCTACGCCGATGCGGCGAAAATTCATCCGGTGCGGCATCATGGCGAATTTTACCAGGTCGACGGCTGTCATCTTTCCTCACCGTCGCCACAGCGTACGCCGCTGCTCTATCAGGCGGGCAGTTCCGCGCGGGGTATCCGTTTTGCCGCGCGCCATGCCGAATGCACCTTCGTTAACGGCAGTACGCCGCAGGCAATGCGTGCGCAGGTGGAGCGGTTGCGCCAGGCCGCGGTGGAGGCCGGACGGCAGCCGGACGATCTGAAAATCTTTATGGGTATTGCGATTATCGTGGCGCCCACGGAGAAAGAGGCGCACGAAAAGCATCAGCACTACCTTCGCTATGCCAGCCCCGAGGCGGGCATTGCGCATTTTTCCAGCTCTGTTGGCGTCGATCTGTCAACGCTTGGGCTGGATGAACCCCTGGTGAGCGGTAGCACGCGAGCCATTGAATCCGTCGCCAGAGCCTGGAGCGGCACAACGAAGCGTCAGTTGCTGGAGCAGCACGCGCTGGGCGGTCGTTACGCGCTCATTGTCGGCGATCCGCAGCAGGTGGCGACAGCGCTGCTCGCCTGGGTGGATGAAACGGGAATCGACGGTTTCAATCTGACCCGCATCGTGAATCCGCAAAGTTATATCGATTTTATCGAACTGGTGGTGCCGGAGTTACAGCAGCGCGGGCGCTATAAAACCGCCTATCGGCCCGGCACGCTGCGTAAAAAATTATTTAATCAGGATCGGCTTTCGTCGCGTCATCCGGCCGCACGCTGGCGCCATCCTGCTCATGAGGAGAAACAATGATCTTTACCCGTGCAATGACGTTCATTTTGATTGCCGCTCTGTCCGGCAGCGC
>NZ_JNVB01000138.1 GCF_000770305.1 Erwinia oleae
ATCTGTCGAACATTCTGGCGATATCATGCAGAGAATCACCTTGCTTATATCTGTCCCAGATAATCGCCTTCTGCTCTGGCGTGTAGTTAATCCGAGTTCTTCGTTTCATGACAACGTCCCCCCTTGATTAAGGATAGCGTTGCATCGAGCCATTGAACTCACAGCCATAAGCGGACGTAACGTACGGCTAGTTCTAGATATCTTGGGGCCGACATCTCAGCGCGGATTTCCGCTGTTGGTTACCCTGAACGTAAGAGAAAGGACTCGGCTACTAACGATCCCATTGTTACGCGGGTTGCGGCCATTTCGGTTTGTCCACTATGGCTTTTCGTTTGTTTCGAGTGTTGCTTGTTTCGTTTGTTTCGATTACTATTATGGGGTTGACGCATTCGTCAGTTTCAAAATTGTCACGAAACTGAACACGCGAAAAATCAGAAACCGAAATTAACGAAATTTGAAATTGGAAAAAAATCATGACTAGCTCAATTCTGGACAATGTAAGCCTTCCGGCTCAGAAGGAAATTGAGGTTGCGTTACGTGGACAAAGAGAACTGGCAACCTTTCTCACCACAAAGTTAGAAACGCAAAAAATATCGATTCACGATGCAAACGGCGAAAAACATCAGATCGAATTGCCAACCTCAGCACTGAGATTGCTAATGAACATCTTGGGTGAACTCGCTGAAGGGAACGCGGTTCAAGTTGTCCCCGTGCACGCTGAATTAACTACGCAGGAAGCCGCCAACATTCTGAATGTTTCACGCCCTCACATTGTGAAGATTTTAGAAGAAGGAAAGCTTCCACATCATAAAACAGGCCGTCACCGCCGGGTTCTTTTTGCTGATTTGATGCGCTATAAAGCTCAGCGTGAAACTGAGAGCAATGAAGCAATGCAAGAACTGGTTAATTTGAGCCAGGAACTTGGTTTTTATTAATGAATCATTCGCCTTACCCAGTCGTACTTGATGCCTGTGTCATTTATCCCAACATGCTCCGCGATCTGCTTATGGAGGTTGGGATGTCTGGTCTGTATCAACCCAAATGGACTGCCACCATTCATGATGAATGGCAAAGAAATTTGGTTGAAAACTTACCGGATTTAAAGCGTGAACAATTGAAGCGCGTAGAAGATCTGATGAACGAAGCCCTACCTGATGCGCTTGTAACGGGCTTTGAAAATCTTATGGAAGGGGTTTCACTCCCAGATCCTGACGATCGCCATATTGTAGCTGCAGCGATAAGATCCGATTCAGAGGTGATTGTAACCTTCAATCTTAAAGATTTTCCAAGGGAAAGCCTGGCTGAGTTTGATATTGAAGCAATTCATCCTGATGAGTTTATCGCTGACTTGCTGGATTTAAATCAAGCCCTAGTTCTACAGGCTGTCCAAAGGCAGCGAGACCGGCTAAAGAACCCCCCAAAATCAGTAGATGAATATTTTGACATACTACTGAAGCTAGGCTTGCCGATGACGGTTAAGGCTTTAACTGGTTATAAATTAATGATTTAGGGAATTTTTCGTCAGCAAGGGTGGGAAGGGTATTTCCAATTTCTAAATAAGAACCCCGCATACTGGCGGGGCTAAAATATTCAGTAGTTTGCGGATGCAGCTTTGCGAAGCGTAGAGAACTTTAACCAGTTTTTAGTCAAATCACATCAGATTTTTTTGTATGATGACCCATATTAACCAAAGTTTTTATACTTATAAATTGAAACCAAGTTGTCGCCCTGAGGGGCTATAGGTCTGTTGATACCGAAGTTGTCGCGTACAAATTCGGGCTTAATCATTGCATCTTCCAACACAGCTTCCCAAGAATGATCATCAAGCATACTGATAGCTTGTTGCATCATCCCTGGAGAGTCACCGGTGATGCGATCGTCCCCTTTCTCTGTAGATACAAATCCCTTAGAGTTGAGATGAATAAAGCCCGTCCTCATTTTTTCAGGGGTTATTAATCCTAACAAACAGGCGCGATATAGGGACATACGCAAGCTTATTTTCCAACGCACTTTGAAATCCTCCAGAGCGTTCCAATCCAAATGAGACCCCCGCATTTTGGGAAACTCATTAATAAATGAAACCCTTGGAATCATGAAAGCACTTGAAAAATGGTCCGCTTGGTTCTCGGTTACTTTATCGCCAGTAATTACCCCCTCATGTAGAACTAAGTGGCCTAACTCATGCCCTATATCTGAACGGTAACGACAAATGCTCTTTTTGGCGTTGTTGCGAATTATGATTGGACGAACATTGTTAACGGTAAAAGCATCAATTCTGTCATCAACATCTGAAACATGAGCAATTACAATACCTATGCCTTCGACGAAATTAGACATTGAGTTAATGGGGCCTAAGCCCAGCTCCCAATAACGTCGACACTCTTCAGCGATGCGTTCTATATCAGATGGCGATTGCGACGGCAACTCTGAGACATCCGGTAAATCTAGAACAGGAAACTCTACCTCAACCTCTAACCTGCGAATAAATTCATCCAGTATCTCCGCCCTAGCCATGACAGTATTCGCCAATGTCTGAGTTCTTGAGCGTTTACTGCGAAAATGACAATGCTCTCCATCCAGAGGATGGGGGCGAGGCGTAAAGAAAAATGATTCGTATACGCCCAAAACCTTAGCAAGTTGCGACAACATGGCATCCGCAGGCGGATAGCCCCTTTCAAGTTTCGAAATAAATTGCTTGGTAACACCGAGAGCGTTAGCCACATCCTCTCCAGACATACCTTTAGCTAACCTCGCTAATTTCACGCGGTCACCCCGGTACTGAGTGAGAGAATCAAAGAGTTGCATTTTTACCACTTTGGTCTCTGTCGTCTTTTTTGCTTCTGCGCTTGAGTTTAGTAGGGGGTATTTCATTAGGCGCTGGAAGCTGATTAATTTTATCTGGATTTAGACCTTCAGGTGCTGAAGAAATAGGCATAATTACTTTAGATATATGCTCATAAAGACTAACCTTGCGGCCCGTTTCATCCAAGCCAACCATGGTAATTATCCAAGTAGGAGGTGCATCTTTGTCCGTAACATCATCGATAAACCTTTCAGCATAAACGCGCCAAATTAAACTATTACTGGTATCTTCCTCATCGAAAATGGATATTTGGCGCTGTTCTTTCTCATTGCGGAGAAGGCGGTGGGGTAATCCCCCCGAAAAACCGGTGTGTTCATAAGTAGAATTTTCTCGTAACCTGAACCGGGGAGATCTCTATGAAAAAATCACGTTTCACTGACAGCCAGATCATGTCCATCCTGAAGCAAGCCGAGGCAGGAACGCCGGTGGCCGAACTGTGCCGCGAGCATGGCATGAGCAACGCCAGTTTCTATAAGTGGCGTTCACGCTTTGGCGGGATGGATGCTTCCATGATGACCCGCCT
>NZ_JNVB01000139.1 GCF_000770305.1 Erwinia oleae
CTGGATCAGCGGCTGTACGTTCACACCGTTTTTTTTCTCGATCAGTTCCAGGTGCAGCCTCAGGCCGGCAAGCGGCGTGCGCAGCTCATGCGCCACATCGGCAGTAAACAGCCTTTCACGCTCCAGGCTGGTGGATATTCGGGAAACAAGCTGATTAATCGCATGGGTGACCGCATCAATTTCCCGTACAGAACTCACCTGAGCGATGGGCTGAAGATTATCTTCCGTACGGTTTTCAAGATGGGTTTGCAGTTCAAAAAGAGGGCGCGTAATGCGCTTGATTGCCTGAAAGCAGAGGGTAAGCGTCAGCGAGATCATGATCAGGCTCGGCAGCGCCAGGCTGGCGACGGCTTCGCGGATCTCTTTATGAATGTGCTTTTGCCGGAACTGATGGTCGAGGGAGGCGTTGGCCAGCAGCTCAATCTGCTCCTTGCTTTCATGCCACAGCCAAATAACGCTAATCACCTGGCAGAAAAAAATAATCAGCCCGATAGCCATCAGCAATCGAAAACGAAGGGTGGTATGGTTTTGCCGCCAGCCGGCCATGAGATTCATTCAGGCTCACTTTTATCGGGTTTTAATAAGGCATAGCCGAAGCCGCGCACGGTGCGAATGGCTGACTTACCAATCTTGTCGCGCAGATTATGGATATGAACCTCAAGGGTATTGGTTGAAGGTTCGGTATCCCAGTTATAAATGTCATTAAATAATATTTCGCGGTGAACCGGCTGGCCTGCCTTCAGCATCAGGCGGCAAAGCAGGGAATACTCTTTTGGCGTAAGTTCCAGAAGCTTGTCATCAAGCCGGATTTGACGATGCACCATGTCCATGCGCATATTGCCTACCGTCACCACGTTGTCAGCCTGATTCAGATGACGACGGATCAGCGCGCGGATGCGCGCCAGTAGCTCATCCAGGGCGAAGGGCTTGATCAAATAGTCGTCTGCGCCAGCGTCCAGTCCGGCAATGCGTTCATTAATGGTGTCACGCGCCGTCAGAATTAACACAGGCAGCGCTTTTCTCTGTCGGCGAAGCCGCGACAGCAGGCAAAGTCCGTCTTCATCAGGCAGACCTAAATCCAGAATCAGCAGGCTGTACAGTCCCGACGTAAGAGAGGCTTCGGCTTCATGCGATGAAGTTACACCGTCACAGATATAGCCTTCGCCTTCCAGTGCCAGCAACAATCCTTGCCGTAAAAGCGCATCATCTTCAACGACTAAAATTTTCATCTTATTTCACCCGGCACGCTGACAATATATCATCTGAGGCACGATATTCCCTGGTTACGGTGCCGGTCATACCCAGCATTGTTGAAAACAGATTGTCCTGTGAATAAGGCTGCGTGGCCCGTTTTTGCAAACAGTCACGCGTCACGGCAAAGCGCTTCTGATAATCGTCGGAGAGCCAGATTAACATTGGCACATGTGTTTGCACATCAGGCGCGATGGCATAGGGCATACCGTGCAGATAGGTGCCATTTTCGCCCAGCGATTCACCGTGATCGGAAAGATAGATCAGGCTGCCGGTGAAACGATCCTGATGCGCTTTCAATACGCCAATCGCTTTATCAACAATATAGTCAACATAGAGCAGCGTGTTGTCATAGGTATTGACCAGTTGCGCATTTGAGCAGGTTTGAATTTCATTGGTATCGCAGGTCGGCGTGAATTTTCTGAACGCAGGCGGATAACGATTATAATAAGTCGGGCCGTGGCTGCCGATGGTATGTAAAACAATAACGCCATCACCGTTAAGATGAGAAATATACTCTTCAATCTTATTAAAAAGCACCTCGTCATAGCATTCGCCTTTAATGCACATGCCCGGCAGATTCAGACTACTCATATCCTGATGAGGAACGCGATCGCACGCGCCCTTACAGCCGCCATCATTTTCACGCCAGAGCACCTCGATCCCGGCGCGTTGCAGAATGTCTGACAGCCCCTCCTGATGACCTGCCCGAACGTCATCATAATGCGCGCGCGGCATATTTGAAAACATACAGGGTACCGATACGGCCGTAGAGGTGCCGCAGGATTGGGTATGAGGGAAATAGATAACGTTATCCTGCGCAAGAAGGGGGTTGGTCTGACGACCGTAACCGCCCAGCGAAAAATTAGCGCCGCGCGACGTTTCGCCAACGATCAGAATAGTCAGTCTTTTTTTGGTATTTCCCGCCACTGCATGATCGAGCCTGGCATCTTCGCCAATTTTTATCAGCGGCAAATTCTGTAGCCGGTGGTGCTGATAATAAGAAAGCACGGCGGTAATACTGTTAGACGGACTCAGCGACTTGACCAGTTCTCTGTTATTACGAAACAGCGAGGCGTAATCTTTATAAAACAGTAGCGCAACGATGATAATCAGCAGGCCAGAACAGAGGATGTTCAGCAGACGATAAACCATCGCCGACATCAGAGAGGGATAAGGCTTGTGACGCAGCCAGAGACTCGCGGCGATGACCACAATCCCCGCAAAGAACAGCGTCGCAAGCAGTTGCGGCGTCATTAATGCGAAGGTTTCTGAGGCAGTGGTATCCAGCATATTCAGGATCATGGAGCGATCGAGAATAATGCCGTAATTCTGAATAAAATACTGCGCCAACACCGACATCAGGATAAAAAGCGCAACGACTATACGATCCAGACACAGAAATGAAGCCAGCGTGACCACAATATTAATGACGCTGAAGGCAACCACCGGCATGGAGAGAAATACCATCACGTTGCGAGCGGAGGTCAACGGCATGGCCTTTAACACATTGTGGTAAAAAGCCAGGTTTAAAAACAGCGCAATATAGAGAGAAAACAGTATCAGCCAGCTAACGCGACCAATCACTGGTCGGGAATATGCAAACATAGTTAAATCCTGAAAACCCGTTGGGGAATTCAGGATCGCAAATGAAGATTAGGATAACCTTAAGACGCTAAAGCTTTGCCGCGACCGTATAAGCAGAAGCGTCAGCGTCGATTACTCTTCACTTTCCGCCTGCGGTCAGTTTCAAAATGGCAGCCAGTTCGGCGCGATGCGCGCTGTCAATTTCGCGGGCGGCGGACCAGCCGGCATTCTGTAAAATCATCTCATTCAACCCCACCAGCCAGTCGTAAATGTAGAATGCCGCATGATTGTTGGGTTTCAACGCCAAACGAGTCAGGCGCTCGCCAGGCGCGGGGCCCGCCTCCGGTTTGGCGAAGATTTTCTGCCCGCGATTAATTTTACTCTCCGGGCGCTGCGCTTCCGGCAGATGCTGAAAACCCAGCCAGGCCACAAAATCGCCAAGCACGCTCAGCGCGCGCGATACCTGGCGGTCGGCGATCATCTCTGCG
>NZ_JNVB01000014.1 GCF_000770305.1 Erwinia oleae
AGCGCATCGCCGGTATCCTCCAGCACCACGTGGCCGTTTTCCAGCACGTAGCCGCGATCCGCCAGTTTTAACGCCTGGTTGGCGTTCTGCTCGACGAGGAAAATCGTCATGCCTTCCTGGCGCAGTTGCTCGATGGTGTCGAAGATCTGCTGAATGATGATCGGCGCCAGGCCAAGCGACGGCTCGTCCAGCAGCAACAGACGCGGCTGGCTCATCAGCGCACGACCAATCGCCAGCATCTGCTGCTCCCCGCCGGACATGGTGCCGGCCCGCTGCACGCGCCGCTCGTAAAGCCGCGGAAACAGTTCGTAAACGCGTTTAATAAGAATTTGATACCGATCGCGACTGGCGAAAAACCCGCCCATCGCCAGGTTTTCCTCCACCGTCATGCGCGAGAACACCCGGCGGCCTTCCGGCACGATAGCTATCGCCTCCCGCATAATGCGCGCGGTCTGCCAGTCGGTGATGGTTTTGCCATCAAAGGTAATCGTGCCCTGCGTGGCGCGAGGTTCACCGCACAGCGTGCCCAGAATAGTGGTTTTTCCCGCGCCGTTCGCGCCGATCAGCGTGACAATTTCGCCCTGATTAATGTGCAGGCTGACGTTGTGCAACGCCTGAATTTTCCCGTAGTGGGCGCTTACTTTATCAAGAGAGAGCATTGAACTCATTTTATGCTTCTCCCAGGTAGGCGCGGATCACGTCCGGGTTATGACGAATGTCGTCCGGCGTGCCGTTTGCCAACGGCGTGCCCTGATTCACCACGTAAATGCGGTCGGAAATACCCATTACCAGTTTCATATCATGTTCAATCAGCAGTACCGAGACGCGATGTTCGGCTCTGAGTTCGGCGATAAGCTCATCCAGCTCGTGCGTCTCTTTAGGGTTCAGTCCTGCGGCCGGTTCATCCAGCATCAGAATGTCCGGGCGCGTTACCATGCAGCGGGCGATCTCCAGACGACGCTGCTGGCCGTAAGCCAGGTTACCTGCCTGGCGATTAGCCAGCTCAAGCAGCCCCACGCGATCAAGCCAGGTCGCCGCGCGATCCAGCGCGTCGCTCTCCGCTTTGCGGAAGCCCGGCGTTTTCAGCAGCCCGGCA
Source organism: Erwinia oleae (assembly GCF_000770305.1). Taxonomy (GTDB): domain Bacteria; phylum Pseudomonadota; class Gammaproteobacteria; order Enterobacterales; family Enterobacteriaceae; genus Erwinia; species Erwinia oleae. The sequence continues at coordinate 1,097 of NZ_JNVB01000014.1, forward strand.
AACACGCCGCTTTTCAGATGCTGATGCTGCGCCACTAACAGGTTTTCGATCACCGTCATTTCGCGGAACAGGCGTACGTGCTGGAAGGTGCGAACCACGCCCATCCGGGCGATTTTCTGGCCGGAAAGCCCGGCAAGCTCGCGGTCGCCCAGCCGAATACTGCCGCCGGTCGGACGATAAAAACCGGTCAGGCAGTTGAACACCGTGGTTTTACCCGCGCCGTTCGGCCCAATCAGCGACACGATCTCCTGCGGGCGCAGCTCCAGCTCAACGTTATTGACCGCCAGCAGGCCGCCAAAGCGCATCATCAGGCCATTTACGGCTAACACCGGCTTCATGATGGCTCTCCTTTTTCCACGCGCGTCAGCTTCAGGTGCGGACGCTTCATCGGCAGCAGCCCCTGCGGCCGCCAGATCATCATCAGCACCATCAGGCCGCCCAATACCAGCATGCTGTATTCGTTCAGGTCGCGCATCAGCTCGCGTGAAACCACCAGCAGAATGGCGGCCAGGATCACCGCAAACTGCGAACCCATTCCGCCCAGCACCACGATAGCCAGCACAAAAGCGGACTCGACAAACGTAAAGGATTCCGGACTGACGAAGCCCTGACGCGCGGCAAACAGGCTGCCGGCAAAACCCGCAAAGGCTGCGCTGATGGTAAAGGCGGTGAGCTTAATGCGCGTCGGGCTGAGGCCCAGCGAACGACAGGCGATCTCATCTTCACGCAGCGCTTCCCAGGCGCGGCCCAGCGGCATCCGTAGCAGACGGTTAATCACAAACAGCGTCAGCACCACCAGCAGTAGCGCCACCATGTAAAGGAAGATAACGCGATCGCTGGGATCGTACTTCAGGCCAAAGAAATTGTGGAAGGTATCCCAGCCGCCGTCGCGCACGCTGCGGTTAAACTCCAGGCCAAAAAACGACGGTTTAGGGATCTGACTGATGCCGTTAGGACCGCCGGTGATTTCCGTATTATTGAGCAGCAGGATACGCACGATCTCGCCAAAGCCCAGCGTCACAATCGCCAGATAATCGCCGCGCAGACGAAGCACCGGGAAACCGAGCAGCAGGCCAAACATCGCTGCTACCAGCCCGGCCAGCGGCAGACACTCCCAAAAGCCCAGGCCGTAGTAGTGGTTCAGCAGGGCAAATGTATAGGCGCCGATGGCATAAAAGCCGCCATAGCCGAGTACCAGCAGGCCGGAAAGCCCCACCACCACGTTCAGCCCCAGGCCGAGAATGACGTAGATCATCGTCAGCGTGGCGATGTCCACGGTGCCACGCGATACCATGAACGGCCAGGCGACGGCGGCCACCAACAGCAGCAGCATAAAGAGCTTTTGCTTCGGCGTGGAACCATCAATACCCGGCAGCACCAGCGCGGGGCCGGAAACTTTTTTCAATCCTTGTTGAAACAGCGGCTTCAGCAGTTGAAAGAAAAAGACCACAACGCAGCCTGCGGCAATCCACTGCCAGCGCACGCTGTCGGCGCTGTGCACCACCAGATGCGTTCCCTCAAGCCCAAGGCGCATTCCCATAAAGAACGCGGCCAGCACCAGCAGCATCAGCGACGAAGTGATAGCGTTGATAAGGTTAAGATGTTTCATACCTTCTCAACCTCCGGGCGCCCCAAAATGCCGGTCGGCATCACCAGCAGCACGACGATCAGCAGCGCAAACGAGACCACGTCTTTATATTCCGTGCTCAGGTAGGCGGACGTGAGCGCCTCGGCAATGCCGAGGATCAGGCCACCCAGCATGGCCCCCGGAATGCTGCCAATGCCGCCCAGAACCGCTGCGGTAAAGGCTTTCATCCCGGCCATAAAGCCGATGTAGGGATTAATCACGCCGTAGAACTGGCCGAGCAGCACGCCCGCCACCGCCGCCATGGCGGCGCCGATCACAAAGGTCAGGGAAATAACGCGATCGGTGTTGATGCCCAGCAGGCTGGCCATTTTCAGATCTTCCGCGCAGGCGCGGCAGGCGCGGCCCATGCGGGAATAGCGAATAAACAGCGTCAGCGCCAGCATCGCAATAAAGGTCACCACCCAGATCACAATCTGCATGCTGGAAATCGTTGCGGCAAAGCCGTTGCTTTCGCCCAGCGTCCACTGACCGGCAATCAGGCCCGGCAGCGCCAGGTCGCGTGAACCCTGCGTCAGACTCACGTAGTTTTGCAAAAAAATGGACATGCCGATGGCGGAAATCAGCGCAATAAGACGCTTGGATGAACGGACGGGACGGTACGCGACGCGCTCAATACTCCAGCCGTATGCGCTGGCAATCACCAGCGCGGCGATGAACCCGGCGCCAATCAGCATCCAGCCGGCATCGATACCCATCATCATCAGCGCGGCAATAACGATAAATGAAACGTAGCTACCGATCATGTAGACCTCGCCGTGGGCGAAGTTAATCATGCCGATAATGCCGTAAACCATGGTGTAGCCAATGGCGATCAGCGCATAGGTGCTCCCCAGCGTGACGCCGTTGAACATTTGCTGTAAAAAATAGAGGAACTGCTCGGACATACCTAATACCTTACTTCTTTCCGCTGGCGCGAAGAGAACGTCTGGCGCTGTTTTGCCAGACGTTGATGTTATCGGCGAGGAGTTAAATCGCCTTTATTATGCAGCTCCGGATCACTTCACGGTGGTGGAGGAACCGTCAGCATGCCATTTGAAAATACCAAACTCGAAGCCTTTCAGATCGCCCTTCTGGTCCCAGGTCAGGTCGCCCATTACCGTAGGAACCGCCGCGCCTTCTTTCAGGTTTTTCGCGATATCTTCCGGCTCGGCGCTTTTACTACGCTCCATACCGGCAACCAGCGATTGCAGCGCTGCGTAAGTTGTCCAGACGAACGGGCCGGTCGGATCCTGTTTCTTCGCTTTTAATGCATCCACAATGGTTTTGTTCGCAGGCACCTGATCGTAACGCTTCGGCAGGGTGACCAGCATGCCTTCTGACGCCGCACCGGCAATATTAGAGAGCGAAGAGTTGCCGACGCCTTCCGGGCCCATAAACTGGGTTTTCAGACCGGCCGCGCGTGACTGACGCAGGATCTGCCCCATTTCCGGGTAGTAACCGCCAAAATAGACGAAATCGACGTTTTCTTTCTTCAGGCGCGCCACCAGCGTGGAGAAATCTTTATCGCCTGCGGTAATCCCTTCAAACATCACCACGTTGCCGTTAGATTTTTTCAGACTGTCACGCACCGAGCGCGCCAGGCCTTCGCCATATTGTTGTTTGTCATGAATAACGGCGATGCGCTGCGGTTTGATTTCACTGAGAATGTATTTCGCTGCGGTTGGCCCCTGGTCGGAGTCCAGACCGGTGGTGCGCATAATGGTTTTATAACCGCGTGTGGTTAAATCAGCGTTGGTTGCGGCCGGGGTGACCATCAGCACGCCTTCATCTTCATAAATATCGGAAGCAGGCTGAGTGGATGAGGAGCAGAGATGGCCGATTACGTAGCGGATGCCATCGTTAATCACTTTGTTGGCAACCGCCACGGCCTGCTTGGGATCGCAGGCGTCGTCATATTCCACGCCGACCAGCTTGTCGCCGTTGACGCCGCCTTTTGCATTAATATCGGCGATGGCCTGCTTCGCACCGGTAAATTCCATGTCGCCGTACTGAGCAACCGGGCCAGACATCGCGCCCACAATCGCAATTTTGATCTCTTTCGCTACCGCCGCGTGACTCATCGCCAGAGCAATACAGCCTGCCAGCAGTGCGCGACCTTGAGTGATTTTCATCCAACCTACCCCATCTGTTGTGTTTGCTATTTTTATACCTGTGAATCCGCGTAAAAGCTTGAGGAATAACAAGTTAGCGCGTTTCACAGTAGTCTTTATTAATAAGGCTTTACATTTCAGGTTATTAAACAGGAATTTTCTTCTGTAAATCAACTTACATATTGCGAAATCTTCGCAGGACACAGGATAAACTACTGGAAGAAATGGTTGAAGTTTTCGCCAAATACCAGCGAATTGCGCTGCCCTGAAAAGGGTAGTTGAATAAATCGACTGCTGTATGATGCAGCAGCAAACAGATTGATTTGTTTTCACCCAGGAAAAGTTACGCGCGACGATGCGCGCCTTTTCGCTACAATATGCCTTTTCAGGCTTCCGGTACTGCACATGAAATTAACGGTTATCAGGCTGCATCAATTTTCTGCTCAGGATCGCCTCGATCTGGCAAAAATCTGGCCAGGGGCAAATCTGGACGACGCTGAAAAAAGCCTTAATGAACAGCATCAGCTTTATGCCGCGAAATTTAACGATCGGCTGCTGGCGGCGGTGCGGGTCACTGTAGAAGGCACATCAGGCGAGCTGGAGGGGTTGATGGTACGGGAGGTGACGCGTCGTCGTGGGGTTGGCAGCTATCTGCTCTCAGAGACGCTGGCGCAAAATCCGGCCGTGACGCAGTGGTGGATTGCCGATGTTGATAACGTCGACCGGGAAATCGTGGCGGCGTTTATGCAAAACGGCGGATTTATTGCCGGGACGGGCGGCTGGTCCTGTCTGCGGCGCTGACAGCAAAAAGGGCAGCTCAAGCGCTGCCCTTCAGTGACTACCGCAACCTGCGTTACGCTTCTATTGCCACGCGCAGTTTTTTCATCGCGTTCTTTTCAAGCTGACGCACACGCTCTGCGGAAACGCCATATTTATCGGCCAGTTCCTGCAAGGTGATCTTGTTGTCGTCGTCCAGCCAGCGCGCACGGATGATATCCTGACTGCGCTCGTCCAGACCCTGCATTGCGTCGCTGAGTTTATCGGCAGCGTGCGCATCCCAGTTATCCTCTTCTATGCCGTCGGCAAAGTCAGAAGATTTGTCCTGAAGATAGAGCATCGGCGCCATTGAGCGACCTTCGCCTTCGTCGTCCGGCGTCGGATCGAAGGTCATGTCCTGCGCCGCCATCCGCGACTCCATCTCCAGCACGTCTTTACTGGAAACGCCCAGCTCGCGGGCCACCATTTCGACTTCGTCCTGGTTGAACCAGCCCAGACGCTGCTTGGCTTTACGCAGGTTAAAGAACAGCTTGCGCTGTGCTTTCGTCGTGGCTACCTTCACGATGCGCCAGTTACGCAGCACGTACTCGTGGATCTCCGCTTTGATCCAGTGCACGGCGAAGGAAACCAGACGCACGCCGACTTCGGGATTAAAACGACGCACTGCTTTCATCAGGCCGATGTTACCTTCCTGAATCAGATCGGCCTGCGGCAGGCCGTAGCCTGAATAGTTACGAGCAACGTGAACAACAAAGCGCAGGTGAGACAGGATCAGCGTCTTGGCTGCATCCAGATCGCCCTGGTAATGCAGCCGTTCAGCCAGCGCTTTTTCCTCTTCTGCCGTCAGCATAGGCCAGACGTTGGCTGCCCGAATATAGGAATCCAGGTTGCCTAAAGGAGCAATAGCTAAAGTTTGCATTTCTTTGGTCATTCAAGCCCTCTCAGTATTTATCATTATTGCCGCGCATTTCCCTGCACAATCCCCAAGAATACGTGAGCAGCAGCAGAAAATGGAAGCAATCTGTGCTACTTCGACCGCAAAGTTATCCACAAGTTCATATTGCCCGGTGTATAAACTAAACACGGCTCAGGGCGGGGAAAGTATAGCAGATAAGCTCGTTTCCCCTGCCGTCGATACCCGGACGGCAAGAGAATATTATACTAAAAAAACATGTAAAGAGGTTACTGCGGCGTAAAGCGACGTAAATGTTGTACCGTTGCCAGCCAGGCGGCGATCCAGCCGATCATCGCCGAAGTCAGCAACAATAGCAGGCATTCATCCCACGCCAGACCATGCAGGCTGAAGGTCGTACCAAACACCGCCGCAACCTGCGTCACGACCGATTCGAGACGCAGCACCAGCGCTTCTGAAAGCACCAGCGACAACAGCGCGCCAGCGAAACCCAGCAGCGCGCCGCCATACAGGAAGGGCCGCAGGATAAAGCCGTCGGTGGCGCCGATCAGCTTCTGCACGTTAATGGTATCGCGACGGGCAAAGATGCTGAGCCGCACGCTGTTGCCGATCACCAGAAAAACCGCCACCACCATCAGTACGCCGATTATGGTCGCCACCTGACCCACCAGGCCCGTGAGCGCCGCCAGCCGCGCGAACCAGCTGTCATCCATCTTCACTTCATCAATGCCCTGAACTTTTGCCACGCGATCGCGCAGGTTGTTCATGGTGTCAGAGTTCTGGAAATTCAGCTTTGGCGTGATAATAGCCACGGCGGGCAGTGGATTCTGCTCAAGCATATCCATTGCGCCACCGAATCCTGACCAGTTACGGAACTCGCCCATCGCTTCTTCACGCGACAGATAGTTCACCTTATCCACGCCGTCTTCTTTCTTGAGCTGCGCCACCACGCTTTCCGCCGCATCATCATCAAGCGTTTTACTGAAGTAAACGGTAAGCTGTGGCGCCGGATACCACTGCTCGGCCGCCTGGTTGACGTTTTTCCAGACCATATAGCATACGCTCGGCAGGGTCAGTGAAATGGCAATAACCATTACCGTCAGCAACGTTGCCAGCGGCTGTCGCCACATATCCGAAAGCGTTCCGCGCAGCGCGTAGCGCCATTGCTCCTGCCAGCCGCCCTTGAGGGCCTTGCTTTTAGAAGGCTGCTTCTGCCTTGCCGGTTTCGGGGCGGCAGCGCGTTTATTACGTTTATTGACCACCGAAGCCTCCGTGCAAACGCCCCTGATTCAGCGTCATCAGGCGATAGTTGCGGCGGGCAATCAGCCCGCTGTCGTGCGTCGCCATCAGCACAGTGACGCCAACGCGGTTAAACTCTTCAAACAGACGCAAAATATCTTCCGACAGCGCATCGTCAAGGTTACCGGTCGGTTCATCGGCCAGCAGAACGGCGGGTTTATTCACCACCGCGCGCGCAATGCCCACGCGCTGTTGCTCGCCGCCTGAAAGCTGGACAGGATAGCTTTTTGCTTTATCCAGCAGCCCGACCTTATCCAGCGCGGCAGAGACGCGACGGCGAATATCTTCTCCGCTCGCCCCGCTGATGATCAGTGGGATCGCCACATTGTCATAAACCGGGCGATCCATCAGCAGATGGTGATCCTGGAAGATCATACCGATTTGCCGACGCAAAAACGGCACTTCGCTGTTTTTCAGTCGGCTGATGTCATGCCCGCTGAACCAAATCTGTCCTGCGCTGGGGCGTTCAATGCCACAGATTAGCTTTAGCAAGGTGCTTTTCCCTGCCCCGGAATGCCCGGTCAGAAACGCCATCTCGCCCGGTTGCAGATGAAAATCCACGCCCTGAAGCGCCTGCCGACCGCCGAGATAAGCCTTACTGACCTCTTCAAAGCGAATCATTCAAATGAGTCCTCTCGGGCAAAAAGTGCCTCAATAAAATCGTGTGCCTTAAACGTGCGCAAATCTTCAATCCCTTCACCCACGCCAATGTAGCGGATCGGAATGCTGAACTGGTCGGCAACCGAGAAGATCACCCCGCCTTTTGCGGTGCCGTCGAGCTTGGTCAGCGTGATGCCGGTCAGGCCCACCGCTTCGTGGAACAGCTTAGTCTGGCTGATAGCGTTTTGCCCCGTGCTGGCATCAATAGTCAGCATCACTTCGTGAGGCGCCTGCTCATCAAGTTTCTTCATTACGCGGGTAATTTTTTTCAGCTCTTCCATCAGATGCGCCTTGTTCTGCAAACGTCCGGCGGTATCCGCAATCAGCACGTCCACATGGCGCGCCTTAGCGGCCTGGATGGCATCAAAAATCACCGAAGCGGAGTCTGCGCCAGTGTGCTGGGCAATAACCGGAATATTGTTGCGCTGCCCCCAGACCTGAAGCTGTTCGACGGCGGCGGCGCGGAAGGTATCGCCTGCCGCCAACATCACCGATTTTCCTTCGGCCTGATACTGGCGCGCCAGTTTGCCGATGGTGGTGGTTTTACCCACGCCGTTGACGCCGACCATTAAAATCACAAACGGCGTTTTTCCACCCACGTCCAGCGGTTGGTCAACCTTCGCCAGAATTTCTGACATCTCCTGCTTAAGCAGGCCGTAAAGCGCTTCCGCATCACGCAGCTGCTTGCGATTCGCCTGCGTGGTAAGATTAGTGATGATTCGACGCGTGGTTTCAACGCCGACGTCGGCAATCAGCAACTGCTCTTCCAGCTCTTCAAACAGATCGTCATCGATTTTCTTGCCGCGAAACAATCCGACAAATCCTGAACCGAGATTCTGACGCGTTTTGACCAGGCTGCGCTTCAGGCGGGCAAAGAAACCTTCTTTCGTCGGACGCTCTTGTTCGACCTGCTCGACAATATCCAGCGCTGCCGCCAGCGAATGCGCTTTATCAATCAGTTCGGCGTCTTCCGGCGCGGAAACGATGGGCGCTTCTTCTGGCAGGATCTCTTCTTTCGGCGCTGGCGTCGTTACCGGCAGTTCCTCCGGCAGGATCTCTTCTTTAAGCGCTGGCGTCGTTACCGGCAGTTCCTCCGGCAGGATCTCTTCTTTCGGCGCTGATGCTGTTACCGGCAGTTCCTCCGGCAGGATCTCTTCTTTCGGCGCAGGTGTTGTTACCGGCAGCGTCTCCTCTTCAGGCGCAGAGAGAGGTCCGGTGGCGATGGAAGGGGCTTCTTCGGCCTGCTCGCGGGCGACGGTTTCCGTCAGTTCAACCCACTCTTCCGCCTGCTGTTCCACCGCAGCTTCCGGCGTCTCTGCAACGGCGGCGGGCTGTTCTTCCGGCTTCTCTGTCGTCTCTTCGGGCGCGTCCTTCTCGTCGCGTCCTAATCCCAGCCAGGAAAAAAAGCCACGTTTTTTATTCTTTGCCATGGTACAACCACTCTCCTCGCGGGGGAAAATCTGTCAGGTCTCTGAAAATCATCTCTTTAGTCTAACACTTTCCTGCCAGCGCGACACAGCGCCCGTGTTTCCCCGGCCCGCCAAGCCGGTTAAACTGTGCAACAAATTATGAAGAGCTGAGCAGTATGAATAAAAAAAACCGCAGCGGCGCAGCCGGTCAGATCCGCATTATTGGCGGCCAGTGGCGCGGCAGAAAACTGCCGGTGCCCGACAGCGCCGGGCTTCGTCCCACCACCGACCGCATTCGTGAAACGCTGTTTAACTGGCTGGCGCCGGTGATACAGGGCGCGCGCTGTCTGGACTGCTTCGCCGGCAGCGGCGCGCTGGCGCTGGAGGCGCTTTCACGTCATGCCGCTTCCGCCACGCTGCTGGAGCTGGAGCGCCCGGTTGCGCAGCAGCTTGAAAAAAATCTCGCCACGCTGGGCGCGCAAACGGGAAACGTGATTAACGCCAACGCACTGAAGTGGCTGGAGCAGAATGGCGAACCGTACGACGTGGTGTTTATCGATCCGCCGTTTCGCAAAGGCCTGCTTGAGCAAACGCTGACGCTGCTGGAAACCAAAGGCTGGCTGGCGGAAGATGCGCTGATCTACGTTGAAAGCGAAGTGGAGAACGGTTTACCGCCGCTGCCGCAAAACTGGCAGCCGCATCGCGAAAAAGTCGCCGGTCAGGTCGCCTGCCGCCTCTTTATTCGTCGCGCCGATGAAAACCAGGGAGAAAACCATGCTGATTAATCTGGGAAGGTTGTTAATGCTCTGCGTATGGGCATTTTTACTGTTCAACTTTGTTCACCCGTTTCCAAAACCGCTGAAGTATTTTATCGATGTCGCGCTTCTTTTTATGGTGATTATGCACGGCCTGCAACTGGTGCTGATGCGCGCCACTCAGCCTAAAACGGCGCCAAAGCTGAGCGGCATAACGCAGGCCAAAATCTTCTTTTTCGGCGTCTTCGAACTGCTCGCCTGGCAGAAAAAAAACCTGCCAAAGCAGTAGTGCTCACCGCGCGGGCGACGCGCTCTGCGCGGCTGACGTGCGGGCGGAGAACGACACGAAACGCGTGCCTTTCACTCTGAGTTCGCCCCGCTCGCCTTTATCAATCTGATGGTAGTCACGCGCTTCAAGCACCAGTTTGAAGTCGCCCGCGCCGTTAAGCGGATGAAACCACGCTTCATAGCGCATCTCCTCAACCGGGATCGCTTCGCGCTGCCGCGAACGTCGGTTCGACACCGGCACTTCGCGTTTTGCCTTTACTTCAACCGGCAACGATTTGACGGGCGACGCATCATTTACCGCGACTTCACGCCGCTGCTTAATAAATTGTCTTGTCGCCAGCACGGCGATAACGGCCAGTACGATAAAAAAAATCAGAGGCGGCTTCACGTTTTCTCTCTCCTCCTGGTCACTGCTGGATTGAACATCGGCTGGCAAGGATACAACCAGAGCCCTCTCATTGTCACATTGTGCTGCTCTGTCCTAGACTCATTTCAGAATTTTTGGAGTTTTGCCTCTCAACAAAGGGACACATTATGATTTGGTCTTTTCTGGCAGTCTGTTTTTCCGGCTGGCTGTATGTCGATGCATCTTATCGCGGGCCACAGTGGCAGCGCTGGGTTTTCAAACCGGTTACCCTTCTTTTACTGTTGGCGCTCGCCTGGCAGGCGCCGGTGCTCAATACCACGGACTATCTGATCCTCTTCGGGCTGTTAGCCACGCTGGTCGGCGACGCGCTGACGCTGCTGCCCAACAAGCGCACGCTCTATGCCATTGGCGCTTTCTTTCTGTCGCATCTGCTCTATACGATCTGTTTCGCCAGTCATATGACGCTGACCTTTTTCTGGCCAATCCCCCTGGTGGTGTTGCTGATTGGCGTGGCGCTGATCGCCACAATCTGGAGCCGTCTGGCAGATTTGCGCTGGCCCGTCTGCACGTTTATCGGTATGACGCTGCTGATGGTCTGGCTGGCAACGGAGCAGTACTTCTTCCGTCCGACCGATTATACGTTCTCAATCATGGTGGGTTCATCATTATTGCTGTTGGCGAATATTATCTGGTATATCACGCATTATCGCCGCCGCTTCTCTGCTGATAGCGCCATTATCGCTGCCTGTTACTTTGCCGGACACTTCATGATTGTGCGCTCACTCTATCTCTGACCGCATTGCGTCTTGACTCTGGAGTCAGCTCCAGAGTGTAAGATGCGTGACGATGAGAACTTTTCTCATCGTCCGCATCAGGAGACGTCATGCATCAGCCCACTTCTCGCCGCGATCGTAACGGCGGCCTGCAACCCGCGCCGGTCATCGGCAAAATCTCCGCCATTGTCGCCCCTGCGCCCGACTGCTGCACGCAGGGCGCCTGCTGCGCCAGTGAGACACCGCGCCCGGCGCCCGACACAGGCGATAGCTACAGCTGGCAAATTACCGGTATGGACTGCCCCGCCTGCGCCCGAAAAATCGAAAACGCGGTAGCGCGACTCGCGGCGGTGAATGATGTTCGCGTCCTGTTTGCCACGCAAAAACTGGCCGTCAGCGCCAGTGAGGACGTGCGCAGTGAGGTTGAGGAGGCGGTCGGTCGCGCAGGATTTTCGCTCCACCGCAACGATACGCCGCGAACAGAGGCCAAAACACCCGGTTTCTGGCAGGAAAACGGTTTGCTTATTCTTCTGGCCGTGCTGATGACGGCCAGCTGGCTGATTGAGCAGGTTGACGCGCAGGCGGGATACATAGCTTTCATTGTTACCACGCTGGTCGGCGTCTTTCCGGTGGCACGCAACGCGTTGCGCCTGATGAGAAGTGGCGCGCCCTTTTCTATCGAAACGCTGATGAGCGTGGCAGCGGTGGGTGCGCTGTTTATCGGCGCCACGGCAGAGGCGGCTATGGTACTGCTGCTGTTTATGCTTGGCGAACGTCTGGAAGCATTTGCGGCCGGGCGCGCGCGTCGCGGCATCACTGCTCTGATGGCCCTCCAGCCGGAAAATGCCGTCCGCATTCGTCATGAAACGCGAGAGGTTGTTTCGCCGGCTGCGCTTCGCCCCGGCGATATTATTGAGGTTGCGCCCGGCTCCCGACTGCCAACCGATGCGAAGCTGCTTTCCCCTTTTGCCAGCTTCGACGAAAGCGCACTGACCGGCGAGTCGGTGCCGGTTGATCGCCGACAGGGAGAACGGCTCACCGCAGGGAGCCTGAGCATCGATCGTCAGGTCAGGCTGGAAGTCACCTCGCAGCCGGGCGAGAGCGCTATCGATCGTATTCTTCATCTGATTGAGGAAGCGGAGACGCGTCGGGCGCCCATTGAGCGTTTTCTCGATCGCTTCAGTCGTATCTATACGCCGATGATTATGGCGCTCTCATTGCTGGCGGCGGTGATACCGCCGCTGCTGTTTGCCGCGGCCTGGCAGCCGTGGATCTATAAAGGCCTGACGCTGTTGCTGATTGGCTGCCCGTGCGCGCTGGTCATCTCCACGCCGGCGGCCATTACCTCAGCGCTGGCGGCGGCAACCCGTCGCGGTGCGCTGATTAAAGGCGGGGCGGCGCTGGAGAGCCTGAACGGTATTGGCACGGTGGCATTTGATAAAACCGGCACGCTGACGGCCGGGAAGCCGCAGGTGATGGCGGTGGTGGCGCTGGCAAACATAAGCGAAACAGAAATCCTGGCAAACGCTGCCGCCATTGAAACCGGTTCGACGCACCCGCTGGCGCAGGCCATTGTTGCCAGAGCGCAGGCGTCAGAACTGAAGGTTCCCGCCGCCTCCGATCTACACGCCCTTCCGGGCAGCGGCATTGAGGGGTTTGTGAGTGGTTACAAACTATCTCTGATTGCGCCTTCGCGGCTTGAAGCAAATTTATTGCAGGCAGAAGCGTTGGAAAGAGTTATCGCGCTTGAGTCGACGGGACAAACGGTAGTAGTGCTGTTAAAAGAGGGCAACCCAACCGGCCTGATTGGCCTGCGCGATAATTTGCGCGAGGACGCGCGAGCCGCGCTTGCGGAACTGAAAGCCATGAATATCGATTGCATTATGCTCACCGGCGATAACGCCCGCGCGGCGGCGGTGATTGCCGGTGAACTGGGTATCGCGCATCGTGCCGGGCTGCTGCCTGCTGAAAAAGTGGCGGCCATTGCCGAACTGAACCAGAAAACACCGGTTGCGATGGTGGGCGACGGCATCAACGACGCGCCCGCCATGAAGGCAGCCACCATCGGCATTGCAATGGGCAGCGGCAGCGACGTCGCGCTGGAGACGGCCGACGCGGCGCTGACGCACAACCGACTGGGCGGGCTTGCCGCGATGATCCGCCTGTCGCGCGCCACCCATGTCAACATCCGTCAAAACGTGGCGATTGCACTGGGGCTGAAGGCCGTGTTTCTGCTCACCACGTTATTGGGAATAACCGGCCTGTGGCTGGCGGTACTGGCGGACTCAGGCGCCACCGCGTTAGTGACCGCTAACGCACTTCGCCTGCTGCGGCAGAAATAAGTCTTAAAGCCCTTTCTTCAATAAATAGCGGTAGGGCATTTCATCGGTATTTTGCGCCACCAGCGTATGCTCCATAAAGCGGCAGAAGCCGGGTATGTCGCGCGTGGTGGCGGGATCGTCAGCAATGATCAACAGCGTTTCGCCCTCTGCCATGTGACGCACGGTTTTGCGCACCATCATCACCGGCTCCGGGCAGCGCAGGCCCAGGGCATCAAGGGTTTTGTCAGGATTGGCGAACAGATTGTTCATGGCGCTCTCAGACGGATTACAGTTGTCCGCTATTTTACCCGCCGCAGCGTCCTTCGCAACCTCGCACCATGCGAAAACGTTTGCGCATAAATTAACCGTTGCATTGGCAGACTGATGGAGTAACATGCCGCGCACTCGCACCGCGAGACATGATTAATTGGGTTCCCTCACCCCACTGTTCAAAAAGGCACATTGATGATTTCGTTCTCTTCTCGTCAGCGTAGACACGCGCTGATCTGGCTGTCGTTATTCCACGTGCTGGTGATCACCTCCAGTAACTATCTGGTGCAGCTGCCCATTTCCATCTTTGGTTTCCATACCACCTGGGGCGCCTTCAGCTTTCCGTTTATTTTCCTGGCAACCGATCTGACCGTGCGCATTTTCGGCGCGCCGCTGGCCCGCCGCATCATTCTGGCCGTGATGGTCCCCGCGTTGTTTATCTCCTACGCCGTTTCAGCGCTGTTTTACCAGGGAGAATGGCAGGGGTTCCCTGCGCTACAGGCGTTCAATCTCTTCGTGGCGCGTATCGCCTGCGCCAGCTTTATGGCCTACGCGCTGGGGCAGATCCTCGATGTGCACGTCTTTAACCGTCTGCGTCAGCGGCCGCAGTGGTGGCTGGCGCCTGCTACCGCCATGTTTTTAGGGAACATCAGCGATACGCTGGCCTTCTTTTTTATCGCGTTTTACAAGAGCACCGATGCCTTTATGGCGCAGCACTGGGTGGAAATCGCGCTGGTGGATTACAGCTTCAAGCTCCTTATTTGCCTGGTCTTCTTCCTGCCTGCCTATGGCGTGCTGCTGAATGCGATGCTGAAGCGCTTAGCGGAAAAATCTACTGGCGCACAGGCGAGCTTCGGCTAGTCTGATAGTCGGTTGCTTTTGCTGAGCAATTATTATCTTATGAGTGGCTGAACTAACGTAAAAGGAAGAATAATGCGTAATCTAGTGAAGTACGCCGGTATCGGCTTACTGGTGGTCGGACTGGCCGCCTGCGACGGCAACGATGACAAAGCCGCAGCCGATGACAATGGCGTGAGCAGCAGCCAGAGCAGCCAAAACGTGACATTACTGGACGGCAAGCTGAGCTTTACTCTGCCTGCGGGCATGTCCGATCAGAGCGGAAAAATGGGCACGCAGTCTAATAACATGCACGTTTACGCCGATGCCACCGGGCAAAAAGCTCTTATCGTGATTGAAGGCGATGCGACAAACGAGAGCCTGGACGTGCTCGCTAAACGTCTGGAGCAGCAACAGCGCAATCGCGATCCGCAGCTTCAGCTGGTTTCCAACAAATCAATTGATTTGAAGGGCCAGCCCGCGCAGCAGCTGGATTCTGTTATTTCAGCCAAAAACCAGTCTTCCTGGTCAAGCGTGGTGCTGGCGAAAAGCGAAGGCAAACTGCTGACGCTGCAAATCACCCTGCCAGCGGATAACCAGCAGCAGTCGCAAACCGATGCGGAAAGCATCATCAAAACGATTACGCTGAAGTAATCCTGACGCCCCGATTCGGGGCGTTTTGTTATGGCTTTACGCCAGCGGCGCGGCCGTCTCCGCCAGTCTTTTTTTCAATTGCGTGTAGCGTTCATTGACGTAATTCTCCGCCCAGTTCGCGTCGTCGATTTTTTCAATTTTCACCGCACAATACTTAAATTCCGGCGTTTTCGAGACGGGATCGACGACATCCACCGTCAGTTCGTTACAGGCGCCAATCCACCATTGATAGGTCATATAGACCGCGCCGCGATTGGTGCGCTCGCTGACCGCGGCCCGGCTGATAACCTTGCCCCTGCGCGAAGAAACCCACACCAGTTCGCCATCGTTAATGCCGAGTTGAGCGGCGTCCTGCGTATTCATCTGCACCCTGCCCGGCTCGTCGGCCTGAGCGCTCAGCGCATGGCAGTTGCCAGTCATGGAGCGGCAACTGTAGTGGCCAACCTCGCGAACGGTACATAACACCAGCGGCCATTCGGCACTGATGTTCTCCTGCGGCGGTCGCCAGTCGCAGGCGAAGAGCAGACCTTTGCCGGAGGGACGAGAGAAAACATTGTTCTCGTAAAGCCAGGGCGTGCCGGGATGCTGCTCGTCGCCACAGGGCCACTGCACATAGCCTAAATCTGCCATTTTTTCCCAGGTGACGCCGGCAAAGAGCGGACAAAGCGCACGCAGTTCATTCCAGATCTCTTCATTATTTTTATATTGCATCGGATAGCCCATCGCCCGCGCCATTCGACTGATAATTTCCCAGTCGGGCAGCACGTTGCCCTGCGGCGCCACCGCTTTATAAAAGCGCTGAAAGCCGCGATCCGCGCTGGTATAAACGCCTTCATGCTCGCCCCAACTGGTGGCGGGCAGCAGCACGTCGGCCACTTCCGCCGTTTTGGTCATGAAAATATCCTGCACGATAATCAGCTCCAGCTTTTCCATCGCCCGGCGCATCAGGGCGAGGTCAGGTTCGGTTTGCAGGGGATCTTCGCCCATTATCCAGTAGGCGCGTAGTTTTCCCTCCAGCGCCAGATGAGGAACATCGGTAATGGCGTGGCCTGGCTTATCGCTGAGCGTGCTGACGCCCCACGCGGCCGCAAACTTATCGCGCGTCTTCTTATCCGTAACGGATTGATAACCAGGAAACAAATTTGGCAAAGCGCCCATGTCGCAGGCACCCTGCACATTATTTTGCCCTCTGACTGGCCCGACGCCTACGCCCGGACGACCAAAGTTTCCGGTTGCCAACGCCAGCCCGGACAGCCCTTTTACCACGTCCACACCTTGTCCCCATTGGGTAACGCCCATGCCCCATAATATGGTGGCATTTTTCGCTGTAGCGTAAATGCGCATGGCCTGACGGATGAGATCCGGAGCCAGACCGGTAATGTCACTGACTGATTCGGGCGTATAGCGATTCACCACCTCCAGCCACTCTTCAACACCCTCCACATATTTATCAATGTAGCTGCGGTTCCATAGCTTCTCCGTGACCAGCACATTGGCGAATGCGTTGACCAGTGCCATGTTGCTGCCGTTTTTCAGCGGTAGCCAGAGATCGGCCAACCTCGCGCTTTCGATGTAGCGCGGATCGCAGACGATGATTTTGGCGCCCCGATCCCGCGCGCGTAAAATGCGCCGGGCAATGACAGGATGCGAGTCCGCCGCGTTATAGCCAAAAATCAGCAGGCAATCGCTTTTTTCAATATCTTCAATGGAATTGCTCATTGCGCCGTTGCCCAGCGTCATTTGCAGGCCAGCGACCGAGGGCGCGTGGCAGACGCGTGCGCAGCAGTCGACGTTATTACTGCCCAGCACCGCGCGAACAAATTTTTGCATTACGTAGTTGGTTTCATTGCCGGGTCCGCGCGAGGAGCCGGTGGCCATAATACTTTCCGGGCCGTGGCGTTCGCGGATCTTTTTCAATCGCGAGCTGACAAAAGCGATCGCTTCATCCCAACTGACGGCTTCAAACGGCCCACCGCGTTTGCGGCGAATGGCGGGCTGCTTCAGGCGCGGCGTGAGCCGACGTGTGTCGTTGAGAAATTCCCAGCCGAAATAGCCTTTAAGACACAGCTCACCCTGATTGGTCACGCCCTGCGCACCTGTGGCGCCGACGATTTTTCCTTCCCTGATCTGTAAGGCGATTTTGCAGCCGCAGCCGCAATAGGGACAGACGGTAATAACGTTTTCCATTACTGAGTTCTCCTTTATAACGAGCTAACACCGGCCATTTTCTGCGCGACTTGCTGCTGCCGTTTTCGCTGTTGCGCATCCAGAGCGGCTGGCGTGACCAGCGCCAGCGCCTCGGTAGGACAAACGCGAACGCAGGCAGGGCCGTCGTCGCTGGCGGCGCAGAGGTCGCATTTTGCAATCAAACGCTCCTCCCTTTTTTCGGCGTCGGCAACGCGTCTGACAATCTCAATGGCACCGAACGGGCAGGCGACCATGCAGCTTTTGCAATCGATGCAGCGCGCGTCCAGCGCCTCAATGCCGTTTTCGCCCTGCCGCAGCGCATCAACCGGGCAGGCGGCGATACAGGGCGCACGTTCACATTGACGACACATCACGGGCGCGCTGATTACCCCTTCCCGGATGACCCGGAGGCGCGGGAAATAGTCCGCGTCGCTCACCGCAATTGTCCCGGCGTGGATGACCGCACAGGCGACTTCACAGGTGTGGCAGCCAATGCAGCGTTCTGCGGTGGCAACAATGAAGTTATTCATGCTCCCTGCTCCTGAATACTGTTGTTAAACATCATGATCATCTCCCTGGCGGCACGGCGTCCTTCCGCCATGGCGGTGACTACCAGATCGGCGCCGTGCACCGCATCCCCGGCGGCAAAAACTTTCGGATTTGCCGTCTGCGTTGGCGTACGCCCTGCACCGCCGGTTTTTATCAGCCCCCAGCGATCAAAATCAACGCCGTGTCCGCTCAGCCACGGCATAGCATGGGGTTGAAAACCAAATGCCATGATCAGCGCGTCCGCTTTAAGCACGAACTCCGAACCGGCCAGCGGTTCAGGGCGACGTCTGCCATCGCTGCCGGGCTGGCCGGGCGCGGTACGTACCAGGCCGATACCGCTTAATACGCCTTCAACATCCAGTTCGATATACTGCGGCAACACGTTAAACATAAATTCCACGCCCTCTTCACGGGCGTTAGTCACCTCTTTTTTCGAGCCCGGCATGCTTTTTTCATCACGTCGATAGGCGCAAATCACCTCGCTTGCCTGCTGTCGCACCGCGGTGCGCAGGCAGTCCATGGCGGTATCGCCGCCGCCCAACACGACGACGCGTTTACCAGTTAGCGAAATGTAGGGCGCCTCAGGGTCGTCCCCGATCCCCATCACCCGACGCGTATTGGCGATCAGATAAGGCAAGGCCTGTAGCACGCCGGGCGCCTCTTCATGCTCAAGGCCAGCTCGCATCAGTCCGTAGGTGCCAACGCCAAGGAAGACGGCGTCGTATTCTTTCAATAGTTCGCTAAAAGCGATGTCGCGCCCCACCTCGCAGTTAAGATGAAACCGGATACCCATCTCGCTGAAAATGTCGCGTCGATTAATCATCAGCTGTTTTTCCAGCTTAAAAGAGGGGATGCCAAAGGTAAGCAGCCCGCCGATCTCCGGGTAACGATCGAACACCTCTACGCTCACGCCCTGACGCACCAGGATGTCGGCACAGCCAAGGCCCGCCGGACCGGCACCGATGACGGCAACCTTTTCAGAGCGCGGTTTAACCTCGCTGAGATCCGGCCGCCAGCCTTGTGCCAGCGCGGCGTCGGTGATGTAGCGCTCAATATTACCGATGGTGACCGCGCCACCCTCCCCGTTCAGGGTACAGGCGCCTTCGCATAGCCGATCCTGTGGACAAACCCGCCCGCATATTTCAGGCAGGCTGCTGGTTTGATGAGAGAGACGGGCGGCGTCGATAAGACGTGCTTCGCCAGCGAGACGAACGAAATCAGGAATGCCGTTATGCAGCGGGCAAGTCCAGCCGCACCAGGCTTTCTGTGCGCAGTAAAGGCAGCGCGCGGCTTCATAACGTGCCTGTTCAGGAGCAAGCACCGGGTAAATTTCTTTGAAATTCGTTTTACGCAAGTCGGCGGCTACTTTTTGCGCGCCGATACGCGCTGGCTTCGTAAGCACTGCCGGGCGGCGCGGGGGCAGTGTCTTTTTCGGTTTCGCGCTGGCGCGCTGACGACCAAGCCGCAGGCGCGTCAGCGCGCTATCGTCCATCACCTGCAATGCCTGAGTCGGGCAACTCGCCACACAGGCGGGCTGCCCGCTGGCGCTGTGACGGCAAAGATCGCATTTAATCACCGTCGTCGCCTCAGCGGAGGGTTCAATCGCGCCAAACGGACAGGCGAGCAGGCAGTTTTTGCAGCCGATACATCTTTCTTCCCTGATTTGTATGCTGTCGTCGGTAAATACCAGCGCATCGGTCGGACAACTTTTTACGCAGGGCGCATCATTACACTGACGACAGGTTGAAGGTATCAGGGCCTCATTCTGCACGATCAGATGAATGCGCGGCCGGAAATCCGAGCGCTTTTCCGGCCAGCGCTCCTGATGATGAGAAAGTGCACACGCCACCTCGCAAACATGGCAGCCAATGCACGCCTCTGAGTCAGCAATAATAAAGTGGTTCATTGTTATCCCTTTCTTTCGCACGACATTGCCAGTCGTTCGCTATGCAAAAAGGAGGACAATCCTGCGCGGATCGCCATAAATAAGCGGGTTCTGTGAGTAAACTCGCAGAAGCGGCCCATTACTGGCGGCAAGCCACTGATGTGATGCGACATTGAAACGCATTTTTCTCACTTTGAGAAAGTTACCGCTCAAATTGAAAAACTATCCGGAGACAGGAGAGAAAAAAAGGATGTCTGCCCGGCGAAAACGCCTGCCAGACGTACCCTGCGCGCTATTCTGCCGCTCTGGCACAGCCTTTGCTAATCCTGAAGTAAGGACAGGCATTCGCCTGAAATTTACCTGAAGGGAGCATGGCGCTATGAAAACACTTTTGGCGGGCACAGAAGTATCTCGCGTTGACGGGCTGGCAAAGGTGAAAGGCTCTGCAATCTACGGCGACGATCTCGTCTTCAAAAACATGCTTTACGGCGTCTGCCGCTATGCGGATATCGCTGCGGGCGAGATCGAAACGCTGGACATCGCCGATGCAGAGAAAGTACCCGGCGTGGTACGTATTGCGACCTGGAAAGATATTCCCGGTCAGAAGCACATCGGCGTAGTCACCGCCGACTACCCGCCAATCATTGACCGGGAGATCGCGTTTCGCGGCGACGTTATTGCCGTGATCGCCGCCGAAACCTATGGGGCTGCCTGCCAGGCGGCGGAAACTATTCGCGTCACCTATCGCCCCTGGACGCCCATAACCTCTGTGAAAGAGGCGATGAGTCCCGGTGCGCGGTTGATCCATAGCAACCGCGCAGACAACATCATTAACCACCATCACACCGTCAAGGGCGATATCGAAGCGGGTTTTGCCGCCTCCAGCCATATATTTGAACGTGAGTATGAGGTCGGTTTCCAGGAGCATGGCTATATTGAGCCGGAGTCGATTACCGCCTGTATCGATGACGATCAACAGATCCTCACCCTTTATGGCTCCATTCAAAATGCGCACCGTCTGCGCGGTATGGTGGCGAAATATCTCGATCTGCCGCAGTCAAAAGTGAATGTAAAGCGTTCAATACTCGGCGGCTCCTTCGGCGGCAAGGATGATATTATCGATCACCTTGCCTGCCGTGCTGCGCTGCTTGCTCAGTTGACCGGTCGCCCAATAAAAATGTCCTACAATCGCGAACAGTCGATGCGCGAAAGCTATAAGCGCCACCCTTATCTGATGCGTTACAAAATTGGCCTGGACGATCACGGCCATATTCAGGCAATAAAAATTAATGTCATAGCGGATGGCGGCAGCTACGCCGGTCAGACGGTATTCGTCACCTGGCGCAGTTCGGTGCAGGCTGCTGGTCCTTACAATATTCCCAACGTGCGCATTGACGTTACCGGCGTCTATACCAATAACAATTACACCTCGGCCTACCGTGGCTTTGGCGCGCCGCAGGTAATTTTCGCTAATGAGTCACTGATGGACGAGGTGGCGGAGAAACTGGGCATGTCGCCCGTAGAGCTAAGGCTGCGCAATATTCTGCATCAGGACGATATCAGCATGGCGGGGCAGCGCCTGAGCGAGCATCGCGTTTCCGCGCAGGAGGTGCTCGAAAAAGCGCTCGCTAAAAGCGACTTTGTTGAGAAAAGAAAACGCTACCGCGAGCTTAATCGTCAGGCCGGCCCGGTTAAATATGGCATCGGCCTGGCCGTCAGTCATCGCGGCTGCTCTCTGGGCGCTGAGGGGCTGGATGCCTCCTCTGCCCTGATGCAGGTTAATGCCGATGGCAGTATTAACATCTCCACCTCCGTCTCTGAAAACGGACAGGGGCTGCAAACCACCATGTCGATCATTGCCGCCGAGGCTTTTGGCCTCGGTCTCGATCGCATCACCTTCAGCGAGCCGGCAACGGCCATGATCGCCGATGGCGGTTCAACGGTGGCCTCGCGCGGTACGTTAATGGGCGGCCAGGCAGTCCTCAGCGCGGCGAATAAAATCAAGCAGCGCATGGCGGACGCGATTATGGAAACGCTTGCAACGGAGAGCCCGGGCGATCTGGTGTGGGAAAATGGCAAAGTGTTTAACCGTCACTCCCCATGGAAACGGCTCGGCTTCCAGCAGGTTGTCGATCTCACCAAAGCCACCGGCGCCAACCTTTCAGCCTATGGCTGGCACGTCGCGCCCGATATTCACTGGGATGAAGAAAAAGGCTGCGGCAGCCCTTACTTTACCTGGGTCTACGCCTGTCAGATCGCTGATATCGCGGTGGATACTCGTACCGGAAAAATCACTATCAATAAGGTTACGGCGGTGCATGACGTCGGCAAAGTGATTAATAAGGTGGGCTTTGAGGGCCAGGTTTATGGCGGAATTGTTCAGGGGCTGGTCGGCTACGGTATGCTGGAGGAGTTCAATATCGAACAGGGTGAGGTGAAATCAGAAAATTTCGACACCTATCTGCTGCCCACCATCAAAGATGTGCCGGAAATTGACATCGTCGCGGTAGAAAACCACGACAAAGCGGGGCCGTTCGGTGCCAAGGTGATCGGTGAGCCGGTACTGGAGCTGGGCGGCGCGGCGCTGAACAACGCGGTCAGTTTTGCCCTGAACCGCAGAAACTACACTCTCCCGCTGACGCTTGAGCAGGTTCGTCTTGGCTATGCGCTGAAAAAACCGGTACGACAGAGTGAGCTGCTGGCGGAATCAGCGGATAAAAAACAGGTGCTGCGCCTTAATACGCTTACGCTGCTGCGCCCTGAGAATGTGGATGATGCGCTACGCATGCTGGCGGAAGCGGACGCGCAGCCCGTGGCGGGCGGCACCGACGTGCTGGTGCAGGCGCGCATGAAAAACGCGCCCGTGCCGCTGGTTGATATCTCCGGGTTGCACATGCTCAAACGTATTGAGCTGCGCGATGAGGAACTGACGATTGGCGCTGGCGTCTGCTTCAGCGATTTGACGGCGCATCCGCTGGTGATTGAACGCTATCCGCTGCTGGTGCAGGCGTGCAAAACAATCGGTTCACTTCAGTTGCGAAATCGCGCCACCCTTGGCGGCAATATTGTTAATGCGGCGCCCTGCGCGGATTCAGTGCCGCCGCTCATTATCTATGATGCGGAAGTAGAACTGCAAAGCCTGCGGGGAACGCGGCGCCTTCCGCTCGCCGGATTTATGACTTCTGCCTATAAAACCTGCATGAAGAAGGGCGAACTGCTTAGCGCAGTGATCCTGCCGCCGTTTAAAAACGATGGGCCTGGGATGCAACAGCGCTATCTGCAATTAGGCCGTCGCAATGCGCTTAACATCACCCGCCAGAGCTTTACCGGTCAGTTCCTGATTAACCCTAACGGTATTTTGATCTGGTGTCGCCTGGTGGATGGCGCATTAATGAATAAGCCGCAACGGCTGATTACGGTTGAAAAAGCGCTGACGGGCAGGAAGCTTGACGACGTCTTGATCAGCGCGGGCATAACCGAGCTGGAAATGCTGCTTGAGAAGACAATCGGCAACCGCTGGTCGGCGGCTTATAAAATTCCGGTGGCGAAAGACATGCTGCACCAGATGTTGGACGACGTAAAAAACAGCCAGGGCAGATAAGGAAAGGTCATGAATAGTATCAAACTTACAGTAAACGGCATTCGGGTGGAAAAAGAGGTAGACGATAATCGTCGGCTGCTGGATTTTTTACGGGAAGACCTCCGTTTGACCGGTACCAAAGAAGGATGTTCAGTGGGCGAATGCGGTGCCTGCACCGTGATTGTTGATGGAAAATCCGTCTGTGCCTGCCTGTTGCTGGCGGCGCAGTGTGACGGCGCCGAGATCACCACCATAGAAGCGCTGGCGTTCAGCAAACAGGGCAGAAAGCTTCAGCATGCTTTTATTCGTCACGGCGGTGTTCAGTGCGGCTTCTGTACGCCGGGTGTGCTGATGAGCACCAAAGCGCTGCTCGACAGCAATCCGCATCCCGATGACGCAGCGATCTACGAGGCGCTGGAAGGCAACCTCTGCCGTTGTACCGGTTATCACCCCATCATTAAATCCATTAAAGCGGTGTTAAAAACGCCCTGACAAACCGGACGTAAAAAGGCAGGGAGCAGAGAGATGAAAGAGTGCATCATGCTGGCCGCAGGTCTTTCCCAACGAATGGGAACATGGAAAATGTTGCTTCCATGGGGAACGGGCACCGTGCTCGACAGCGCGCTGGGTGGCGCGCTCAGCTTTTGCGATCGGGTCATTTTAGTCACGGGGCATCGCGCTGATGAGCTGCATCAGCGCTACCGTCAGCATCCCCAGATCGCGCTGTGCTTTAATGCCTCTTACCGAGCGGGGATGTTTTCATCAGTGCAGCGCGGCGTGACGGCGCTGTGCTCAGAGGAACCTTTTTTTATCGTGCCGGGCGATATGCCCGCCGTTGATCCCAATATATACGCAGCCCTGTGGAGGCCCAACGCCATACGCTGCCAGCGTCCGGTCTGCGACAGTGGTAAAGGCCATCCTGTTTTGCTGCCGCCGGCGCTGGCTCCGACAATTCTCGCCGCGCCGCCAGAAAGTAACTTGCGTCAGCTGATGCTGCATCACGGATGCCAGGACGTGCAGGTAACCAGTAAAAGCATTCACTGGGATCTCGACACACCGGAGCAGTATCAACAACTACGCGGCCTGCTAAGCTAGTCGAGTCCATATTTTTTAATTTTGCGGTAAAGCGTCGCCACGCCGATCCCTAACTGGTCGGCGATTAACGATTTATCGCGGGTATGTTCCAACGCCTCTTTAATCAGCGTTTTCTCCATAGATTTAAAATCGGCCATCGCAACATTCGTGTCTTCGCGATCGCATATTTCAGGCTGCATGTCATGAAGTGTCGGTGAAGATTTCATCGGGGGGATAAGGTGGAACACTGGCGGAAGCAGCGCGCTGTCGATCATCTCGCCGTCCGGCACAATATTTACCAGATATTCAACAAGATTACTCAGCTCGCGCACGTTTCCCGGCCAGCGGTGGCGCTGAAGCAACCTCATGACTTCTTTACTGATGCCAGGATAGGAACAGCCAATACGTTGAGAATGCAGATTAATAAAGTAGTGCAGAAGCAATGCCAGATCGCCTTCACGATCTCGCAGTGGCGGTAGCAGGAGGGGAATAACGTTCAACCGATAATAGAGATCTTCCCTGAAGCGCCCCTCTGCAATGTAATTGCCCAGATTTTGATGCGTGGCAGAGATAATGCGAATATCCACCGGCACCGCACGACTGGCGCCCACCGGCATCACTTCGCGACTTTCAATAGCGCGCAGTAATCGCGCCTGCAAACTCAGCGGCATATCGCCAATTTCATCTAAAAACAGCGTACCACCGTGTGCAGACTGGATCAGGCCGGCCTTACCTCCTGGCGCGGCACCGGTAAACGCCCCCTTCACATAGCCAAACAGTTCGCTTTCCAGCAGGTTTTCCGGTATCGCTGCGCAGTTAATAGCGACGAAAGGCTTGTCATGACGGCTGCTGAAGCGGTGAATGGCGCGCGCAACCACCTCTTTACCCGTACCACTTTCACCAAGTATCAGCACGCTGGAAGGGCTGGAGGCGATCCTTGCCATAAGCTGCTTAACCTTTTTCATTGCCGCTGATTGCCCGATAACGCGATCGATAAAGAGCGGGTCCTGTCGCGTTGTTTCAACCGGGGTCGATGAGGCGTTTTGATGAAAAGCGAGTATAAAAAGCGTTTGCCTGCCGATACGCTGTAGCTGACCAATCAGTAAAAATTGCTGGTTGAGAAACGAGACAACGTGCTGCGTATAACCCTTGCCGCGGGTAAGCGGTTCAATCGTAACGACGGTGCCCGGCGCCAGCCCCGACGGGTGAAGATAAAGATGCTGAAGCGCGCGCTCGTTAATCTTCTGCACGCGATCGTCACGATCCAGCAGAATAACGCCCTGATCCATAGACGTAAGCAGCGACGTTAGCACAGCATCACTCTCACTTTCATTTTGTCGGGAACTTGATAACTGAGATACCATCAGATTAGAAACGTAGCGAATATACTGCATATAGTTTTCAGCATTTTCGACCAGGCGGCGATGCTGATCGTCATTAACGGCAATCAGGCTTACCACGCCATAACAGCGCTGGTTTCCTACGATGGGCACGCCCAAAAAAGCGCGTTCCTTGCAGTCGCCGCGCTGGTCGCAGCCCTGACAAAGAGAATTGAATCGAGAGTCCGCAATCAGGATCTCTTTTTGCTGTTCAATAACATTTCCGAGTAGAAGCGTGTTGCTTTCCGGGGTCTGGCCGAAACGGTTGCCATATGGCCCGGTGCCTGCGATGCGCAACAGTTTATGATCGACAACTTCAACTTCCAGTTGTAATACCTGCGCCAGCAGATGACAGAAATTCAGAATAGTGGTCTGAATGGACATCATTGTCGAGGGCGCTGCGATAGTCTCTTCCATAACGATCCTCCTTTCCTTGCAGTTTTTTTGCGCGCGATATTTATCATTTTGAGAATAGCGCTGAGCTTTCTCATTTTGAGTTATTTATTTCGTCGCGCCGAATGGCAATCCCGCCATTTTGCATCCCGCAAAATATCGTTATTTACCTCTTTATAAAAGTGATGAAACACTAATAACCCTGTTTTTAGAGGATCATCAATGCATTTTTCGAAAGAGGATCACATTAAGCATTATGCAAAAGCGGATTGGCACAAAAGTTGATTATATCCCTCCGATACTGCCTTTCCCGGCATCTGAGGCCCGACGGCCCGTCAGCTCTGCGTGGGTTAACTTTTCTGTCACAAGGACCGCCTCGAAATGGAAAACCTTAATGCGCTTTTGCATGCCATTGGCCAGAGAAAATCAGATCTGGCTAATAAAGACTTTTTGCTGACGTGGGAGCAATCTCGCGATGAGTTAGAACAGATACTGGATATTGCCGCTGCATTGAAAACCCTGCGGGAAAAAAATATCGATACGCAGTTGTTTAATAATGGTTTAGGCATTTCTCTCTTTCGCGATAATTCTACCCGCACGCGCTTTTCTTATGCCTCGGCGCTCAATCTATTGGGGCTGACGCAGCAGGATCTGGATGAGGGCAAATCACAAATCGCCCATGGCGAAACCGTACGCGAAACCGCCAACATGATCTCCTTTTGCGCAGATGCCATCGGCATCCGCGACGATATGTACCTCGGTGCCGGCAACGCTTATATGCGCGAAGTGGGTAGCGCGCTGGACGACGGCTTTGCGCAGGGCGTGCTACCGCAGCGTCCTGCGCTGGTCAACTTACAGTGCGATATCGATCATCCGACGCAATCAATGGCCGATCTGGCATGGCTGAAGGAGCACTTTGGAGGGTTGGAAAACCTGAAGGGCAAAAAAATCGCCATGACCTGGGCCTATTCGCCCAGCTACGGCAAACCCCTTTCCGTTCCACAGGGCATTATCGGTCTGATGACCCGCTTTGGCATGGAGGTTACGCTGGCGCACCCTGAAGGCTATGACCTGATCCCGGACGTGCTGGAGGTCGCGCGTAACAATGCTACCGTATCCGGCGGAAAATTCCGGCAGGTCAGCAGCATGGAAGAGGCCTTCCTGGATGCGGACATCGTTTATCCCAAGTCCTGGGCACCGTGGCAGGTCATGCAGCAGCGTACCGATCTGCTGCGGAGTCATGACAGCGTCGGTTTGCAAATGCTGGAGCAGCGTTGTCTGCAACAGAATGCAGGCCATAAAAACTGGCACTGCACGGAAGAGATAATGAAACGCACTCGCGGCGGCAATGCGCTCTATATGCACTGCCTGCCAGCCGACATCACCGGCGTCTCCTGCGAAGCGGGCGAAGTTGAAGCCAGCGTCTTCGAGCGTTATCGCATCCCTACCTATAAAGAAGCCAGTTGGAAACCCTGGATCATCGCCGCCATGATCGTCGCGCGTAAATTCACTAATCCAGCCGAGGCGTTGCAGCGCCGTCTGAACGCCGCGCAGCCACGCATTAAATATTGACTGGAATGGCGACGCGGGTCGCCACACATGACTCGATCTGATTGTCTCCTCCATCGAAGAAGGGCACGCCATGTCACAATTTTCATTAAAAATGCAGATCGTTGCGAATGGGCATTTCACGCCAACCAAATACGATACGTTCAACCGGCAAAGCGCAAAGGAAGCAAGGAATTTTCACCGCAAGCTGCCGGGCTACCAGCCTACGCCGCTGCGCCGACTGCCTGACTTCGCACAGATGCTGGGCGTGAAGGAAGTGCTGGTAAAAGATGAATCGCAGCGCTTTGCTCTCAACGCCTTTAAAATGCTGGGTGGCGCCTGGGCTATCGCCCGTCTGCTGTGTAAAGACTACGACATTGATATCAATACCTTTTCTTTTTCTGCTTTTCGTCAGCGCAATGAAAAACCGATGACCTTTGCCACCACCACCGATGGCAACCACGGTCGCGGCGTGGCCTGGGCGGCCCGCGAACTGGGCCAGCACGCCGTGATCTATATGCCGAAAGGATCCTCTCCCGCGCGCGTCAGCCACATCACCGATTTGGGAGCGGAGTGCATCGTCACCGACATGAACTACGACGATACGGTGCGCCTGACCATGAAAACCGCCCGGGAGAAGGGGTGGAGCGTTGTGCAGGATACCGCCTGGGAGGGTTACACGGAGGTGCCGTGCTGGATCATGCAGGGCTATGCCACGCTGGCTGACGAAGCCGTCGAGCAGATAGCAGCAATGAATATTGACCCTCCCACCCACGTATTTCTCCAGGCAGGCGTCGGCGCGATGGCTGCCGGGGTGCTGGGTTATCTCAGCGACATCTATGGCATTGAAGCGCTGCATGCCGTCATCGTTGAGCCGGACAAAGCAGATTGCCTGTTTCGCTCAGCGCAGCAGAACACGATTGTGGCCGTAAGCGGCGAGATGGACACCATCATGGCCGGTCTGGCCTGCGGCGAACCTAATCCCCTCGGCTGGCCGCTGCTGCGCGACCTCTCCCGGCACTTTATTTCCTGCGAAGACGCTGTGGCCGCACTGGGCATGCGCGTATTGGGTAACCCGGTGGGTAGCGACCCGCGCATTGTTTCCGGCGAGTCGGGCGCGGTAGGCATGGGCGTCCTTGCCGCGATCCAGCATCACCCACAGCGCGATGCGCTGATGAAAGAACTCAGGCTCACGCCATCCTCACGCATTTTGCTCATCAGCACCGAAGGCGATACCGACCCCGGTCATTACCGCGAGGTGGTGTGGGCAGGAAAAAATGGAATAACCGTCAACCGTTAACAGGAGCGATAACATGTCTACACCCATTCCCTATGAGGACATCCTCAAACTGGCAAAAAAATACCAGCCAGATATGACGCGCTTCCTGCGCGATATGATCGCCATTCCCGGCGAAAGCTGCGATGAAGAGCGCGTTATCAAGCGCATTCGCGAAGAGATGATTAAGGTCGGCTTTGACAAGGTCGAGATTGATCCTATGGGCAATATTCTGGGCTACGTCGGCCACGGTTCGCGCCTGCTGGCGATGGACGCACACATTGATACCGTCGGCGTCGGCAACCTGAAGAACTGGCACTTCGACCCTTATGAGGGGATGGAAGACGACGAGGTGATCGGTGGTCGTGGTTCATCCGATCAGGAGGGGGGCATGGCCGCGATGGTCTACGCGGCAAAAATCATTAAAGATCTCAAGCTGGAAGATGACTATACGCTGCTGGTCACCGGTACGGTACAGGAGGAGGACTGCGACGGCCTCTGCTGGCAGTACATTATTGAACAGCTAAAGATCCGTCCCGAATTTGTCATCAGCACTGAGCCTACCGATTGTCAGATATACCGTGGGCAGCGCGGTCGTATGGAGATCCGGGTTGAGGTTCAGGGCGTAAGCTGCCACGGCTCTGCCCCTGAACGCGGCGACAATGCTATTTTCAAAATGGCGCCAGTACTTCTGGATTTGCAGTCACTGGCTGGCCAGCTTGGTCATGATGAATTTCTTGGTAAAGGTACGCTCACCGTATCAGAAATTTTCTTTACCTCTCCAAGCCGCTGCGCCGTTGCGGATAGCTGCGCCGTCTCCATTGACCGCCGTCTGACCTGGGGGGAAACCTGGGAGAGCGCCCTGGAGGAGATCCGCGCGCTGCCAGCGGTGAAAGCGGCCAACGCGGAGGTCTCGCTCTATAACTACGAGCGCGCTTCCTGGACCGGGTTGGTTTACCCCACCGAATGCTACTTCCCTACCTGGAAAGTGGAACCAGACCACATCACCGTTACTACGCTCAGCGAAGCCTATCGCGGATTGTTTAACAAGGCCCCCGTTGTGGATAAATGGACCTTCTCCACTAACGGCGTCTCCATTATGGGGCGCCACGGTATTCCGGTCATTGGTTTTGGCCCCGGTAAAGAGCCGGAAGCACACGCGCCCAATGAAAAAACCTGGAAGTCTCACCTGGTCACCTGTGCGGCAATGTATGCAGCCACGCCGCTCGCCTGGCTACAGCAGTTGAAGAGATAGCGGCTTTTGTTGTCGGCGCCTGGCTTCGGACGCCGACGGGAGCAACATAATGAAAACCTTAATCAAAGGCGGCACGCTAGTGGATCACTCAGGCAAATACCGTCAGGATCTGCTTATCGACCGACAAAAGATAATCCGACGTGATACCGATATTACCAGCGATGCGGACATGGAAGTCATTGACGCGCGCGGTTTACTGGTGATGCCCGGCGGCATCGACGTGCATACCCATTTCAATATTGATGTTGGCATTGCGCAGAGCTGCGATGACTTTTTCAGCGGCACGCGCGCTGCGGCCTGCGGCGGCACAACCACCATTATCGACCATATGGGCTTTGGGCCTGACGGATGCAGTCTGGATCATCAGTTAAAAAAGTATCATCACGACGCGGCTGGCCAGGCCGTCATTGATTACAGTTTTCATGGTGTCATTCAGCACATAGACGACGCCATCCTTGAGGCTATTCCGCAGATGGTGCATCAGGAGGGCATCAGCAGTTTTAAATTTTATCTTACCTATAAACATCTGCTTAACGACGGCGACGTGCTGCGGCTGCTCGCTAAGCTGAAGGAGTGCGGCGCGCTGGCTACCGTGCATCCTGAGAACGACGCATCCATAAAGTGGCGGCTTCAGCAGCTTACACAACAGGAGAGAGGCGATGCAACGCGACATCCCTGGAGCCGTCCGGCGGTATGCGAAGCCGAAGCCATTGCCAGAACGCTCAATCTTGCCCGGCTGGCCGGGGATGCCCCGCTCTATATTGTACATCTGTCTAATGGACAGGGGCTGGACTACGTTCGTATGGCGCGCGCACAGGGGCAGCCGGTTTGGGTGGAAACCTGTCCACAATATCTACTGCTGGACGACAGCCGCTATCGGCATGCCGAACCGTTGAAATATATGCTTTGCCCGCCACTGCGGCCTCGTTCAGAGCTGGATAAGCTTTGGGTGGGTATCGCCGATGGCGACATTGATACAGTCGCGACCGATCACTGCAATTTTCCTTTTCAGCAGCGGCAGAAGATGGCCTCGACCGATTTTACCCGCTGCCCCAACGGTCTGCCTGGTGTGGAAAATCGTATGCCGCTACTTTTTTCCGAAGGCGTGATGAAAGGGCGTATCAGCCTTTCACGCTTTGTCTCGCTGACCAGTACGCAACCCGCGAAACTGTTTGGCCTGTGGCCGGAAAAAGGCAGCCTTCTGCCCGGCGCCGATGCTGACCTCACCCTTTTTGATCCCCTTGCCAGAAGTGCCATTCGCCACAGCGCGCTGCACGACAACGGTGATTACTCCCCGTGGGAAGGCTTTGTGTGCGACGGCTGGCCAGTTATCACACTGTCAAAAGGAAAAGTCGTTTGCAGCCACGGACGCTTTATCGGTCGAGCTGGTGATGGAAAATTTCTATTTCGCAAAGCCTTTGTTAACAGGGAGGAGTCATGAAAAAAAGAATTGTACTGGCGCTCGGCGGCAACGCGCTGGGTAAAGGATTGCCGGAGCAGATGAACGCGGTGAAAAACACCGCAAAAACGATTGTTGAACTCATAGCCGCCGGGCACGAACTGGTCATTACGCACGGCAATGGCCCGCAGGTTGGCATGATAAATCAGGCATTTGAAGCGGCATCGCGCATTGATGCGGATTCGCCCGCCCTGCCGATGTCGGTTTGCGTTGCGCTTAGCCAGGGCTACATTGGCTACGATCTGCAAAATGCGATCCGTGAGGCGCTACTCAATGCTGGCATCGATAAAGCCGTCGTGTCGCTGATTACTCAGGTAAAAGTGGACGAGCAGGATGCCGCTTTTCAGCATCCCGATAAGCCGATTGGCAGCTTTGTCTCGACAGAAGAAGCGCAGAAGCGCATCGCGAAAGGCGAGGTGCTGCGCGAAGATGCCGGTCGCGGTTGGCGACGGGTGGTGGCTTCTCCACGACCAACAGAGATTGTAGAAGCGGCTTCAATCAGGGCGCTGCTTGAGGCCGGACAGGTTGTCATTACGGTTGGCGGCGGTGGCATTCCGGTTGTGAGTAAAGGCAACCATCTGCAAGGCGCCAGTGCGGTCATCGATAAAGACTGGGCCAGTGCGATACTGGCTCGCGAGATCAATGCTGATATGTTGATTATTCTGACTGCGGTAGAAAAAGTAGCTATCAACTTTAACCGCCCCGACGAGTGCTGGCTCGACAGCATGACGCCGAAGGAAGCGCGCAGGCACATCGCTGATGGTCAGTTTGCGCCCGGCTCGATGCTGCCGAAAGTAGAAGCGGCGCTGTTTTTCGCCGCCGCTGGCAAAGGTTGTCAGGCGTTGATTACTCAGCTTGAAAAAGCCAGAGAAGGCATCGCCGGAGAAACCGGTACGCTCATACAGCAGTAGTCTGCGGCACGGCGGTCAGCAGTTCCAGACCGCCCTGCTCATTTATTTTTTCGTTGCTGCGCTGTCGGTTTGCCTGACGATAATGCCGGACAATATCTCCCAGAATGCTGATGGCGATCTCCTCTGGCGTTTCCGCTGCAATATCGATGCCGACAGGCGAATGAAAATGCGCCAGCGCCTCATCGTTCAGCCCTTGCTCGTTTTTAAGCGATTCCCGAAAGCGCCAGGCTTTCCGCCGGCTGGCAAGCAGCCCAAGGTAAGCCAGCGGCCGCGTGACGATCGCCTTCAGCACTTCACTGTCCTGACTGTTAGTCGCAATAATGGCATAGCCTTGCGCATCCAGCGTCAGCTCTTCGATGATGCGGCTATAGCTTTCGCCACTGATACAGCGGCAATCGGCAGGTAATGCGGGATCGCATAAATTCTTCTCCCAGGTATCGGCAACCACAACAGAAAAACCGAGCGGCTGCGCGGCCTGCGCCACCGCGCGATTGACGTGACCGGCACCGAATAAATAGAGTGCAGGGCGACGCGGGTAGACCGCAATGAATACCGTCATGTCGCCGCCGCAGTCCGATCCCACCGCATCCCTGCCCTGGCGGGCGAGCCGGGCATGAAAAAGCTGCGATCTTCCTTCACTCAGCGCCTGTGTGGCCTGCTCAATAGCCAGCCGCTCCATCATTCCGCCACCGATCGTTCCCACTGTTTCTCCCTCTTCGCTGACCAGCATGCTGGCAGAATGACGCGGCGTGGAACCGCGACTCTGCACAATGTGCAATAGCGCGAATGCGCCATTCTGGCGCTGTAACTCTGCTGCCTTTGCAAATAAACCTGACATGATCCTTCTCCCTGTCGATTGCCTGATTAGACATATGCAAGGTTTATACCTCAATTTTAATCATATCTTTCAAAGGCATATTTCAATCAGGTCGCTGAAATTCTCATATTGAGAGGGGAATTCTTAATTTGCGAACTTATTTGCGCGAGAAGAAGAGAACATCGAAAAGAAATAATTTTCATTTTCAGTTAATTGCGCCGACGGCGGCGATCTGCCATCAGGTTTGCGAATCCCGTCACGAAACCTGTTCAAACCGTCGATGCGTTTCTTTCCTGGCGCGGTTGTTGCTTTAGCAATGCAAAATTATTCGCAAAGCAGGTATGCCGAGCGGGATGACTGGAAAACAAAGAGGAGCTTGTTATGGGTGACATTATGCGTCCCATTCCCTTCGGAGAACTCATGACGAGAGTTTGTGCGGAGTATCAGGAAAACCAATCCATATTTGGCATTCCGGAACAGCATTTTTATCATCGCAATCCTGCCCGGCAGCTATCGCTTTTTGGCGAAACCTGCGACACGGCGGTCGGGCCGGCAGCCGGGCCACATACCCAACTGGCTCAGAATATCATCGTCGCCTGGCTGACCGGCGGCAGTTTTATTGAACTGAAAACGGTGCAGATCCTCGATCGCCTTGAGATTGAAAAGCCCTGTATTGACGCCAGCGATGAGGCGTTCAATACCGAGTGGTCAACGGAGTTTACGCTTACAAAAGCCTGGGACGAGTACCTCAAGGCATGGATGGTGCTGCACCTGCTGGAAGAACTCTACACGCCTCGCCGGCAAGGCCAGGGGCGCTCTTTCATTTTTAATATGAGCGTCGGTTATGACCTGAAAGGGATTAAGCAGCCCCCGATGCAGACCTTTATCAACGAGATGCGTGATGCCAGTAAAAATGAGAAGTTCGCTCGCTACCAGCAGGAGATGAAAACGTTTATCGACCGGGGCGCAGCATTCACTCTGCTGCAAAAAGCCGAACGAACAATGCTGATGACGCTGGTGGACAACATCTCACCTCGCATGGTCAACAGCGTGACGCTCTCCACCATGCATGGCTGTCCGCCGGATGAGATTGAATCCATCTGTCGCTATATGTTGCAGGAGCAAGCGTTGCATACCTATGTAAAACTTAATCCTACGCTGCTGGGCTATGCGCGAGTCAGGGAGATCCTGAGCCATAACGGCTTCGACTATATCTCCTTAAGTGAAGAATCTTTTAGCCACGATCTGCAACCGACGCAGGCGCTGGAAATGCTGGAGCGGCTAATGGCGCTGGGTAAAGCCCGGCAGCGCACCTTTGGCGTAAAACTGACCAATACGCTGGGCGCACGCAACCATAAACATCGTCTGCCTGGCGATGAAATGTATATGTCAGGGCGGGCGCTCTATCCTCTCTCAATCAATGTCGCCGCGTTTCTTTCGGAGCATTTCAACGGACAGCTTCCCATCTCCTATTCGGGCGGAGCCAGCCAGTTTAACATCGCCGATATTTTTGCCACCGGCATCCAGCCGGTTACCATGGCGACCGATCTGCTGAAGCCGGGCGGCTACCTGCGGATGAAAATCTGTGCAGAGAGGCTGGATAAGGGCGAAGGCTGGCGCAGCAACGGCATCGATACTAAAAAGCTGAGAGTGCTGGCAGACGCTTCGCTTACCGCAGAGTGGTCAAAAAAAGCCTGGAAAAGCCGTGATGAAATTGATGCAGGCGGTCCGCTGCCGCTAACCGATTGCTACGTCGCGCCCTGCGTAACCGCCTGCGCCATCAAGCAGGATATTCCGGAATACCTGCGCCTGGCTGGCGAAGGCCGCTACGCGGACGCGCTGGATTTGATTTATCAGCGCAACGCGCTGCCCGCCATTACCGGACATATCTGCGACCATCAGTGTCAGTACAACTGTACGCGCCTCGACTATGACAGCGCGCTGAATATCCGTCGGATTAAAAAAATCGCGCTGGAAAAAGGATGGGAAGCCTACCGCCAGCGCTGGCACAAACCTGCGGGTTCCGGCAACCGGCATCCGGTTGCGGTGATTGGTGCTGGCCCGGCGGGTCTTGCCGCCGGCTATTTCCTCGCCCGCGCCGGGCATCCGGTAACGCTTTTTGAACGTGAAGCTGGCGCCGGCGGCGTGGCGAATAATATCGTGCCGCGCTTTCGTATACCCGCCGAACTGATCGAACACGATATTAAGTTTATTGCCGATCATGGTGTCAAATTCATCTATAACTGTGATCCCCATCTGAACATCGATGCGCTTCGCCAGCAGGGTTACACCTACGTCTGCGTGGCAATCGGCGCAGAAAAAAGTAACGTGCTGGCCTTACCGGGCGGCAACCCCCGCGTCATGAAATCCTTTGATTTTCTGCGCGGCTTTAACGATAACCCTGCCGCTTGCGGTATCGGCGGCGATGTTGCCATCGTGGGCGCAGGCAATACCGCGATGGACTGCGCAAGAGCCGCGCTCAGAACGCCTGGCGTCACCTCCGCCACCATTGTCTACCGTCGTGAAGCGGCGGATATGCCCGCCTGGCCGGAGGAGATCGCTGAGGCCACGCATGACGGCGTAAAATTTATGACGCTGGTCAGCCCTGAACGCTTCGAAGCCGATGGCGCGCTTCTGCTACGAGTTATGCAGCCAGGCGAACCCGACGCGGGTGGGCGTCGTCGCCCGCTGGCCACCGATGAAACGCGCATTATCCATTTTGATGCGCTGATCGCCGCCACCGGGGAAAACCCGGACGATACCACCCTGCGCAGACTCGGCCTTTCCGTACCCGCCAACGGCGTGCCGCAGTACGATCCTGATACGCTGGAAACAGATCTTACCAACGTCTTTATGATTGGTGATGTGCAAACCGGCCCGGCCTCGATTGTTTCCGCCATCGGTAGCGCGCGTAAAGCCAGCAACGCCATTCTCAAACGTGAAAATATCCGTTCCGATAAAGATGACAAACGCTGGCTAAACAGCGATCCGATAGCGCTTTACGGTCGAAAAGGGCAGGTTTTTGTTCGCCAGATCAGCAGCGACGAAGACTATGCCCGTCAGGAGTCTGCGCGCTGCCTTGAGTGTAATTACGTCTGCGCGAAGTGCGTCGATGTCTGTCCTAACCGCGCCAATGTCGCGCTGAGCGTACCGAATTTTAAAAGCCGTCAGCAGATCCTGCATCTCGACGCGTTCTGCAATGAATGCGGCAACTGCGCGCAGTTCTGCCCGTGGCAGGGTAAACCCTACAAGGACAAGATCACCGTATTCAGTCTGCCGCAGGACTTCGTTAACAGCAGCAATCCTGGATTTATGGTTGAGCGCGACAGCGTGCAGATCCGCCTGCGCGGTCGCGAATGGATGTTCAACCTGGACAGTGGCGGCAATCTTATCGGTGAGACGCCGGATGAACTACAGGAAATGGCAGCCATCATCAGCTACACCCGTCAGCATCATCCCTATCTGCTTGGACACATGGAGGAATAATTATGCTGTTACTCAGGAATTGCACTGCCGTTCAGTTCGAACCCTGTCGGGTGGAGCAGGACATCGATATTGTTATTGAAGGCGAAAAAATTGTCGACACGGGCAGCAATCTTGCCGGGCGTTATCCGCAGGCCGAAATCAAGGATATGCGGCACCGTCTGGTGATGCCGGGGCTGGTTTGTGCGCATAATCACTTTTACTCCGGGCTTTCCCGCGGCATTCTTGCCCCCATCGCGCCCTGCCCGGATTTTATTTCAACCTTAAAAAACCTCTGGTGGCGTCTCGATCGCGTGCTTGATGAAGAGTCTCTTTATTACAGCGGACTGATCTGCTCGCTGGAGGCGATTAAACACGGCTGTACCGCGGTCATCGATCATCATGCCTCGCCAAACCTGATTAAAGGTTCACTGGCTACGCTACACCGTGGTTTTGTTGAGGCTGGCCTGCGTGGCATGACCTGTTTTGAAACGACCGATCGCAACGGCGGCCTGAAAGAGCTTGAAGCTGGCGTGGAGGAAAATATCGCGTTCGCGCAGTTGGTCAAAAATAACACACGCGGCGGTCTGGTGAGGGCGCATCTGGGCGCTCATGCGCCCTTTACGTTACCCGATGCGGGTCTGGATATGCTGAAAGAGGCGCAACGCCAAACCGGGTGTGGCCTGCATATCCACGTCGCGGAGGATCGCTATGATGTGTCGCACAGCCATCACCATTATGGTCTCGATCCCATTAAGCGGCTCGATAAATTCGGACTGCTTGATGAGAAAACCGTCATCGCTCATGCATTGTGGCTTCAGCCTGACGAAATCAGCCTGCTTAATCAGCGCGGTGCCTGCCTTGCGCACAACGCCCGTTCAAATATGAATAATAACGTCGGCTATAACGCGCACCTTCCTGATTACACTCTGGCCGCGCTGGGCACAGACGGCATCGGCGCAGACATGTTTGAAGAGCTTAAATTTGCCTGGTTCAAACACCGCGATGCTGGTGGCCCGCTTTGGCCAGACAGCTTCCTGCGCATGCTTTACAACGGCAATGTGATCCTTGAACGCAACTTCGAGGCGAAATTCGGCAGGCTGGAGGCGAACTACACTGCCGATCTCACCATTTGCGACTACGTATCGCCCACACCCTTACTGAGTGACAATCTTGCCGGCCACCTGGCCTTCGGCATGAACAGCAGTTCGGTGAACAGCGTTATGGTCGCGGGCAAAATGGTTTATGAAAACCGTACTTTTCCCTTTGATGTCGAGCCGTTATACACCAGTGCGCGTAAGGCAGCTGGCGAGCTATGGAAAAGAATGGCCGCCCTTGACTAATACCCGTCTGCGTCCATTCAGGGCGCGAATACATTCGTCGGATGATGGTCATGCGTCTGAATCGGACAGGGAGGCAACCCGCCTTCGAGTCGTAGCCGGAGATCCCCTCTTTCCGGCCGTAATGGAGAAATGTATTAATGAACGCTTCAACTTCTGATATGACAGCCGAGGCTGCCCGGTCATTGCCGGTGGATGAGATTCTGCCGATGAGCCAGATGATCCTCTACGGGCTTCAGCACGTCCTGGTGATGTACGCGGGCGCGGTGGCCGTACCGCTGGTTATCGGCGCGGCGCTTGACCTCTCCAACGACCAGATAGTGCTGCTAATCAGCAGCGATCTCTTCGTTTGCGGTGCCGCCACGCTGCTGCAAACGCTGGGTGTCAGCCGCTGGCTGGGCTGCCGTTTGCCGGTGGTACAGGGCTGTACCTTTGCCGCCCTCATCCCGATGGTTCTTATCGGCAAAGAGTATGGCATGGGCGGGATCTCCGGCGCGGTAATGGTTGCAGGGGCATTTACACTGCTTTGCGCCCCGTGGTTTTCCAAACTCGTTCGCTTTTTTCCAAAGGTGGTCATGGGATCGATCGTTACCCTGATAGGGCTGTCGATTATGCCGGTTGCGGGCGGTTGGATCGGCGGTGGCAGCAGCGAAACAGAGGGGTTTGGCAATATTCTCTCTCTTGCGCTGGCTTCGCTAACGCTGATCGTTATCCTCAATATCTATACGTTTGCATCCGGGCTGATTAAAAACGTCGCCGTGCTGATTGGCCTGCTCATCGGTTCCACCGTTTGGTATCTTGTGGACACGCTGGATTTCAGTCAGGTGTCGGTTGCACCCTGGCTAAACCTGCCCAGACCGCTCTATTTCTCTACGCCTGAGTTCCACCTCGTGCCCATTTTTTTACTCTCCATGGTGATGGTCGTCGTCATGGTCGAAACCATGTCGTCAATGATGGCAACGGGGGAGATCGTCGGCCGCAAAGCCGAAAGCGAAACGCTCAGGAAAGGGTTGCTGGCCTGTGGCCTGGCGACCTTCAGCGGCAGTTTTTTTAATCTTTTCCCCTATGCTGCCTTCGCACAAAACGTCGGGCTGATTAACCTTACTGGCGTAAAGAGCCGCTTTGTTGTCGCCGTTTCAGGGGCGATGCTGATCCTGATGGGCCTCTTCGCAAAGCTCGCGGCGCTGGTGGTGATTATCCCTAAGCCGGTACTGGGCGGCGCGGGCGTGGTGATGTTTGGCATGGTGGCGGTGTCCGGCATACGTTCGCTCGGGCAGGTTAACTATCGTAATAACAATAACGGTATGGTCGTCGCGCTGACGTTGGGTATCGGACTAATGCCGGTACTGGTGCCCAGCCTGTTCCATCAACTCCCCGAACTGGCAAAAATGTTCCTGCACAGCGGTATTACCCTGGGAACCAGCGTGGCAATTGTGGCGAACCTGATCCTTAACGGCAAAGGGAAAAAGCAGGCGGACTGCGTGTGTCAGCCGGATGCACAGCCAGATGCCACAGAAACCACTGCCGCCCGTCGGGTCGCAGTGAAAACCGCACGGGTCTGGCTACTGATGCGCCGCGCCAAAACCACCCAGCAGAAACGACGCGATCTCTGATGATATCAGCCTGCCGCCGGCGTGGCGCGCCGAAGCCGCCACGTCAGCACCATGGCCACGCAGATCAGCAGGCCGCTCAACAGATAGATTACCGGTACGCCGAGCCAGCTCATTACCAGCCCTGCGACCGGCCCGGTAATTCCCAGCGAGAGATCCATAAATGCGGTATACGTTGCCAGCGCGCTGCCCTGATTCTGTGGCGGCACCGCTTTCACCGCGACGACGCCAACGGCAGGGAACACCAGCGAGAAGCCTGCGCCAGTGAGAAACGCGCCCAGCTTCGCGACCCACGGATCGCCCGCGCCCCATACCAGAAACAGCCCCACGGCTTCGACGGCAAAGCACACCAGCGCAACCATCAGGCCGCCGTGGCGGTTGATCGCGTTCGGAAACAGCAGCCGCGTTCCCACAAACGCACCGCTAAACAGCGTCAGCGCCCAGGCGGCCCCCTCCCAACCTTTTGCCTGATAGAACAGCGTAATAAAGGTGGCGATAACGCCAAACCCCGCCGATCCCATCGCCAGGATCACACCATAGCCCCAAATGCGGCCCAGCACGGCACGGAACGGGAGCTGTTTGCCCTTACTGCTTTTGACGTTTTCACGCGGCAGTGCCAGCAGAATAGCCGCCAGCGCAATAACGATAATGATGCCGGAAAGCAGCAGCAGGCCGCCCCAATGATAGATTGCCACGCCGAGCGGCGCGCCAATCGCCATTGCGCCGTAGGTAAAGATGCCGTTCCAGGAAATTACCCGGCCAATATGCAGCGAGCCCACCACGCCAACGCCCCACAGGGTGGAGCCGGTGCCCGCAAAGCTCTGGCCCGCGCCCAAAATTATCCTGCCGATACAGATAAAAATCAGGCCCAGAACGGGCGTGCTGTCGCCCAGCGCGCCCAGCGCATAAAAAACGCCGCTGAGTAAGGGGCCAAACAGACCGAGGATCACCACTTTTTTCGGCCCCCAGCGATCGGCCATTCGGCCGGAATGCGGTCGGGTGAGCAGCGTGGCGAAGTATTGCAAACTGATGGCAAGACCCGCCCAGAAAGTGCTGAAACCCATTATGTCGTGCACGTAACCGGGCAAAACCGCCAGCGGCAGCCCAATGGTCATATAGCTGGCGAAGTTAAAAATCACTACGGAAATAATACGCAGGTTCAGGCGTAATCCGCTCAGCGCAGGCTCCGTATCAGGTTGTTCAGGCATGAAAATCAGTACGCTATTGGACAGAGATGAGTATTAACTATACCTGGTTTTGCCGAAAAAAGATCGCACCACGTGGTGACAAATATCGGTCAACGTCAGCGAACTCTCTAAATTTCGTCGCGTAAGCGTATGAATGCGCTAGACTTGATGAGCGAATTGGCGCATCGGAGGCGGAATGAGTGAATTACAGCAGGAGAAGATAGGGCAGAACATGTTGCTGAAGCTGGCGACGCTGGTAGTCATTCTGGCGGGTATCAAGGCAGCGTCGGAGATCATGGTGCCCTTTTTACTGGCGATGTTTCTGGCCATTATACTGAATCCGCTGGTCACAATACTGATGCGGCGCGGCGTCAAACGGGTGATAGCCGTGACGCTGGTGGTGGTTGCCGTACTGATTTTTATTGCCCTGCTGGTGGCGATGATTGCCGGTTCGGTCAGTGAATTCAGCGATATTTATCCACAGCTCAGTACGCAGGTGGAGCGCAAACTGGCGATTTTGCAGCATTTTGCTTCGCCCTTTCACATTAACCTTTCCACCACGCGACTGGCTGACCGACTTGGCCCCGATTCAGTGATGAATATGGCGGGCGCAGTGCTGAGCCAGTTTTCCGGGGTCATGACCAATATCGTGCTGGTGCTGACCACGGTGATCTTTATGCTGTTTGAGGTGCATCATCTGCCCTATAAACTGCGTTTCGCGCTGGTTAACCCGAAAATCCGCATTGCCGGTTTACACAAGGCTTTAAAAGGCGTAACCCATTATCTGGCCTTAAAAACGCTGATCAGCTTGATCACCGGCCTTTCAGTCTGGCTGGTGCTGTTCCTGCTGGGCATAAAATTCGCGCTGCTGTGGGCCGTAGTCGCCTTTGCGATGAACTACATTCCGAATATCGGCCCGATTATCGCCGGCGTGCCGCCGTTTCTTCAGGCGCTTCTGCTGAACAGCGTTTACGACGCCACGCTGGTTGCCACCCTGTTTATCGCCATTCATATGGTTTTTGGCAATCTGCTTGAGCCACGGCTGATGGGAAGAGGGCTGGGGCTCTCGAGCCTGGTGGTGTTTCTGTCGTTGCTGTTCTGGGGGTGGCTGCTCGGCCCGGTTGGCATGCTGCTCTCCGTGCCGCTCACCTGCGTCTGCAAAATTTTGATGGAAACCACGCCGGGCGGGAGCAAGCTGGCGATCCTGCTCGGCAACGGCAGGCCACGCACCAATAAGCGCCTGACGAAGTAACCATTACGTCTCGCTGAATAAGCGATCGTAGACATGCTGGAGATGGTTTTCCATGCACTGCCGGGCAAGCACCGGATCGCGCGCGGCGATAGCCCGCGCGATGCTGTCGTGATCCTGATTCATCACTCGCGGAAAGTCGTTTTCCGCATAGTGACTTTCCAGTCGAATAAAGTGTGAGCTTTTTCGCTTATTCCACAGATATTCCATCATTTCCGCCAGCAGCTCGTTGCCGGTCATTTCAGCAATTAACAAATGAAAGCGCTTGTCTTCATGGAGAAATTTTTCATCGTTGATATTTAAGCCAGTTAAATCCTGCGCAAGTTCATGCAGTCTGGCGCGCTGATCGTCCGTGCCGTTGCGCGCCGCCAGTTCGGCGGTCATCCCTTCGTAGATCTTCCTCGCGTTGAGCAGGGCCTTCAGGCTGAACGCTTCGTCAACAGGCGTGACGTCCGCCTGCGGCAGCGGACTGGCGACAAACACGCCGTTGCCGGTACGAATTTCCACCCAGCCGGT
Organism: Erwinia oleae; assembly: GCF_000770305.1. Lineage (GTDB taxonomy): Bacteria > Pseudomonadota > Gammaproteobacteria > Enterobacterales > Enterobacteriaceae > Erwinia > Erwinia oleae. The sequence goes on from NZ_JNVB01000014.1 coordinate 43,835, forward strand.
AATTTCCAGCGCGATCAGCGCTTCACGCACGGAAGAGCGGCTGACGCCCAACTGCCTGGCCAGTTCGCGCTCCGGCGGCAGCATCGCGCCAGGCAAAAACTGCCCTTTGTGAATGCAGCTAATCAGCAGCGCGGAGATCTGCCGATAGAGTCTTTCGGGTTTAAGCGTCGGTAATTCCATATCTGACGGCTCCTGCCATGCGATTTGGCAGGCAGCTTAGCACAGGGTTCTGCCCTTTTTGAGGCTGCTGCTGGCTAAAAGCTGCGATCGGTATCACGGCGCTGAACGTTGTTACGTTCTATTCTTGGTCCAGCGGCCTGACCACCGGGCCAATATTTGCGAGGAGCGAGTTTATGGAACACACATGGCGCTGGTATGGCCCAAACGATCCTGTGTCGCTGGATGATGCGCGCCAGGCGGGGGCAACCGGCATCGTCACTGCCCTTCATCATATTCCCAACGGCGAGGTCTGGCCCATCGAAGAAATCAGGGCGCGTCAGGCGCTGCTGGCGGAAAAAGGTCTGGTGTGGTCAGTGGTGGAGAGTATTCCCGTCCATGAGTCAATCAAGACCCGACGTGGCGATTACCAACGCTACATTGCTAACTATCAGCAGTCGATTCGTCACCTTGGCGCCTGCGGCGTGGATACCGTTTGCTACAACTTTATGCCCGTGCTGGACTGGACGCGCACCGATCTGGCCTGGGAACTGCCGGATGGCGCGAAGGCGCTGCGTTTCGATCACATCGCCTTTGCCGCCTTCGAACTGCACATTCTGAAACGCCCCGGCGCGGCGCAGGATTACGATGCGCAGGAGCAGAAAGAGGCGGCGGATTACTTCGCGGCCATGACGCCGGACGCGGTAGAGACGCTGACGCGCAACATCATTGCCGGACTGCCAGGCGCAGAAGAGGGCTACACGCTGGCGCAGTTTCAGGCGCAGCTTTCGCAGTACGACGGCATCGACAAAGCCGGGCTGCGCGAGAGCATGGCTGAATTTTTACGCGCCGTGGTGCCGGTGGCGGAAGAGGCGGGCATCGTTCTGGCGGTGCATCCTGACGATCCGCCGCGTCCGATCCTCGGCCTGCCGCGCATCGTCTCAACGTTTGACGATATGCAGTGGCTGAAGGCGACGGTCGACAGCATTCATAACGGCTTTACCTTTTGTACCGGTTCGTATGGCGTCCGCGCGGACAACGATCTGGTGCAAATGGCCAGCGCCTTTGCCGATCGCATTCACTTTGCGCACCTGCGTTCGACGCTACGCGAGGCCAACCCGAAGAGCTTTCATGAGGCGGCGCACCTGGAGGGCGACGTCGATATGGTCGGCGTGGTCAAGGTGATTCTGGCCGAAGAGCAGCGTCGTCGCCAGCGGGGCAGCCAGCGTCCAATCCCGATGCGTCCTGACCATGGGCATCAGATGCTGGACGATCTGCATAAGAAAACCAACCCTGGCTACTCGGCGATTGGTCGGCTGAAAGGGCTGGCAGAGGTGCGCGGCGTGGAGCTGGCGCTGCGCCAGACGTTCTTTAACGCGTAGCGCTGACGGGCGCCCGCGACGCCCGTTTTGTATTACCTTCAGCCACGTTGCATATCAATGACAAAGCGATAGCGCACGTCGCCTTTTTCCAGACGCGCCAGCACGCTGTTGATATCACGTATCGCGACAACCTCTACATCCGCCACAATATTATGCTGCTGGCAGAAGGCCAGCATCGCGCGAGTGTCCTTCGTTCCCGCAGCGCCTGAACTGGCGAGGCGACGGCGGCGCGCCAGCCGGATCCGGCCCCTTCGGGAGCGGATAAACAAAATACTCATCGGCGACATAATAATAGGAATAGCAGCGCCGTAACGGCCTTGCGACAGCAGAACGCCTTCCCGCTGCCAGTGGCCTGCATGCGCAGCTGGCCTGCCTGTTTGATATCTGGCTGATTGAACCGGTAATGTCAGTGCTGGGATCGGAGAATGCGACAGATTTGATCGTTAACTGCCAGGCATGGGCGCCCGATGCCACCCGGGCAATGCACGCGGAATTTGAACAGGCGTTGAAAACCGTGCTGGCGCCCAACCTGACGGGTAATCCCTATATTACGGCTGACGATATGGCCTTCATCCTGCGCACCGCCACGACCAGCCTGAAAGCATCCGTTGAAAATGAACCACACCTGCGGCGGATGGTGAGTGGGCTGATTGCCATGTCGGTGGCCACCGTGGAAAAAAAACGGCTCTGAAAAAAAATAAACTTATGAATTTGCAATGAAATCCCGGTTATCTGTTTTTTAAAAATTCAATAATTTCCGGTAGAAATTATGTTACGTGCTTAAGTAACGATATACTGAGCAACGTCAGCGACAGGTTAAAAGGCGTGAACGCCCGCTAAATATTGCTGTCGGCAGGATGGCAGACCTGGAAGCTATTATGTGCGTTGTCTCATATTTTCAAGACGACAGATGAACGCAGTTCCCATTGGAAAACAGAAAACTACAGGGTGTTTTATATGAAGCTACGTAGGAAGCGTGTTAAGCCGATTGGCTTAAAAGACGTAACGATCATTGATGATGCCAGGTTACGCAAGGCGATTACCGCTGCTTCGCTTGGTAACGCCATGGAGTGGTTCGACTTTGGTGTGTATGGATTTGTGGCTTACGCATTGGGCCAGGTCTTTTTTCCGGGCGCCGACCCCGGCGTACAGATGATCGCCGCTCTGGCGACGTTCTCGGTTCCTTTCTTAATCCGTCCACTGGGTGGGCTGTTTTTTGGCGCGCTGGGCGACAAATATGGTCGCCAAAAAATCCTTTCGATAACCATTGTGATTATGTCGATCAGCACGTTCTGTATCGGCCTGATCCCCTCCCACGCCTCGATCGGTATCTGGGCACCCATCCTGCTGCTGCTGTGTAAAATGGCGCAGGGCTTTTCCGTAGGCGGCGAATATACCGGTGCGTCAATTTTTGTGGCGGAGTACTCGCCCGATCGCAAACGTGGCTTTATGGGGAGCTGGCTGGACTTTGGCTCAATCGCCGGCTTTGTGCTTGGCGCGGGTCTGGTAGTGCTTATCTCTACCGTTGTGGGTGAGGCAAACTTCCTCAGCTGGGGATGGCGCATCCCGTTCTTTGTTGCGCTGCCGCTGGGGATCATCGGGCTTTATCTGCGCCACGCGCTGGAAGAAACGCCTGCGTTCCAACAGCACGTTGATAAGCTTGAACAGGGCGATCGCGAAGGGCTGACCGACGGGCCGAAAGTCTCCTTTAAGGAGATCGCCACTAAACACTGGCGAAGCCTGCTGGTGTGTGTCGGCCTGGTGATTTCTACCAACGTCACCTATTACATGCTGCTGACCTACATGCCAAGTTATCTTTCGCACAACCTGCACTACCCGGAAGATCATGGCGTGCTGATCATTATCGCCATTATGATTGGTATGCTGTTTGTACAGCCGGTAATGGGCATGATGAGCGATAAGTTTGGCCGTAAGCCTTTCGTTATCATCGGCAGCATCGCGCTGCTGCTTCTGGCGATCCCATGCTTCATGCTGATTAACAGCGACGTTATGGGCCTGATTTTTGCCGGTCTGCTGGTGCTGGCGGTGATCCTCAACTGTTTCACCGGCGTGATGGCCTCGACGCTGCCAGCGATGTTCCCCACGCATATTCGCTACAGCGCATTAGCCAGCGCCTTTAACATTTCGGTACTGGTTGCGGGCCTGACGCCGACCCTGGCGGCATGGCTGGTTGAATCATCCGGTAGCCTGTATATGCCCGCTTATTATCTGATGGTGGTGGCGGTAATTGGCCTGATCACCGGCTTGACGATGAAAGAGACGGCCAATAAGCCATTACGCGGTGCAACGCCGGCAGCTTCCGATATGGCCGAGGCGCGCGAAATATTGCAGGAGCATCACGATAACATTGAGAACAAGATTGAGGATATCAATGAGCAGATTGCCGAGCTGGAAGAGAAGCGTAAGCATCTGATCAATCAGCATCCCAACATTAACGAATAGCCAGAAAGCGAAAAGCCCGCGACAGTCGCGGGCTTTTTTATCGCCTTGCTCAGAACTTATATTCCAGGCCCAACGACCCGGTATAGCCCTCAATTCCCTTGCTAAAGGTATGTGAGTACTGACCTTCAGCATAGACGCGCAGATTCTTATCCACGTTGGCGCTGACGCCTGCCCCAGCCTGCCACTGTGCTTTATGAACGTCTGGCTTCAGGCGCTCTGAATTCATCATGATGCCCGGCGTTGCGCCAATTTGCTGCACCATATCTGCTTTCAGATAAGGCTGCGCACGCGTTCCGTCATAGAACAGACGCATTCCGCCGCGAGCCTGGCCAATAAAGAAGTTCTGATCGTTCAGCTTCACGTCTGCGGATTCGGTCTGACTCACGTTCATATATTGCACCATGAGCTGCGCCTGCGGCTCAATTTTGACGCGGCCTGAGAGTGTATAAGGCTTGCCCACTTCTCCGGAAACCACCAGACCATAACTGTCCAGTTTCGCCGATGAGTCGCTGTGCAGACGATTGCTGTAGCGGGTAAGCTGCGCCACGGTATCAACATAGGTGCCGTCATCATGCAGTGCCGTGAAGTAGCCGCCCACGCCGTAAGCGGTGGTGTACGCATGCCCGGTATTCACCGACAACCCTGCTCGCGCGCGACGGGCGTAGTCCTGATTGGCGCTGTTCTGACGTCCCAGGGTAATCATTGGGCCTGCTTTTGCCTGCCAGCCGTTGCTGAGTGTCTGATTGTAAACGTCACCGCCCAACTGAATGTAAGAGCTGTTAACGTCATAACCAAAACGATCGGCACCGAAGCTGTCATGACGTCCATAAACGCGTCCCCAGGCACCCTGACCGTCCCGGTAAGCGCCCATACGCTGGTGGTAAGCACCCACTGACATAAAGCCATAAGCCGCATTCAGATACGGCGTCATCAGATAGCCTGCCGTCTCCGCACGATAAGTCTTGGGCGCATCGGGCTTATTGCCCTGGTCGTTGCCCCCATTGTTGTCCGGCTTGTTCTGGTTATTACCCGAATTGCCGTCATCAATCGGTGGCGTAACCGCCTCTTCTTCCGGCTCAACGGCGGCGTAAGAAGCCTGAAGATACCAGTCGTTATTACCCACTTTATTCAGGTAATACTCATAATTTCCCGCAACGGCACGGCCCGCCTGGGTAAAGGTGGCGCCCTGCGTGTCGCCGTCAACCTGGATAACCTTAATACCGGCATCGGTTTGTGCGCCTGCGCCATCCGTGTTAGTGAAGGTAACGTTGTAGCTACCTTCTGCCTTGCCTTTGACGTGTACCTTATCTGAAGGCGAGTCATCGCCTCCAAGGTGAGTATTAAGGGTAAAGTTACCGTTTCCGCTCAGGTCGCCGTCTACGGTCAGGGTGCGATAATCCCCGCCGCGTTTAAAAATAACGTGACCATTCTGCTTCAGCGTTTTCACGTTTGAGTCTGCACTCATCAACCATACGCTGCTGTCATCCAGCGCCAGGCTGTTAACGTTCTGCGTTGCACCATGCAGTTCGGAACCGTCGGCTAACGATAAATCAATGCGGTTTTCATAGCTGTCGGTTACCACATCGCCCAACAGCCTGACCTGTCCCGCCGCCGTTGTCGTAATATTTGCATACACCGGAGCAACGTCAGGGTTGTCATCAATGATCGCGCTTGCCCTGATAGCTTCGCCGTTACCACCGGAAACCGTGGTGTTATTCTTCAGCGTAAGCTGAAAACCATTTGTTCCACCTGCCAGGATCGCCGTCGAATTGGCGCTGGTCAGCGCAACGTTATCCAGCGTCGCCTGCGGCCGTGGCTCATTAGCCGGGCTTGGCATGATGACATACAGCCCTTCAGCCTGTTCGGCGGTGATGATGCTGTTGCTGACGTTGAGCGCGCCGCCGTAGGTTATCCGCATGCCATGCGCATTGACCCCCTCGGTGCGAAGATCCACACCGTCAGCATTAACGGTTGAATTATGCATCGCAAACAGCCCTACGCTGTTGTCCCCGCGGGTGTGAATAACGCTTTCTCGGGCCGTGGTTTCACCGCCAAGTGCGGCAACAACGGCATGACTGCTTATGCCTGACGTGGTAATGGTCAGGCCTTCACCCTCGACGCTGCCATGCGAGTAGAGACCATATGCGTAATCGCCGGTGGTTGAGAGCTCGCTATCTTTTACGATTGCCGTGCCGAGCAGGGCAGCAACGGCGGTGGCGTTGTCGCCCTGTGTAGCAATACGGGTGTTCGTCGCGGTCAGCAGGGCCTGATCCGACATGACAATCAGTGCGTCCGCCTCATCCCCTGTGGTGGTATAGGAGCCGCCATCAATCAGTACTGTACCTTCGTCCTGGTTAACGTCAACGGCATGACTGACCGAATTAACATCCACATTGTTCAGCGTCAGTACGCCGTTCATTACTCTCACCCCAACGTCGGCGGCGTTAATGCTGCTGTCGGTAAGGGTGACGCTTGAAATATCAGTGGTATTACTGCCTTTATCTAAACGGATGGCGGCGGCGGCGGTCGCTGCCGAGGTAATGACCACGTTTTTGCCTTCAAACGTACTGTTGAGGATATACAGACTGTGCCGCGCACCCGCGTTGCCTAAGGCTATTTTTGCATTGTCCACTTTTGCAACCGTACCGTCTTCCAGTCGGATGCCAAAGTTACCTGCATCGCCGCTGGTGATGCCAATATCGTTCGCGGTCAGCGTGCCGCCCGACAGATTGATTGCCACGCTGTTAATGCCGCTGAGCGCGACCTGCGCGTTATTCAGCGTGATGTTTGAATTTTGAGTAGCCAGAATGCCATTGTTATTCCCCCCGGCAGTACCGACCAGCCCGCCGTTCATTTCCAGCGTGCCGTCCGTGACTTTTATGCCATTGGATGAGGCTTTTTGCGCATAAAGTGAGGAGCGATTAAGTTGCAGCGTGCCTTTATCTGTCACCTGTGCAACGTCGGTGGCGTCGGCGGCGCTGGTAAAAACGGTCCCGAGATCGGTTATCAACAGGCTGTTTTCACCGTTGACCCGTAGCGGAACGTCATCTTGCGTGGTGGTGGTGTAGTTGTCATCTGCGGTAACGACCGCGCCGTTTTCCGCCACCCAGGCGGACGAAGAAGCTGCTGAGACATAAAACGGGAATAACGCCAGCGTTATTATATTAAGTGAGAAGAATTTTTTATTAATAAACATGAGACATTCCTTTGTATAGCGGCCCGGACAAAGACACAGGTATCGATCCTGCATTGGGCCCTCAATAGTCATTCATTGAGATCTGTATTAATGGCAACACCAGTAGAAGCGTCAGCATAAAATAATTAGCACGCAATCAATTTAAAATAAATACGAACAAATGTTACATCTAAAAGTAAAATAAGTAAAACAGCTCGCCAGAGTAAATTGCGTTCGATTTTATTAACTATGGTAATAAAGGCTTCCGTTTAACCTTATCTTTTCGGTTAAAGCCAGGTTTTTCAACACCTGCAAAGAAGAAAGAATACGTTAAATAACTGTTTCTGTTAAAATAAAAACGCCCTTGTGATGTACAACGGGATGAAAAACAAAGAAATCCTGTTTTATAAGATTCAACTACGCTAATAACGAATAAAAAGCACCCAAAAATAACAAAAAATTAAATTCAGGCTGGCGTTGAAATAAAACCATCTTCACACTGACGCAACATTATAATGCCTTTTGCTCTGATCCCAGGTTGTATCACATATTACTGGAATCAATAAGCGTGACGGTTGACAGAAAGATTAAATAATTAATGTAATAATTCGCTTTATAATGATGACCCAATCCTGTAATGACTAAAAATAAGGTGGCCGTGCGCGCCGGATGGCGCACAGCGCTGGCGATCGCCGGAGCAGTCCGCTGTCGCAGCGGTTAAAGAAGCCGTGCCTGTGGTGATGCTACCGGCGCTGACGCCGCGAAGGCATCATGCGCAGCAGCGTATTGTCCTTAAACAGATAGTGGTGCGCCAGCGCGGCGGCGGTATGTAAACCAATCAGCCAGTACCCCAGCGGAGCCAGCAGTTTATGCCACTGGTTAAAACGTTTGGAAAGGGCGTGATCCGCGGCGTCGGCATAAGGCATCGCCACGCCGTACAGGCTCCACTCCGCACCCCAAAAATAGCGCGAGAAAATGGCGCTGGCAGGCAGGGCGATAAACAGCGCATACAGGCAGGTATGCGTAAGATGGGCCATGCCGGTATGCCAGCGCTTCGGTACCGGCACGATAGCGGGGGTGCGTTTAATCAGCCGTAGGAAAAGCCGCAGCAGCATCAGACAAAGCACGGTCGCGCCGGCGGTAATATGGGTAATGGCGACCGCATAGCCCTGCCATGATGGCCCGTCCGGCACCCACGGCCGGATTTGCACCGTGCCATAGGCGAGGACAAGCAGGAGTAGCGTCAGCCAGTGCAGGAAAATTTGTGAAGCGGCGTAGTTGTTCATGTCTCAATACGGGCCTTTACAGAAGTTAAAATATAACAATTCTCATTACTCTACTCTGTATCATTTATTAACTTCTGGATAATCCTTTTTCTGCGCTAATGAGCGATATAAAAGCAAGCCGGTAAACAGAGGTCGCTCAAATCGCCTGCGCGCAGGCCCAGGCCGAGCTCCAGGCCCACTGAAAGTTGTAGCCCCCGAGCCAGCCGGTAACGTCGATCACCTCGCCGATGAAGTACAGGCCCGGCACGTCGCGGGCCTCCATCGTTTTTGATGACAGCAGCGTGGTATCCACGCCGCCAAGCGTCACTTCGGCGGTGCGATAGCCTTCCGTGCCGTTCGGCTGCACGCGCCACTGGTGCAACGCGGAGGCCAGCGCTTCCTGTTGACGGCTGTTAAGTTGCCTGAGCGAACATTCCGGCACGATACCCAGCAGTTGCAGACACTCCACCAGACGGCGTGGCAGCACCTTCGCCAGCGTATTTTTCAGGCTCTGATTCGGGTGCGCCTCACGCTCTTCATTCATAAGCTGATGAAGATCGCACGCCGGCGACAGATCGACCGTGATGAATTCGCCCGGCTGCCAGTAGCTGGAAAGCTGAAGCACCGCCGGACCGGAGAGCCCGCGGTGAGTAAACAGCAGCGCTTCTTTAAATACCGTGCCATTTTCGGCGGTCAGAACGGCGGGCACCGCCACGCCAGAGAGGGTGTGTAACTGCGCCAGCAGCGGCTTGTGCAGCGTGAACGGCACCAGGCCCGCGCGGGTGGGATAAACGTTCAGGCCAAACTGCTCCGCGATTTTATAGCCAAACGGCGATGCGCCCAGCCCCGGCATCGACAATCCGCCGGTAGCGATCACCAGCTTCTCCGCCCGCACGGTTGCGCCGTTCAGCGCCAGCGTATAGCCACCTTCATCACGCTCAACGCTCAGCACCTCGCTGCGCAGGCGCAGAGTCACCTGCCCCGCCTCGCACTCCTTCAGCAGCAGATCGACAATCTGCTGCGCGGTGTTGTCGCAGAACAGCTGGCCGAGCGTTTTTTCGTGCCAGGCGATGCCGTGTCGATTCACCAGATCGATAAAATCCCATTGGGTGTAGCGCGCCAGCGCGGATTTACAAAAGTGAGGATTGTGGGAAAGGTAGGCCGACGGCTCGGTATAGAGGTTGGTGAAATTACAGCGTCCGCCGCCGGACATCAATATTTTGCGCCCGGCCTTTTTACCGTTATCAAGCAGCAGTACGCGCCTGCCGCGCTGCCCGGCCTGCGCAGCGCAGAACAGCCCGGCTGCCCCGGCACCGATGATAATAACGTCAAACTTTTCCACGCGCGTTTGCCCACCTGCTTAAAAGACGGTGATTGTAGAGAGTTGCCTGGATCGATGCCAGCGTCACCGGCCTGTCATTACAGAAACATTTATTAACCGGATGATTTTTCGACATATTGTGTTGCCTGCGTTTGATAGCTGACATAAATCTGTCAAAAAAGACTATATTTTGCTTTCCCCTGGCGCAGTTTCTCGCGGATAATGCGCCGCGTTCATGTCCTTCAAAAATATGGCGTAACGCTTATGCTACATCTGTTTGCTGGTCTTGATTATCATACCGGCCTGTTACTTGTTCTTGCGCTGCTGTTCGTTCTGTTTTATGAGGCCATCAACGGCTTTCACGATACGGCAAATGCAGTGGCTACGGTTATCTATACCCGCGCGATGCGCTCGCAGTTGGCAGTCGTCATGGCGGGGGTATTCAATTTCTTTGGTGTGCTGTTAGGCGGACTGAGCGTTGCGTACGCGATTGTCCATCTGCTTCCCACCGATCTCCTGTTAAACGTCGGTTCCGCTCATGGACTGGCCATGGTCTTTTCCATGCTGCTGGCCGCGATTATCTGGAACCTCGGCACCTGGTATTTTGGTCTGCCTGCCTCCAGTTCACACACGCTTATCGGCGCCATCATTGGTATCGGCCTGACCAACGCGCTGCTGACCGGCACCTCGGTGGTAGAAGCGCTGAATATCCCAAAAATGATCGGCATCTTTCTGTCGCTGGTGATTTCACCCATTGTCGGCCTGATCATCGCAGGCGGGCTGGTATTCATCCTGCGTCGCTACTGGAGCGGCAGCAAAAAACGCCGCCGTATCCATATGACGCCAGCCGAACGTGAAAAAATCGACGGCAAGAAAAAACCGCCGTTCTGGACGCGGATCGCCCTGATCGTTTCTGCCATCGGCGTCAGCTATTCTCACGGTGCCAACGACGGCCAGAAAGGCATTGGCCTGATTATGCTGGTGCTGATTGGCGTGGCGCCTGCGGGCTTTGTGGTCAATATGAACGCCTCCGGTTATGACATCACCCGCACGCGCGATGCGGTCAATCATCTGGGACAGTTCTATCAGCAGAAGCCGGAAACGATGACGCACATTGTGCAGATGGCGCCGCCTGCGGTGCCCACGCCGGAAGAGAACCGGGACGGCCCGAAGGAGTTTCACTGCAACGCGTCTCGCGCGCTGCCCGCCATTGAGCGTGCGCAGGGTCTGCTGAACAATCTGCAAAGCTATGATGCGCTCAGCCTCGATCAGCGCGCGCAGCTTCGCCGTCTGCTGATGTGTATCTCTGATACGGCGGACAAAGCGGCCAAGCTGCCGGAAACCAATGGCGAAGATCGCCGTTTCCTCAGTCAGCTTAAGGGCGATTTGCTGAATACCGTCGAGTACGCGCCGGTGTGGATCATCATTGCCGTGGCGATGGCACTGGCGCTAGGCACCATGGTCGGCTGGCGTCGTGTTGCCACCACCATCGGCGAGAAGATTGGTAAGAAAGGCATGACCTACGCGCAGGGCATGGCGGCGCAGATGACGGCGGCGGTTTCAATCGGTGTCGCCAGCTATACCGGCATGCCTGTGTCAACCACGCACGTGCTCTCATCGTCGGTGGCGGGCACCATGCTGGTTGACGGCGGTGGCGTGCAGGGCAAGACCATCAAGAATATTCTGCTGGCCTGGGTGCTCACCCTGCCCGTTTCAATTGTGCTGTCCGGCTGTCTTTACTGGGTGGCGCTGAAGTTCGTCTGAGCGGTATGAAAGCAGAAAAGGGTGGGCATGTTGCCCGCCCTTTTTTCGTTCAGTGCCAGATGATCAGGCCAATCAGGCTGATAACCACTAACCCGCACAGCGCGCTGGTCAGCAAAAACTGGCCGCGCACCCGCTCGCAGCGGCGGATAAACTCATCATCATGATGATCGAGGTAGCGCTGAGTCCAGATATAGCGCACCAGCCGCACCTGCTTGCTGGGCTGACCGTGCGAGGTAAAAAACCCGGCGCCGTCGACGTACTGATAAAGCAACGGATCGCAGCCGCGAAGCACCACCAGCAGCGCACGCAGAGAAGAAAAATAGCGAGCCATATTAATTACACAAACGAAGCAAAGAGCCCAGAAAAGCGCGATGGTGCTGATCATCATCTCCTCCCGACTTAGCATCAGTGAATAAGCTGCGCAGGCAGGCTTCACGATGGATCGTCAACCACAGAATTAGCGATTTTTTATTATCACAGCGGCGCGAGCACCCCGGCCCGTCATTAATAGTGTAGGAGATCTGATTAAAAGTTTTCCAGCCCAGTTTACTTATCCCGACGGAAAAATTTTCATTATGACGCCCTTTGTAAACCGCGCGTTATGGCACAGATTCTGTTAACAATTCGGTCTATACTTAAAAGCGATCAATAATAAAGGCGGCGGCGAGCGCTGATTCGCTTACCCCTCACGCGAAATCCACATCGTGTTCACAGGATTTCAGGACTTTAAGACGCATACCTTGACGGTTGTTACCAGGCCGCATCGCATGAAAGGAGTATCGTTATGTCTTACAAACACATTCTGATTGCCGTAGACCTTTCACCAGAAAGCAAGCTGCTGGTGGAAAAAGCGGTATCCATGGCGCGTCCTTACGATGCCAAAATCTCGCTGATCCACGTTGATGTGAATTATTCCGATCTCTACACCGGCTTGATTGATGTCAACCTTGGCGACATGCAAAAACGCATATCTGAAGAAACCCATTCCGCGCTTACCGAACTGTCTCACGGCGCTGGCTATCCCATCTCTGAAACGCTGAGCGGCAGCGGTGATCTGGGCCAGGTGCTGGTGGATGCGATTAAGAAGTACAACGTGGATTTAGTGGTGTGTGGTCATCATCAGGATTTCTGGAGCAAGCTGATGTCATCGGCGCGCCAGCTCATCAACACCGTACATATTGACATGCTGATTGTGCCGCTGCGCGATGAGGACGAAGACGAGTAAAATAAACGGGCGACAGGCTCGCCCGTTTACTCATCATCCCAGCGGTGGATAGATATCAAAGCGATGGCTTTTGGTGACGATCGCTGAGGTTGTCGCGATACCTGCCAGCGGCGGCGCGTAGTCGGGCCGCTTCACCACCACGCGTTTTTTCGCCAGCCGCCGGGCGGGTTCCAGCAGGCCGTCCGCGTCGTCATCAGCCCCCACCAGCGACTGAAACACCCGCATCTCCTTCTTCACCAACGCGCTTTTTTGCCGGTGCGGATACATAGGATCGAGATACACCACGTCTGGCCTGTCGTCGATCGCCGCCAGCGCTGCCAGGCTGGAAGCATGGATCAGCGTCAGCCGTGCCCGCAGCCAGCCGCCGATCTCCGGATGCCGATAGCCGCGTTGCAGCCCGTCATCCAACAGCGCGGCAACCACCGGATGGCGCTCAAACATCCTTACCTCACAGCCCAGCGCGGCCAGCACGAAGGCGTCGCGCCCGAGGCCCGCCGTGGCGTCGATCACCGTGGGCAGGTAGCCGCTCTTGATGCCTGCCGCCTTCGCCACCGCCTCGCCGCGCCCGCCGCCGAAACGGCGTCGGTGATCCATCGCGCCGCTGGTGAAATCCACCCGGATGCCGCCCAGCTTTGGCTCATCGCGCTTACGCAGTTCCAGATGCTCGCCGGTCATGACCAGCGCCATCAACGCGTTGTCATCCTGCTGAAGCTGCCAGCGCGCTGCTAAAACAGATAAGGCGCCGTCTCCGGCGCCCGATTCATCGACTAAACAGATGTTCACTTACTGTTCCTGAATACCATAATGCTCAAGCATGGCATCCAGCTGCGGCTCGCGTCCACGGAAGCGCTTGAACAGCTCCATCGGCTCTTCCGAGCCGCCACGGGTCAGAATATTATCAAGGAATGACTGGCCCGTTTCGCGGTTAAAGATCCCTTCCTCTTTGAAGCGCGAGTAGGCATCCGCCGCCAGCACGTCGGCCCACAGATAGCTGTAGTAGCCTGCCGCGTAACCGCCGGCGAAAATGTGGCTGAAGGCATGCGGAAAGCGGCCCCATGCCGGGCTTGGTACCACTGCAACGCGTTTCTTAATCTCCCGCAGCATCTCCAGAATCTGCGCGCCTTTCGCCGGATCGAATTCTGCATGGAGGCGGAAATCGAAGAGGCCGAACTCAAGCTGGCGCAGAATAAACAGCGCCGCCTGATAGTTTTTCGCCGCCAGCATCTTATCGAGCAGCGCCTGCGGCAGCGGTTCGCCGGTTTCATAATGGCCGGAAATGAACGCCAGCGCGTCCGGCTCCCAGCACCAGTTCTCCATAAACTGGCTTGGCAGCTCTACCGCATCCCACGGCACGCCGCTGATACCGGCCACGCCGGGGGTTTCGACGCGGGTCAGCATATGATGCAGTCCGTGGCCGAATTCGTGGAACAGCGTGGTCACTTCGTCATGCGTAAACAGCGCAGGCTTGCCGCTGACCGGACGGTTAAAGTTACAGGTTAAATAGGCAACTGGCTTCTGTAACGTGCCGTCGGCGAGGCGCATCTGCCCAACGCAGTCGTCCATCCAGGCGCCGCCACGTTTGTTTTCACGCGCGTAGAGATCCAGATAGAAGCTGCCGCGCAGCTCGCCGCTTTCGTCGAAGAGGTCAAAGAAACGGACGTCGTCATGCCATACATCCACGTCTTTACGCTCCCTGGCGGTGATGCCGTAAATACGTTTAACCACCTCAAACAGGCCGTTGACCGCGCGCTCTTCCGGGAAGTACGGACGAAGCTGCTCGTCGCTGATGGTGTACAGATGCTGCTTCTGTTTTTCGCCGTAGTACGTCAGATCCCACGGGTTCAGCTCATCAATGCCATGCTCTTTCTTCGCAAAGGCACGCAGTTGCTCAAGCTCTTTTTCGGCCTGCGGACGCGCGCGCTTCGCCAGATCGTTCAGGAAATCAGTGACCTGCGCCGGGTTCTCCGCCATTTTAGTGGCTAACGATTTTTCAGCGAACGAGCTGAAGCCCAAAAGCTGAGCCAGCTCGTGGCGCAGCGCCAGTTCCTCCTCCATCACCTTGCTGTTATCCCATTTGCCCGCGTTTGGCCCCTGGTCGGAGGCGCGGGTGGAATAGGCGCGGTACATCTCTTCGCGCAGCGCGGCGTTGTCGCAATAGGTCATGACCGGCAGGTAGCTGGGGATATCCAGCGTCAGCAGCCAGCCCTGCTGTTCTTTGGCTTCGGCCTGCGCTTTGGCCGCTGCCAGCGCGCTTTCCGGCATCCCGGCAAGCTCGGATTCATCGGTAATCAGTTTGCTCCAGCCCATCGTCGCATCAAGCACGTTGTTGCTGTAGGTCGAGCCCAGTTCGGAGAGGCGCGCGGCGATTTCGCCATAGCGTTTCTGCTTCTCCTTCGACAGGCCGATACCGGATAGCTCAAAATCACGCAGCGCATTGTCCACCGCTTTCTTCTGCGGGGCATCCAGCTGCGCGTAGCTGTT
This sequence comes from Erwinia oleae, assembly GCF_000770305.1. Lineage (GTDB taxonomy): Bacteria > Pseudomonadota > Gammaproteobacteria > Enterobacterales > Enterobacteriaceae > Erwinia > Erwinia oleae. The sequence continues at coordinate 59,067 of NZ_JNVB01000014.1, forward strand.
CTCTTTCAGATTGCGGTACGCCTGATAAAGCCCTTCGTGCTGGCCAACCCAGGTACTGTATTCAGAGAGCAGCGGCAGCGTTTGCTCATAGGCTTCGCGCAGTTCCGGGCTGTTTTTAACCGAATTCAGGTGGCTTACCGGTGAAAAAAGGCGGCCAAGGCGATCGTCAACTTCAGCCAGCGGCTGAACCAGGTTTTCCCAGGTATAAGGTGCGCCCTGAGCCACCACCTTCTCCACTTCCGCACGGCACGCCGCCAGCGCCTCGGTCACGGCGGGAACGATGTGTTCGGGTTTAATGGCGGAGAAAGGAGGAAGAGTGAAACGGGAAAGTAGCGGATTGGTCATAGCGCGGTCCTTGTTGTCATGATCGGTAAGTGAGGCGCAGTTGAATGCGCAATCACATTAACATGAGGCTAAGCGCGCTGAAAATCAATGCCGCGCCCTACGACAAAGAACCGTTTGCCTGGCAGAGAAGCAAATAGCATACTTGCCCCGCCATGCCGTAATGGCAGTATTCAAATCCACAGGGAGCCTGTTTATGTGGTACTTATTTGCCGCCTCATTGCTTTTTTTACCCTTTAACCTGCGCGTGTCGTTATCGCTGCTGGCGGTGACGTTGGCGATGGCAATCTGGGATCATACCCTCCAGCCGCTCGCCATCATTGCGCTTCTGATAACCGGTGCGGTTGCCGTTTACTGCTCGAAGGCGCGCGGCCAGTCGGTTTTCTCTCTGCCCGGCGAAATCGTCCTCGTTGTCGGTGCCATCACGCTGATGCTGCATCTGGTGCCGGGCTTTAATAATCAGTTGATTGTTTCCGGCGTTAAGGCCGGCCCTGAGAGCGCGCCTTTCACCTTCTATTACAATTTTGACAAGGCGATGATCCCCTTTCTGCTGCTGGGCTGCATGCCCACGCTGCTGAAAAGGCCCGGCGTGCCGCCCGCTAACCGACTGTGGTGGTTGGTATTGCTGATGTCGATGCCGGTGCTGCTGCTTATCGCTACGGTGATCGGCGGCCTGGATGTGGAGCTTCACTGGCCCGCCTGGCTCGGTTCGTTCGCGCTGGCTAATCTGTTCTTCGTTTCGCTGGCCGAGGAAGCGCTGTTTCGCGGCTATATTCAACAGCGGCTGAGTCAGTGGATTGGCAACGTATGGGGACTGCTGCTGGCCGCGCTGCTGTTTGGTCTGGCGCACCTTTCCGGCGGCGTGCTGCTGGTTATTTTCGCCAGCATGGCGGGCGTGATTTATGGCCTGGCCTGGCTGTGGAGCGGCCGTTTGTGGGTGGCCACGCTGGCGCACTTCGCCTTTAACATGCTGCATCTGCTGTTCTTTACCTATCCGGTATTGCAACGCCTGCCTGGTTAGCGCATTTTTGCCGCTATAAAGGTATACTGCCTGCAACCTGTGCCGCCGCGGCGGCACGATTGCCTTTTCCCACCGGACAGATCTCACTACATGCTCAGTTATCGCCACAGTTTTCACGCCGGCAATCATGCCGACGTCCTCAAACATACCGTACTAAGCCTGATCGTCAGCGCGCTGAATGAGAAGGAAAAACCCTGGTTTTACCTTGATACCCACGCGGGAGCCGGGCGCTATCAGCTCAGTGGCGAACATGCCGAGCGCACGGGCGAGTATCTGGAAGGTATCGCCCGTATCTGGCAGCAGGACGACCTGCCGGCAGAGCTGGAGAGCTACATCAGCTGCGTGAGTGCGCTGAACCCCAACGGCAAGCTGCGCTTCTATCCGGGATCGCCGCTCATTGCCCGCCATCTGATGCGCCCGCAGGATAAGCTGCATCTGACCGAGCTGCACCCCAGCGACTATCCGCTACTGCGCAATGAATTTCTGAAAGACGAGCGCGCGCGCACCGAACGCAGCGACGGCTATCAGCAACTGAAGTCAAAGCTGCCGCCGCCGTCGCGGCGTGGCCTGGTGCTGATCGACCCGCCCTATGAAATCAAGTCGGATTATCAGGCGGTGGTGGACGGCATTAAAGAGGGGCACAAACGCTTCGGCACCGGCACCTACGCGCTCTGGTATCCGGTAGTGATGCGCCAGCAAATCAAACGGCTGTTTGCCGGGCTGGAAGCCAGCGGTATTCGCCGCATTATGCAGACAGAGCTGGCGGTGCTGCCGGACAGCGATCGACGCGGCATGACCGCCTCCGGCATGGTGGTGGTGAATCCGCCATGGAAGCTCGAAGAGCAGATGAATACCGTGCTGCCGTGGCTGCACAAAAAGCTGGTGCCAGGCGGAACGGGCCATGCCAGAGTCAGCTGGATCGTGCCCGAGTAGGCCCGCTTTACAGCGGAAAAACCGCAAAGTCATGCGCCATCTCAGTATTAGGGAAAATCGCCCGACACTCCGCCAGCAGGCGCGCCGTGTCTTCGCGCAGATACCGTGAGCTGAGATGGGTGACAATCAGTTTTTTGGCGCCCGCCTCTTTTGCCATTGTCGCGGCCTGCACCGTTGAAGAGTGGCCGCGACTGTTAGCCTTCTCCGCCATGGCGGCTTCCAACGTCGCCTCATGCACCACCACGTCGGCGTTGGCTGCTACTTCCCGCGCGGCGGCTGTCGGGCTGGTGTCGCCAAAAATTGCCAGCGTCAGTCCCGGCATTGAGGGGCCAAGGTAATCCCGACCGTTCACCACCTGCCCGTCCTCCATGGTCACCGTCCTGCCCCGCTTTAGTTGCTGAAACAGTTTGCCCGGCCGGATGCCATCCGCCAGCAGGCGATCGGCGTCCAGCGCGCCGGGCCGCGCATGCTCTTCAATACGAAAGCCGTAGCATTCGACCGGATGCGTCAGCGGCCAGGCCGTCACGCGAAAATGCTCGTCGTTCAGGATCTCGCCCGCGCTAATTTCCACGATGTCCAGCGGAAAGGTCAGCCAGGAGCCGCTCAGGCTCAGGGTGGTTTCCACAAAGGCTTTGATGCCCTTTGGCCCGTAAAGCGTGATGGCGTCGCTGATACCGTTCATCGAGCGACTGGTCAGCAGCCCCGGCAGACCAAAAATATGATCGCCGTGCAGATGGGTGATGAAAATCTTCTCAATTTTGCCGATTTTCACCGGTGAGCGCATAATCTGATGCTGCGTGGCTTCGCCACAGTCAAACAGCCAGCAGCCGCTGCGGACGCCCTCAAGGCTGAGCGCAATGCTGGTCACGTTGCGCTGACGGCCTGGCGTACCCGCCCCGGTACCTAAGAATTGAAGTTCCATGCGATCCCTTATTGCCTCTGACAGACGGAGCGGCATTTTGGCCACCGTAAACGTGGATTATCGCTCAGGCAGGCGCGCCGCTCCTATCACAATCATAGACGCAAACTTTGCGGCAATCCGCCGAGTAGCGTTACACTCTATGCCAATTTACTTCACTGGATCAGGGAACCCTCTCGATGACCAAACATTATGATTATCTTGCCATCGGTGGCGGCAGCGGCGGCATTGCTTCAATCAACCGCGCTGCTATGTATGGACAAAAATGCGCGCTGATCGAAGCCAAAGAGCTGGGCGGCACCTGTGTAAACGTGGGTTGCGTACCGAAAAAAGTGATGTGGCATGCGGCGCAGATCGCCGAAGCGATCCACCAGTACGGCCCGGATTACGGCTTCGATACCACGGTGAACCGCTTCGACTGGAGCACGCTGGTTAAAAATCGCAGCGCCTATATCGATCGTATTCACACCTCGTACGATAACGTGCTGGGTAAAAACAATGTTGATGTGATTAAAGGCTACGCACGCTTTGTTGATGCGCACACCGTTGAGGTTAACGGCGAGAAAATTACCGCCGATCATATTCTGATCGCCACCGGCGGTCGCCCTACGCTGCCGTCCATTCCCGGCGCCGAATACGGCATTAACTCTGACGGTTTTTTTGAACTGGACGCGCTGCCAAAACGTACGGCGGTTGTCGGTGCAGGCTATATCGCCGTAGAAATCGCAGGCGTGCTTAACGCGCTGGGATCGGAAACGCATCTGTTTGTGCGTAAGCACGCGCCACTGCGCACCTTCGATCCGCTGATTGTTGATACGCTGGTTGAGGTACTGAATGCCGAAGGCCCGACGCTGCATACCCACTCTGTCCCTCAGGAAATCGTAAAAAACGGTGACGGCAGCCTGACGCTGAAGCTGGAAAACGGCAAAGAACAGACGGTTGACTGCCTGGTATGGGCAATTGGCCGCGAGCCGGAAACGGACAACCTGAACCTTAACGTGACCAGCGTGAAGCTGACGGAAAAAGGCTACATTGACGTTGATAAGTACCAGAACACCAGCGTTGCCGGTATTTACGCGGTGGGCGACAACACCGGTGCCGTCGAGCTGACGCCGGTTGCGGTTGCGGCAGGACGTCGCCTCTCCGAACGCCTGTTCAATAACAAGCCGGAAGAGCATCTGGACTACAGCAACGTGCCGACAGTGGTCTTCAGCCACCCGCCTGTCGGCACCGTGGGCCTGACCGAACCGCAGGCGCGCGAGCAGTATGGCGATGACGCGGTGAAAGTCTATAAATCGTCGTTTACGGCGATGTACACCGCCGTAACGCAGCATCGCCAGCCGTGCCGGATGAAGCTGGTCTGCGTGGGCGAAGAAGAGAAAATCGTTGGCATCCATGGCATTGGTTACGGCATGGATGAAATGCTCCAGGGCTTTGCGGTCGCACTCAAAATGGGCGCTACCAAAAAAGACTTTGACAACACCGTCGCCATCCATCCCACCGGCGCGGAAGAGTTTGTCACCATGCGTTAACAATCCCGTGGTATAAAAAAGCCAGCCAGCGCTGGCTTTTTTTACGCCAGAAAGTGGTCGGAAAGCATCAAAACATAAATATTCCTGTCTTTTTAAAAAAAACGCGCCAGTTTTTTTCTGATTTTTCTTAAAAAATCGGCCGGGTAATTTGCCATAACCTGCGCTATTCGCCTGATGAATAAGGTAAAAAAATCGGTAGAAAAAAATTGCCGTTGCCCGTGCAAATTCTTGTTAACCCGCTCATTTTCAAAGCATGCATTAACAGTACTTAAGTACAGCTTACGCTTTGCGTGGAGTTATTTATAATCACTCACGTTGAACCGGAAAAGATTGAACCCTTTGGGTCAGTCAGACGGGGCAACCAACACCAGGTAAAAAAATATTCCGGCCGCACGATACAAATATAAGTACCGGCGGCCGGTATTCTTTATTTCATCATCCCTCTCTGTGCCTGTTCTCTTCATCGCAGTTACATGCTGAAACGCTGTTCGCTTAAAATTATCTTCTCCGTACAGGGTCCGCTCAACTCTTCACTCAAAATAAGCCTCGCTCTGACGTTGTCGTTGCGGCAATATGCTTGCCGTTATAAACAGAATGAATACAGCAATAACGGGTGGAGACGGAAATCGGGAGACACCGAAGACGACGCGAGTTTCCGGCTGAGCTGGCGGAATGAGAATAAATCAGTTTGGTGGCGCTTGCATGGGCAGTAGCGGTGAGCAAGTCCTAAAATTATTTTAGAAAAATTTATAAATGTCCGCATTCAACATTTGAATCTTACCTGATGTGATACGCATCACAAACAGTATCGATATATTCCATATTATAAAATTTACTTAACTACCAATAAAAAAATTACCATACCTTTAGTAAAGAGCGCATTATGTCTTTTTTTGATTTTTCATTTTCACCGGTTTTCTTTTCAATAATGGCCTGTTTCTTTTTTTATAAAAGAAAAAGAAATAAAGGAAGCCATATAAAATATGACATGTTAATTATGTCAATAACATCAATAGCAATCTGTTTTATTTATCCTTTTGTAAATCATTTACTCGATATACACTATACATCTTTAGATAATTTTATCCTTTTTTGTTGGGCATCATCTGCACTATCCATGTCGGCAAATCTGGCCATATATTTTCTCTTTTACAGGCGTTCAACATGATAAAACGGAGTGACCGGGACATTACTTTCGTTGGCGGTGTGGGAGATCCACTTGCCGATCCTGACTCTGAGATAGTAAAGAGAATTATGTCAGGTGCAGCCTGGGGCGCGACATTCGGCGTTTATGGTGAATTACCAGGCATGGGCGCCGTTGCAGGCATAATGCAAAAGTCGTTCAAGGGGCTGTATCACAAATGCCAGTAAATGGCTCTGTTCCTGTGGGGCCCACATGGAATGGAAGTAGATAAATATTTTCGTAAACGTATTATTGTGCCTTATTCAGATAGCTAATATCTGGATAAGGCTTTTCAGAGTTTTCTTTGGCACATATATTTACTAAAAGGAACAAAAACGTTGTCGGCTGTGCCAGGCATTATTACCAGCTGCAAAACAGAAGGAGCGGACAATTCCCCCTGACAACTTCAGTGAGTAAATAACAGCGCGATGAGCTGCTGATAATGTTTTTCCTCTTCAGAACCTGAAGCCAGTTCGAGGCGCTGTAAAAGCTTTGAGCAAATTGCCTTACGGTTCAGGCTACAACCCGACTGCAATATCTCCACCACAATCTCTCCCAACGTCTCCTGCTGAACAGGCATCGCCGCCCTGGAGAAGTAGCGAGCTATAGCATTTGTTGAGGTTGAAACGCTTTCGTTATATTGCATGGGGAGCCTCACAGGATAAGTTATCGGATGGTCAATCTCTCTCATTAAAAGTTATACAAGTAATACAAACTTGTACAGATTTTTTTTCATTCTCCCTGCGATGAACACCCTGAATAGCGCTAATGTATTATTTTATAGATAAATTTTCAGACTTGAAGGGCCTTGAGAGAAGAGAAGTAGCGAGCAGAATGGCATCAGGTTCGCGAAACCGGGCACCCCGGAGGCGCCCGTATTGACCACATTATTCTCTTTGCGTTGGCAGCCGAATAGCGCTTGCGGCATCACTTCCTTTTTCCTGACTGAGTTCTGCCATCATTCCATGATGCGTCTTATGACTATCGCGGCTGGACACGTTCACATAGCTGCGCAGCCAGTTCCTGGCCTGCACTATTTGTTCGGCCCGCAGTTCGCCTGACGCGTTTTCATGCATTATTTCTAACTGACGGATCAGCGTCGCAACGCAAATTTCCTCATTACGCAAAGCGAGGTTCATTGCCGCTTCACCAATGATTGAATGACTCATCATCTCGTTGTGAAATTGCATTTATTTACCTCTTTTTTAAAAAAAGAAAATTATTCTCTTTTCATAGCATATAGTTTAGCTCAAAAAGTAAACGCTGGTTCAGAATAAATAATAGTGGCGCTGGCAAGGCGCATTAACTGAAAAAAAGTGAACCAACAGGAAAATAACCAACTTCCTGAATAAAATAAAAAAAAGCACATAAAAAAATTTGTCCTTCCTTATAAACGTTTTTCAGCATAATTATCAGCAGGCACTGAATAATTTTTCCTCCAACGCGTCAAAAGCGTTATTAACAGGCTGATTTTAGAGAAAGTTACCTGAATAACAGAAATGTAAAATGCATTAGTGAAGGTCGGTGAGCCATAAGTCTCGCACCCGCATTTTCATTCGCTACTCTGTCATTCCACGCTCGCCGGATAATGCGGTTCGCCGCGTCTCGCTTCAGCGCCCATCCACTCGCAAATAATGGTCTATGATTGTTCTTCGAGCGTCTTCTCCCGGCTCATTTCTATGTCAAAAGAGGCAATTGATGCAGTCCAAATCATTTCTTAAAAGTTGGGGTGCTGAGTTCATCGCCACCGACACCGTCCGCTTCCGTCTCTGGGCGCCAGGCCATGAGACGATGAACCTCCGGCTTTCCGGCGAAGACAAAGCAATGAAACCCGACGGCGATGGCTGGTTCGGGTTGGTGGCAGAAGGCGTTTCACCCGGCGCGGAATACAATTTTGTGCTCGCCGACGGCACGATCGTGCCGGATCCGGCGTCACGCGCGCAGAAAGCGGACGTCAATGGCCCTTCTCTGGTCATCGATCCTGCCCACTACCGCTGGCGCAACACCGCATGGCAAGGCCGCCCGTGGACTGAAACAGTGGTTTATGAGATGCACTTCGGCACCTTTACGCCGGAAGGCACTTTCCGCGCCGCTATCGAAAAACTGCCCCGCCTTGCCGAACTCGGCATCACTATGCTCGAAGTGCTGCCGCTTTCGCAGTTTGGCGGCAGCCGCGGCTGGGGCTACGACGGCGTACTGCTCTACGCGCCGCAAAGCAGCTACGGCACGCCGGAAGAGTTTAAAGCCTTTGTTGATGCCGCCCATGACCTGGGTCTGTCGGTGGTGCTGGACATCGTGCTTAACCACTTTGGCCCGGAGGGCAATTACCTGCCGCTGCTGGCGCCGGACTTCTTCCACAAAGAGCGCATGACGCCGTGGGGCGCCGGTATTGCCTATGACGTTGATGCCGCGCGTCGCTACATCGTTGAAGCGCCGCTCTACTGGCTACAGGAGTTCAACCTTGACGGCCTGCGCTTCGACGCCATCGATCAGATTGAAGATATTTCTGCTCAGCACGTGCTGATTGAGATTGCGCAGCGCATTCGCGCAGAGATCGCCGATCGCCCGATCCATCTGACCACGGAAGACAGCCGCAACGTCATTTTCCTGCATCCACGCGATGAAAACGGCGCCGCGCCGCTGTTTACCGGCGAATGGAATGATGATTTCCATAATGCCATCCACGTTCTCGCTACCGGCGAAACCCATGCCTACTACAAAGACTTCGCCCATCAGCCGGAAAAACACGTCGCGCGCGTGCTGGCGGAAGGGTTCGCTTATCAGGGCGAGGTGTCGTCGCAGTCAGGCGAAAAGCGCGGCGTGAACAGCGCCGGACAGCCGCCGGTCGCCTTTGTTGATTTTATCCAGAACCACGATCAGGTGGGCAACCGTGCGCAGGGCGAAAGGCTGATTACGCTGGCAGGTGAGGAACGGACGAAAGTACTGCTGGCCGCGCTGCTCTGCTCGCCGCATATTCCGCTGCTGTTTATGGGCGAAGAGTACGGCGAAACTCATCCTTTCCTGTTCTTTACCGATTTCCACGGCGATCTGGCGAAAGCAGTACGTGAAGGGCGCGCGAAGGAGTTTGCCGGCCACGCCGGACACGAAGGCGAAAGCGTGCCCGATCCGAATGCAAAAACCACCTTTGAGATGTCGAAACTGGACTGGCGCAAGCCGGAAAGCGAAAGCGGCAAAGCGTGGCTGACCTTCACCCGCGAGCTGCTGACGCTGCGCCGCGAGCGTATTGTACCGCTCCTCGCCACGGCGGGCGGCAACGCGGGCAACATCGTGCAAACGGCGGAAGGTTTTCTCGCCGTCAGCTGGACGTTCCCGCAGGGCACGCTCTCTCTGGCGCTGAACGTGGGCGATAAAACGCAGCCGCTACCCGACCAGCCCGGTGAGATCCTTTTTGCCTTCCCGCAGGAAGGCCGCGATCTGCCAACGCATTCCATTATTGTCCGCCTTGCTTCAGGAGAGACAGCGTGAAGATCCCAACCGCCACGTATCGTATTCAGTTCCGGAACGGCATGACCTTTGACCGCGCCGCCGCGCTTGTGCCCTATATGAAGCGGCTCGGCATCAGTCACCTTTACGCCTCGCCCATCTTCACCGCCACGTCGGGTTCAACTCACGGCTACGACGTGACCGATGCTAACGAAATCGAACCGGCTATTGGCGGTCGCGAAGGCTTTGACCGCATGGTTAAGGCGCTGAAAGCGGCCGGACTTGGGCTGATCCTCGATATCGTGCCGAACCATATGGCCGCCTCGCTGGAAAACCCCTGGTGGCGCGATGTGATTGAGCAGGGCGAAAGCAGCCGCTACGCGCGGCACTTTGACATCGACTGGTCGCGCCGCCTGACGCTGCCTTTTCTTGGCGATACATTTGAACGCGTGCTGGAAAACGGCGACATCAGCGTAAAGCGTGATGCAAAGAGCGGCAAACCGGCGCTGGCCTACTTTGAAAGCCGCTATCCGCTGGTTGCCGAAAGCTGGCAGGGCCGCGAAGAGGCGGTGTTGAAACTCACCGATAAAGCCGCTCTTGCCGACCTGCACGAACGTCAGCCGTGGCGTCTGACGTCGTGGCGGGATGCGCGTCGCGACCTCTCCTATCGCCGCTTTTTTGAAATTACCGGGCTGGTGGGCGTACGCGTGGAAGACGACGCGGTGTTTGATGACAGCCACCGGCTGATTCTGGAACTGGTTCACAGCGGCGCGGTGGATGGGCTACGCATCGACCACGTGGACGGACTGGCCGATCCCAATGCCTATCTGACGCGTCTGCGCCAGCAGGCCGGGCCAGAATGCTACATCACGGTCGAGAAGATTTTGGGTGAAGGCGAACACCTGCCGGAAACGTGGCCGATTTCCGGCACCACCGGTTATGAATTTATCGCCTCGCTCTCTGACGCGCTGGTGGACGGCAAAAATATTGCCGCGCTGCGCAGCGCCTGTGACCAGATCGTCGGCGCGCCGGTGGATATGGCCGGCGAACTGCGAGACGCCAAGCTGCTGATGGCCGACAAAAATTTTGAAGGCGAATTTACCACGCTGCTGAAGCTGGCGGTGGCGATTGCAGACGCAGAACGCGCGCCGCTGGATGAGAGCGCCGCCCGCGCCGCGCTGCGCGAGCTGTTGGTCGCCTTCCCGGTTTACCGCACCTACGGCACCGCTGAAGGGCTGCCTGCGGACAGCCATGAACGGCTGCAACAGGTGGTCGGGACGGTAAAACGCAGCGCCACCGCGCCCGATCCCGCCGCGCTCGATTTCCTTGTCCGCATTCTCACCGGAGACGTCGCTGCCGCTGAGAAGGCGGCCACCTTCCGCATCCGCTTCCAACAGCTCACCGGCCCGCTGATGGCGAAGTCCATCGAGGACACGCTGTTCTTCCGCCAGAACATGGCGCTGGCGCTGAACGAAGTGGGCGCCGAACCGCTGCCGCGCGATTTTTCGCTCGATCGCTTCCATGCGGAGATGGAGACGCGCCTGGCGCGCCAGCCGGATGCGCTGTCCGGCACCTCCAGCCACGATACCAAACGCGGCGAAGACGCCCGCGCACGGCTCTATACGCTGACCGAAGCGCCGGAGTTATGGCGCGAAAGCGTGGCGCGCTGGCGCGGGATCAACGCCGCGCACGTTCACGCGCTCGACGATGGCCCGGCGCCGGAACCGGCCGTGGAATGGCTGCTGTATCAGGCGCTGGCGGGCGTCTGGCCAACCACGCTTCAGCCGGATGATGACGCGGACCTGAAGGTACTGGAAGAACGCTTTATCGGCTTTGTCGGGAAAGCGCTGCGTGAAGCGAAGCTGCGCACCAACTGGGGCGACAGCAACGATGCCTACGAGCAGGCGGTGCTCGGCTATGCGCGCCATCTGCTGACGCCTTCCAGCGCGTTCCTGCGGGACTTTACCCAAACGCTCCAGCCGTTTGTTCGCGCCGGCCTGGTGAACGGCGTGACGCAAACGGTGATCAAACTGACCGCCCCGGGCGTGCCGGATATTTATCAGGGCAGCGAAAGGCTGGATTTCAGTCTGGTCGATCCTGATAACCGACGCGAACCTGACTTCGACGCGCTGCAACAGCTAGCGGAAAACAATCGGCCGCCCGCGTTCAGCGACGATGATGCCTGGTACAGCGGACGCCTGAAGCAACAGGTGATTGCTAACGTGCTCGCTTTACGCCAGCAGAAGCCGTCGCTGTTTGGCCGGGGCGACTATCTGCCGCTTCCTGCTACCGGCAAGCGGGCCGCGCACTATGTCGCCTTCGCCCGCACCGAAGGCGACGACGCGCTGATTGTGGTCGCACCGCGCCTTGCCTTCGATATTGAAGATGGCGGCCCGGCGGAGGCGGAGGTGGCGCTGCCCGCCGCGCTGGCCAACCGTCGTTATCGCAACATTTTCAGTGGAGAAGAAGTCAGCCTGACCGACAGGGTGCATCCACAGGCTGACGATGGCAGATCGCCGGTTATTCTGCTTAGCCTTTGATTTAAAAGTTATAAAAACAACACAAATCGCTGTTTTATCTGGAGTGGAATGAATGTCAAACGACAAGCCTTTTGAAATTACGGCAGGGCACAGCCAGCTTCTTGGCGCCAACTTTGATGGCGAGGGCGTCAATTTTGCCCTTTTCTCAGCGCACGCGGAGCGCGTCGAACTCTGCCTTTACGATGAGAGCGGCAAAAACGAAATCGCCAGGCTGGATCTGCCTGAATACACCCATGAGATCTGGCACGGCTACGTGCCGGGCCTGCAACCCGGCGCGCTGTATGGCTATCGCGTTTACGGCCCTTACGATCCGGAAAATGGTCACCGTTTCAACCCTAATAAGCTGCTTATCGATCCGTATGCACGCGAGTTTGCCGGTGAGATTGAATGGGATGAGGCGCATTTTGCCTACGAACTGCTGCATGAAGACAAAGATCTGACCTATGACGAGCGCGACAGTGCGCCCTTCACGCCAAAGTGCCGGGTCATCGATGCGGGCGAGTTCGACTGGCAGGACGACAATCGTCCCTCCATTCCGTGGTCTGAGACCGTGGTTTATGAGACGCACGTTAAAGGTTTCACGCAGCTCAACTCCGCCCTGCCCGAAGAACTGCGCGGCACTTACGAAGGCATGGGACATCAGGCGTCCGTTGATTATATCAAAGGCCTTGGCGTTACCACGGTAGAGCTGCTGCCGGTGCACTGGTTCCCGGACGACCAGCACCTGTTGGATAAGGGATTAAAAAACTTCTGGGGCTACAACTCGTTGGGCTTTTTCTCGCCGGTGCCGCGCTATTACGGCCCGAAGGGGATTCAGGGTTTTCGTGACATGGTGCGCGCGTTTCACGACGCCGGTATCGAGGTGATCCTCGACGTGGTCTATAACCATACCGCTGAAGGCAACGAGCTTGGCCCGACGCTGTCGCTGAAGGGTATCGATAACTTCTCCTATTACCGCACCATGCCCGATCAGCACCGCTATTACATCAATGACACCGGCACCGGCAACACCGTCAATACGTCACACCCGCGCGTGTTGCAGATGGTGATGGATTCCCTGCGTTACTGGGCAGAATCGATGCATATCGATGGTTTTCGCTTCGATCTTGGTACCATTCTGGGACGTGAACCAGAAGGCTTTAACGAGCGCGGTGGCTTTTTCGACGCGGTGATGCAGGATCCGGTGTTATCAAAACTGAAGCTGATTGGCGAACCGTGGGATATCGGTCCCGGCGGCTATCAGGTAGGCGGCTTCCCGCCAGGCTGGGCCGAATGGAACGATAAGTATCGCGATACGGTGCGCGAATACTGGAAAGGCGACAACGTTTCAACCGATTTCGCGGCGCGCCTGCTCGGCTCCGGCGATCTTTACGATCAGCGCGGACGCAGGCCGTGGGCGAGCGTTAACTTCATTACCGCTCATGACGGCTTCACGCTTAACGATCTGGTTTCGTATAACGAGAAACACAACGACGAGAACGGCGAAGACAATAACGACGGCCATAACGACAACCGCTCTTACAACTATGGCGCCGAAGGCCCGACGGATGACGAAGGCATCAACGCGGTGCGCGAACGGCAAAAGCGCAATTTCCTCGCCACGCTGTTCTTCTCTCACGGCACACCGATGCTGCTAGCGGGCGACGAATTCGGCCGCAGCCAGATGGGCAACAATAACGGTTACTGCCAGGACAACGAGGTTTCCTGGGTTCACTGGGACAATCTGCCGGAGAGCAACGAGGCGCTGCGCCAGTTCACTCGCCAGGTGATCAAACTGCGGGCGCAGCAGCCGTTGCTGCGCCGTGAGAACTGGCGCGACGGAATGGACATCAAGTGGTTTAACGCAGGCGGCGGTTTTCAGCAGGCGGAACAGTGGGACGAGGGCTCCACGCTCGGCGTCTATCTGGGACGTGAAGATCTCCAGCCGGAAGAAGGTATCTGGCACGACGTGCTGATGCTGTTCAACCCGTTTGAAGGCAACGTGCCGTTCCGCATTCCGCAGTTTGGCGAAGGCGGCTGGGTGCTGGAGCTCACCACCTCCGACACCGCGAAACGCGGCCTGGTGATCACCAAAGAGAAAGATTTTGAGCTGGAAGGGCGCAGTATCGCGCTGTTCAGAAGGCCATAACCTGTCGCGGAGGCCGTTCAGGCCTCCGTTTCTTTCCCCTGCAAATAGCTCTTTTCCTGAATCTGGCCGCTCTGTGCGTGGCTCACATGCCGCCTGATTTTTCACAGGTTGCCGCCGATGCCATCACCAGAATCGCTTACCGGCGGGCCGCCAGCCAGACCGCGTAGGCTTCATCCCACAGCGCGGCAGGCGTGCCCGCGCGGCCCAGTCCGAAGCCGTGGCCGCCGCGGGTAATGTTGATCTGCTCGACGGAGACGCCCATCCGGCGGCAGGTGTCGTGCATGATGACGGTATTGTGCGGATTAGAGACAGGATCGTCTTCCGCCTGCGCCAGGAAAGTGGGCGGGAAGCTGCGCGTCACATAATTTTCTACCGACCAGTTTGCCTCTTCATTGCGCGAGGCATTTTTGCCCACCAGTTGGAGGTGCGTCGACGTATGCGTGTAGGGCGGCTCCAGGGTGATCACCGGGTAGATCAGACCCACTGAGTCCACGACCGGCACGACCTGATCCAGCGCGTCCTGCGGCGCGTAAGTGGCGAAATTGGGCCGTGCGGCGGCCATGCCGAACAGATGCCCGCCCGCAGAGAAGCCCAGCAGATGCACCTTTCTTTCCAGTGAACGTACCAGGCGAATGGCGCGCTGCGCATCCTGTAAGGGCGCAAGACTGCCTGCCCGCCACTTTTCTCGCGGCAGGCGATAGCTCAGTACATAGGCAGTATAACCACGCGCGTTAAGCCAGTGCGCCACCGGCCAGGCTTCGCCGCCCATGCCGATCCAGCGGTAACCGCCACCGGCAGCAATCAGCACCGCCGATCCGTTAGGCTCTTCCGGCTGAAAACGCTGGATGGCCGGGCTGACGATATTTGACCACGAGCCGTTGGCCGAAACGTGCAGCGGCCCGCGCGGCCCGCCGCCGCCGGGCGGCTCGTCCTGCCACAGCGGAATAATATCTTCTCTGGCGAACAGCTTTCCGGCAGTCATGGCAAGTAACGTGGCTCCTGTTCCCATAATGAACCGACGACGACTAATCATCTGGCATGTCCAATTCTCTGTCGCAACTACCCTGGCCCTTTTTTTCGCCTCAGCGGCGCCGGACACGATGAAAATGCCAGCGTCTGGCACATTTTTTTAGCAGGAGGGTGAGGTTTATTATTTTGTTGATTTATTCATCGCTATTTATGTCATCTTTCGACGCGACGCAAGCTTTATCAACGCGGAAGGTAAAAAATCTGCTGATATTGATCTTACCGGCAAAAAACGTCACTTTAAAACCTCGCAGTCAATATGGAGCGCCTCATGTCGTTGAAGTTAGTCACGCGTCTGGCCGATGTTGCCGCCAGCCAGTGGGATGCCCTGATCGAGAGTCAGCCTTTCCTGCGCCACGCCTTTCTGAATACGCTCGAAGAGAGCGGCTGCGTGGGCGCGGACACCGGCTGGCAGCCGCAGCATCTGCTGTGGATGGAAAACGGTAAGTTGCTGGCCGCCGCGCCTGGCTACGCGAAGAGCCACTCCAGGGGTGAATACGTTTTCGACCACGGCTGGGCCGATGCCTGCCATCGCGCGGGCGTGCCCTATTACCCTAAATGGCTGGCGGCAGTGCCGTTCACCCCGGTCACCGGCAGCAGGCTGCCCGGCAACCCGGCGGCGGCAAGCGCGCTGCTTCAGGCGCTGCCCGACTTCCTGGCGCAGCATCAGCTCTACAGCGCGCACATCAATTTTGTCAACGCCGATGACCATCGTCTGATGGCGCAGCAGCCCGGCTGGCTGCAACGGCTGGGTTGCCAGTATCACTGGCGCAATCCTGGCTACCGTGACTTTCAGGACTTCCTCGACACGCTGATGTCGCGCAAACGCAAGCAGATCCGCAAAGAGCGCCAGCTGGTTGCCGATCAGGGCTTCGAATTCCACTGGCTGAGTGGCGACAGGCTCAGCGAAGCGCAGTGGGACTTCGTTTATACCTGCTACGCCAATACCTACGCGGTGCGCGGCCAGCGGCCCTATCTGACGCGCACGTTCTTCAGCCTGCTGGCAGAGCGGATGCCGGAAGCGATTCGCGTGGTGCTGGCAACGCTCGATGACCAACCGGCGGCGATGGCGTTCAGCCTGATTGATGGCGACACGCTTTACGGTCGCTACTGGGGCTGTCTGGCGGAGTTTGACCGTCTGCATTTTGAAACCTGTTTCTATCAGGGAATGGATTACGCCATCGCGCAGGGTGTGTCGCGCTTCGATGCAGGCGCGCAGGGCGAGCACAAGCTGATTCGGGGCTTTGAGCCAGTGCTGACCGAATCCTGGCACCTGCTGCGCCATCAGGGCCTGCAAGAGGCGGTTGAGGCGTATCTACAAGAGGAGCGGGATGGCGTGCGCGCCTGGGCGGAAGAAGCGCGCGATTCGCTACCTTATCGACGCGAAGCATAGTGTGGGTGGATAATAATAAAAGGATAAATCATTATTCCTCCCCGATAATTAGTCAGAAATAAAAACTATTTTTTACTCAACAATAATAATTAACAGGCATGAGATAAAAGGCCCACTCAATACACTATTTTCACTAAGGTAATTCTGTAATATTTTTCGCAAAAAAATTAAAAGCGGTTAACTAACATCAGCCTGGAAAAATAATTAATTCTCAGCGTGTGTTTTAACTTTTTTAAAGGCGGCATTAACCGAATTATAAATCACCCCACGATATAATTAATAACGGTTCTTTAAAATAATAAATGACACGAGGCTACCGTTATGACATCGAAACGTCCCGAATCGTCTTCAACCAGCGCCGCCGCCAACAGCTTAACGGTGCTGGATAAAAACGGTAAAAACGTTGAATACGGCAAGGTAATTATTGAACTGGCGGCGCTGGAAGGCGCAGGGAGCGGCGTCACCACCGTCGCCAACGTCGACACACTGCGCCATCGGGAACCCGCTTTTCCTTCGGAGTTCGTGGTGGTCATGGAATACACGCCGGGCAGCACCTACGGCGGCGGCGTATTTGTGCACGACGTCAGCGACACCTCCAGCAAAGAGGATTATGGCATCACGCTTGTTACGCCAAAAGGCGCACGCTGGAAAAGAGCGATCAATGATTATAACGACGTTAACGTGGTCGCCTTTGGCGCCGTGCCCGGCGGGAAACTTGACTGTAAAGATGCGGTCACGCATATGTGGAACTGGGCGCAGGCAAACTATCCTCATATCGGCATCAAATTTCCCGCGGGTACGTTTTTAATTTCCTCTTTCGATATTTCCGCAAAAGAAATTAACCGTTTCAGACTGGCCGGCGAGCATGTCAATTCCGGCTATTATCCTGCCACCTCGCTGATATCGGATAAAAAGAATGGCGAGGTGATGTTTTCCGTCAACGCCCGCTATATGGTGATTTCCGGGCTGGAGGTTGACGGCCAGAGCACCGACAGCGCGCCCAATACCAAAGGCTTTTATAAAAACGTCATTGAGGCCGGTCAGTATGTTCGCGTCACCAGCGTTAATTTTCTCAACCTGGGCGGACGCGGGCTGGATATGCTGGATACGCTCGACTGTAAAATAGATCAGTGGTATGCCAAAAAATGTACCGATACGGTGATTTATGCCACCTGGTCTGATAACCCCAGCGGCAAATGGGATCATATTACCGCTATTGAGCTGTCGAATTTCAATATTCAGTACTGCACGAAAAAACCGGCCATCGATCTTCAGCGTGCCGGTCAGTCGGTCATCTGGAATGGCTGGATTGAGCATACGGAGTTTCCGGGTAATATTTCCAACGGTCAGTGGACGCTTAATGCGCTGAGCATTGAAGACTGCCAGAACGCGCTGGCGTGCCACTACAGTCGTATTATTAATATTCAGTTCAATCAGCAGGGTACCGTCGGACTGGACTTCACGGAAACGGGCGAAAGCTGGGATCTGGTTTCCGAATTCGAACGGGGCGACGTGCGCATTGAGAACCATGGCGTCAATATCAACGGCTCGATCAATTATCAGTATCTGACCTCGCCTGACTACATGGATAACCGCACCGGCAATGAAAGATGGTTCTACCTCGGTGAGTTTTTTATCAAACTGGAGACGGCGCAGCTACATATTCATCTGGTGGGAACGGCTTTTTACAGCAGCGTAACGGCAACCCAAACCGACTTTACCGATAAAACGGCGGAAGGCTGCGCCGATATCTATCTGCAAAAGAAAGATGCCAAAAGCTATATCGGCAGTTGGGTGGGGCAAGGCTCCGTCCCGGTTAAGCGCGTGCTGCTTCAGCCAGGCAGCAGCGACGGGAAAGTAAAAATGTTTGTGCGGCTGGAAAAATTCACCGGCTACTGCATCGCGCTGCTGGATACCAATGATTACGATCGCTTTAACGCAGGCGACCACTTTCGCTTCTACAAAGGCTACAGAACGGCAACCAGCGACGAGGTAAAGGTGCTGGATGCGGCGGCGGACAACTGCTTCCATCAGCACTGGCTCGGCAGAGACAAGGTCGGGTTGGGCTTTAACAACGACGACGAACTGTTGATCCGCGGTAAAACCGATGTGGTGGGCAACTTCGGCACTGCCACGCGCTGCCTGAAGGTGATGATTAATGGTCAGGCGTTTGGCATCGACATCAAACCACTGACGTGAAAAAACGGCCCCTTAGTGGGGCCGTGATCTCAGTGCTCACCAACAAATCCACCGGTCTGATGCCGCCACAGGCGCGCATAAAGACCGTTCTTCTCCAGCAGCTCAGCGTGGCTGCCCATCTCGGCAATACGTCCTTTATCCAGCACCACCAGCCTGTCCATTTTGGCAATCGTCGACAGGCGATGCGCGATAGCAATCACGGTTTTGCCGCCCATCAGCGTTTCCAGGCTCTCCTGAATCGCCGCTTCCACCTCTGAGTCCAGCGCCGAAGTCGCCTCATCCATGATCAGGATCGGCGCATCCTTCAGCAGCACGCGAGCGATAGCGAT
This sequence comes from Erwinia oleae, assembly GCF_000770305.1. Lineage (GTDB taxonomy): Bacteria > Pseudomonadota > Gammaproteobacteria > Enterobacterales > Enterobacteriaceae > Erwinia > Erwinia oleae. The sequence goes on from NZ_JNVB01000014.1 coordinate 78,056, forward strand.
TCGCTGACGCTGGCCGCCAGAAAGCTTCACGCCGCGCTCACCGACGTGCGCATCCAACCCGTAACGGCCCTCAGGATCGGAGAGCAGCGGGATAAATTCGTCGGCTCTGGCACGATGGATCGCCTGCTGCAACTCCGCCTCCGTGGCGTTCGGCCGACCGTAGAGCAGGTTATCGCGGATTGAGCGGTGCAGCAGCGACGTGTCCTGGGTGATCATACCAATCTGCGCGCGCAGGCTCTCCTGACTGATGTGCGAGATGTCCTGCCCGTCAATCATGATACGACCGCCGTCGAGGTCATAAAGGCGCAGCAGCAGGTTAACCAGCGTTGATTTCCCGGCGCCGGACGGGCCAATCAGACCGATTTTTTCACCCGGCCGGATGGTGAGCTGCAAATTATCGATCACCCTGCGCTCTTTTCCGTAATTGAAGTTCACCGCGTCGTAGTGGATTTCACCGCTGTGCACCTTCAGCGCTTTTGCCTGCGGCTGATCGTTCACGCTGACCGGCTGCGCGATGGTTTGCAGACCGTCCTGCACCATGCCGATATTTTCAAAGATGCCGTTCACCACCCACATGATCCAGCCGGACATATTAACAATACGGATCACCAGCCCGGTCGCCAGCGCAATGGCGCCGACGCTGATCAACGACTGCGACCAGAGCCACAGCGCAAGGCCGGTGGTGCCGACAATCAGCAGGCCGTTAAGCGTGGTGACCGCCACGTCCATGTTGGTCACCATCCTGCCCTGCTGGCGGGTTTTCTCGGTCTGATCGACGATGGCTTCGCGGGCGTACTGCCGTTCCAGATCGCTGTGAGCGAACAGCTTGAGGGTGGTGATATTGGTATAGCCATCGACGATGGTGCCCATCAGCCGTGAGCGCGCGTCAGAAGAGGCAACCGAGCGCGCCTTCACGCGCGGCACAAAATACTTCATGCAGAGAACGTAACCCACAATCCATATCAGCAGCGGGATCATCAGCCGCCAGTCGGCCTCGGCAAACAGTATCAGCGCCGTCAGCGCGTAAATCAGCACGTGCCAGAGCGCATCCACCGCCTGCACCGCCGAATCGCGCAGCGCGTTGCCGGTTTGCATAATGCGTTGCGCAATGCGCCCGGCAAAATCGTTCTGAAAGAAACTCAGACTCTGGCGCAGCACATAGTTATGATTCTGCCAGCGGATCATACTGGTCATGGAAGGGTTAATGGTTTGATGCACCAGCAAATCGTGCAGACCGATAAATACCGGCCGCAGCACCAGCGCCACCACCGCCATCCAGATCAGCGTTCCGGCGTGATCGCGGAAAAAAGTGGCGGCGGGCGTGCTGTTCACCATATCGATCAGCGTACTGAGGTAGCGAAACAGCGCCACCTCGATCAGCGCGCCCACCAGCCCGACCACCAGCAGCATGGCAAAGCTCTGCCACACCTGGCGCAGATAGTAGACGTAAAAAGCCCAGACGCTGCCGGGCGGTACGTTGCCAGGCGCGTCCTGAAAAACATCGATCAGTCGTTCGAAACGGCGGTACAGCATGAGTAAGGCTCACTTTTACAGCTAAAATATGATCTTAGCGCATTTATGACCCCCCGGTGCGTTACACCACCACTAACCGCGCGCCGTATTTCGCTCGCTGCTTAATGGTTGGGGCCTCTTCGGTAATGATGGTATCGATCTCCTCCAGCGAGCAGACGTGCGCCAGCGCGCGATAGCCAATTTTACTGCTGTCGGCCAGTACGACGGTTTTTTCCGCTGCCCGGATCATCGCCTGCTTCACCGGGATTTCTACCGTGTTGATATTGGTGAGGCCGTTCTCAAAATGCACCCCTTCCGCGCCCAGAAAGGCCCAGTCAACGTGCATACTGTTGATTTTATCCACCGTTTCCTGGCCAACCAGCGTGTAAACCTGATTTAACATCAGCCCACCCGCCACATGTACCGTGATGCCCGCATGGTTGCCCAGCGCAATCGCGGTGTAGACGTCGTTGGTGACCACGGTCAGATTCTTCTTGTCCTTCAGCGCCACCGCCAGTTCCCAGACGCTGGAGCCATTATCCAGAATCAGCGTTTGCCCATCCTGAACCAGGCTGGCGGCATAGCGCGCAATGGTTTTTTTTGCAGCGGCGTTCATCTGTAAACGCACGTTATAGGGCGTATCAGAGCCGTTACTGCCGGCAACCGGCAGGAGACCGCCGTGCGTGCGCATAATTTTGCCGGACTTCTCCAGCAGAGAGAGATCGCGGCGGATGGTTGAGCTGTCCACGCCGAAAATCTCTGACAGCCCGGCGGCGTTCAGATAGCCCTTCTCAGACATCATTTCAATAATTCGCGCTCTGCGCTGTGCCGCCGTCATCGTTTCCCCATGAATAATAAATGCACGGTTTAATGCAGTTCAGTGAAGGTTAAACACAATATTATCATCAAAAAAGTGCTGAATCGCGCACAAAAATAAGAAAATTGCATGATAAAGCGTATTGACTGCACGCTTTCGTGCATATAGGTTTAACGCAATAGCAACATTTACAGGCACAGGAAACAGACGAATGACGGGCAACCTCAACAGTGCGTATGAAAGCGAATTAGGGCAGCAGGTCGACGCGCTCACCGCGCAGCTCAGCTATGTTTTGCCGTCGGCGCTCTCTGCGATCTCGCTCGGACGCTACGATCGGATCGTACTGGCAGGTATGGGATCGTCTGATTATGCGTTGATCCCCATCGAGCGCGAGCTGATTGAACGCGGTCTGCCGGTATGGCGCATCGATGCGGGCCGCCTGCTGGATATGCCGCAGCTGATTACGCCAAAAACGCTGCTGTGGATGACCTCGCAATCCGGTATGAGCGGTGAAGTGGTGGCGGTGCTCAATACGCTGCCTGCCCCGCAAACCCTGATTGCCGTCACCAACGATCCACACAGTCTGCTGGCGCAGCGTGCCGACGTGCTGATCGAGCTGAAAAGCGGCGAGGAAGCCACCGTCAGCGCTAAAAGCTATCTGAACACGCTGGTCGCCAGTTACCGAACGCTCTATGCGCTGACCGGGCGCGACGACGCGCCGCTGTTGCAGGAGGTAAGCGCGGTTCTGCCGGAGGTGGCGCGCATCGTGGCGCACCGTGCACCGGTACAGGCCCTTACCGACCGTCTCTTCCGCCATACTAACCCCCGGCTGGCGCTGATCGGCCAGGGCGCGGATGCGGCGACGGCGCTGACCGGCGCGCTGATTGTGAAAGAAGCCTCGAAGGTCAGTGCGGAAGGTTTTATCGGCGGCGAATTTCGCCATGGGCCGATGGAAACGTCCGGTGCCGGCATGCTGGCGCTGCTGTTTGGCGAAGGAAACGAAGCCACGCTGCATACGCTGGCGGACGATCTGCTCGGTAACGGCACCGAAGTAATAAGCGTAGGCCCGAAAGCATTCGCAGGCAGCGAGCAGTTGGTCACGCCGGGTAAAACGTCGCTGGCGCGGCTGCTCTGCACGATGCTGTGGGTACAGCATTTTACCGTCACGCTGGCACGCGCCAATGACAAAGTGCCGGGCGAATTCCTCTACGGTAACAAGATCACGGTAAAAATATGAAAAAAACGCTTCCTTTGCGGGCAGGCATAGATATGGGCGGTACGGGCACCCGCATCGTTTTGCTGGACGGCGCGCGGGAAGTTGCTTCTGATACGGTGCCGACTGCCTGGTTCAGCACGCTGTCGCAACCGCTGCGCGCCAGGGCCCTGGTGAATAAATTAGGCGATCTTCTGCCTGCCGGGTACGCGCTGGCGAGCCTGGGCATCGGCGCCAGCGGCCCGGTCAATAACCAAACCGGCATCATTGAAAACAGCGATACGCTGGCCTGCTTCTCGTTTTTTCCGCTGGTGGCGCAGCTTCGGGACATGCTCGCGGTGCCGGTTGCGATCGACAACGACGCGGTCGTGGCGGCGCTGGGTGAATATCACCTCGGTGCGGGGCGCGGCAGCCAGCGCATGCTGATGGTGACGCTGGGCACCGGCATTGGCGTGGCGCTGTTAGACAAGGGCGAACCGCTACGCGGCAGCGACGGTAAACACCCGGAAGCCGGTCACATTGCGATTTCCGGCGATCCGATAAGCTGCTACTGCGGCCTGACCGGCTGCTGGGAAATGCTGGCTTCGCGCGGTGCGCTTCAGCAGGCGCTGGCGCGGGAGCTGCCCGACCTGCAATGGAACGCCGACACGGCCGCCATGCTGGTGGAGAGCGCCATCGCCCGGCCACGCGTGGCGGAGATCCTGACCCGCTATGGCGAAAGCGTCGGTCGCGGGCTCACCACGCTACTGACGTTATACGGGCCGGATCTTACCGTACTGAGCGGCAGCGCCGCCGCCCTGCTTCCGCTGTTTAAAAATGGTCTGGACGCGGCGCTGACCCGCGCGTCAGGCTACGCGGTGAACAGCAATATTACGCAATCTTCTCTGGGCGACGCGGCGGGCGCGCTTGGAGCGGCGATACTGCCAACGCTTAGGGAAACCCGTCAGCTGTAAATAAACACGAGCCGGATCACGGCCTGTTCTTTCTCAGATCGTCACCACTTGTCTGTTGCTTCTCACGTCACGCTACCGGAGAGTTTTTATGATGAGTCGATTTTCTTCCCACCCTGGCCGCTGTTTACTCCTTCTGCTGGCGCTCGGCGCTGCCGGAACGGCCTCAGCAAAAACGCAAATCAACGCACTGTTTATGTCCCAGGCCGCCTACAGCGAAAGCGATGTGCGCGCCATGACCAGCGATTTCGAAAAGGCGAATCCTGACGTCAGCGTGAATCTTGAATTCGTACCCTATGAAGCGTTACATGACAAAATCGTGGCGGCGCGCGGCGCAGGCAGCAACGGCTACGACGTGGTGCTGTTTGATGACATGTGGCCCGCTGAATTCGGCAAGTTCAACATGCTGAAAGATGTGTCCGGCCAGATAACGGCGGAGGAAAAAGCGCAGGTCTTTGACGGCGCATGGAGCACCGTGACCTGGAACGACAAGCAGTGGGGCATGCCGTGGATACTCGATACTAAATACCTTTATTACAACAAGGCGATGCTGGAAAAAGCGGGCATTAAAGCGCCGCCCACCACCTGGCAGCAGGTGATGGAGCAGTCGAAAATCCTGAAGGATAAAGGCATCGTCAAGTATCCGCTGGTCTGGAGCTGGTCGCAGGCGGAGGCGCTGGTCTGTGACTACACCACGCTGGTGTCGGCGTGGGGCGGCCAGTTTTATAAAGACGGCAAGCTGAACTTCAGCGATCCGGCGTCGGTCAGCGCGGTCACCTACATGAAAACGTCGCTGGATCAGGGCGTCAGTAACCCGAATTCGCGCGAGTATCTGGAAGAGGACGTGCGAAAAGTCTTCTCCAACGGCGATGCGGCGTTCGCCCTGAACTGGACCTACATGTACAACATGGCGAACGATGCGAAGCAGAGCAAAATCGCCGGTCAGGTTGGTGTCGTGCCTGCGCCATCAGAAAAACCGGGCGCGGTGGCGGCGATGAATGGCTCAATGGGCCTGGGCGTGACCCATGCCAGCAGCCATCCCGATCAGGCCTGGCAATATGTGCGCTATCTTACGTCGCAGCCGGTACAGAATAAATATGCCCGCCTGAGCCTGCCGATCTGGAAATCGTCCTACGACGATCCCGCCGTGCAGAAAGGCCAGGAGTCGCTGATCGCTGCGGCGAAACCTGCTCTTAACGTGATGCTGATGCGCCCGATTACCGCCGACTACTCGCGCCTCTCCAACACGCTTCAACAGCAGCTCCAGCAGGTCTTGCAGGGGCAGCAAACGCCGGAATCCGCGATGCAGGCCGTCACCAAAAGCGCTAAGCGTCTTCACTGAGGAATGACCATGCTCACTTTGCAAAAGCGTGAGCGGCGCCAGGCATGGGGGCTGCTGGCTCCTATGCTGATCGTCATGGGGCTGCTGACCGCCTGGCCACTGCTGCGCACCATCTGGCTCAGTTTTACCGACGCCGCGCTGATTGGTTCCGGCGACAATATTCACTACGTCGGCATTGAGAACTATCTCTATGCCCTCAGCGATCCCGATTTTCTTGATGCGCTGTGGCGCACGCTCTACTTCACCGTGCTGTCCGTGGCGCTGGAGGGCGCCATCGGCGTGCTGGTGGCGCTGCTGCTTAACCAGAAATTTTACGGTCGCAGCGTGCTGCGCGTGCTGGTTATCCTGCCGTGGGCGCTGCCGACGATTGTTAATGCCATGATGTGGCGACTGAATTTCAACCCCGACTACGGCAGCATCAACGCGCTGCTGAGCCAGTTGGGCATCATCGACGGCTACCGCAGCTGGCTCGGCTCGCCCGATTCGGCGCTGAATGCGGTAATGCTGGCCGACGTGTGGAAAAATTACTCGCTGGTGACGCTGCTGGTGCTGGCGGCGCTTCAGTCGGTGCCGGACGACCTGTACGAGGCCGCGCGGCTCGATGGCGCCTCCGCCTTTCGCCGCTTCAGGGCGATCACCTTTCCGGCCATCGTCGGCGCGCTGAGCGTGGCGCTGATCCTGCGCACCATCGACGCCTTTAAAATTTTCGACATCATCTACGTCATGACGCGCGGCGGCCCGGTGGACAGCACCAAAACGCTGAGCTTCTTTGTGTATCAGGAGTCGTTCAGCTACCTGCGCGCCGGAAGCGGCGCGGCCTACGCCATTCTGATGACGCTGCTGTGTAGCGTACTGATTGCACTTTATATGGCGCTGCTCTACCGCCAGCGCCAACGGGGAGTCGCCAGTGAAACGTAACATTCGCGCTGCGCTGCGCTATCTGGCCGCGCTGCTGGTGGCGGCAACCATTATCGGGCCAATGCTGTGGCTGTTTCTGATGAGCGTCAGTTCCAACAGCGATTTAACCCGCGTACCGCTTGAATGGCTGCCGCGCACATGGGATTTCAGCCGCTATGCCCGGCTGGTTTCTCTCGAACCCGGACAGCCCGGCGAGCTGTTTCTGCACGCGCTCGGCAACAGTCTGCTGGTCGCCAGCGGCGCGACGCTTATTTCCCTGCTGCTGGCGGTGCCCGCTGCATTCAGCTTCTCGCGCTATGCCGGACGTGAAGGCTGGCTGTTCGGTAGCCTGGCGATTTATATGGTGCCGCCGGTGGCGTTTGTGCTGCCGCTCTATTTTGTGCTGCAACAGCTTGGCCTGCTGAATACGCGTATCGGCCTGGTGCTGGTGTACTGTTCGCTGATCCTGCCTTTTCTCACCTGGATGCTGAAAAACCAGTTCGACACGCTGCCGCGCGATATTGAGCAGGCCGCGCGTCTGGACGGACTGCGCTTCTGGCAGGTGCTGCTGCGCATTACGCTGCCGCTGGCAAAGCCCATGCTCGGCGCGTCCGCGCTGTTTGGCTGGCTGTTGGCCTGGGATGAATTTTTCTACGCGCTGCTGTTTACCAGCAATATCAGCGCGCAGACGCTGCCGGTGACCATCGCCGGTTTTACCGCGGGCCGCGCTACCGATGACGGGTTGATTGCCGCTGTCGGTATTCTGGCGTCGATTCCACCGCTTTTTATTGCCATCTGGCTGCAAAAAAGCCTGGTCAGCGGCCTGGCAAGCGGCGGGAGCAAAGGCTAGTTAACAGACGTGACGGGGAAGAACTGAACTATGGCTCGTGTTGAACTGGTTGGCGTGGCGAAGCGCTACGGTAAGCAAACGGTCCTGCAACCGCTGGATCTGACCATTCCCGACGGCAGCTTTACCGTGCTGGTTGGCCCATCCGGCTGCGGGAAATCCACGCTGCTGCGCCTGCTGGCCGGGCTGGATACGCTCTCCGATGGCGCTATCCTGCTGGACGACAGGCAGATTAACGATCTCGATCCGGCGGATCGCGATATTGCGATGGTGTTTCAGAGCTACGCGCTCTACCCGCACCTTACCGTCGCGGAAAATCTTGCTTTTCATATGAAGGTTCGCCGCGTGAAGCGTGAGGAGCGGCAGAGTAAAATCGCGCGGGTGTCGGAGATCCTCGGCATCAGCAAGTTGCTGAATCGCTATCCGCGCGCGCTTTCCGGCGGCCAGCGGCAGCGCGTGGCAATGGGCCGGGCGATGGTGCGCAACCCGCAGGTTTTCCTGTTTGATGAACCGTTGTCGAACCTCGACGCCCAGCTCCGGATGGAGCTACGGGCGGAGATCAAGGCGCTGCATCAGCGCTTTGGCACCACGATGGTGTATGTCACGCACGATCAGGTGGAAGCCATGACGCTGGCGGACAGGATTGTGGTGATGCGCGATGGCGTGATCGTACAACAGGGCGCGCCGCTGGAGATCTACGACAGGCCCGTTAACACCTTCGTGGCGCGCTTTATCGGCTCGCCGCCGATGAACCTGCTAACGGGCGCGTTTGAAGCTCGTGACGGCCAGCCCGGCGTCAATTGTAATGGCCTGTGGTTCGCCCTGCCCGACCGCTGGCGCAACGCAGTGCGGGAGGGCGCGGTGACGGTGGGCCTTCGCGCGCAGGATTTTGCCCTGTCGGCAGCAGCGGGTCAGCCGCAGGCAACGGTGCAACTGCTGGAAGTGACCGGCGAATCAAGCCTGCTGCACGTTGACTGGCAAGGCTTCGTGCTGCACGTTCAGTTTGCCGGACGCATCGACGTGCAGCCGGGGCAGCGCATTCCGCTGTCGATTAACGCAGAGAAGCTGCACCTGTTTGACGCGCAAAGCGGCGAACGGCTGGGTTAAACCACGCGGCGAGACGCTATTCGCCCCAGGTTTCTTCCAGCACGCGAAGCCAGTTCCCGTAGCAGATTTTCTCCAGCAGCGGCCGCTGGTAGCCGCGCGCGGCCAGTGCATCAACCAGCAGCGGCAACCCGGCGACATCCTTCATATCCGGCGGCAGCGTGGTGCCGTCGAAATCTGAACCGAAGCCCACGCACTCTTCGCCCACCTTATCCAGCAGGTATTCAACGTGGCGCACGATGTCCTGCACGCTGCTGTCGCCGCCGTAGGTGCCGTCATCACGCAGGAATGCGGTGCCGAAATTGACGCCCACAAAGCCGCGCGTTTCCCTGATGGCGGTAAGCTGGCGATCCGTCAGGTTACGCGACTGCGGGCAGAGCGCGTGCGCATTGGAGTGGCTGGCGACCAGCGGCGCATGGCCGATCTCCGCCGTCTGCCAGAAGCCTTTTTCATCCATATGCGACAGGTCAATCATGATGCGTTTGTCGTTACAGGCGCGGATCAGCCGCAGCCCGGCCTCCGTCAGGCCGTTGCCGATATCTGGCGTTGAGGGAAAGCGGAACGGCACGCCGTCGCCAAAGATATTCGGACGGCTCCAGAGCGGCCCCAGCGTGCGCAGACCTGCGGCATACAGCACATCCAGCAGCTCCAGGTCAGCATCCAGCGCCTCGGCGCCTTCGATGTGCATCACCATCGCTACGGCGTTGTCCTGCATAGCACGGCGGATATCCGCCGCCGACCGACACAGGCGCGCGGCGCCCTGAGACGCCTGCTCTATGCGCAGCAGCGTGGCGATCATCGCCAGGGTGATATCCAGCGCCTCCTGCCTTGAGGGCGTGGTGGTTTCGAATGCCTCGTAGGTTGGCATGGCTTTGGTCATCATCTCTCTGGACGCCAGCCCCATTGACGGCACCCAAACCGCAAACAGTCCGCCTGCAAAGCCGCCCTGGCGCATACGTGGCAGATCCATCTGGCCTGCCGCAGGCCCGTGAAGAAAGGCGTTAACCGGCTCATCGGCATGAGATAACCATAAACGCATCAGCAGGTCGTTGTGTCCGTCAAAAACAGGAATGGCGGCAGAAGAAGGTACATGCATAATGCTTTGGCTCCGGGCGGTTTTGAGAAAAGAACGCTTATCTTATGCGGTGGCGAAAACAGCTTCTATTTCAATATGCAGATCGGGAGAAAAAAGCCCGTTCACCTGAACCAGCGAACTGGCGGGCAGGTTCTGGCCAAAATGGCTGAACAGGACTTCCCTGAGCGCCGTCAGCTCATTGAGCGAAGTGACAAATATGGTCACCTTGATCAAGGCATCAAAGGTGATATTTTCAACCGCTGTGATCTGCTTAAGCTGATAAAATATGGCTTCCGCCTGCGCGGCGATGCCTTCTCGTTGTGCAGGCGTGCCGAAGGCAGTCAGCCCTGAGACATAAAGCGTATCGTTATGCTTTACGGCATGCACGTAGGGCGCTTTAACTTCACCCAGTTGTGGATAATTAATGCGTTGTAATTTTTTCATTATTAGCGGCTCCTTGTCGCTGAGTGCGTGAATGGCGCGTCAGTACAGCGTATCTCTCAGCCTTCCTGGCAGCGCTTTGTCATAAGCTTCGCCGTCGATTTCAGCGTTTGAAATTGCCTTCAGAATACTACCGGTACTGGGAAGCCGATCGCGGTTCAGTTGCGTTGCCGGATCCCAAAGTCGCGAGCGAATGACCGCCCGGCTGCACTGAAAAAAAACGCTGCTGATATGAATACGCAGCACGGTTTTCGGTCGATTTCCTTCCATCGCAAAACGTTCCAGCAGGTCGGGATCGATACTGATCTCAGCCGTACCGTTCACCCGCAGCGTTTCACCGATGCCGGGGATCAGAAACAGCAGCGCCACGCGTGGATCGCGAAGAATATTCTTCATGCTATCGATGCGATTGTTGCCGCGCCTGTCGGGAAGCAGCAGCGTTTGCTCGTTTTCAATATGAATAAAGCCCGCCGGATCGCCTCGGGGTGAGACATCCAGCCCTGTGTCGCCCGCCGTGGCCAGTACGGCAAACGGCGACGCTTCAATAAAAGGGCGGTAGGCCGGATGAAGAAACGACGTTACCTTTGTTTCCGATGCCTTAGCCACCGCGCCATACAGTGCCGCCAACTGTTCTGGCTGCGTTACACGAAAATCATCGCCCTTTTGCATAGATCTGATGCACCTTATCATCGCTCTGTTTTTAACGACACAGACAGAAACTATAGACAGGATCGCGTCAGCCAGCATCAAGAGGATGCGCCTGTTCTTCGGTCACGGAACCGGCCATACGCAAGAGAGGATTCTCCTTACAAGCTGAAGGATCCTCAGCCTGTAGGGTCGACACTCAGGTTGACATGGCAACATTACGCATCGTATCAATGGTGTCCGGATGGCGTTTCCTGCCCCAGCCCTTCAACCTTCTCCAGCGCCGCCCGCAGCGTGGCAGGCGTCAGCGTGACGGGCAAATAATGGATTGATTCCACAGGGCGCAACGTGTGTTTAATGATGCGATCCACGTGATCATGCTGCTGAATGTCGATCGCCAGTTGTGCCAGCGTGGTGGGAAGACCAAAGCGTTTATACGCTTCGATCAGCTGTGCGGTGACGTCATCCTGTCCCAGTAGTGCGCTCTGCACCAAAATGCCATACGCCACTTTAGTGCCGTGCAGGAACTGCGCCGTTTGCGGCAGAACGGTTAAGCCATTATGCACTGCATGCGCCGCTGCAATGCGCGTATAGCGCTCACCCAATCCGCCGACCATACCCCCTCCCGCGACAATGGCATCCACCACATCGCGAAAGGCGAGAGTTAATTGCTGCCCACGCTGGTCGGCCAGTGCTGACTCGCTTTTTTCTAACAGCACATCACGCAAGGTTTTCGCTATATCCAACCCAAGACGGACCGTAAGCGGTAACGCTGCTGGCTCGGTTGCCAGCACCACCGCTTCATACCATTTCGCCAGGGTATCGCCGATGCCCGCCAGTAAATAACGCGAAGGGGCTTGCAGGATGATTTGCGGCTCAAGCAGCAATAAATGGTTGGCTTGTGGGAATATCTCAAAGTTGAGCGCCTCGCCCGCATCGTTATACCAGACCGACAACGGTGTCCAGGCCGCGCAGGTCGCCGCGATGGTAGGAAGGGTGACCACCGGTAGTCCCAGCCTGTGTGCCAGCGCTTTCGCGGTATCGAGTACCGTGCCGCCACCCACACCAATCACCACCTGGCGATCCTCTCCCGCCTCCTGCACCAGTGTTGCCACCGCGGACTCACTGCAATGCCCACTGAAAACAGAGAGCTTCGCGCCCGGCAGAACCAGCCAGGGATCCAACCACGGCTGTGCTGCGGCCAGTGCCTGCTGTCCCGTTACCCAAAACGCCTTACGCAATTGGGCCTCGCTGTAATACTCCGTTAAACGGGCTATAGCACCGGGATGGGAATAATAATTGGCCGGGCCGGGTACAACCTGAATATGGTGCTCACTCATGAGATTTCCCCCGTAAAAATAATGCGCTATGGTCTGCCGCCCGCACCGGCAAAGCTAATGATTTATCTGGCTTAACTTATGCCTTTTCCTTAATTGCCAAACCGTAACAGAGGATAAAAAATCCGCTCAGATCGCCCGCTTACCACAACCACAACCTGGCGAGTCGCAATCTGCCACGCACTCGCCTTTTTTCGGGGAAAAAAATGAAAAAATGGGCTTTATCCCTGGTGACATTGGCTCTGCTCAGTACCACCGCAGCGGCCGCAGAGACCTTACCGCCCTTGCCCGCTAAACTGGCGGCTCATCAGGGCCCGATCCGTATTGCGGTGATCCGTAACCTGGGCTCTGACGATAATACCACCCAGTTTGTTGCCGGCGCTCTTCAACAAGGTAAGCAGTTGGGTTTTAACGTCAGTACCTTTCTCAGTCAGGGTGACGATGCGCGCTTCCAGGACTTCGTAAACCAGGCAATCAGTCAGAAATACGACGGCATTATTCTGTCGCAGGGCCGTGCGCCCTACTCTGAAGATTTAGTGAAACGCATCCACGACAGCGGTATTGCCGTATCGGTATTTGATACCGCCGTGAATAACGTACCGGAAGGCGTCACGGTTACCCAGCAGGACGATGCCTCGCTGGTACAGGAATCGCTGAAGCCGCTGATCAAGGATTTCAACGGTAAAGCTAACATCGTCAGGCTGTGGGTGGCGGGCTTCCCGCCAATGGAACGCCGTCAGGCCGAGTGGCAGCAGATTGCCAAAGCCAATCCGGGCATTCATGAACTGGAGTCCATTGGTGCGGTGTCGGCGGATGTACAGGGCGATACCGCTAACAAGATTGGAGCGATTCTGGCGAAATATCCAAAAGGCAAAATCGACGCGATTTGGGGCACCTGGGATGCGTTCAGCCAGGGTGCGTATAAAGCATTACAGGAGAATGGCCGGACCGAGGTTAAGCTCTACAGCATTGATATCTCAAATCAGGATTTACAACTGATGCGTGAGAAAAACAGCCCATGGAAGGTCAGCGTTGCGGTCGATCCTAAGCTGATTGGTGCCGTGAACATGCGTCTGCTGGCCTGTAAAATTGCCGGTGAACCGACGCCTTCCCACTATGAATTTAAAGGCGCGGTGATCACTCAGGAATTGGTCAATGGTCAACCGGGTGTCGCGAACGTGGCTGGATTGCACAAAGTAATCCCAGGCTGGGGCCAGAGCAGCGATTTCGTTGCCCCGTGGTTTGCCACCCTTGCCGCGAAAGCTAAGTGAGGCCGTTCGTGACACAGCTTCCCACTCCCGAATACAGCCGCAATATGCGGCTGATTGGTCATAGCGATCAGGGCGGCCGTCCTGATGGCGTACAGGTCATGGTACATCGCCAGTTTGCCTATGTTGGCCATATGGTATCGCAAGGATTTAGCGTAATTGACGTGCGCAATCCGCGTCAGCCAAAAACCGTTAATTATGTTGCCGCCCCGCCCGGCACCTGGAATGTGCATCTACAGGCCCACGACGACCTGCTGCTGGTGATTAACGCGCGCGATCTGTTTGCCGATGTGCGTTTTGCTGATGAAAAGGTTTACTACACGCGCTCAGTCGGCCACGCCACCGCCGATATTCAGGAAAAGAGCTGGCAATCCGGGCTGCGGATTTTTGATATTTCATCGCCTGCGCAGCCGCGCGAAATCGCTTTTCTGCATCTCGACGGTATTGGCATTCATCGTATCTGGTATGTCGGTGGGCGCTGGGCCTATGTTTCTGCATTAATCGACGGCTTCAGTGATTACATTCTGCTGACGATCGATCTGGCCGACCCGCGCCAGCCTAACGTGGTGGGACGCTGGTGGCTACCGGGCATGCATACGGCAGGCGGTGAGATAGCGGATTGGGAGCAAAACAAACGCTACGCGCTGCATCATGCGATTATCAGTGGCGATACGGCATACGGTTGCTGGCGCGATGGCGGCTTAACCTTGCTTGATGTTAGCGATCGGGCGGCTCCACAGTTAATCAGCCATCGTAACTGGAGCCCACCGTTTGGCGGCGGCACCCATACTGCCCTGCCTTTACCCGCACGCGATCTTCTGGTGGTACTGGATGAAGCCGTGCTGGACGAACAACAGGACGGTGAGAAATTAATCTGGCTGTTTGATATTCGTGAACCCGCCAACCCGATCAGCATTGCCACCTTCCCCCAGCCGAATGAACGTGATTACGTCGCGAAGGGAGGACATTTTGGTCCCCATAACCTGCATGAGAACCGTCCCGGCAGCTTTGTCAGCGATACGCTGATTTTTGCCACCTACCAGAATGCCGGTGTGCGTGCCTATAACATCTCGAATCCCTATCAGCCGAAAGAAACCGGCGCGCTGGTGCCCGCTGCGCCTGCACGGATGATGGATACGCGCCCGGATCGTCCGCAGGTAATTCAAAGCTGTGATGTGTTTGTTGATGCCGGGGGCATTATTTACAGCACCGATTACAACGGTGGGCTGTCGATCATTGAATATCTCGGATAGCGCCCCTTAATTCAACAAACCGGTGTGCGGGATCTCACAGCAAAGCGCCGCGTGCAGTTCACGATGTCGGGTGGGAATGCCGTGGCTATGCTCAGGAAGCAGGATAGTTAGCTACACTGAACTGAATCTACGCAGCCGGAGAAAGCCATGAAACGCTATAGCCTCTTTACCGTGATATGCCTCGCACTTTCCGGCCAGGCATGCGCGCAGCTTCCGCCGAAACCGGCCAGCGCGATGTTCACGCCCGTCGCCTCACAGTGCAATCTCACCCAGTGCCAGCAGAATTGCTATCTGCAAAAGAGCCAGTGCGACCGCAATGACGACAGCGGCTGTAGCACGCAGATGCAGAGCTGTACCCAGGCCTGCACCGCGCAGTGCCGTTAGGGTGAGCCCAGATTATCCAGCAGCGTCTGGTTGAACTTCTCCGGCGCTTCCATCTGCGGAGCGTGACCCATGCCGGCGAATTCAATCAGGATGGCATGGGGGATGAGCTTCGCCGCCTGCTTGCCGAGTTGCTCATAATTTCCCACCTTCGCTTTCACCTCTGGCGGCGCGATGTCGCTGCCAATAGCCGTGGTGTCGGCGGTGCCGATCATCAGCGTGGTGGGCACGGTAAGATCGTTAAACTCATAGTAAACCGGCTGGGTAAAAATCATGTCGTAGATTAATGCCGAGTTCCAGGCCACCGCTTTTTTGCCCGACCCGTTATTCAACCCGGCCAGCATGGTGACCCAGCGATCATACTCCGGCTTCCATTTGCCGGTGTAATAGGTGTTCAGCTCATATTTTTTGATGCTGGCAGCGCTGGTTTTCAGTTCACGCTGATACCACTCATCCACGCTGCGCCACGGCACGCCTTTGGCCTTCCAGTCCTCCAGCCCGATGGGATTGACCATCACCAGCTTCTCCACCGCCTGCGGATACATCAGCGCATAGCGGGTTGCCAGCATGCCGCCGGTCGAGTGGCCGATGAGCGTCACCCTGTCTGCCTTCAGGCTGCTTAAAAGCCGATGCGTGTTTTGCGCCAGCTGCTGGAAACTGTACTGATAGTGTGCCGGTTTGCTGGCGGTGCAAAAACCGATTTGGTCCGGCGCAATCACCCGATAACCTGCGCGGCTCAGCGCGTTAATCGACGTCTCCCAGGTGATGCCGCAGAAGTTTTTACCGTGCATCAGCACTACCGTGCGCCCGTTTGCCTTGCCCTGCGGTTTCATATCGATGTAACCCATCGTCAGCGGCTGGCCCTGAGAAGTGAAGGTGTATTTCTGGACGGGTAAGGTGAAGTTAAACCCCTGAAGCTCAGGGCCATAAGCGGGCCCGGCGGCGGTCGCCATTGCGCTCACCAGCACGCCAGTCGCTAACAGACAGTGAGGGAATGCTTTCACGCGTTCTGTTCTCCATCAGATCAAAAAACATTTGAATGTTATTAACCATAGTGGATAAAACAGCGTGGGGGCAGATACCTTCTCGTAACAAGGGAAGCAAAATGACATTTGCTTTAACAAAAATGGCGATCCTTTTTTGCAGTTTTCCGCATTGCGATTACATTTAGTGCGTCAGCCGCTCCCATTGAGGAAATTTCTATGCTCAACAATACAAACTGGTTAATTTCCCTTCTCTGGCAGCGCCTCTATACCGTGCTGGAACCCCGGGCCTCTGAACGTTCAAGTTTTTATATGCAGGCATGAATCGATAACGAGGTGCCGCACGGCATCTCCTGTTTATACCGCGTTACCTGTTGGTAAAGTCAGTTACCATCCTGCCTGTGATTTCACCTTCCTGCATTGCGCTGAAAATCGCAGTAATGACCTCAAAAGGTGACGCCAGAACCAACCTCTTTAACCATCCCGACGCCTTCATGACCGAAGTTGAGCCGGGCTTCGCCCTGTGCCAATGCACGCGATGTCTTATCAACGATGTCGACCGTATGAGTGTGGCTGACTACCGTCGCTTTCATAAGCTCTTACTCCTTTCAAACGTATTGGCATAGCGGCTGCCAAGATCCCGACAACTAAAATGAAACGCAGTTTTATAAAATTAGTGAAGTACGCCGGGCGTCTCTTTATCTTTTTGCCATTTTTGCCGCCGGGCCGGCAAAAATACGAAGGTCTTTACCTGTTCCTCGCTCTACGTTAATCCCATCCTCCGACGTCATGCCGGACCCACAGGTTGGATTATCAGGATGAAGACGATGACAATACGCAAACCCGGAACGCTCAATTATCTGGCTTATGGATCGGGCGATTTTCTCGGCGCGGGCACCATGGCGCTGACGTCGGCCTGGCTGTTATATTTTTACACTACCTTCTGCGGCCTCAGCCCGATTGAGGCGACATCCATCTTTGCACTCGCCCGCGTCGTTGATGCGGTGGCCAGCCCGCTGATGGGTTATCTGACGGACAACTTCGGCGCCACCCGCCTCGGCAAGCGCTTTGGACGACGCAAATTCTTTATCCTTACCGGCATCCCCCTGGTATTCACCTACAGCCTGATGTGGATAAGCGACATGAGCTACGTCTGGTATCTGCTGACCTATCTGCTGTTTGAGGTGGTCTATACCTCGATCCTCGTGCCCTACGAGACGCTGGTGCCGGAGATGACCGATGACTTCAGGCAGAAAACGAAGTTTTCCGGCGCACGCATCGCGCTGGCGCAGCTCTCAGCCATTCTTGCCGCTTTCCTGCCCGGCGTGCTGCTGAGCTGGTTCGGGAAAGATAATCCGCTCTCCTTTTTTTACGCCAGCCTCGTTTTCTCGATGATCTGCGCGATGGTGCTGACGCTGGTCTGGTTCTTCACCTGGGAGCGTCCTGTTGAGAAGAAATCTGCAACAGCGCTGAAGGCGGAAACACAGAAGCTGACGCTGCGACAGAGCCTGACGCGCCTAAAAATTGAGCTGACGTCCACCCTGCGCGTACGCATCTTTCGCCAGCATATCGGCATGTACCTCGGGGGATATATTGCGCAGGATGTCTTTAACGCGGTATTCACCTATTACGTGGTATTTGTGCTGATGCAGAGCGCGACCCTTGCGTCGAACCTGATGGGCGCAATGGCTATCATGCAGTTTATCGCCGTTATCGGCATGATCCCGCTCTGTATACGCTTCGGCCCGGCTCCCTCATACCGCATCGTCGTGGTGCTGTTTGGTCTGAGCGCGTTGTCTTACGGGTTGCTCTGGTTTGCCGGACTGAATGACGTTTTCTCGCTGCTGCTGCTGATCTCTGCGGTGGCCGGATTGGGACGTGGCGGCATCAACTATGTGCCGTGGAACATCTACACCTACATCTCTGACGTCGATGAAGTGATTACCGGGCAGCGCCGCGAAGGCATTTTCGCCGGGATCATGACGCTGACCCGCAAGGCGTCCCAGGCCGGCGCGGTGATGCTGGTGGGGATCATGATGCAGCTCTCCGGTTTTGTGGCGGGCAGCGGCACCCAGAGCGAAACGGTCAGCCATACCATTCTCGCTATTCTCTGCGTCGGCACGCTGATGGTGCTCTCCGCAGGCTTTTTCATCTCACTGCGCTTCAGGCTCAATCTCGCCACGCACCAGATCCTGCGTGAAGAGACGGAAAAGATGCGGGCGGCGGGCGGTGTGGTGCCGGAAGCGGTTTCACCGCAGGCGCGGGCAACGGTCGAGATGCTGGCTGGCCTGCCGTATGAATCGCTGTGGGGCAATAACAATATTGGTTATCTGAACCGGCATAAACCTGCCGCAATGCCGCTGCGTCGCACCGCCGCGTCGGCGGAGAGTTCCTCAACCACCCTGACGTCTTAATTCGCCCTATATAAGGAGAGTGCGATGTTAATTTATCCCGTAAAACACAGCCCGCTGCTGCGCCAGCCTGCGCGCTTTATCAGCCAACGCGAACTGCATCAGCAGATCAACAAGCTGGTCGATAACCTGATTAATATTCACGACGACACCGGTGAATTTCTGCTGCGGCTGGATGACGGCAGAGTCATTGATACAAAAGGCTGGGCAGGCTGGGAGTGGACACACGGCATCGGTCTGTACGGCATTCATAAATATTACCGGCTGACGGGCGATGACCGGCTGCGCGCCATCATTGACGACTGGTTCGCCGATCGCTTTGCGGAAGGCGCCACCACGCGCAACGTGAACACCGTTTGCCCTTTCCTGACGCTGGCGTATCGCTATGAAGAAACGCGCGATCCGCGCTGGCTGCCGTGGCTGGAGAGCTGGGCGGAATGGGTGATGTACGAGATGCCCAGAACGTCCTGTGGCGGTCTGCAACACATTACGCTGGCCGAAGAAAATCATCAGCAGCTGTGGGACGACACGCTGATGATGACCGTGTTGCCGCTGGCAAAAATTGGCAAATTGCTCAATCGCCCGGCCTGTATTGAAGAAGCCTGTTATCAGTTTCAGGTACACGCGCAGTACCTGATGGATAAGCAAACCGGCCTGTGGTTTCACGGCTGGACGTTTGACGGGCACCACAATTTCGCCGGAGCACGCTGGGCGCGGGGAAACAGCTGGCTGACGCTGTTCATTCCTGAGTTTCTTGAGCTGCTGGACTTGCCGGAAAATAACGCCCTGCGACGCACCATGCAGCAGATTCTTGCCAACCAGCTTGCGGCGCTGGAGCAGTGTCAGGATGAGAGCGGATTGTGGCACACATTGCTGGATGACAGCAGCACCTATCTTGAGGCGTCGGCGACCGCCGGTTTCGCCTTCGGCATGCTGAAAGCGGCACGCAAACGGTACGTCGACAGACGCTACGTGGCGGTCGCCGAGAAGGCGCTGAAGGGGCTTCTCAAGAGAATCAATGCAGAGGGCGAACTGACTCAGGTCTCCTTCGGCACGGCCATGGGCAAAGACCTTGATTACTATCGCCAAATCCCGCTGACCTCAATGCCTTACGGACAGGCGATGGCAATTTTGTGCCTGGTGGAATATCTGCATCTCTATTTATGATCGTCTGTCTTTTTCAAGCCGCTTTGCAACAATCCTCTATTGTTGGTAGCTTTTATGAAAAACAACGCCGTTTTCAGAACGGATAACGCTGCCATTACTCAATAAGGTGTTGAAAATGAAAAAGGTACTGATGCTTCTTACCGCTCTGGCTGTCGCAGGCACCGCGCAGGCTGAGGATCAGGTTGAAGACGGTTCACAAACCTACGTGGCAAATCTTTGCACCGTAGCCTTACAGGAAAAAGCGCCAACCACGGCAGATGAATACATCGCGCAGATGAAAAATCTCACCGCGCGCAGTCAGTCTTCTTCCTCCATAGAGAAACCAGAGTTTGATGAAGACGAGGCAAGGACCGTGGTGGCCGCCTGGATGAATCTGAGCGCTGAAGAGAAGAAAAAAGCCAGTCAGAGCGAGCAGGCTTGCCAGGACGCTACCTTGCAGGAGTATCAGAGTCAGGATTGATATCCGCTGTGCAATAAGATGCGCGTTTGTTAATGAAATCAGGAGATTGCGCAAGGCGCGCAGAAAAAGCCGGCGGGAAAAACGATAACCGCCGGTCTTTCCATGACCGTGGCTATCGAGGGTAATACTGTCAGGACATTGCGCCTGGCGGTACGTGCTTGAATGTTTCGACATAGCTACGAAACATGCTGCGGAGTAAATTTTTCATCATGGCCTTCTAAACTTTTTTAGTAAGAATCAAAAAAAGTATATAAGAAGGCGGTTTTTTACGCAAATAAATTTGAAGTTGATCACAAAATCAGGCAAAAAGCTCCAAATGCTCGATCAGAATGCTGCTACCAATACCAATCAGTACCACGCCGCCGAAAATTTCTGCCCACTTGCCCATCATCGGGCCCAGGTAACGGCCAAGAAGGATACCCAACGAGGCCATGACCATCGTTGATGCGCCAATGGCCATTGCGGTGGTGACGATATTGACCTGAAGAAAAGCCAGGCCCACGCCCACTGCCATCGCGTCGAGGCTGGTTGCGACGGCGGTACAGGCCAGCAGCCAGAAGCTGTGACGCTGCGGCGCTTCCTCGCATACGGCGTCGTCCTTGCGCACGCCTTCGATAATCATTCGTGCGCCAAGAACAAACAGCAGCGTGAATGCAACCCAGTGATCCCACGCCATAACGTAGCGGCTGGCGGCGATGCCTACCGCCCAGCCAACCAGCGGCGTCAGCGCTTCAATGGTACCGAAAATCAGCCCGGTGCGAAGGGCTTCTTTAATGCCTGGTCGGTGCAGGCTTGCGCCTTTACCAATTGCTGCGGCAAAAGCATCCATCGACATACCAAAAGCTAAAATGAGCGTTGCGTATAGATTCATTGTGGTTATTACCGGCCCTGAGCCTGAAAACGGGCCAAAGCGCTTTAAAGAACAGTTCCCGATGGAAAAATAACCGCGGGAGGGGCGAAACGAAACGCATCCTATCATGTGCGTTTCCAAAAAAAAAGACAGTAAAATCATGGATTTGAGTATAGCCTCGGCTATACTTTTTAACAACGGCTAACTCTGCGTATAAAGTAAACGCAAAAAGCCTAAAAGAATTACACTGTTAACGCTATTGACCGGGAAGTCAGTGCGGATTAATTAAGCGAAGTGGCTGAGGTAATAATTGCCGAATGGCGCGTAAAAACGCCAACGATTGAACCCGTCGCCCGATTACCTCAAAATAGCCGTTGATGAACAGGATACCGCCAATGAAAAATCCGTTTTTAACCTTTTTGATGCCAATGAGCACCCTGCTGCTTGGCTTTCTCTCTGCGCTGCTGCTGCCCGCGCCCTGGTTTGGCCTGAGCCTCACGCATAAAATGGTCACTTTCTTCCACCTCAGCGACGTGGTGCAGCTCTATACGCTGGTGCTCTGCCTGTGGTTTTTGATAGTGGGCGCCGTTGAATATTTTCTGATCCGCTTTATCTGGCTGCGCTTTTTCAGCGTCAAATAGCCGTCGCTGGTACGGCGCCGAAATTCAGTTAAAAATCTGGCGATCCGGGTAAAAGTTAACCACAAAGCAGCATTTACCGCTGAGGCATCACTTTTTATCAGGTGTTTTTCAGTGGTTAACGCTAAAAACGGTCAGTTTACCCCTGCCATTCGCCAGGAAATATCCGCATACACAGATAATCCTCTTTTCCGTGCCTCTCCCCGGCGGCGCGCCCGTTTTTCAGCATTGAATGCAGCCTGAGCACTGCGTAAGATTCTTGTTTACATTTTTTTAATAAGAAATAACTATTATGCAAGCTTCCATCGCTCCAGGCCTGGATCAGGAAAATGATCCCACCCCGGTGAATTCGCGCAGCAAGGTGGTGATCGCCTCGCTGGTCGGCACCGCTATCGAATTCTTCGATTTCTACATTTATGCCACCGCAGCGGTCATCGTTTTTCCGCACATTTTCTTCCCGCAGGGCGATGCCACGGTCGCCACGCTACAGTCGCTGGCTACCTTCGCCATCGCTTTCGTCGCCCGCCCCATCGGCTCGGCGCTGTTCGGACACTTCGGCGATCGCGCCGGACGCAAGGTGACGCTGGTCGCCTCGCTGCTTACCATGGGCGTTTCTACGGTGCTGATTGGCCTGCTGCCCGGCTACGCCACCATCGGCGTATTTGCGCCGCTGCTGCTGGCGCTGGCGCGCTTCGGACAGGGGCTGGGTCTGGGCGGAGAATGGGGTGGCGCAGCGCTGCTGGCCACCGAGAATGCCCCGGCGAAGAAACGCGCGCTGTACGGCTCTTTCCCGCAGCTGGGCGCGCCCATTGGCTTTTTCTTCGCGAACGGCACCTTTCTGCTGCTCTCCTGGCTGCTCACTGACCAACAGTTTATGCAGTGGGGCTGGCGCGTACCGTTTATTCTCTCCGCCGTGCTGGTGCTGATTGGGCTTTACGTGCGCGTTTCGCTGCATGAGTCGCCGGTATTTGCGAAGGTGAAAAAAGAGAAGAAACAGGTGAAAGTGCCGATCGGCACGCTGCTGAGCCAGCACCTGAAGCCGACCATCATCGGCACATTCATTATGCTGGCGACCTATACGCTGTTCTATATTATGACCGTTTACTCCATGAGCTACGGCACCACGCCCGCGCCGAACGGCCTGGGCTTTGCGCGAAATACCATGCTGTGGATGCTGATGATGGCGGTGATCGGTTTCGGCATCATGGTGCCGATTGCCGGTCTGCTGGCCGATCGCTATGGCCGCCGCAAAACGATGATTGTGATTACGCTGATGATTATCGCCTTTGCGCTGATTTTCCCGTCGATGTTGGGATCGGGTAATCCGGTGTGGGTTATGGCGTTTCTGATCTGCGGCCTGAGCGTGATGGGCCTGACCTTTGGCCCGATGGGCGCTCTGCTGCCGGAACTGTTTCCCACCGAGGTGCGTTATACCGGCGCGTCGTTCTCCTATAACCTGTCGTCGATTCTGGGTGCCTCGGTTGCGCCTTATATCGCCACCTGGCTGGCACACACTTACGGCCTGTTCTCCGTTGGCCTCTATCTGGCGGCGATGGCCTGTCTGACGCTGTTTGCCCTGATTGCCAGCCGGGAAACCCGCAACGCTTCGCTGTACGACTGAGGTTATCGCGCGTATAAAAAAAGCCCGTTCTGACTAAGCCAGAGCGGGCTTTTTGTTTTCAACGGTTTACTTCTTGCCTTTCATTTCGCGAAGTACGTTAGTGCACTGGTTCTCTTCGTTATCGCTTGGTGAGATCAGCGCCAGCAACGCCGCCGCCGGTGCCACCACTGCGCCCAGCGCAACCGCTGCCGCGCCGCGCGCGATAAGCGGGCCGGCCTTAACGCCGGCGTCCGGATTCTTAAAGGTGCCGCGCACATAAAGCGGCGAGCGCAGGGTAACAATACGAATGCCCTTACTTTCCGGGTTGATGGAGAGATCCATGCGTTCGTTGGCGAAGTTGGTGGTACCGCTGATGTTGATTACCGCGTTCTCCGTATCAAAAACGAACAGCTTAGTGGAAGCGAGACCGTTATTGACGTTCAGATCCGCTGCGGCGCAGTTGATGCGTACCTGATCGTCGCCAAAGAGCTTGCCGACGACATAGTTACCCACGTTCAGCCCGACAATCTCCATCAGGCTGCGGCTGATGATGCCGTCATTCATCAGGATCTTCAGATCGCCGTTGCTGGTTGCCAGAATATCCGCTACGGAATTGCCGGTACCGGTCAGCTTCGCATCGCCGTTAAGCTGCCCCATACTGCTCTGCATCGCCTGCACGTCCGGCAGGATCTGCTTCAGTTTCAGGTTGCGCGCGTGCAGATCCGCGCGGGCGCGCATCGGCGAAAGGTTGCCTTCCATGTGAATGGTCGAGTTCAACGTACCGCCCGCCACGCCAAAGCGCAGTGGATCGAGCAGCAGGTCGCCGTTTTTCAGCACCAGGTGAGTATACAGATCGCTCAGCGGCAGCGAGTTGCTGTGTTCGATACGCTTGCCGCTGAATTTGACGTCGGCATCCATGACGTCCCAGCTTTTGGTATCGAATTTATCATGCGGCAGCACCCGATCCGACGGCTGGCTGGCGGCATCGCCGCGCTTCGCTTTTGCCTTCTCGGTTTTTTCACTGCCTTTACCGGAGTTCACGCCAATCAGCGGCCCCAGATCCGCCATACGTAGCTGACGCGACTCCAGTTCACCGGCAAGCTTAGGCCGCGGTTTGCCCTGGGTATACGTCATTGAACCGTGGATATCGCTGTCGCCGATGTGGCCGTTGAAATTTTTATAGTCAAACACCGGCCCGCCCTTCTCCTGGAAACGGGCGATCAGGCGACCGTCCGTTTCATAAGGCGGCGTATCGGGCAGCAACACGCCGGTCAACCCATACAGGTTAGCCAGCGTATCGCCGGAGAAACGCAGGCGAATGTCCAGCCCGCCAAGGTTAAGCGGATCCTGCAAACTGCCCGCCACCTGTACGCGTGTGGTGCCATTACGCAGGTCGGCCTGAAGCGGGAACGGATTGGTTTTGCTCCGCAGCGAAAGCATACCGCCGATTTTTCCGTCGCCGGTCAGCTGCTCGTTGTTATAGGTGCCGCTGGCTTTCCAGCCGAAAACGAAGTCCGAGGCGCCTTTCTTCGCCACGTCCTCTTTGCTGCCCGCCACCTGCTCGTAAGGAACCGGTTTGCCCAGCGGATTTACGGTCACCTTTACGTCCGCTTTATTGATGGCGTCACGGTAGGCAATTTGCCCCTGGTCAAACATGACGTTGTCCAGGCGGAAGGTCCAGGCGGAAGGCGGCTGATTAGGATCGGGGTTTTCGCTCCCTGCCAGGTTGAAGGTCCAGTTGTTTTTACGATCGATAGTCTGAATAAGTTTCGCATCCGGCTGCTTCAGCTTAATCCACGGAATGTAAACCTCTTTGCCCAGCAGCGCTAACGGTGCCAGCGTGGCGTCCACGCGTTCCAGATGCACCATTGAGACTTCCGGCACCTCCGGCGGGTTGCCAAGCATGATGTCTTCGGCATGCACGTGCGGCCACGGCACCCAGCTACGCCAGCCAGGCTCTTCGCGGTTACGCTCCCATGCGACACCCAGATCGCCCCGAATGGCAAAAGGACGGTTAAGTTCCGTCGAGACTTTCTGGTTGATGGTCGGCTTCAGACGGTTCCAGTCAAAGGTGGCGATGATGATGATAAGCACCACAACCAGCAACAAAAAAATCCCGACAATCCAACTAATTATTTTCCCCGTGCGTGACATACCTGATCTCCATAAACGCTTCGGTCTTCTGTAAAGATAGTCGACGGAAGCGTAAACGGCATCACAACAAACGCAACGGCAGCGAGGTAAACTCGTCAAAAAGTTTTGGACGCGCAAAAAAGTAGCCCTGAGCAGCGAAAGCCGGTGAATTTTGCACCTGTGTCCACTCGTCAATGGTTTCCACGCCTTCGACCACCACACCGTTGCAGTAACGACCGATCAGCGCCAGCAGCATATTGAACATGTTGCGGCCCTCATCGGTGTTGCGCAGCAGAATAAAAAGCTCACGCGCCAGCTTGATGTAGTCATATTTCAGTTCAGTCAGCGCCGAGAAGTTCGCCAGGCCAGCGCCGAAATCATCCAGCCACAGCGGCCCCAGCTCCGGCATCTTTTTCACGATTTCTTCCTGCGGCAGCATCTGGTGCTCCACCAGTTCGAAACGCAGCCACGGACTGCGCGCGATCAGGCGGCGAACAGCAGGATCGTGCTGGATCGCCAGCAGCGTCGGGCCGTCGATATTCACCGAGGCCACCAGTTGACCACTGCTCAACTTCTCTTCCCAACGCGCCAACAATTCAAGTTGCTCACGAATAATATGCAGCCGCTGAGAGATACCCAGTGCGGAAAAATAGATTTCCGGCGACAGCCTCTGGCCCGGTGCGGCAGGGTGAAACACCGCGGTGAGCAGTTCTATGGCCATCAAATTCCCCGTGACCCGGTAAATAGGTTGAAACATGTAGGTGCGCTGGCACTGCTGCCAAAACTGACGCATCTCACGCTGCTTCCTGCCAGTCGCTGAGGGGGAAAGTTGGTGGCTGATTTTTTTCAGCACCATGATGATACTCCTTTAGGATTGGGCCCGTGCTGACTGGGTTCCACGTCCATAAGATATCGGCCCGGCGCGGTATAACTTTATCGCGCCGGACGCCGACGGATTATCACCATCACGTTTCAGAGAATAGCTTTCGCCTAACCCATATCAAAAAAAAGTAAAACGTTGTTTTAAAATATTGACTCCGCGCAGCCGCGCAGGGAAACTGGCTGGCAGACGGAAATAAGGGCTGATGAACATGACGCAGAAAAAAATTGCCGTAATCGGCGAGTGCATGATTGAGCTTTCCCAGAAAAACAGCGATTTGAGCCGTGGCTTTGGTGGCGATACGCTGAATACCGCAGTCTATATCGCACGGCAGGTCGACGCGGCGCAGTTGAGCGTTGAGTACGTGACGGCGCTCGGTATCGACAGCTTCAGCAGCGATATGATCGACGCCTGGCAGCGCGAATCGGTTAACACCTCGCTGGTTCAGCGGCTGGATAACAAACTTCCCGGCCTGTATGTCATTGAAACCGACGCGCAGGGCGAGCGCACCTTCTGGTACTGGCGAAACGACGCCGCCGCGCGTTTCTGGCTGGATACCGAGCGTGCCGAGGAAATCTGCCAACAGCTTGCTCATTTTGATTACCTTTATCTGAGCGGCATCAGTCTGGCAATCCTGTCGCCAGAAAGCCGCAAAAAGCTGATGGCGCTTCTGACCGCCTGCCGCAAAAACGGCGGGAAAATCATCTTTGATAACAATTACCGTCCGCGCCTGTGGTCAGCAAAAGAGCATGCGCAGGCAGCTTATCGCGAGATGCTTCAGGTTACCGATATCGCTTTCCTGACGCTGGACGACGAAACCCTGCTGTGGGGCGAGGCGGATGCAGAAACGGTTATCGAACGTACGCATGCGTCCGGCGTCAGCGAAGTGATCATCAAGCGCGGCGCCGATGCCTGCGTGGTTTCTCTTGAAGGCCAGCCGCCGCTGGTGGTGCCCGCCGTGAAGCTGTCGGCCAGCAGCGTGGTGGATACCACCGCCGCCGGAGACTCGTTCAGCGCCGGTTATATTGCCGTTCGCCTGAGCGGAGGTAACGCGCTGGATGCCGCGAAGCGTGGCCATCTGACCGCCAGCACGGTTATCCAGCATCGTGGCGCGATTATTCCGCGTGAGGCGATGCCGGATTAACGGCGGCGAAGCGAGTGTATGGGCATCCTGAGGGATGCCCTTTTTATTGGCAGAAAAAATGATGCTGTAACGGGAGCAGGATAAAAGCAGGAACTAAGTTAAATAGTTGAAATATTTCTCCAGCCTGATTGCACCGGCTTTTTTAATATAAAAACTAAAATCAAATAGCTGAAAATCATTCCGTCTGAAACATTCGACGTTAATCACAAATTAAGTGAAATTAATTCATTGCAGGATTAACCCTTTCCTACAGATAAACTTTATTTATTCGTTGTCATAAAGAAAGATAACACTCTTTTTTTAATATTTTACTTCAGACTTTCTGCATAGGCCTGGTCTGAAATTGCCGGTTTAATGCGCCAACCGCTGGACGATTTATTCATTAAGGGTCACAGTATTAATAATAAAAAGACATTTTCCGGCCAGACTGTTTTCTGCCGGTACGGCAAGCATAAACAGGAGCGCCGATGAAAACTGAAATAATTAATATCTGGCCTCAGGGTGATGCGCCGGGCGCCAGTGATTCCCGCGCGCGCCCACAGATTATTGATTTAGCCAAAGAGTACGAGCCTCACGATCGCGCCGCCAGCGGCGTGCGCTGCCCGGAAATCGCCTTCTGGTATCCCGAAGAAAAAAACGATAATGGCGTAACGCTGCTGGTTGCGCCGGGCGGTGGGTTTGAACGCATTATGATTGATAAAGAAGGCAGTGCGCTGGCGATGTTCTTTACCGCGATGGGCTACACGCTGGCGGTGATGACCTATCGCCTGCCGCAGGACGGCCACCATGAAGCGGCCGATGCGCCGCTGGCGGATGCCCAGCGCGCGGTCAGAGTGTTACGTCACCGTGCAGCACGCGGCCTTAACGGCAAACATATCGCCATGATGGGTTTTTCCGCCGGTGGCTACGTTGCCGCCAGCGTGGCGACGCGTTTTAGCGAAAAGCTCTATCCGGTACAGGACATCGCCGACTCGCTGGCGGCACGGCCCGACGCGCTGATACTGCTCTATCCGGTGATCAGCATGCGCGACGGGCTGGCGCACGCTGGCTCTCGCCTGCGCCTGCTTGGCGAGCAGCCTGACCAACGCGATATCGACGCCTATTCGCTGGAGAGCCGCGTAACGGAGAAGACGCCACAAACGCTGCTGATCCATGCGGTTAATGACGAATCCGTGCCGGTTAATAACAGCATGGTGATGTTCAGCGCGCTGCGTGAGCACAGCGTCTCCAGCGAGCTGCATTTTTATGAGAAGGGCGGGCACGGTTTTGGCATTCGCAACGTCGCGGATTTGCCGCTGGCAAGCTGGCCGATGCTGGTTAACGAGTGGCTGCGGGCGCGAAGCTGGTAAATAAACGGGCGGCGGTTGCCGCCCGTTGATCAGTTTTGCGAGGCCGGAATGTCTGAAACTTCCGGTTTTATTTCATCAACGGCGGGGGACGCGGCGGTCTCTGGCTGCATGATTTTTTGCCAGGCGGCCTGAAGCCCTTTCAGGTTAACTTCCGATTCGCCCTGCGGCTGCATCAGCACCATGGTCAGTTCCTGCGACAACTGCTGGCGCAGCTCCTGATTCATCATCTCCAGCGACAGACCCGAAAGGAACTGCTGCCGCAGCTTCTGATACTGTTCAGGCGCGATATCCACCACCGCGTTCTGCTGCGAGCGCAGGCGCTGGCTCATCAGCACGTCGGTATCCGTACGCGCATAGGTGGCGAACAGCTTGTTTAACTCGGCGGTTTTTTGCGCCATCAATGCGTCAAACTCCGCCTGAGGCAGGCCGTTATCGCGGATATTCGCCATTTCGCGGGCAATCAGATTGAGATTGCTCGCCAGCGACGCGTTGTCGGTGTCCAGATTAATGGCGCACTGTCCGCGCTGATAGAGCACCCGGCAGTCGAAGCCCACCTGCACCCGCTGCGCTTTATTGTCAGCCAGTTCCTTCTGCACATGCCAGAACAGCGCCTCGCGCGCCAGATCGCTCTGCCAGTAGCGCATCAGGTTTTGCGAATCGCGGATCGGCTGCCAGGCGCTGTCCCACACCAGCGACAGCCGATCCTGACTGATAGCCGGATTGACCAGATTGACCGGCTGATGCGGCAGTGGCGAAAGCGTCGGCATCGGCGAGGGCAGTTGACGCTTGCCGGTCAGCGGCGAGAAGGTTTTGGCGATCTGCTCACCCGTACTGCGACCATCGACGTTGCCGACCACGAACAGGGTCATGGCGTCGGGCGTATACCACTGCCTGTAAAATGCCTCAACGCTGGACGCATCGACGGGACGTTTCACGGGGCTTGCCGGATCGTGTGCCAGCAGCGTGGAGCCTTTCAGGCGATAGCGCCACCAGGCGTCCTGCGGGTTGGCAGGCCAGGTGCCGATGGGATCGTCGGCGTTCAGCGCGGTGCCGATGGTTTGCTCACTCACCGTCATATCACCAACGGTCGCCGCCAGCCAGCTCATGGCTTCTTTCAGCACTTCGGGGCGGTTGTTCGGCAGGCTGAGCGTATAAAGCGTGAAATCATAAGACGTGACGGCGGGCGGCTGTGGACGATCGGGATCGATACTTTGCTGCCACAGCGAGCGCTGTTGGGCAGGATCGAGCTTCGCATTGTGCACTAACGCCAGGCGTGGAAGAAGATGACTGTAGCCGGTCTGCTGGGTGCTCTCCACCAGCGAACCCGTATTGACCATTAAACGCACCTCAACGCGATCGCTCGGGCGCTGCGGCGTGGTAAGCACCTGCCAGCTAAAACCGTTATCGAGTTTTCCCTGTTGCCAGGCCGGGTCGGGTTGCAGTGTTTCAGCCCGCGTCGCGTTGCTAAAGACGGTCAGTGCGATAACCAAAAGACCCATTCTTGTGCCCTGCATGTGAACCCCTACTCAATCTGAATCCAAAAAGAATCACTGGCGATCTATCGCCTGCGGCCGTCTGGGCATCGGAGGGCCGCTGTTATTAAACAGAACGATTTGTTAGACCACGGACGGGCGAGGATGTCGCGCCGCAAAGTGAAAAATCTTTAAAAAGTATGGGGATCATTATGCAAATGCCCGCTGGCCGGGGCAAGCGGCAGCGGGCATTTGTTAAAACATTTAGCAAACTGACGGCTTAACGCACGGTTCCGGATGCTTTTTTAGGCGCTGAAAGCGTCTCTTTAAGCTGCTTCTCATCAAGCTGGTCTACCCACTTCGCCACGACAATCGTTGCCACGCCGTTGCCGACCAGGTTAGTCAGCGCGCGCGCTTCAGACATAAAACGGTCGATGCCGAGGATCAGGGCCAGACCGGCAACCGGCAGATGTCCTACCGCCGAAAGCGTGGCCGCCAGCACGATAAAGCCGCTGCCTGTCACGCCAGCCGCCCCTTTAGAAGAGAGCAGCAGCACCACCAGCAGGGTGATCTGATGGAAGATATCCATATGCGCATTGGTGGCCTGCGCGATAAACACGGCCGCCATCGTCAGATAAATAGA
Organism: Erwinia oleae; assembly: GCF_000770305.1. Lineage (GTDB taxonomy): Bacteria > Pseudomonadota > Gammaproteobacteria > Enterobacterales > Enterobacteriaceae > Erwinia > Erwinia oleae. Next base: position 108,868 of record NZ_JNVB01000014.1, read on the forward strand.
GGTACCGTCCAGGTTGAAAGAATAGCCTGTTGGGATAACCAGCCCCACCACCGATTTTTTACAGCCGAGCTTCTCCATTTTATCCAGCATGCGCGGTAGCGCCGATTCAGATGAGGAGGTGCCCAGCACTATCAGCAATTCTTCTTTGATATAGGCGATGAACTTAAAGATATTGAAACCGACCACGCGGGCGATCAGTCCGAGAACGATAACCACAAACAGAATACAGGTGATATAGAAGCAGATAATTAACTGGCCCAGCTGCACCAGCGAACCCACGCCATATTTACCAATAGTGAACGCCATTGCGCCGAATGCGCCGATAGGGGCCAGGCGCATAATCATATTGATTACGCCGAAAATCACCTGGGAGAACGTTTCGATAAAGTTGAAAATCAGCGTGCCTTTATTACCCATACGATGCAGCGCAAAACCAAACATGATCGCGAACAGCAGCACCTGAAGGATGTTGCCGCTGGCGAAGGCGCCCACGACGCTGTTAGGAATAACGTCCAGCAAAAAGGCGACAACGCCCTGCTGCTCGGCCTGTTGCGCATAGACCGCCACGGCTTTCGCATCCAGCGTGGCCGGGTCAACGTTCATGCCCGCCCCTGGCTGGAGCACGTTCACCACGATCAGGCCGATGATCAGCGCGATGGTGCTGACCACTTCAAAATAGAGCAACGCCACTGCGCCGGTGCGGCCGACGGCCTTCATGCTCTCCATGCCAGCGATGCCGGTCACAACGGTACAGAAAATGACCGGTGCGATAATCATCTTAATCAGCTTCACAAAGGCGTCACCCAGCGGTTTCATCTGGGCGCCGAGCTCAGGATAGAAATGCCCCAGCAGCACGCCAATGGCGATGGCGGTGAGCACCTGGAAATAGAGGCTTTTGAACAGGGAAGTTTTCATAAACAGTTTCCGGGAACGACGGGTTAAATTTCTTTAGTTATAAGTAAAAACAGCAAAAGAAATTTAACACCGCGTTAACGGGATTGATATAACCGGCAAGCCATCGTGGCAATGTTGCGTGCGGTTTTATGAACTGCGTCACGGAGAAGAGGCTAATTTCAGCCAGCGTGACGGGCAAACAGGTTGTGAAAGAGATTACCGTATTACTTTTGTAAGTTTTATAATTAATCTGTTTCTGTCATATCTGCTTGAGATGCGGTTTAGGGGCGCATCCGGCGGGTTGCTGACGTTATGCTTTTATTGATACAGAATGAAAATGAATAATCGCACGATTTAATGACACTTCAGGTCACGAAGGCCGCTGGCGGATTGATTATGATTGAAAAAAAGTATCAGCGTCTGACTATTTTAACACTCTCTTTCTGAGGAAATAATACTCGTCGTTATTTCATTCATGCGCGTCATATTTTCAGCCTTCATTAATATTCGGGTTAATATTAAGTCACGACCATTATTTTTTCTTTATTAGTAAAACGTCATTCGTTACAGGGCAAATTATTATTTATTCAGCCGCTATTACTGCACTGACAAAAAGGTTTTATTAAATTCCGCAATCGGGAGCGCGCCTGAATAGAGAAAGCCCTGTCCGATACGCACGCCGCGCGCCAGCAGCCACTCGCGCTGCTCTTCCGTTTCAACGCCTTCGGCAATCACGTCCAACTTAATGATTTCCGCGATAGCCACAATGATCCGCACCATGGTGTCATCGTCAGGCAGCACGCGCACAAAGCTGCGATCCATTTTCAGTTTGCTGATTGGCAGCGATTTAAACTGGCTGAGCCAGTTCAGATTGGCATAGCCCATGCCGAAATCGTCCAGCGCCACCGATACGCCTACCGCCTGCAACTCGCTGAGCAGCCGCCGCGCCAGTTCCGGCTCGCCAATCTGCGCGGTTTCGGTTATTTCCACGATCAGGCTGCCGGGGCGGATGCCGTGCTGCTCAATCAGATTCTGCAAATGGGTAACCATACTCGGTTCGCGGAGCTGCACGGCAGAAAGATTGACGCTGAGCGGCAGTTCGATGCTCTGCGTTTGCCACTCCGCCAGTACCCGGCAGGACTCTTCAAATACCCAGCGGCCAAGCGCATCAATGATGCCCAACTCTTCCGCGTTGGCGATGAGATCTTCCGGCAGCGACCAGCTACCATCCGGCTGCTTCATTCGCAGCAGCGCCTCGGCACCAGCCAGCCTGCCGCTGTTCATATCCAGCTGCGGCTGAAGGAACAGGGCAAACTGGCCGTCGGCCAGCCCCTGCAAAATATCGTGCTCCTGAGTCAGACGCTTATGCGCACGCGCCATCATTGCCGCGTCAAAAAACAGGATCTGATTTTTGCCCTGCTGGCGGGCCGACATCATCGCCGACGAGGCACGGTTAAGGTACTCCGGGGCTGTCAGCGGGCCTTCCGCAAGCTGGCTCAGCCCAATGCTGACGTGTGGGCGCAGATACATTTGTTGCAGGGCAATGGGCTGCGTCAGCCGCTGTAAAAGCTGCCGGGCAAGCCGCATCGCGCGGAAAGGATTACTGGCCCGCTTCATTAGCAGCGCAAAATCACTGACCGAAAGCTGCCCGATCTGCACGTCGTCACTCAGACCGTTTTTCAGCCTCTCCAGCAGTGCCAGCATCAGCGCATCGCGCTGTTCGTCAGGCACAACGCCGCTGATCTCCTGTAGCGTTTCAATACGCAGGACCAGCACGGAAAAACCTTCGCGCGCGTCGCCGCCGAGATACTGCTCAAGCAGCGCCAGAAACAGCGTTTTGTTCGGGAGATCCGTCACCACGTAGCGCGTGCTCTGTCGGCTGGCCTGCTGCTGCACGGAAGCAGCCAGTTGCTGATTACGATTGTAGCTGCGGATCAGCATGCCCAGTTCATCATCACGGTGGCGACGCGGCAGCGCCAGCTGATGAGGAAGGATCTCATGCGGTTCAAGGTGATGAAGCTCGTTGGCGATCCTGCGCAGCGGGCGAACCATCAGCTTATTTATGCACCAGCTAATGGCAACAGAGAGGATCAGCGCCAGCAGCAGGTAGGTGGTGACCATGGTCGACAGCGCGCTGAGGATAAACTGATAAACCCGCCACGAGTCCGCCTGGAGGATCAGCAGCGCCATCGGCTTGGGATTGGCCGGTTCCAGCGAATAGAGCGGCACGGTGATCTGCACCGGCAGTTTGAACACCTTCGCAATCAGTCGCGGCACCGGCCTGGAGGGTTCAAAATCGGTATGCAGTGCCTGAAGTCCGCCTGGCAGCACCACTTCGGCGCGACCCAGAATGCCCGCCGGTTTTAGTGAGTTAAGGATGCGTTCCGCCTGAGTGATATCCGCACGCAATACCGCCTGCGAAAGCGGCTGGCGCACGGTATGCGCCACATTTTCCATTTGCTGGGCGTAGTCAATCCTGCGCTGCTGCACAAAATGGAAAAGCTGAATGACGATAAACACAGAAATGGTTACGGCCGCGACGCCCGAGACCGTCGCCATCTGTTTTATCGTTAATGAACGACTCACCTGCAAGGCACTTCTCCAACATCCTGAATGCCGACCCGGGCGGGCGGCAAAAACTGCTGTGAGTATATCGCATGGCGGCAGCTTGTTAAGCTATCGTGCGCCGTTGTCTGTCGATTAAGCGTTTTCTGAGGCGTGAAAGTGAGTAGAGTAAGCGCATCAGTAACGGAAGATGAGGCGAACATGCAACTGAGTGATAACGCGATAAACGATCTGAATCTGCTCGCAGCGTGGCTGGCGCCGGACGAACTGACCGCCGAAGCGGCTCTGCGGCCTGAACTGATGATCCTCGCCGGCCATGCCGTTTTACCGGCTATTTTCGGCGCGTTGACGCTGGCGCAATCGGGCAATATTCCTGTTCTCTTTTCAGGCGGAACAGGCCATTCAACCCTGCTGTTGCGACAGGCAATGCGCAATAACCGCCTCACGGCGCATCTGAACACGCAGGATCTGAGCGAAGCGCAGCTGCTGGTAAAGATTGCGCTTGAGGTTTTTCACCTGTCGGAAGAACAGCTTACCGTCGAAGTCAACTCGGCGAACTGTGGTGAAAATGCGGCGTTCAGCGCCGATCTGCTGATAAAAACCCACAGCGTACCTGCGCAGTGCCTGCTGGTGCAGGATCCGCTGATGCAAAGACGCACCGGTGAAACGTTCGCTTTCGCCTGGTCGCAGCGGGGTCTGAACACGCACTTTATTAACTGGCCGGTTTTCGTTCCGCGCCTTGTCAGCGTTGCGGGGAAAACGGTCATTACGGGCGCACAGCTTCCCGGCATCTGGGAGCCGGAGCGCTATGTCTCGATGATACTGGGCGAGATGAAACGCCTGAATAATGATGAAAACGGCTACGGTCCGGCGGGCGCAGGGTTCATCGGCGCGGTGGCGATCCCGCCAGACATTCGGGCGGCGTGGGAAAGGCTTCGTGCCGATGACGGGCTGAGCACGCCGGCCCGCTGAACGGACTACCTGTCTTTCATTGCCAGCCACGCCAGCAGATGCAGGCTGGAGGAGTAGTAGTCTTCGCTGCTATCCAACCGATCGCTGAGAAAATCGGTCTGACCGAGGGTGAGATCCCTGACCGCCAGCAGGCCGCCCGCCATATTGTAGGTGGCTTTGCCGTTGTTAAGCACGTCCACCCACGCAGGCGTTTGCAGGCGTGAGAAGCCCATCCAGTAGCGCTGGAACGGCACAAGTTGCAGGCTCTGGGCGTCATACCAGTAGACGTAAAGCGGCACGCGAATCGCGTCGTAGCTGAAGCGCGACGGCCACGCGGTGGCGGGCGCAACGGTGCCGTCGGCGTTCAGGGCCACCCAGTCGGTCGGCAGGCCAGCGTCGCCGAAGCGCATTTTCGACAGCAGATCCATGCCGCTGTCGATCAGGTTATTCCATACCGCTAAATGGCTGCGGCTGGCAAAGTCGCGCCACGCGGGGAACAGGAAATAGGAGGGATTCAGCACCACATAGCTGGTTTTATTAAACCCCTGTTCACCGGGTAGCATCACCGTGTGGCCGCCGAAGGTGACCACATCACGATCGACAATCGCGCGCTGGATGCGATCCGACGCTTGCAGATAATCATTGTTTTGCCACTTTTCGCCCGCCTTGAGCAGTGCCCAGGCGATTAAAACGTCGCCGTCCGACGCGTTATTTTTATCGGCAATCGGGTTGGCGGCAGCCGGATTATATTTCCAGTAAAACAGGCCGTTCTGCGGGTTGCTTAAGTGCTGCTGCGTCCAGCGCCACAGGCCGTCGAAGCCGCTACGATCGTTGTACCACACTGCCATCAGCATGGCGTAGCCCTGCCCTTCGGTATGGCTGACATTGTTATTGCCGGTGTCCTGAATGCGCCCGTCGGCAGTCATGAAGCGGCTTTTAAAACTGCTCCAGCCATCGGACGCGGTGGCCTGCGCGCAGCCCAGCATCATTACTAACATCATTACCCCTGCCCTGAGCCACATTACGTTAGTCCTCACCTCTGGTAGCGGAAATTGAGCGCTGTTTCATCGTCAGGATCTTCGCAGCGCAGCGGCACGTCCGTGCTGCCGCCCTGATCGGCCAGCCAGCGACTGTAGAGCCCGGTAAGCACCGCGCCAAGCGCCTGGCGCCACTGCCGCGCTTCGATCAGGCCGTCGCCGGGCGGTAGCGCCATGTGACAAATCACTATCGCGTTTTCATGCGGTTGCAGGTCAACAAAGCCCCAACCGAAGCGAGCGAGAACGTCGTTAATGCGTTGTTCGAGTTCGCCTACCGTTTGCGAGGCCGCAAGCGGATAGCGCGTGGCCAGGTTATCGCCCATTTGCTGCAAAAACAGCTGACTTTCGCTTTCACTCGCGTTCTGCAACATGCCCTGAATCATCGCGCTCAGCAGATCGAACCAGCCCGGCTGGTACTGCTGCTGGCGATAATAATTCAGCGTGCGTTCAGTCAGTTCACTCATGCTTATTTGTCTCCCAGCATATAACGGAACCAGAGTTGCGCGGTGCTTTCGTTATAGTCGCCGAAGGTATCGTAACCAAGCTGCCCGCCGATGGTAACGTCTTTATTGACCTTGTAATCCGCACCGGCATGAAGATTGTAGCCCAGGCCGTTTTTGCTACCGCCTTCATAGTATGCTTCGGTGGCATAACCAGCACTGGCATAATCCTCAAGCTGCGCCTGTTTGGTCGGGTCGGTGGGGAAGTAAGCGCTGCGGTCCTGCGAGTAGGACTGATAACCCACCGCGCCGCCGACTTTCACCTTCAGATCGTCATAGTTTCTGCTCCAGTCCACCGGGAAGGAGACCGAAACAAAATCCTGCGGGCTGAAGTAGCCGCCCTGACCGTAGCTGTAATAGCTGAGGTTTTTCGAGAAATCCATCCAGCTCATACTGATACCGGTTTTCAGCTCGCCGTTATCATCATGGAAAGGACGCACGTAGGCACCCGCAGAACCCACCAGGCTCTGGTTGCTCTCAACGTTCTCGCCCAGATAGCTATAAGCGCCGCCGCCAAAATAGAAACCTGCGTCGCCGTTGTCATAGCTCAACAGCGCGTTACCGCCGTTTTTGGTCACGCGGCCCCAGCGCTTGCCGCTCAGCTTGTCTTCCACACCGACGTAGGAGAGCAGACTGTCAGTGATCGCCCGGCGTTCGCCGGTCAGGATCAGCGTCAGGTAATCGCTGAGCTTCGGTGACCACTGAATGCCGCCGACCAGCGTGCTGAGATCCTGTCCCAGCGGCGTGGAGCCCAGGTCAATTTTGAAATTGTCATTGGTCAGGCCAAGGTTCACCTCAACGCCGGAAGCGTTCTGCGAACCCGGTGAATTCAGCTGCACGCTGCCTGGCGTCACGTTATTTTGCTGTGCGATACGCCCCTGCTCCAGCGCCTGGGTGCCCACGCGTGAGACGGCCGTGCCCGATGCGCTGCCTGCGCTCAGGGTGACCGGCATCAGCGTAAAATCAAAACGCGTATTGCCATAAGGCACCGAAGACCAGGTGAGCGGCGCTTTCGCTTCGGTGAGCTTGCTGAGGCCGGATTCGCCGTCGCGCCCGCGAACCTGCACGCCGCCCTGCGCCCAGGTGCCGGTGCGCGTCTGCAAATCATCCATCATGGTATCAATCTGATGCAGCGTGCGGCTCTGTGCGCTCTGCGGAGCCTGTTGAGAAGGCACGCTCGCCGTTTGGGTGTCCGCGTCCGTTTGCGCCTGCTGCCACGGCATAACCGTGCCGTAGGTGGAGGGCGAACGACGCTGTGAAGGCGTACTGCGGTTAATAAACGGATTGTCGGTCAACGCCAGACCGCCGATGACCGGCGTTGAGCCGCTTTCCGATCCCTGAAGACCAATCATCTTGCCGCGCGCGGTACGCAGGTAAGCCAGCGCCTGCTGATGTTCACCGTCGGCTTCCGCCACGCGTGCCAGCAGCAGCAGCCGCTCCGGCGTTTGTTCACCGCGCAGTCCTGCCGCCAGCGTTTTCGCCTTCGGCAGGTCATTGCTGGCCAGCGCCACGTCAATGGCGCCGACGCGCGCGTCCTGAGATGGCGTATCGCGGGTGATAAGGTAGTCATACACCACGCCCGCTTCTTTATTCATCTTGCCGGACTGATAAAGGCGCGCCATCGCAAACATCAGGTCGGTATTCTGTGGATCGTGCTGCAATGCGCCGATCAGCTTGTCATAGGCGGCCGCGTACTGGCCCTGACTGCGCAGACGATCCGCCTCGTTTATCAGATAACCGTTCTGGATGCCGGCAAGTTGGGTCGGCGTACTGCGCGATTGCAGTTCCGGGTCATTGAGGAAACGCTGCGCCTCGTTACTGAGTCCTGCCTGGTTCAGCACTGCCACCTGCGCGGCATAGTCGCCCGCGTTGCCCTGCACGCCGCGCTGCATATTACTGCGCACCACGGAAACCGCAGTGGTCAAATCGCCGGCCTCTGCCAGCCCTTTCGCCAGATTACCGGCGTCCGCCGGATTAGACGGCGGGTTGGTCGCCAGCGCCCGCAGGGTATTGGCGGCGGCGGCGTTGGCGCCCTGCGCCAGGTACTGCTGCGCTACCGCCATTTGCAGATTGAAGTTCACGCGGCGCGACAGCTCGCGCACCTCAGCATTTTGATTGCGCGCGGGAAGGCGCGACAGCAGCGTTTGCGCCTGCTGCCATGCGCCGCTTTCGCTGGCGAATAGCGCGCCGGCGTAGATTTCGTTGCTGCTGGCGTTGGTGCGAAAAACCGGCTGCATCACGCCCGCCGCCAGCGAAGTATTGCCCTGTTGCTGGTAGATGCGCGCCAGATCCAGCCGCAGCCAGCCGTCGTTTGGGAAGCGCTGAAGTCCCTGCTGAAGCAGGCTGATTGCCTGCTGCGCATTTCCTGAGGCCAGCGCCTGCTTCGCCTGCCGACGGACGGGATCGCTGGTGACGGCGGGGCGCGGCGTGACGCTCTGCCGCACGCTGTCCGGCAGCGCAGCAAGCAGCGTATTGGCTTCCGCGCTGCGGTTCTGCTGGCGCAGCACGTAGAACAGCCCTTCTTTCGCCGCGCGGTTATCGGCATCGCTTTGCAGCACGGCGCGATAGGTTTGTTCGGCGGCCTGCGGCTGGTTGCTGCGGCGCTGCACGTCGGCGCGGAACAGCTTCGCCGACACGCCTTTTTCGCCTTCCGCTGCGGTCAGCGGCTCGCTGAGGCTCAGCGCCTGCGCGATATCGCCGTTTTTCATCGCCTGCTGCGCGGCGGCAAGCTGCGCGTAGAAGCGCGCGTCCGCCGCCTGCTGTTGACGCTGCTGGCTGCTGTCGCCGCCCAGTTTCGCCGCCCGGTCGAGGTAGTCCGCCGCGGCGGCAAAATTGCCATTCCGCTGCGCGACGTAACCCATGCCTGCCAGCGCGTCGGCATCCTGCGGGTTGGCCTGCAATACGCGGTCGAACGCGGTTTTCGCGCCCGAGACGTCACCGCTGTTGAGGGCGGTAAAGCCCTGGCCCTTTTCAGCGCCGCCGACGGTTTTCCGGTAATAATCCGTTACCGCGCCGTCCTGTGGATGACGCTGCTGCCAGTGTTGATAGAGTGGCGCATCGTCCGGCTGCGCCGCCAGCCACAGCAGCGCCTGACGCTGTGCGCGATCCGCATCGGCATTACCGTCCGCCATGCTTTCAAGCAGTTGAAGCCCTTCGCGACGCGTCGGCTCCTGATAGGTCAACGCCTTACCCAGCGCGAGCTTTGCGCCGATATCCTGTGGATGCGCGGCGGCGAACTGCCGCAGGTTATCCACCGCCTGCGGCAACAGCGCGCGGTCCCCGGCCATCGTCAGATAGTACTCTGCGGCAACGCTGGCGGGCGGCTCGCTGCCGCTGAAGGTGTTACGCCAGGTTTGCAATGATGCGGCGATATTGCCGCTGCGCGCCTGCTGGCGGGCCAGAGAAAGCTGGGCGGTGGGAATAGTTTGCAGCTGTCGGGCGTTATCCAGCTCGCTCAGGCGCGGGTCCTGCGGCGAAACCTGAGTCAGACGGGCGCGATAAGAAGCCGCGGTGGCATTATCGCCGCCCTGCTGCGCCCACAGCGCCATCAGATAGAGTGCCTGCGTATTGCGGCCATCCACCATCAGCACTTTATTCAGCGCATCGCGCGCCAGATCGTCATGCGCCTTCTGATGCCAGTAATTGGCCTGATCGAACAGCGCCTGAAGGGCCGGATTAGTGCTGTCCGCCGCCATCGCCGGTAAGGCCAGCACGCAGGCAGTCAGAGCAAGTCCCGTGCGGCAGAGTGCGCTCAGCATCTTCATTTTCATCATGGCTTTCACTTCTTCCTGCCAGCGTTTTTAGGATCGTGCTGTGGATTCAGCCGTCTCCAGGCGTGGCGCTTCAGCAGCACGCTGGTGCTCAGACCGACAATGAGCGCAAACAACAGCGCCAGGAACGCCAGCCCGACCGCGTGCTGGTTGGCGTACCATATCACCATCATGTACCACGGCATCTGGCCGCTCGGGAACTGCGCGCCGACGCGGAAGCTGCGAACGCCGTTTTCATCCGTCACGATCGCCGTGTCGCCGCGAATGCCTGCGTTGATGCGCTGTAACATCATATCGCTGTGCAGGCGCGCCAGCTGTTCGTCATCGGTGGCGACGGTCATCACCACCAGCCGCCCGCTGTTCCACGGCGAGCGATAGCTGATAAAGCCGCGCCAGTCTTCGTTTGAAGAGAAGTAACGGTCGGCATCCACCGACTGACGATACCAGTCGCCGATCAGCCAGCCGCGCAGTTTCTCCCGCAGATCCGGCTCCCTTACGCCAAGCGAATGCGCGGTGACGTTATAGGGCGAGTTTTGCAGCATCGCCTGATTGAATGCCGTTTGCGTCAGGGTGGAGACGGCCAGCACGTCGCTCTTTTGCAGACGCTGCCGCAAATTGCCGCCCGCCGGGATGCCGAACATCACGCTGTTATGGTTGAGCGCCACGCCGGTGGCGTTGCCGGAGCGGCCCGCCATATCCAGCAGCGTGCTGATTTCGACGTTGCTGGGGGTTGAGGGCAGCATCAGCACGGTCTGCGAGTAATCGGCATAGCGGCTGAAAGGGAACGACGCGCCGACGAAATAGGAGAGATTCGGCAGCAGCGTAAAGTGTCGCGTATGGCTTAAATCGATCGACGAGTCATCTTCTATGCGGCTCTTGATATTATTATTCGTCAGCACGCCGCACGGCGCGTTCGCTTTGGGTTTGATATTGAAATAGAGCTGGAGCTGGTTGTCGCCATAGATCAGATAAGGGTCGAGCTTCAGCATATAGTTTTCAAGCCGGGCGTCGCCGCCCAGTCGATGCCAGATGTTCTCCAGCAGCCCCACTTTATTTACCGCCAGGTTACGCAGGAAGGTGCCGTTCAGGCTGACGTTGAGAAAGGATTTGTCTTCGTCGATCCAGTTTTCTGTCGGAAAGCGATAGTCAACCTGCACCGGCAGCGTGTCGCCGTCCCAGAGAAAGAGATCCGGCGCGGCGCGAAAATTCACCCGCAGCGCATCGTGGAAAATGCCGGTGGCGGTCAGGCTCTGATCCTTACGCAGTAGCTCGCTGAGGCGAACCGGGCGATCGGTATTAATCCAGCGCGGTGCGTCATAAGGCTTGCGCAGCGGCACGCTCTGCGCGGCAACCGCCAGCGAGGGCTCGTCCAGGCTGAGCGGCTGCGTCAGACGCACGGCAGCCTGGCGCAGTTCGTCGTCGTTTTTGCCGATCACCAGCATCAGCTTGTAAACCGGGTTAGCCGGATTGTCGACCAGTTGCAGCGTCGGCCCGCTGACCTGCGGTATGAGCACCCCGCCAATCCACTCACCCGGTTGTGCAAAGACGATACCGTTTTTCTCCGGCATCTCGTCGCGCAGCACGGGGAAACGGATGCCGCGATAGTCGGTCTGCATGCCGAGCCAGGAAGAGAGGAGCGCCGCTGCGCTGACTTCGCCCGGCGTGACCGTGGCGCCAAAGATCATCGGCACGCTGGAGGCAGTCATTCGTAAGGGATCGATAAACGGACGCGGGAAATTGCGCAACGTGTTGCCAATATTGAGCTGCTGGCCTTCCAGCATCAGCGTCGATTTCGGCAGAACCGTGACCTGATACTGGCTGGCGCTGTCGCGTTCGCACAGCAGCTGGTCGGCATCATTGATCTTGAAGCTGAGATTGTTGCTGGAAACCACCATTGCGGCCGGGATATCAAGCTGGTAATCCTCACTCGGGCTGTCGGAGGCGTTGAGCGGCAGCGTGCCAAGCGGCTGGCCATTCAGCATCAGTTGCAGCGAGGTGTTACGCGCCGCCAGCGCCTGCGACACCCGCAGCGACAAATTAAGGCGCGCGTTGGTGATCACTTCGTCGGTTGGCAACGTAAAAACGATCCCGGACTGCAACTGGCCGCCGGTTAGCGTAACGCCGCCGGTCTGCCCCATTTGCTCAACGGAGAGGGTGCTGGAGAGCGGCTGATTAACGGCTTCGGGTGGCTGCTGTGTTTCCGGTGTTTCCTCCATCGGCGGCAGCACGGGCAGCGGCGCCGCTGCGTTTGGTGCGGTGTCCGGCTGCGGCTCGCTTTGCGCCTGCGCGTCCGTCGGCTGAGCTTGTTCCGGCTGAGGCGCGCTTTGCGCCTGCGCGCCGTTCGGCTGCCGGGCGTCGTTGGGCTGTTGGGCGTCGTCCGGCCGTGCTTCCGTCGGCTGCGGCTCGCTCTGCTGCTGCGGTTCGGTCGGCGCTGTTGCAACCGGCGCGGCACTCTGGCTCTCGGCTGCGGCCTGCGGCTGTTGCACAGCGTTGCCTACGCCCGCAGGCGGCGGGATCTGCGACAGCGCGCTGCTGTCGCGGGTGACGCTGTCGTCAGGCGCGGCCCACACGCTGTTCAGCGTTAAGGCGCAGAGCGCGGATAAAATCAGACGCTTCATACCACGCTATCCTCTTCAACCTTCGCCGCCGGGTGATGTTTTTTCGCACGACGATCTTTCCATGTCAGCCAGAACAGCTCAAACACGGTACGAATAATGGTCAACAGCGAGCGCAGCGGCCTGTCTTTCGGCCCTTCCGGTTTGATCCACGCATCGGCGCGTGAGAGCACCACGCGCACCAGCTCGCGACGACGCGACAGCGGGATCTCATCAAACTTCAGGCGAACCACGCCGTTTTCGGCACCGATGATGCTCACCGGAATGGAAATGGCGCCGGTCTGCAACATCAGATCGATGGCTTCAATGGCATCGTCTTCATGACGTGAATCCGGCGCGGCAATCTGCGCGCCGCCCATCGATAAATTCACCGTAGTTGAACGCGACGAAATACCGCTGGCGTAGTGCAGCACCAGCGGGATCTTAACGTCGATACGGATGGTTTTACGCGTCTGTTTGGTTTCGCGCGCCACGGCAATGGCCGCCATCAGGATCACCAGACTGAACAGCGCCCAGCCGACGTTCAGCGCAATAACGTAAGGATCAACGCCAAAGTAGTCATGGGCCACGGCGCGCACCACGCCGCTGGCCACGCCGATGAGCAGCAGCATGGCGCAGATCACGTGCGGGCGCACAATATTGAAGTCAAAGAAGCCAACGTCGAGCAGGCCGCCTTTATCGGTCACGTTAAACTTGCCGTGCTTTGGGGAAATCATGGTCAACAGCGTAGGAATAACCAGGTGGAATGCCATTACCGTTTCATAAATTTCGCCCCAGAAGGTGGCGCGAAAACGGCCGTTCATACGCGAGTTAACGTAAAGCGACATCACCAGGTGCGGCAGCACGTAGGCAAAAATCAGATTGGCGGAAGAGTGAATGATGTTCAGGTTGAACAGCAAATAGGCCAGCGGTGCGGTAAGGAATATCACCCGTGGAATACCGAACTGAAAGTGCAGCATGGCATTGAGATAGCACAGGCGCTGCTGCCACTTCAGCCCACGGCCAAACAGCGGATTATCGACGCGGAAAATCTGCGTCATGCCGCGCGCCCAGCGGGTACGCTGGATCACATGCAGGCCGAGGCGTTCGGTCGCAAGGCCTGCCGCCAGCGGCAGCGACAGGAAGGCGGATTTCCAGCCGCGACGCTGCATTTTCAACGCGGTATGCGCATCTTCGGTCACGGTTTCCGTGGCAAAGCCGCCAATCTCTTCCAGCGCTGAGCGACGGATCACCGCGCACGAGCCGCAGAAAAAGGTCGCGTTCCAGTTGTCATTGCCCTGTTGAACCGGCCCGTAAAACAGCGCGCCTTCGTTCGGTATTTCACGCGCGGCCTTCAGGTTGCGTTCAAAGGGATCGGGCGAGTAGAAGTAGTGCGGCGTTTGCAGCAGGGCCAGCATTGGATCTTTCAAAAAAGGCGCAACGGTCGCCTGGAGAAATGCGCGCGTAGCCACGTGATCGCAGTCGAAAACGGTGATCAGCTCGCCTTTGGTGATGCGCATGGCATGATTAAGGTTGCCCGCCTTGGCATGACGGTTGTCATCACGGGTGATATAGCCGACGCCCGCATCGGCGGCGAAAACGGCGAACTCGCTGCGTTTGCCATCGTCCAGCAGATAAATTTTCAGCTTATCGCGCGGGTAATCGATGCACTGCGCGGCGAGCACGGTGTCGCGTACCACATCGAGGCTTTCGTTATAGCTGGGGACATAAATGTCCACGGTGGGCCACAGGCTGACGTCATCCGGCATCGGCTCAATGGTTCTCTTAAGCGGCCATGATGTTTGCAGGTAGCCCAGAATCAGGATACCCCAAACGTAAAGCTCGGCAATAAATAAGCCGACGCCAAGGATTGCTTCAATTTCGGAATTAAATGCCAGTGTTTCGGTCGCACGCCAGTATATATATCGCGTAGACATTAAGGCGGAAAGAAACACCATCACCATAGATGTTTTGCGGCTTTTATTAAAACCGAGAACAAACAATATAGCGATGCTGATCAGCCCGAAAATATATTGTTTCTGGCTGTCCATCGGGACAATCACAATCACGGCGGCAACCGGGAATAATATCAGCAACAGCAGGTAGTACAGGACTTTGTTCATAAGTCATCCTGAAAGCAAAACAGTCATTCTTATCGTGACGCAGGCGGCCACGGCGCAGCGGGCATCTCTGTCGTCAATGTCACTAGCGCGATCTGATCGGGGCATGCATCTCCCCGCCGCCAACTTTGATATCAAGCAGGGCGGCAACGCGCTTGCTGACCAGTTCGATATCAAATGCAGCGGCAGACACCGGACTGAAATCGTAGATGGCCTGCTGCGAGGCATTGGCTTCCGCCACGCTCTCATCACGATTAATCACGCCCAGCAGTTTGTCTCCCAGTCGCTGCTCCATAAAGGCTGTGACATCGCGGCTGATATGGCGGCGGCTGTCGCTCTGGTTAATAACAAAATAGTGACCGGTACGCTGATTCAGTGCGCCGCCAATCAGTCTGTCATTTTCAATCTGCGGCAACAGCGAGAGAGAAGCGGTATCCGCCAGCATCACCACAAGATGTAAATCGGCAAGATCGCGCATTGCCTTTAGGGCCGGACCGGGGCCGGGCGGAAAATCTGCGACAATCACCAGTCCCGGATAGTTAAGAACGGTGTGCAGGCCTCGCGCCAGAAAGTTAGGATCTTTCGTCAGATTATCTTCAAATACAACACGTTGCTCTTCAGTCACCTCGCCATACGGCATCACAAAAATGTTGCCGCCGGTCGTGAGGATTGACTGACTCCAGTCCGGCGATTCCGCAGATTTTGCGACAAAACCGCGCCCGTCAGAGAGCGGAACGCCGAAATGCAGGCGCAGCGCGTTCTGCACGTCGAAGTCGATGGCCAGCACCTTGCTGCCGCTGCGCGCCAGCGTGTAGGCCAGATTAGCCGCAAGGGTGGTTTTACCCACGCCACCCTTGGGCGAACAAACGCAAACTAACGGCATGAGGCAATGCTCTCCAACAAAGGTTGCAGCAACGTCTCTTTCGATAACGTGATCGATGAGGCGTCGGGCGTTGGGCTGAATAGCTGTTTAAAACGCGGCGGCTCAGCAGATTCCACCGGCCGGACAGCGTGCTGTACCGGGGCCTGCTGCGGCGCGATTTGCTCTGGCGGTATCGGCGCGATTGACTCTGCGGGCGCGGCCGTTTCAGGTGCGGCGGGCTTAAGCGAAGCAGAGATGCTGCTCATCAGCGAATCTGCGCTCTGGGCAGCCGGTTTGGCGGCAACGAAGGTGGCAACGCTCTGCTGCTGCGCGGGCGCGGCATAAGGCCGCACCACAGGTCGGGAGGCGGCGTGCGGCTCAACGGGCGCACGGCCTTGCGCGGGCGTTTGCAAGACAGCAAAAATATCAGCCGCAATGGGCTGAGGCGCAGGCACGTCCAGCCGCTGACCGTTGCCCAGCCCCTGATCCAGACCCTCATTTTTTAACTGCTTAATGATGGCCCAGTTGGTGCTGTCAGCGTCCCTGGTCTGATCGGACATGTCCTTGAATTCGATATGGTTTGTCTGCGTTTTTTCTTTAAAACGCTGTAGATCATCATAACTTTTCATTGGAAGCGATCGCGGAAGCAGGAGATTTGGCGGCAATATAACATACAATTATTTTTTTCATCAGATGATTCTTATCATGATAATTTAACTGTTTGCGGGCGGAAATTATTTTATTTGGCGTAATCGATTAATCAACAATGTGATTATTCACGAGTGAAGTAATGAAATCAGGCAAGAACAGCAATAACGGCGCGCATCTCATTCACAGCGCAAACTAATTTAATCATTCTGTGTTTTATATTACTTTAGCGACAATTATCAAATTATCTACTGTTACGCCTGCTTTTTTGACAAAAGTCTTCACTGTTCAGGCCGCTGGCAAAAAAAAGAGCGGGCCGATGGCCCGCTCCTCAATGAGGTTGCGCATGCGATCATTTGCCGACCGGCACGCCCTCTTCCTGATCAACCGCGAAGCAGGCGATTTGCTGATCGCCATACTGCTTCAGCTTAGGCTGAAGCTGCGTGCACGGGCCGAAACGACGACGGCAGCGGGCGTTAAACGCACAGCCCGGCGGTGGACTCAGCGGGCTTGGCAGCTCACCGGTCAGCTTAATGCGCTCGCGGCGCTCGTCCGGGTTGAGACGCGGCGTGGCCGACAACAGCGCCTGGGTGTAGGGATGGCGCGGATTGGCAAAAATAGCCTCTTTGCTGCCGCGCTCCACGCAACGGCCCAGATACATCACCATCACTTCGTCCGCAATATGCTCTACCACCGACAAATCGTGCGAGATAAAGACGTAGGAGAGCCCCAGGTCCTGTTGCAGATCCATCATCAGGTTCAACACCTGCGCGCGTACCGACACGTCCAGCGCGGAAACCGGTTCGTCGGCGATCAGCACGTCCGGATCGAGCATCAGCCCACGCGCGATAGCGATACGCTGGCGCTGCCCGCCGGAAAACATATGCGGATAGCGATCGTAATGTTCTGTTTTCAGGCCCACTTTCGCCATCATCGCCAGCACTTTCTCACGGCGCGCGGCCTTATTGAGGTCGGTATTGATCAACAGCGGCTCTTCAAGGATCTGGCTGACTTTCTTGCGCGGATTCAGCGATCCGTACGGGTTCTGGAAGACGATCTGAATCTTCTGGCGACGCAGTTTTTGCGCGTGCGGATCGTGCTTGAGCAGATCCTGCCCCTGATAGAAAAGCTGTCCTTCGGTCGGCGTTTCGATCATCGTCAGCAGCCGACCGAGCGTTGATTTACCGCAGCCGGATTCGCCAACTACCGCCAGCGTTTTGCCGCGCTCAAGGTTGAACGAGACGCCGTCCAGCGCCTTGACCAGACGCTCCTGGCCAAACAGGCCCTTCTTCACCGGGTAGTGCTTTTTCAGATCGATCGCCTGCATCAGCAGCGTCGAATTATCGTGTTCAGGCTTCATAAGTTGGTCTCCCGGCGTCATCCAGCGGATAGTGACATTTGGACTGACGCCCCGGAATATCGCGTAGCGCCGGCTCTTCAGCCTTGCAGCGGTCGGTGGCCCAGGGGCAGCGCGGATTGAGCAGGCAGCCGTTCGGGCGATCATATTTACCCGGCACGACGCCCGGCAGCGATGCCAGACGCGCCTTGTCGACAGCAAACTCAGGCAGCGCGCGCAGCAGCGCCTGCGTATAGGGATGACGCGGCGCTTTAAAGATATCGACCGCTTTGCCGGTTTCCACCACCTGCCCGGCGTACATCACAATAATATGCTGGGCCGCCTCGGCGACCAGCGCCAGGTCGTGGGTAATCAGGATCAGCGCCATGTTCTCCTGACGCTGAAGATCGAGCAGCAGCTCAATGATCTGCGCCTGAATGGTCACATCCAGCGCGGTGGTCGGTTCATCGGCGATCAGCAGCTTTGGACGGCAGGCGATAGCCATCGCGATCATCACGCGCTGACTCATGCCGCCGGAGAGCTGATGCGGATAGACGTCCAGCCTTGATGCCGGATCGGGAATGCCCACCTGCGTCAGCAGATCGACAGCGCGCTGGCGGCGGGTGCGCTTGTTGCCGCCCTGATGCACCTTGATCGCTTCCATAATCTGATAGCCCACGGTATAGCACGGGTTCAGGCTGGTCATCGGATCCTGGAAAATCATCGCCACTTCAGAACCTACCAGCTGGCGACGCTCTTTTTCAGAGATGCGCTTCAGGTCGCGCTGGTTGAACTCCAGCTTATCGGCCATCACTTTGCCGGGGAAATCGATCAGCCCCATAATCGCCAGCGAACTGACCGATTTACCGGAGCCGGATTCGCCCACAATTCCCACCACCTGGCCCTGTTCGACCTGATAGCTGATGCGGTCTACCGCACGGAACGGTGCCTTCTCGTCGCCGAAATGCACCGATAGTTTATCTACATTCAGTAATGCCATCGGGTGCCTCTTACTGCTTGAGTTTCGGATCGAGCGCGTCGCGTAAGCCGTCGCCCATCAGGTTAAACGCCAGAACGGTCAGCAGGATAGCGAGACCGGGGAAGGTCACCACCCACCAGGCGCTTTGCGCATACTGCAACACATCGGAGAGCATGGTGCCCCACTCCGGCGTTGGCGGCTGCGCGCCCATTCCCAGAAAACCCAGCGCGGCCATATCCAGGATGGCGTTGGAGAAACCCAGCGAAGCCTGCACGATCAGCGGCGCAAGGCAGTTAGGCAGAATATTGATGAACATCTGGCGCATCGCGCCCGCGCCCGCCACGTTTGATGCGGTAACATAGTCGCGATTGACCTCAACCAGCACCGCCGCGCGCGTCAGACGAATATAGTGCGGCAGCGCCACAAAGGTCAGCGCAATCGAGGCGTTGACGATGGACGGGCCGAAAATCGCCACCAGCACCAGCGCCAGCAGCAGGCTCGGCAGGGCCAGCATGATATCAACCAGCCGCATAATGATGGCATCGGTCACGCCGCCGACGTAACCGGCGATCAGGCCGAATATCACGCCGAGGATCAGCGACAGTACCACCACCAGACAGCCGACCAGCAGCGACAGGCGTGCGCCATACATCAGGCGCGTCAGCACGTCGCGACCCACGTCGTCGGTGCCAAGAATATACTGCCAGCTCCCGCCGTCCTGCCAGACCGGCGGATGCAGCAGCGCGTCGCGAAACTGCTCGGATGGCGCGTGCGGCGCGATAAAGTTGGCGAAAATGGCCACCAGAAAAACAATCACCACGTACACCAGGCCCGCGACGGCGCCTTTGTTACGCTTGAAGTAGTGCCAGAACTCCTGAACAGGCGTCATGGGCTTGGGTGCAGCCGGAACGCTGCCCGGATCGATAACGGTCATTCTGGCCCCCTTATTTCTTGTGACGAATGCGCGGGTTAACCACGCCGTAAAGCACATCAACCAGCAGGTTGACCAGAATGATCAGCGTTGCCACCATCAGTACGCCACCCTGCACCACCGGATAGTCACGACGCTGAAGCGCATCGATCAGCCAGCGGCCAAGGCCTGGCCAGGAGAAGATCGTTTCGGTCAGAATGGCGCCCGCCAGCAGCGTGCCCACTTGCAGACCGATAACGGTGACCACCGGCAGCATTGCGTTGCGCAGGGCGTGGACGACAATCACCCGCATGCGCGTCAGGCCTTTGGCGCGCGCGGTGCGGATATAGTCCTCGCCCAGCACTTCCAGCATCGCCGAGCGCGTCATGCGCACGATAACCGCCAGGGGAATGGTGCCCAGCACGATGGCAGGCAGGATCATGTGCATGACGGCGTCTTTAAAGTCGCCCGGTTCGCCCCAGAACAGGGTATCAATCAGCATAAAGCCGGTGAGCGGCTGTGTATCGTCCAGAAAGACCGTATCGCCAACGCGCCCGGCAACCGGCGTCAGATTAAGCTGCACGGAAACCAGCATGATCAGCATCATGCCCCACCAGAAAATCGGCATTGAGTAACCGGTCAGGGAGATACCAACGGCAGTGTGATCGAAAATTGAGCCGCGTTTGACCGCAGCCAGCACGCCAACAGGAATACCGACGGCAACGGCGAAAATCATCGCGCAGAAGCCCAGTTCAAGGGTGGCCTTGAAGCGCGGCACAAACTCTTCCCACACCGGAAGGCGGCTTTTCAGTGAGATGCCTAAATCGCCATGGAGCACGCCATAGACGTAGGAGACATATTGCTGCCACAGCGGCTTATCCAGACCCATCTGGGCCATAAGCTGCGCGTGACGTTCGGGAGACATTCCGCGCTCGCCTGCCATAATCAACACCGGATCGCCGGGGATCATATGCACAAACGCGAAGGTTAACAGGGTGATACCAATAAACGTTGGGATGACAAGCCCCAAACGTCGGAATATGAACTGCAACATAATCCGCTTCTCTGTAAGTTCCCGCAGGATCGTTGCCTGCGAGATTATAATTGCTCACATCTTGCGCGGGGTGAACCCCGTCGCGACGCTGATAACAGCGCCTTTACCATTTTTGCTTCCGAGCGATAACACGGGAATGGGCCGGAAACCTCCGGCCCGACAGGGATTGCGAAACGGGCCGGCGAACCGGCCACACGCATTATTCCTGAATATCAACGTTCTCGAAGTGATGTTTACCTAATGGATCAACCACGTAGCCAGAAACCTTTTTGCTCACCGGCTCGTAAACCGTTGAGTGCGCGATAATCAGCGCAGGCGCCTGGTCATGCATCACGACCTGAGCCTGTTTGTAGTACTCAATACGTTTGTTGTGATCGGCTTCAGCACGGGCTGGCTGAATCTGATCTTCAAACGGCTTGTAGCACCAGCGAGAGTAGTTAGAACCGTCTTTCGCCGCCGCACAGCTGAACAGGGTGGCGAAGAAGTTGTCCGGGTCCCCATTGTCGCCGGTCCAGCCCATCATCACGCTCTGATGCTCACCCGCTTTGGCGCGTTTCAGGTATTCGCCCCACTCATAGGTGACGATTTTGGCTTTCACGCCGATTTTCGCCCAGTCAGACTGGATCAGCTCGGCCATACGACGCGCGTTCGGGTTGTACGGGCGCTGTACCGGCATTGCCCACAGGTCGATGGAGAAACCGTCCGGCATGCCCGCTTCTTTCAGCAGCTCTTTGGCCTTCGCCGGATCGTACGCGTAGTCCTGCACCGCGTCGTTGTAGCTCCACATGGTCGGCGGGATCAGGTTCTTCGCTTCCTGACCGGCGCCTTTGTAAACGGCATCAATAATGGCTTTCTTGTTCACCGCAGTAATCAGCGCCTGACGCACCTTCTGGTTATCCAGCGGTTTCTTCTCGGTGTTGAACGACAGGTAACCGACGTTCAGGCCCGGCATCTGCATCAGGTTAATGTTTTTGTCTTCCTTCATGCGGGCGATGTCGGCCGGGTTCGGGTACGGCATCACGTGACATTCGCCTTTCTGAAGCTTGGCGTAGCGCACGGAAGCATCAGGCGTGATGGAGAAGACCAGGCGATCGATTTTTGGCTTGGTGCCCCAGAACTGATCGAACGCTTTATACAGAATGCGTGAATCTTTCTGGTATTGCAGCAGCTGGAACGGACCGGTGCCGACCGGGTTCAGGTCAATTTTTTCCGGCGTTCCGGCTTTCAGCATGTTATCGGCATATTCCGCAGACATAATTGAGGCGAAATCCATGCCCAGGTCAGCAAGGAACGGCGCCTCAGGACGCGTCAGCACGAAGCGAACGGTATTGTCGTCCACCTTCTCGATTTTGCTGATGAGCTTAGGCATGTCCATGCCTTCGAAGTATTCATAGCTGCCGCCAGAGACGCCATGGAACTTGTTGTTCTTGTCTAACTGGCGCTCAAAAGAGAACACCACGTCGTCGGCGTTGAAATCACGGCTCGGCTTGAAATCTTTGGTGGTTTGCCACTTCACACCTTTACGCAGGTGGAAGGTGTACACTTTGCCGTCTTCGCTGACTTCCCATTTCTCGGCCAGGCCAGGCTGAAGCTCGGTCGTACCGATTTTGAACTCAACCAGACGGTTGTAGATCGGAACTGAGCTGGCGTCATAGGTGGTGCCGGAAGTAAAGAGCTGCGGGTTGAAACCTTCAGGAGAGCCTTCTGAACAATACACCAGGGTTTTTGCCTGGACGCCAGCGGCTACGGTGAGAGCGATAAGGCTCAGACCAACCTTCAGCGCCCCTGTCTTAGCCAGGGAAATTCTCATGCTTCTGCTCCAAATGTGATGTGGTGTTGTGTGTACTTATTCGCCCGCCGTGATTTTTTTTTGTGCGGCGTGCGCGACGCTTTTCGCCTCGGTGATGCGCTGCGGATTTGCGTAGCCTGACGGCATAAAACCATCGGATAAATCCGCATCCCTTTTTCACTGAGGCATCAATTTGTCAACAGTTGCGAAGAACGTCAATACAACTGTCAGGTATTTACATAGAGTGTGAGTAACAGCAAGCAAATATAAAAAAAACCTTTTCGTTACAAATGCAGTCTTATACACCCATCAACCCACCAATAAGCAGGCAAAAAGAGTGCTGCTGTGGCGAAAAACAGGGATTTACTTCATAAAAAAAGAATTAACTCTGTCCATTAATCGGCTTCTTTGTGAACGATACACTTTGCTTATGGCTGACAAGGTAGCTAAATATGCTGCCTTTCTGGCATAGGATGTGCGCCCGGCGGCAATAATTGTCATAAGCGAAATGTGGAGCGAATTAAGCGTTTTTCAGCCGCTACGGGCAGCGCGCCCCACCCGGCGGTGAGGCGCTTTTAACAGAAAGGGAGAGGGGTTACAGCGTGGTGTGCTGCGGCGCTTTATCCGGATCGGCACACCAGTTATTTTTTTCATTGATGCCGCCATCCGGCGAGGTGTAACCCAGGCAGCCAAGAAGGGTATCGAACAATTCAACGTGGCGATGCGTCTTACCTACGCGCTGTTGCGCCTGAAGGCGTTCAAAGGCGCTGAGGTTGTTGGGATCGGCCAGGTATTTATCTGACGCCCAGACGATCATCGGCACGCGGAACTGCTCCGGCGGCGCCATCTGGCGCGGCGTGCCGTGAAAGTGCATGTTATCGCTGATCGATTCACCGTGATCGGCCGCGTAGAAAACAATGGCTTTTTTATCGCGCAGCTTATCAAACACGTTATCCAGCACCGTATCGGTATACAGCACCGAGTTATCAAAAGCGTTAATCAACATATCTTTACTGCACTCGCTGTCGACGCCCATGCACTCCGGCTGATAGCGGGCAAATTCACGCGGGTAGCGCTGTGAATAGAGATAGTGAGAACCTTTGGTGTGCAGCACCACCAGATGCTTGCCGTTGGGATGGCGATCGAGCGATTTTTGCAGTTCCGGCAGCAGCAGCATGTCATCTACCGATTTACCCTGGTTCTGTTTTTCAGATCCTATCTGCTCACGGAAGGCGAAATTGTCGGCGTCAGTGTTGTTGTAAAACCACACTTCACTCTGCATCGCAAAGAGTTCCGAACTGAAGCCAAGTTCTTTCATTACCGCAAACACGTTCTGCTCTTTCAGCGCGCGGCCAGGGCCGTCATCGGTGCCGCCTTCGCGCACGAACATGCAGCGCAGCGACAGCTTGGTTGAGGTATCGCAGGATTCGCCGCGAAAGGCGACCAGATTCTTCTCTTTAGAGAGTTTCGGCGTGGTGTCGCGCGCGTAGCCCAACAGCCCCATATGATCCCAGCGGGTGGTTTCGCCAATGACAAAAACGACATAGGTATCGTCCAATCCTGCCGGCGCGTTATAGGTGAATTTTTTTGCCGGATCGAGCAGCGCTTTGCTGTCCATCTCTTCATCGTAGCTGGTATAGGCGAACAGCCCCAGCGCCGTCAGCCAGTTAGACGGCAAATAAGAGTGGGCGACCACCCCGCCGTAGCTGGGCAGATCGATATTGGTGACTTTTTCGTTACGATTCTGCTGCTTATCAAAATAGCGAATCGGTAGCCAGACCAGCGCTACCGCCAGCAACAGCGTCAACATCGGACGCAGCCGCTGCCCCGGCGTTTTTATCTGCTGGATCAGCGTCATGTGCAGCGCGTTGCGCCAGATCAGCAGCAGCGGCAGCAGGCTCACCGCCACCATCCATACAATAAAATGAACGCCGATCACCTCTTTCGACAGATCGGTGTCGGTAGTCATTACCGAGGCGACGATGCCGTAACCAATCACCACGTTGAAGAAGCTCATATAGTAGCTGGCCGCAACGGAGATCAGCACCAGCGCCGTGGCCATAATACGCCAGAACAGCCGTCCACCAAGAGACAGCAGCCGCATCAGAAAAAACGTCAGCAGCACGATTGCCACGACTTCAGCCAGCGCCGACAGCCACTGTGTCGCCTTGAAATGGCTCAAAAAAGGGTCAAAACGACGGTAAAATACCGAAAGATTGAGGAAGATACCGATATAAACGGCCAGCAAAAGCGAAATCTTCTGCTGGGTAAGTGATTTGATATAATTCATTAACACAGTTTCCCGGCGCAACTAAACAATTCTTAAACGCTAATCAGACCGTGCCGCTGCGCCAGAGTTCGAATATCGCTGCGATTATTCTATGCAATGCGGCGTGGCTTCAGGTTGTCAGGTAAAAAAAGAACGCGCACTTTACCCTGCAATGCCGTTTCAGGCGACGAAAAAATGCGCAAAAGGCGGGAAAAACGATTTGAGGCGGCGCTGACCGCCTCAAAGATGGGTCAGTTGATGATATTTAACGTCACGTCGATATTGTCACGCGTGGCGTTAGAGTAAGGACAGACGATGTGCGCCGTATCAACCAGTTTTTTCGCTTCAGCCGCATCCATCCCTTCCAGATGAATGTTCAGTTTCACTTCAATCGCAAAACCGGTGGCAATCGCGCCGATACCCACTTCGCCTTCGACATACGCCTCTTTTGGCATAGCGATTTTGTCGCGGCCCGCCACAAATTTCATTGCACCGAGAAAGCAGGCTGAGTAGCCAGCCGCAAAAAGCTGCTCAGGGTTGGTGACGTCGCCGCCTGCGCCGCCCATCTCTTTCGGCACGCCGAGCTTCACATCCAGCACGCCGTCAGAAGACGTTGCGCGACCATCACGGCCGCCGGTGGCTTTTGCTTTGGCACGGTAGACAACTTTTTCGATAGACATAATAAGGCTCCGGTTTGTTGAGATTTCAAGTAATGAACGAATTAATCGTGCACGATATATAAAGCGTTTTATGAGTACAGATGCGCTTCATAGCGGCATCTTTTACTTATTCAGATTATCGCGGAAAGTTTCCAACTGATTTTTCAACGATTGCAGCATCTCGCTATCGCAGTCGGAGGCACAAAACACCGACTGCGGAATCCCGACCGCTTTGCTCCTCAGCGCGCGCCCTTCTTCCGTCAGCGTGACCATTACCTGGCGTTCGTCTTTACGCGAGCGCTGGCGGTTGAGTAGCCCTGCGGCCTCAAGCCTCTTCAGCAGCGGGGTCAGGGTGGCGGAATCCAGAAACAGCCGCTCGCCGATATCAGAAACCGTCACGTCATCGCGTTCCCACAGCACCAGCATCACCAGATATTGCGGATAGGTGATATCAAGCTGCGTCAGCAACTGACGATAAAGCTTATGCAGCGCCAGATTCGCAGAGTAAAGCGCAAAACAAAGCTGCTGATCGAGTAACAGTGGCGATGGTTTCACTTTTTTGTCATCTTGATGTGTGCTCATGCGACAAAATATAAATAGTGCACTATATAATTGCAAGCGAATTTTAATTGTGCGGGGAGAAGGGGATGACGTCACTGGAAGAAAAAGCGCGGCGCTATGCGACAAAAGCGCATGCTGCCCTGGATCAGCGTCGAAAGTACACGAATGAGTCCTATATCGTTCATCCGGCTGCGGTAGTGGAACTGGTGCGCAGCGTAACCGACAGCGAGATCATGCTCGCCGCCGCATGGCTTCACGATACGGTCGAGGATACCGATACCACGCAGGGCGATATTGAAAACCACTTCGGCAGCGAGGTTGCCGCGCTGGTCGGCATGCTGACCAATACGCATCCGCCGGAAGCTAAAAATCGCGCGGCGCGCAAGGTGGCGCATTTTCAACATACGGCGCAGGCCTCTGCCGATGCGCAAACCATCAAGCTTGCCGATATTATTGACAATACCTGCTCGATTATTGAGTTCGACGCGCGTTTTGCCCGCGTTTATCTGGTGGAAAAACGCGTACAGATCGCGCTTTTGCCCGACGGCAACCGTGAACTGTGGCAACGCGCTTCTGTGATTATTGAGCAAGGCATTACGCAATTGATGCAGGCGCCTTATCACATTCCGTCAGGGTGGTTTCAAAAACAGCAGCAAAAATATTCTTTCGTCGGGTAAGGTCCGGCACTTATTGGTAAATTCTGTAGCGTGACCTTCCTATAATCGCAGCCAGATAATATGAGGGACACTATGCAATCGGATTTACTGTTTATTCGCTACCGGGCACTGACGTTTTTGGCCTGTGCGGTTTTTCTTTGTGTGTTACTGGGGCTGGTCTTTATTGATGTAAGCTGGATCAACGACGGGGTTCACGAAACGTCTCTCACCGAGATCGCCCAGGAGTTGATGCTGCTGACGATCGCGCTGCTGTGCTTTGTGCGCGCTTACCGTAAGGTCAGCCTGAGGCCCGCTTTGACGCTGATCGGCGGTTTCTATACCTGTATGCTGATCCGCGAGCTGGATTTTGTTTTTGACGCGCTCTCACACGGTAGCTGGGTGTGGTTTGCGCTGATCGTCACGGCAATTTGCGTGGTGATTGCCGCGCTGAATCCGCAGCGTACCGTGGCAGGGCTGGCTGCCGTTTTGCGTCATCCGTCGTGGGGCATGATGAGCGCGGGGCTGCTGACGGTGCTGATTTTTTCTCGCCTGTTCGGCATGCAGGATCTCTGGCGTCATCTGATGCCGGACGGCTACAGCCATACGGTCAAAAACATGGTGGAAGAAGGCGTTGAGCTGCTGGGTTACGGCCTGTGTTTCTTCGCCACCCTGCAATACTTTTTTGGCGCTGAGCGGCTAAAACTTGCTGAATAGCGTGGTGTCGCAGACAGTAAAACGGGCTCAATCGAGCCCGTTTTTATTGAAGCGGTTAAGCATCCAGATACGACTTCACAAAAGCGATAATCTCCCGATCTTTCCCTTGCTCAAACAGGCATTGCTGAAAACGTGGGCCACCGATGGCAGTTTTCACCAGTTCAGGATCGATCGCCCGCAGCGAATCAAGGTAATTCTCTTTCACTACCGCTTTTTTCACCTCGCTCAGCAGGCCCGCGTTGCGTACCTGTGGTTCACGGCGCTCCGGCGGATAGCCTTCGCCACGACGACCGGTAAACGCCTTTTCAAAGATATAACGCAGATTCAGCTCCGCGCCCCAGCCAAAGCCTTTAGCAAACGGCAGCGCCAGCGCATTGCCGTTATTGATCTGGCTGAACAGAAACGCATCCGCCGGATCGATGCAGTAACCGCACGCCACGCCGGGATGGATGTTCAACGACATCAGCGCGCCCTGCCCGGTGCCGCAACCGGTTATCACAAAGTCGACCGCGCGTGCGTTTAACAGAATACTGGCCATGATGCCCAGATGGATATAGGTCAGGTGGTGATCCTGTTCATCACTCATGCCGACATTAAATATGCTGTCACCGTTATCAGTCGCCACCGCCTTAAGCTGCGCCAGCACTATGGCATTTTTCGCCGCCTGGCTGTTTTCCATCATTAAAGCAATATTCATTAGGTTCTCCCTGAGGTCGTTGTTTAACGCGCCAGCCAGCCGCCGTCGACGGCCAGCGTATAGCCATTCACATAGTCCGATGCCGCAGAGGCCAGAAACACTACCGGCCCCATCAAATCCGCCGGTAATCCCCAGCGCCCTGCCGGAATACGTTGAAGAATTTCATCGCTGCGGTCGGCATCAGCGCGCAGTTGTTGCGTATTGTTGGTGCTCATATAGCCGGGCGCGATGGCGTTGACGTTGATATTGTGCTGCGCCCATTCGTTCGCCAGCAGACGCGTCACGCCCAGCACCGCGCTTTTGGAGGCCGTGTAAGACGGCACGCGAATACCCCCCTGAAATGAGAGCATCGACGCAATATTAATAATTTTGCCGCCTGTTCCCTGAGCAATAAACTGCTTCGCCACCGCCTGCGACAGAAAGAATACCGTCTTGATGTTCAAATCCATCACCTCATCCCACGCTTCCTCAGTGAAATTCAGCGCATCCTGACGATGGATCATACCGGCGTTGTTCACCAGAATATCGATATGGCCCATGTTCTTCACCGCCTGCGCCAGCAGGTCGGGCAGCGCCTCAATACTGCCTAAGTCCGCTTCCAGGCTGAGAAAACGGCGGCCAGATGCTTCGACTCGCTCTACGGTTTCATGCGGCGTGGTGCGATTAATGCCGACGATATCGCATCCCGCCTGGGCCAGGCCCTCGGCCATCGCCTGACCCAGCCCCGTATTGCAACCTGTTACGATCGCCACCTTATCCTTCAGTACAAATTGCTCAAGAATCATGATCTCTTCCTGTGATGGCGCGATGAAAATGGTTTCGTTGATGAACAGAGCCGGTTCAGACCGCGCGTCTGTGGCAATACTCAGCAGTTTAGCGCGCACTGAGAAGCCTTTCAAACAATAACAAAACAATGTTTCTTTTTTTGTAAAACGTGACTTCTTTCCTGTTAGCGAGGTCAGAAGTGATATTGCAATCCCAGACGCATGCGCGTCTGGCGATGGTCAGTCACTTTATTGACGCCAATATTGCCCACTTCAGCATAGGGCGACCAGCTGGCGTTCATATTCCACAGCGCTTTAATATTGTGCTCGTAATCCCATTTTTTATTATCAAAGCGAACCCGATCGCTGTGTTTGTAAATATAATTATATTCAAACCGCCAGTCCTGATAGCGATAACCCAGCCAGAATTCCCCGCGATTGGTTTTCATATCCTCCTTATTACGTTGCGTTTCACGCGTATATTCATAACGATAACGCGCCCTGAATGAGAACCCATTGCTGAAGGTGTATCCGGAAGTGATAAATGGCTTATAAATACTTTTATCGCCGGACGACTCCAGTGAAAATCCGGGTTGGACAAACCACGCGCGATTTATTTTATACTGATAGTTAAGAGAACTTTCCGTGCCATTGCTGACCACGTCGTTATAGGGCTGATTGGTGTTATCACCGCCGGATCGCCATTTCGTTTCCAGCGAGAAACCCAGCCCACTGGCAAAGCGGTGCGACACGGACACTCTGTCTTTGTGGGAACGGCTGATATCCTGCCATTCATGACGATAATCAAGGGTAACGGCGCTGACAGGGAGGGCGACCAGCAACAGCGTGCTTAAGATAATATTCCTTTTATTCATTTGACTCTTCCTTTATATAACTGCGTTCCCTGGTTAAGGATTAACAGACTGCGTTGTGATAAATATGTTATTGCTTTTTACTGTGCCGTTGACGGCATCGGGCCACACGCCTGCCGACGTACGCAGTGAGATATTCCCTGAGAACACGCCCTGCTGTTCAGGCGTGACATACGGGCCTGGGCGGAAAATATAATTAAACCGTTTATTATCGATAGCCGTATTATTTTTAACCGCTAAACTTCCCGGATTGAAGTTATCGGTAAAGCCATCCATGCCATTTTCAATGGCCACGCTGTCCGATATTTCGTGTGCGACCGGCAAACCTTCGCCGCCCATTTTAAATCCGTTATTCACGTTGCGCATCGCAACGCTTTTTTCAATGATTACGCGTCCGTTAGGGCCGTCCTCAATTTTATTAAACAGGTCAAATCCATCATCGATATTATGGTGGGCGAAACAGGCGATAAGTTTGTTACCTTCGCCAACGCGCATCTTAACCGCGAAACCGTCTGCATTGATCATGCCGGGATCGCGGTTACCCCATGATTCGGAACGAGAAATGACGTTATGGCTGGCCCACAGCGGCCGTCCGACGTCAGGCGGCGAGGCCACCCAGATGCCGGTATCGTCAGCCTCATACGCTTCTACTTTGTCGATGCGGTTGTGGCTGCCGGCGATCGTGAAGCTCTTTTCCGTCACCTTAATACCGGCGATGTCCCAGTAGCTGGCCGCCAGATTGAAGCCGTGCAGCACCGCGTGATGGCCGAGCGGGCGCAATCGTTTAGGCCGATCACGCGTGCCGCTGACCGCTGCGGGAAAAGTCGTCAGGCTGTAGTCGCCGTCTGCCAGCCACAGCACGCCGCCCGGTGCCAGCAGCGCAGCCGCCGTGGCGATATCGAGCGGCTTCGCCAGGCTGCCGTCGGCATCCGGCTTGCCCGCCGGTGAAGCATAGAGTTCAGCCATGATCGCCACGCGGGCGCGGGTGACGGTGAAACCGTCGCTTATCACCTCGCCGCTTTCGCTGGTGAAGACATAGTCAAGGCGCATCGGGGCTGGCGGCAGTGAAACCGGAACACGTTGCATCTCGCCTGCGATAACGGGTTTCTGCTCAGACAGCGTTTCACTTCCGCTTTTCACCACCAGTTTACCGTTCTGGTTGCTGCGCAGTTGCAGTACATAATCGTCACCTGCCGAGACCGGCGCTGAGGCAATTTCAATCTTTAACGGCACGGGCTTGCTGACGAAGACGTGAGGAACGGCGCTGTGGCGATCGCTCAGCGTCAGCGTTGCGCTGTACACGGTGATTTTGGCATTGCGCGCGGCAAAGAAGCCCACGTAGTAGCCCTCTTTCTCCTGAACCGTCAGCCGTTCGGCATCATGGGTGGACTGAACAATCCATTTGCCTTCTTTGAGGTCGGCCCAGGCCGCCTCGAAACCGCTATCCGTGCGGGAAAGACGCAGACGAAAGCGCGGCGTACTGCGGAGATCGATATTCTGACGCCCCGCCTTGCGTTTGATTTCGATGTCCGCGTTGCCCCATGCATTCACCACGCCGTTACGGGAGATCAGCGCCGTTTTCACCTGGTAAGCAGACTTTTTGTCCTGCGTGATCACCGCGTTCATCACCATGTTGGACGCGGCAGGAAACTCTTCGTAGCCCGGTAGCATCTTCTCCTGCCTTGGCTTGCCGAGCGTATCGCGGAACAGCAGCCCTGCGCCCTCCTGACCGGCCGGTAGCGCGCCGTTTTCCGGGCCAAACTGCTCAATGCCGATCTCCGCCTCCAGTTGCGCATTGGCGCCGGCGGGCACGCGCGTATAGTAGAAGGTCAACCCATCGTGGCTGTTGCCGATCTTGCCGCCGCGACTTTCAATCTGCACCGGCGTTATCAGCCTGCCGCCTGCGTCACCAAGCGGCTCGCCGCCCGCCAGCGTCACCTGATTCACGCCGACCTTGTCCGGCAACACGTTAGTGGCAAAATTGATGTCCGTAGACTGCCCAAACGTAATGGCGTGCCACGTCTGCGTTTCCGGCACGCTGTTCGCTGCGGCGCAGCTGAAGCAGGTGCTAATAAGTAATAAAGCCAATCCTTTCATCATGTCCTTCCTGACTTTTTCCTGTCCCGCACCGTCAGGAACGGGACGATTTCCCTGTTGTTCAGACCGGCTGGATAACGTCTTTAACGCTCTCCGTTGATAACTTCATCTTTTTGCAGATCTCGCTGTTGCCCCAGCACTGCTCGTAGGGATAGCCCACCAGCTTCTCAATAATCGCTCTGGACGTCGGGCTGATAGCACTCAGCTCACCCCCGGCTTTGATACGAGCCACTTCTTCCAGCACCACCCGATGCGTTTTGCGGTTCAGCGTCATCTGATAGCTGAAGACCATCGCAATCAGCGCCAGCACGGTCACGCCGCCGAAAAAGACCCAGGAGATGGCCACCATCGCGCTCTCCGGTTGGGTGTGAGATTTTGACTGGAAGCCGTAATAACTGAGGATCGCGCCCATCACGAACACGATAATTGATCGAACAATTTTCCCGGAAAAGGTCATGGCGCCCGCATAGATACCTTCGCGACGGCGACCGGTGAACACTTCATCAACGTCCGCCAGGAAGGTGTAAACCGTCCAGGGGATATAGTAGACGCCACCCGTTCCCAGTCCGAATATCACGGTGATACCAATAATGATCGGCGTGGTGAGATAGACAGGTAAGTGGAAGAAATGCAGCATTGAATAACAGCCGACGGCGAATACCACCACGGCCAGCGCCCAGATATAGGGCTTACTGAAGCCTTTTTTCACACAGATGCCAATAAATACGGCGGTGGAAAAGAGCTGCAAGATGGCATTCAAACTGTTGAGTCCGGCCAGAATCGACGGGTCATATTGCAAAACGAATATTACATAATAGGTAAATACTGAAGCAAACAGCCACTCGGCGCCAAAGCCAAACAGATACATCCCCAAATGCTTGCGGAACACGCGCAGATAGAAGGTGGACTGCATATCGCGCGCCAGAGAGACCAGCGTTCTCCACAGCGACTGTTTTTGTGGCGCGGGGTCTGCCGCCGCATCTTTGCGTTCCCAGGTATAAAACCAGAGCACGCCAATGGCGATAAAAAGGATTACGCCGTAGCTGAGACCGGTCAGGAAAAAGGGCTGCGCGGAGTCTTTGCCATAAATAAGAATAAATTGTCCGGGAATAAACGCCGCCAGAAAATTGGCAATTTTCCCGAATATCGCTTTAAAGCCGGTGAGCTTTGAACGCACGGCAAAATCATCGGTCATTTCGGTCGCCAGCGTTTCATAAGGCACCATGATCGAGGTGTAAATCAGCTCAAAAAGTACGTAGGTTGAGAGGTAATACCAGAAACCAAAGCCTTCCACCCACAGCAGCGGATAAACCATCATCAACGGTGCGCCAATTAGCAAAAAAAAGCGCCTGCGACCAAAACGTTTACCCAGCCGCGTATGGCCAAATTTGTCGGTCAGATAGCCCATTACCGGATTACTGATTGCGTCAATAATGCTGGCGGTTGAAAAGATGAAAGAGGCTTCCAATAAGGTCAGCCCGCAAAAGGTGGTATAAAAATAGAGTAGCCACGCGCCGGCAATTGCCAGTGCGCCACTACCTAATAAATTTCCGCCTCCATAAGCCAACTGGTGCCCCAGCGTAACCTTGTGAACCTGCCCCACAGATGTGGTATTTGTCGCCATAATATTATGTTCCCTATATATATTCAGAACGATATTTCATTTTTTTAAAACCATTGGTTTATACATAGACTTCAAACTTAAGAATGTGATTGAAATCACGTATAAATAATCAAGACAAGCCATTAACGGGATAAGTTACAGCGTTAACAACAGGTTAATTAAATAAAACAGCCTTCAAATCAAAGGATTAAATTTGTTTTTTATTTCAAGAAAGAGTCTGAAAACTGAAAGGCATGCAGCAGGTACATTATATTTATGCGAAAAGAATCACACAATTAAAAAAATAAAAATCCATTCATATTTAAAATCGGTACACTATTTCTTAGTTTTTAAAACGTTGTTTCTATGTATATTAAATTAACATTGTTTTCATAATCGTGTAATCAGGGAGATCATGATGGCAAAGGGATCGATTATCACTCTCCATTTTCATCATTATAAAGATGCGGGAACAGGCGCAGAGGTCACGCGCCTTACCCCTACGGATGTGCTGTGTCACCGCAACTATTTCTACCAAAAATGTTTCACGCGCTGCGGCAACCGGCTGCTTTTCGCCGCAGAGTTCAGCGGGCAACGTAACTACTACCTGCTGGATATTCCCCGCCAGCAGGCAACGCAGCTCACGGAAGGGGCGGGCGATAACACCTTTGGCGGCTTCCTTTCACCGGACGATCGCTATCTGTACTACGTGAAAAACGAGCGTGAACTGAGAAAGGTTGATCTGACGGACTACAGTGAAACGCTGGTCTACCGCGTGCCGGATGAGTGGACAGGCTACGGCACCTGGGTGGCAAACAGCGCCTGTACGCATCTGGTCGGTATTGAGATTGACCGCAAAGACTGGGAGCCGCTCACCGACTGGTCGATTTTCCACACTTTTTACACCAAAAAGCCGCGCTGTCGTCTGCTTCGGGTTGATTTAAGCGATGGCACAACCCGCACCGTTCATCAGGACAATGTCTGGCTCGGGCATCCAATTTATCGCCCGTTCGACGACAGCTGCGTCGCTTTCTGCCACGAAGGCCCGCACGATCTGGTGGATGCCCGCATGTGGCTGGTGAATGAAGACGGCAGCAACGTGCGTAAGGTAAAAAACCATGCGCCAGGCGAAAGCTGCACCCACGAATTCTGGGTGCCGGACGGTTCAGCGCTGATCTATGTCTCCTACCTTAAAGGGCAGCAGGCGCGCCATATCTGTCGGTTCGACCCTGATAGCGGCCATAACGAAGTAATAATGACCATGCCGGCCTGCTCACATTTGATGAGCAACCACGACGGCAGCCTGCTGGTTGGCGACGGCTCAGGCTCGCCGGTAGACGTGCAGGATGCGCAAGGCTACACCATTGATAACGATCCATGGATTTATGTGTTTGATAAAAAAGGAAAAAGACAGGCGCGACTGGCGGCGCACCACAGTTCATGGCGCGTGCTCGACGGCGATCGCCAGGTGACGCATCCGCATCCCTCTTTTACGCCGGATAACAAACAGGTGCTGTTCACCTCTGATTTCGAAGGGCAACCGGCGCTCTATCTGGCAAGGCTGCCTGACAACCTGTTCGGCTGAATCAATCCGTAAGGAAAACGACATGTTCTGCTTTAGAGAAACGACCGTGGTGGAAGCCGTTGGCGACGGCGTAAGCCGCCGGATACTGGCGCATGGCGGGAAAATGATGGCGGTGGAGGTGAGCTTTGACACCGGCGCGGTTGGGCCAATGCACAGCCATCCGCATGAGCAACTGACCTGCGTGTTGTCCGGGCGCTTCAGATTTACCATTGATGGTGAAACGTATGACGTGACGACGGGCGATACGCTGTATAAAAAGCCACACGTGCTGCACGGTTGCGTCTGCCTTGAGGCGGGCGCGCTGCTGGAT
>NZ_JNVB01000140.1 GCF_000770305.1 Erwinia oleae
GCCGGTGACGGCGGGTGCTGGCTTTCTCACGCCAGCGCAGGTTCAGAAAGGCCATCACCACCAGGAAAAGGACGATCAGTATGACCGCCCCATAAGGGTGTGCCATCAGCAGACCGTTGATATCTGGCGCGCTCATTACGGCTTAACCTGTTGCGTCAGGCCGGTATCGGTGATGAGTACCGGATAATGCTCAATCTGCAGGCGACGGGCCAGCTCGCTCCCGGAAGCCGGGGCCAGGCTGACACCGGGTGCCAGTTCGCGCAGCTCGCGCACGGTATCCATGTCTGTGACGTTGACTATCATCCCGGCCGCATGCTGTTCAGCCAGCGCGCCGGCATTCGCCTTCAGCCAGTCACGGGACAGGGCATCATCCCCGATAAGAAACAACGCCCCGATGCCGGGCAACTGCAGCGGCCGGTCGGGAACGCTGCCCGGGCGCAACTCCGGCGTGAATACCGGGAGCATGGCGGCCTCGCCCTGCAGCACGGGTGTCGGGGGTGAAGATGCGGTGTCGTTTTCCGTGCTCATGCCGGGCTGTTTATTGACGGCCTCAAAATACGGGGCAGCATCCTGACCGCCCAGGTCAGCAACGACGTTCAGTTCAGCATGGCCGGTCAGGGGAAGGAGGGTAAACAGCAGTAAGGACAGCGTTTTCATCAGGGTTATCTCCCGGGTTCAGTCCAGACGAAGCCTGGGTCAGGGGTGAGCGCAGCAACCGACCGGGGGGCTGCCTCTGCCGGCGCAGAGATACGGGGTGCAGGGCTGATTTTTGCCAGATGCCCTCTAACAATGGCGCGGTAACGTGCAGCAGGCTGGCCGCCTGCGGGATGGTGATAGCAGCCGGCCGCATCCAGCCAGCTGCCGGGCTTACGCGCCCAGCACTCACGCAGAATGGTGGCGGCGGCGTTCAGGTTGGTGTAAGGGTCAAACGCATCCCACGTCGAGGCAAAATGATGACCGTTCCAGCCCAGATTGACCTGGGCAATACCGACATCGATACGCTTAAGCGGGTGACGCTGCATAAAGACCTGCAGCGCCTGCCAGGCCTGCAGGCGCGTCTCATAGCGATACCCTTTACCTGCCACATTGATGGTCCAGGGCCAGGGCCGCACGCCGCGGGGAAGTTTGCGCAATGACTCGCTCAGTGATACCGAGTAAAGCGCTTCCGGGGGTACGCCGTGCGCCATGGCCACGCGGACGTAACCCTCTGGCACCGTCTGGTCAGCATGGCCGTCAGGGACGGCCGCCATCAGTAAGCCCAGCGTCAGTGCGCCGGTCAGAACGCTGCGATTGCCCATTTACCGTCTCCCGCCTGCTGCAGTAAAACCGGCATCAGGCCGTTACCAAAGCGCATCCACCGTCCGCCGTCGTGGTTAAGCGTGATTTGGCGCTTGCGGACCTTTTCCACGGGAATGTGATGGTCCCGCGCCCAGCTGCGAAGCGCATCATCACTGCCCTGGCTGTCGACCAGATAGATGTCCACCGGCCGGTTGTCAGCCAGCACGGCAGACAGTTTCGCGTCGCAGGTGGCGCAGTCTTTTGACCTGACGAACAGCGCCAGCCGGCCACCACTGTCGTGCGCCACGCCGGAGGCGTTCCCCATATTGACCGGCAGCGTGCCCGGATACAGGCGCTGCCAGGCCGCGTTCACCTCACGCTGGAAATCAAACTCCTTCTGGGTGCGGGCAAACTCTTCCTTCACCCACTTTTCAGCAAACTTACGGCGCTCTGCCGGCGTCTGCGCCTCAATACCCAGGGTGGAAAGCGGATCGAGACCCGGCGACTGGATACCCCGGGGACCCTTCATCAGCTGCTGATACCGCTGGTAATCGTCGGCACTGAGTCCCCACTGACCGGCCTGCTGCTGCAGGTTTTGCTGTGCGGAGTCCGCCCGTTGTGTTGATTCCTGTCGGCTGACATCCGTCTGTCCTGATGTGGTCGCGGCCTGGGTCAGGGGACTCAGCAGCATGGCGGCTAAAAAGGTATGTTTCAGTTTCATCATTCGCTCCGTTATTCTGCTCTGAGCACGGTCAGGCGGCCGTTAACCCGAAACGTCGCCTCACCATAACCGGCACTGACCAGCGTCCAGCCGGCCACGGTTTCACCCTCTCCGACCAGGGCCACCTGCGACAGGCTGCTGTAGCCCCGGGGCGCGATGGCAGCCCAGGACTCTGCCCCCCGCTTTTCCACGCCCGTCAGCACAAAAGGCGCAGTGCGGGCCACGCGAAGGGAGGGAGCAGAACGACGTGTGTCAGCGGGACGGGGCTTTTTTGCAGCAGGCGCGTTTTTTTTGACCGGTGCGGCGACAGGTGCGGCGGGTGCGGGTTGTGTTTTCAGCGCTGTCAGCTGCTCAGTGAGCGCACTCAGGCGGGTTTCCAGCCCCTGCTGGGCGTCCTGAAGGGTTCGCAATGACTGACGCACCACTTCGTCGCTGCCTGCCTGTTTCGCTGCTGCGCTCAGCTCCTGCTGCATCTCACCAAGTTTTTTCCGGGTATCCTGCAGACCGGCTCTGAGCGTGGCCACATCTGACTGCAGGGCCGCGACTGTCTCAACAGAGGCCGCTGTACTGCCCTGAGATTCAAGGCGTGCAAGACGCTCATCAAGGTTCGATATGCCCAGGCTGAAGGCGGTGTAGCCCAGCGCCAGAATACCGGCGAGCGCCACACCTGCGGCAGCGCCCCAGATGAGACGGCGGCGGGGACGCCAGCTGTATCTTTTACGGGCCGGCGCGGGGTCCGTATGGAATGGTTGCTGTTCGCTCATTTTCTCAGAAACCCTCCGCTGACAGGTTTAACGGGTACGGACTGAGGGGCGCTGATGGCCGGTTGTGACACGGCTGACGGCGCAGGCGCTGACCAGCTGCTGACCGGAGGCGGAAGCTGGGAGACCGGCAACTGGTAGCCGTCGCGCAGGCTGTGGCAGACCACCCGCTGCACATCGTCCACTTCCAGTTGCCAGGCCGGACCGGCCAGGACCTGCAGGGCAGTACGCAGGCGCATCGGGCCCAGCTGGTACTGGACCGCCGGCAATGCCTGGCGGTAAAGCACGCCGTTGGCAGAGCCGGTCGCGCACAGGGAATAACCGGACTGGCGCAGGGCATAACGCAGCGCATCCGCCACAGTAGGATGCAGGGATGACGGGATGCGAATATCAATAATCTGCGAGAGAGGGTCGCGCTGGGCCGCCTGCGGATCGGTACTGACCAGCAGATAACGATCGTAGCGCACCACTTCCGGCGTCCGCGCATACTCGTCCGGAGAGACCGGCTGAACGTTGCGGGTGACGGTGGTGCCGGGTGTCCGGTCGGCCGGCGCGCGTTGCTGCAACTTTTGCGGCTGGGAAACACAGCCCGCAAGGAGCAGCAGGGGAAGAACAGTGGCAAGCCTGCCTGGTGAAAATATGTTGTGAGAGGTGTTACGTTTCATCCGGAATTTTCCTGTACAGTGATAAAACAGCCCTCACTGTGCGGAATCGGTCCGGTTTCACTCAATTAACAACTGATTTTCCGTGGATGAAAAAAAACGCCACCCGAAAGGATGGCGTTGCGGTGAACCAGACAGTAATCAGTCCGGGTAGAATTCGCTGCTGAGAATTGCATCTGTTGCCCAGATGCTGTCCTCAGGGAAGATATCGAGACCAATACCCGTTTCTTTAGAAGCATCGGCGCGGGCGTCAAACCAGACATCCGCAAGCCATTCAGGATCAGAAAGCGCATTTTTGAGGCTCGGCGTCTTGTTAAGACGACGGACAATCAAATCACGCTGTCCTTTAATGGTTAACTCCCAGCTTTTACCACGATGGGTAGGCTGAAACTTCCATTTAAGTAGGTGGGCCAGTAAGACAGCCATACGGCTGGCCAGCTCACGCTTTTCACTTTTGCCCACGTCTTCAATCTCCTCGGCGATGTTCTCAATATCAATCTGACTGAGCTTTCCGGCACGCAGTAAAGCTGCCTGTTCACTGGCCCAGGCAACTACGTCTGAATCGTAACGTGCGCCCATACAAGCCTCCGTTAGTCAAAAAGTGAAGAAACCGCCGGAACAGATATGCTCCGGAGATAGCATAAGATGCAACAAAAAAAGTTGCTTCCTGAAGTTTGTCAGAGACAGTCATTACAGTCAAAGCTCCGTTAATTCAAAGTGCATGGATTGCCGATTTTGGTACACCATACCCGAAGCCAATGAACGGTATATCGTCATCGAAGTCCATCGGTGGCGCACCGGCACTGCTGCCGGAAGCCTGGCCACTGTGGGTCGGTCCTGAAGGTTGCTGAGGCTGCCCCCAGTCATGCCGGGAAGACGTATTCTGTCCGCTGCCGGCCTGGCGACTGCCAAGCATCTGCATGGTGCCACCAATGTTAACCACCACCTCTGTGGTGTATTTCTCCTGGCCGGACTGATCGGTCCATTTGCGTGTACGCAGCTGGCCCTCAATGTAAACCTGGGAGCCTTTGCGCAGATATTCACCCGCAATTTCTGCCAGCTTGCCGAAAATAACCACCCGGTGCCATTCGGTCACTTCTTTTTGTTCACCGGACTGCTTGTCGCGCCAGCTCTCAGACGTGGCCAGAGAAAGGGTGGCAACTGCACTGCCATTGGGAATATAACGCACTTCAGGATCCTGGCCGAGATTACCGACAAGAATCACCTTGTTAACGCCGCGTGAGGACATAATCATTTCTCCTGTAAAGAATAAAGAAACACCCCGCGAACGGGGTGTGTCAGGTGCGCATCAGAATGAGTTTTCTGCGTAGTTTTGTTGTGCGGCAGAGCCATTCTGCGGCGGCACGGAGTCAGATTTTTCAGTCTTGTAGACCATGTCCTGGCCTATTTTGATCCAGTCCACCTTTATCAGGCGGGCTTTCAGACTGACACGCTGTTCGCCGGCATGCTCGCCCTTGTTCAGCGTAAATATGTCCGTGGACGGATTACTCAGGTTAAAGCCCAGCAGGACTTTTTTGTCTTCATCGACGGCTTTCTGGCAGCGGGCGATAAGGCTGGTAGCCTCTTTACCTGCGACAGAAATGTCAAAACGGACGTAGGCCGGATTATCAGTCGGACCACTCAGTGCATTGATTACGCAGCTGAGGAACGAGCCATTCTGATGGTTAACCTGGCGGATGTTGCTGAGATACCCGATGCCTTTGATAGTCAGGTTGAAGTACTCAGATTTTGCAGATGCAGAAGTATTGTTTGCAGACATGATGTTTTCTCCATGGAGGTAAAAAAAGGTACGACGGAGAAACCATCTGCCCTGACGGGAGTGGTTTCCCGTCGGGGGTCAGGATTAGCTGAATCCTGAGAGTCTGATATGTTGAAAGGACCTCAGTCACTGTGCAGTGACATTCGTTTCCAGAGGTTAAACGAATTTACCACCCGCAGGTATCCTCTCTCAGGCTGCGAGGATTTTCCGGTCACCCGAAGGTGTTTCTCTCAGACCGGTGAAACGTTAGATGGCAGTCACCCGAAGGCGTTTCTCTCAGACTGCTGAAACTTTGGCTGGCTGTAAAAAACAGCGGTAAGCACTGTTGATTTTTAAACCAAACAAGCCGTGTGTCAACCGGTATATAAGACAAGCAAATGAAAACGGCGTTGCATGAGCAACGCCGTGAGGGCTGTACCAGACCTTAAAGTATCTCACTACTCCGGGGATCCGTTCCCGACGCGGTTTTCACGGAGCGCATGCGTCTTACAGTTCCTGCCAGATGTGCGATGGCAAACTGTTGTGCCGGTTGCCAGATCAATCCCGTTAAAGTTAATCTGGCTGCCTCCGGCAAGGGAGTACATATCGAAGCGTAGTCACATTAGCAGAACCCGACCCGGTGTTGTACAGTGAAATAACTCTTCACGGAGTTGATGATTCGGTTTTTGTCCCTGTTGCTGCTTTTTTACGCTTTGTGGTCTTTTTCCCGTTGGTGTTAATAATACCCTTGCAGTCCGGGTAACTCGTACAACTCCAGAAATCCCCTTTTTTACCCTTTCGTTTACACGTGGGCCCCTTGCACAGCGGGCAGGGAGGTGTGACGGGAGCAGTGATTTTCACACTGTCCTGGCGGCCTTTTTCGACAAGGTGACGCGTCCACTGCAGTTGCTTTTGTATAAAGACCGCAAGCGACATTTTCCCCTGAGAAATATCATCCAGCGCCTGCTCCCACAGGGCTGTCATACCCGGACTCGTCAGCGTTTCCGGCAGCGCCGCAATCAGTTCACGGGCCATCTGCGTTGAGTGGATGTGCTTCCCTTTTTTCTCCAGATAGTGTCGTTTGAAGAGGGTTTCCAGCACGCCCGCTCGCGTCGCCTCTGTGCCCAGACCGGCGTTATCACGCAGCACTTTCTTCAGCTTCGGATCACTGACGAAACTGGCCGCGTTCTTCATGGCAGCAATCAGCGTCCCCTCCGTGAACGGTTTGGGCGGACTGGTTTTCATATCCTTAACCTCAGCACCGGTGACAGCGCAGATATCCCCTTTAGCCAGCGCCGGCAGCGCCATACTGTCCCCGTCTGCTTCCTCTTCATCGTCATCTTTTTCAGCCTGGAACAATGACTTCCAGCCTGTCACCACACCGACTTTCCCGCGTGTACGGAACAGCTGGCCACCGATATTGAAAGACGCCTCCGTCACGTCAGATTCCTGCAGCGGAAGGAACTGGGCGAAATAATGCTGGCGAATCAGCTGGTAGACCTTCAGCTCATCGGCGCTCAGGCGCGACAAATCAAATGCCTGCCGGGTGGGAATGATGGCATGGTGTGCGGTGATTTTTTTGTCGTTCCAGACACGCGAGACAAACTGCCTGTCCAGCTGATTCAGTACCGGGGCCACAGTCGGGTCGGATTTCGCCACTGCCGCCAGCACGTCGGGTATTTCCTGCTGCATGGAGGTTGGCAGAAAACCGCAGTCTGTGCGGGGGTAGGTGGTCGCT
>NZ_JNVB01000141.1 GCF_000770305.1 Erwinia oleae
CTTTCATATAGCGCGCTTCCTGCACCGGACTGCGGCCAAAGAAGCGCTTAAATTCCCGACTGAACTGCGAAGGGCTTTCATAGCCGACATCCACCGCGGCGGCGGCGGCCGAAAAGCCGCCCCGCACCATCAGCAGCCGCGCCTGATGAAGGCGCGTTGACTTCAGATACTGCATCGGCGAGCTTTGCGTGACGGTTTTAAAATGCGCATGAAACGCGGCGACGCTCATTCCCACTTCCCGCGCCAGATCCGCCACTTCAAGACGTTCGCGATAGCGCGTCTGTAAAATATGTAGCGCGCGTCCCACCTGTGCAAAATAACCCTGCTGGCCCAGCGCCGCACGTAACATTGCGCCCTGCTCGCCCATCAGCACGCGATAATAAATCTCGCGTAGCAGGCCCGGCCCCAGAATTTTGCCCTCCTGCGCCGAGCGCAGCACATCAAGCAGGCGCAGCACGCAGTCGCCAAGCGTTTCATCCAGCGCGGTCGAGTGCATGCCCGCAGGTGGACAATCGCGCATCGGCGCGATATCCAGAGAGATAAGCAGATCGGCCAGCGCCTGAAGATCCAGGCGGATCGCCACCGCCAGCATTGGCTCTTCCGGCGAGGCTTCCGTCTGGCTGATAAAAGGCAGCGGCACCGCCACCACCAAAAAATGTTGGGCATCGTAGAGGTAAACCGCATCGCCAAGAAAACCGCGCTTGCGCCCCTGGCACACGATGACAATCGACGGCTCGTAAAGCACCGGCGTGTGCTCCAGCGGCAGATCGGATCGCAAAAAGCGCACGTCGTCGAGCAATGATTGAGTGTAGCCATTTTCAGGCGCCAGCTCGCCGATCAGCATCGCCATTTTTTGGCGACGGCTTTCCGCCTGCTGCTCGCGGGTGTTGTTACTCATGCGAACTCCTTTCTGGGCTGTAGTCGCGGCTGGGAGAAAAAGACGGCATTTCACCGGGTTACACAGTAAGCCATGATGGTTTAAAAATCAGCAACTGGTTGTTTAACGCTGGATTGCACCATGAAGTTACATTATAATCCTGCGCCGCAGGCCCCTTAGCTCAGTTGGTTAGAGCACGCGACTCATAATCGCTTGGTCACTGGTTCAAGTCCAGTAGGGGCCACCAAATTTTAGCTTTAAAATCATGATATTAAGCCACCTTCGAGGTGGCTTTTTTGTTATTCACGTTGTGAGTGTCGCATGAATCGCCACAGGTCTAACAGACACCTCAGAGTCATTTAAGGTGACTTAAAAGAGAGGTCCCATGAGCGAAAAACGTTATCCTGAAGAGTTTAAAATTGAAGCGGTAAAACAGGTTGTTGCGCGTGGCCATTCTGTTTCCAGCGTCGCAACTCGTCTCGATATCATTACCCACAGTCTTTACGCCTGGATAAAGAAGTACGGCCGGACTCCTCCACCAATAAAGAACAGTCAGATGCTCAGGCCGGGATCCGCCGACTCCAGAAGGAGCTAAAGAAAAAGATCTACGGGACGAGAGACGAAGCCAGAAGCGATATTTTTGATTACATCGAAATGTTTTATAACAGTAAGCGTCGGCATGGCTCGAGCGAGCAGATGCCACCGGCTGAATATGAAAACCTATATTATCAACGGCTCAGAAGTGTCTGGATTATCCGGGGCGATTCAGCCTGATATCCGGTTCTTCAGGATGATTTTCCAGTATTTGGAACTGTGCTACGGTGAACCCCACGCACATGACTGAGTGTAGTCACAGAATAACGCGATCTGAGCTTCCCGATTAACGAGAACTGTTCATGGAGTCTGACATCAAGATAGAATCCTGAAGAATCAGGACGGGTTACGCTTTTTGGCTGACTGAACTTACATGTTTAATCGACAGTCACGCTGTGCAGCACGGAAACATATATAACATTCAATAAATTGATAAATATATATTTTTTAGTAAAGGTGGGGAATCGCAGTACGCCGACTCAACCCATGAAAACCTACGTCTCCTGGTAAGCTAACCATAGGTATCAGCCTTGCCAGCCATTCCTGTTCGAACTAGAATCAGGGTTGAAACAACGAGGCGTT
The DNA here is from genome assembly GCF_000770305.1 of Erwinia oleae. Classification (GTDB taxonomy): domain Bacteria; phylum Pseudomonadota; class Gammaproteobacteria; order Enterobacterales; family Enterobacteriaceae; genus Erwinia; species Erwinia oleae. The sequence continues at coordinate 2,054 of NZ_JNVB01000141.1, forward strand.
CCCCATGACAAAAACAACAACACACAACCCGATCACCAAAACCCAAATCTACCGTGCCGTCGCCAGTTCAACCGCGATAGAAACAGGCGCTACTGTGCAAAAAATTGAGCAGCAACTCAAACGCAATCAGGCACAGGCGAAAGCCGTTGGCCTCGCGCGCTAATCAGGCAAAATATCGCTTATCAGTTTTACCATAGGTCTGTAATTCCCTGATATACCAGCCTGAATTGCTTTAAAGTAAAAAGCCTTATGTGCATCCCATAAGCTATAATCCAGTAAGCTCTTTCCCGCCTGGACTGACAATACATCGCAAAGCAGCCGCGACAAACGCCCGTTCCCCTCCCTGAATGGATGGATCAAAATAAACTCCACGTGACATTCAGCCAGATAGCTGACCAGTTCCGGGCAAGGCAGCGCTCTCAACTCACCATAACGGGCGAGGAACTGTTTCTCAAAACCAGCGATCAATGGCCGAATTCTTCCGGCAGCAGCAAACTGAAAGCCGTCCTTCGTCAGGTTAGCGTCACGCGGCTTCCCGGCCCAGTCGTATACATTCCCCAGCCATTGGTGATGCCACCTTCTGACGTGCTCAAAAGTCAGCACCTCAGGCAGTTGGCCTTCAATAAATAGCTGTTCATACAGCATCAGTAGTAAACCGGACTCAAGTGCCTCCATTTTCTCCATGTCAGTAATCTCCAGCTTATTCGCCAGGACTGAATTACCAGAGCCAGGCTGATACCGTTCTTCTGATGAATTAAGTTCATATTTTGGCAAGTTTTCCCCTCCTTTCAGCCAGGCTTACATTATTACTTTTTCCGCAGGATCCCGGTACTTATTGGAATACGTCAGCCTGTCGACAAGCAGAGGAACACGGGCATTGATAACCCCTGCCACAGCGGACTGGCTCTGTGCAATTTTTCAATCATTACATGATGTTTAACTAAACCTGAAAACGAGTGGCGAAAAGTTGAGTTGGTAGTCACTATCTGTAAAAAAACTCTCTTTTTGTGAGGCCGATGATACTCAGCAGTTACGTATCAAATAGCTTTATCTCTTTTTTCAGAATGGCGTTTCGGGTGCGTACAGTTATCGCCTTTGATACTGCTCATGCCCTTTGCGCGCCCGGCGTACGGTTATTGACAGAACTCCAAGAGGCGGCGGTTGCCGCCATAAAAAA
>NZ_JNVB01000142.1 GCF_000770305.1 Erwinia oleae
GCTTTAAAGGGGTTGGTCGCGCCTAATCGGTAATATCCCCCGCTGGGGCGGGTTATATTACCTGGCTGCGACGGTGTGCGGGGCAAGCCCCCCACAAAAAACGGCACGTGGGCGTGCCTTTTTGCTCGCTGGGGCGGCAAAATTTTTGCGGCTCCCCCCGGCCTGCTCAATTCGCTATGGGCGAATGTTCGCAGGTGGGCGCGGATGCTGAAAATTAGCAATTTCTTCGAAATTGAATTTTCTTTCCGCGTACCACATCCTTATTTCTTTGTCTTAGCAATTTCTTCGAAATTGAAGCCAAAAATAAGGATGCCGAAAAGCGCCACGCCCTGCGTCGGACTCGCCCAAATTCGCAAGCGAATTTGCCCCGCCCCTTCGGGGTGGCTGCGCCATCCTTTGCTAATTACTCTTGTTCTTTTCTTATTTCAGCCATGCATTCTTGCTCTGCTAATTTAGAGATGCGATATGAATCATTGTCGATCTTGTAACCCTGAGAAGCTGCATAATTTATCAGCTTCTCTGCGTCTGAATCATTAAGGTGATAAATATAGTTGCGCAATCCACTAAGTAATCGCCCTTCGTAAATTTCATAGTACAAGTCACAGCCTTTATTGGCTGACTCTGAAATATTATTAAAAACGCGTTTGACAGATATTCTGTCTTGGTTTTTTGAATGGATGTTCTTAATAAATAAGTCTTCTTTATTCATTTTCAACCTCTATTTAAATGTGAGTGGGTTTGAGTGCTTTATTTATCCTTTCACTCTGCCGAACTTTGAAAGAATTTTGCTTATTGCCTCAGGGTCTGCTGCTTTACATTCGCCTAAAAATTCTTTTCGCATATCGAATGTTTTACCCGGATTAAAACGATGGTGTTTTTTAAATGCGTTGATTTTAAAAAATGCGCGTTCTGCTGAACTGCATTCACTCCCCCCACTATTACCCGTAGCTTTTCCGTACATGCAAAGAACAACTTCGCACGGGTCAGCAGCAAATGAATAAATCGGCGTTCCTGCGGTCAGGCATAATACAGCCGCCGCGATAACGGTTTTTTTCATGGTAAACCCTTATTAGATTGTGTTGCTTAAATGGATTAGCGAGAGAAATAAATAGTGGTTTCTCTGCATGTCAGACAATTAAAGACGGGCTGGTATTCAATAACACCTTTTGCGCCATTCTGGCGAAGCCAATTTTTGGCATTAAAGAAATCAGTACCGGATTGTGCAGTGACGACAATTCGTGTTGAATGAGCGACTGCGTAAAATACTGCTGGAGTCCATATTGTATCGTAGAAACTTTTTGCGCTGATTGATGATGTCCATTTACCGTTAACTGTCGAGGAAGGGACTATAACGTTATTGTTACTCCATTGAGGTAAACTGGTATTTAATGGGGCGGCGGCTTTATCCCACTCTACAGGAACGGGAGGCGGTGGTGATGAACATCCGGTAATTATTGCCGCCAACATGATTACTTTAAGTTTCTTTATCATGCTTTCATTTCCTCAAAATACTGGTTTCGATGAATTGGACGGAAATAAATGTCATTCATACGGCGGACATTTCCGTCTAAATCAATGCTCACAATCACGTCCAGGCTATCCAGAACCTTACGTAACATAAATGTATAGGGGAGCTGGGCGCACTGTGGATTTTCATAGCAACGGGTAATAAACCCATCTATAGCTTCTTTCGCTGATCCTGCGTGAATGGAGGTCATACTCCCTTCATGCCCGGAACCTGTTATTTTAAGGAAGTCCCAGGCTTCCGCGCCGCGAACTTCTGTCAACAGAATACGGTCAGGGTTCATACGGTAATTCCAGCGTAAAAGGCTCGCCGGGGTAACGATAGAACCTTTTTCATCTGATGATTCTGACGGATAAAAAAGATGGACGTAGTTTTTATGAATAAAGAACGTGATTTCCGGGTTGTCCTCAATGGTTGATATCCGAAGATGTACCGGAATATACCCTATCAACATTTTCATATAGGTGGTTTTCCCGGTACTGGTTTCCCCAGCGACCGCGAGAGTTTTACCGTACTCGACGCATTTCTCCATAAACAGAGGAATATTTTTTGTATTGTACAATGCAATTAATTCCTCGTCGTGCGTCTCCGTTTTTTCCTCGCCTGTTACCCGGTTATAAAATCCCGCATCGATATACGACTGATGCGGGATTTGTACCTTCGATGGCTTACGGATGGTGATAGACACCGTATCGCGCTCACAGGCCGGGGGAACAATCACCTGGCACCGTTCGCCAGATTCCAGCGTGGCTGACAGCCCCGGCTTAATATCTTCGATATTGTCACCGTGGTGCTTTGCCAGGCACCGGGCAAAGTTGTAGCAATCCTCATAGGACAAAGGAACGGCGTGCTGCTCCCATACGCCGTTGATTTTGGTATACAGCTCACCTGGACGGTTGACGGCGATCTCCGTCAGGCCGGGAAGCTCCAGAAAGTCGCCAAATAAACGCTGTTTATAGCGGTCGAGGGAAATATTCTTAGCGGTCATCTTTTACCTCTTTCATCCGGGAAGAGACTTCATCAACAGAAAGAATGAAGCGAGAACTGGCAGCAACCAGCCAGGCAAGCTGGAGTAAGCCAGACACACTTTTTCCTAACATGACCGCTTCACGGTCAGTTAAAGGGCGCAGGTGATACCAAATTTGATTGATGGCCATCCACGCCGAGGGCGGCGCAAAAAGCAGAAAAAGAAAACCCGCGATAAGTAATACAAGTGGTACATCACGCAGGCTCTGGCCGACAATACGTGCAATGTACATAACCAGAATGGCTATGCGCTTCTTGTTTTCTCTCGTCATAACGTATTCCTTTAGCGTTTGATTTTCAGTGTGTAAATGTTTGAAAAATCAATATCCTCTCCCGTGATCAGGTTGATGATCTCGCCCTGATTCTTATAGAGCGTTGGGGGAATATTGATGCTGTTCTCCAGCGTGGTACGTGCCATATCCGCCATAGCCTGGCGACTGTTTTCCGTATAGTCCGTATTGCGGTCTTTTTTACCCGCGCTATTGGATGCCCATGCGCCAATATCGGGGATCATGCCGACCATTAACGCGCCTCCGAACCGTTCCCAGAAGTGCGAATCTATCCACCCATCAACGCCAGCCTCGCCCAGCTCGCCAGCCGCGCTGGTATCAACCAACGGGATATCGAGATAAGGCGGCTGGCGGGTGCGTAGCTTCGTCGCAATGATGAATGCCCGTCCTTGCCCGTGCTTCATACCTTCTTCCGCTATGGCGCGGTAAAGTAA
>NZ_JNVB01000143.1 GCF_000770305.1 Erwinia oleae
CCCACAAAGCGACCACCTACCCCCGCACAGACTGCGGTTTTCTGCCAACCTCCATGCAGCAGGAAATACCCGACGTGCTGGCGGCAGTGGCGAAATCCGACCCGACTGTGGCCCCGGTACTGAATCAGCTGGACAGGCAGTTTGTCTCGCGTGTCTGGAACGACAAAAAAATCACCGCACACCATGCCATCATTCCCACCCGGCAGGCATTTGATTTGTCACGCCTCAGTGCTGATGAGCTGAAGGTCTACCAGCTGATTCGCCAGCATTATTTCGCCCAGTTCCTTCCGCTGCAGGAATCTGACGTGACGGAGGCCTCTTTCAATATCGGTGGACAGCTATTCCGTACACGCGGGAAAGTCGGTGTGGTGACGGGCTGGAAGTCATTGTTCCAGGCTGAAAAAGATGACGATGAAGAGGACGTCGACGGTGACAGTATGGCGCTGCCGGCGCTGGCAAAAGGGGATATTTGCGCTGTCACCGGTTCTGAGGTTAAAGATATGAAAACCAGTCCGCCCAAACCGTTCACGGAGGGGACGCTGATTGCTGCCATGAAGAACGCGGCCAGTTTCGTCAGTGACCCGAAGCTGAAGAAAGTGCTGCGTGATAACGCCGGTCTGGGCACAGAGGCGACGCGTGCGGCTGTGCTTGAAACCCTCTTCAAACGACACTATCTGGAGAAAAAAGGGAAGCACATCCACTCAACGCAGATGGCCCGGGAGCTGATTGCGGCCCTGCCGGAAACGCTGACGAGCCCGGGCATGACCGCATTATGGGAGCAGGCACTGGATGATATTTCGCAAGGGAAAATGTCGCTTGCGGTCTTTATGCAAAAGCAGCTGCAGTGGACCCGTCACCTTGTCGAAAAAGGCCGCCAGGACAGTGTGAAAATTACTGCTCCCGTCACGCCTCCCTGCCCGTTATGCAAAGGCCCCACACGTAAACGTAAAGGTAAAAATGGTGATTTTTGGGGGTGCATACGCTATCCGGACTGTGAGGGAATTATCAGTACAGGTAAGAAGAAAGCAGCGAAGCGTAAAAAAACATCGGTTAAGGCTAAAACAGAATAATCCGCGCAGTATTGAACTATTTCACTGTACAACCCCGGGCCGGGTTCTGCTATTGTTGCCAGGCTTTGATGCATAGGTGCCCCGCTGGCCACGGTGCTGTAAGGTAAACTTTAACGGAATTTACCCCCAGCAGGCCTGGCAGGAAGTTATTGCACACTAACTGACCTGTAAGACGCATGCACTCCGTGAAAACCGCGTCGGGATTATTCCCCGGAGACAGATGAGACGACCGCAGGTTAAGGCACTGACCCCAGGGCACCGGAAACGGTGCCCTTTTATTTTTACGGATCACGTTTTCCATTTTGACCGTTGACATTCCGGGAGGACGGTTTAATTATAAAAGTGCTAAACCGTCGTTCATACGACCACCAATGATTCAGTAGCCTGTGAGAATCGCCTTCGGGTGGCTACAGCGAAAGCTCCTGTAACCTGAAAGGGAGCAAACTTTGGTACATCTGCGCACCTTTGAAAGCAGATATCGCCTGTACAAGCGCATTACGACGCGGCGATGAAGGTTCCTTCAACATACCAGACTCTCAGGATTCAACCGATCCTGACCCCCGACGGGAAACCACTCCCGTCAGGGCAGATGGTTTCTCCGCCGTACCTTTTTTTACCTCCATGGAGAAAACATCATGTCTGCAAACAATACTTCTGCATCTGCAAAATCTGAGTACTTCAACCTGACTATCAAAGGCATCGGGTATCTCAGCAACATCCGCCAGGTTAACCATCAGAATGGCTCGTTCCTCAGCTGCGTAATCAATGCACTGAGTGGTCCGACTGATAATCCGGCCTACGTCCGTTTTGACATTTCTGTCGCAGGTAAAGAGGCTACCAGCCTTATCGCCCGCTGCCAGAAAGCCGTCGATGAAGACAAGAAAGTCCTGTTGGGCTTTAACCTGAGTAACCCGTCCACGGACATATTTACGCTGAACAAAGGCGACCATGCCGGCGAACAGCGCGTCAGTCTGAAAGCCCGCCTGATAAAGGTGGACTGGATAAAAATAGGCCAAGACATGGTTTACAAGACTGAAAAATCTGACTCCATGCCGCCGCAGAATGGCTCTGCCGCACAGCAAAACTACGCAGAGAACTCATTCTGATGCGCACCTGACACACCCCGTTCGCGGGGTGTTTCTTTTATTCCCTACAGGAGAAATGATTATGTCCTCACGCGGCGTTAACAAGGTTATCCTTGTCGGAAACCTCGGCCAGGATCCTGAAGTTCGTTATATTCCTAACGGCAGTGCAGTTGCCACCCTTTCTCTGGCCACGTCTGAGAGCTGGCGCGATAAGCAGTCCGGCGAACAGAAAGAAGTGACCGAATGGCACCGGGTGGTTATGTTCGGCAAGCTGGCAGAAATTGCGGGTGAATATCTGCGTAAAGGCTCCCAGGTTTACATCGAGGGCCAGCTGCGCACACGCAAATGGACCGATCAGGCCGGCCAGGATAAATACACCACAGAGGTGGTGGTCAATATTGGTGGGACCATGCAGATGCTTGGCGGTCGGCAGTCCGGCAGCGGTCAGAATACGTCTTCCCGTAATGACTGGGGCCAGCCTCAGCAACCTTCCGGACCGAGTCACAGTGGCCAGGCTTCCGGCAGCAGTGCCGGTGCGCCGCCGATGGACTTCGATGACGATATACCGTTCATTGGATTCGGGTATGGAGTACCAAAATCGGCAATCCATGCACTCTGAACAGCCTTTATGGCAGTTGCTCTGAACTTACACATAATCCGGTCAGCATTTAAGGATAACTGACATGCCTGTTATACTGAGGATCAACGGTTTCCGGTTCTTTTTTTATTCTAATGAAGGTAACCCGCTCGAACCTGCACACATTCACGTAATGAAAGCAGGTAGTGAAGCCAAATTCTGGTTAACGCCATCAGTGGCACTGGCCAGTAACGATGGGTTTAATTCACGGGTATTAAAAGAACTGACGGGGATCGTTGAAGATAACCAAGCATTGTTTCTGGAGGCCTGGAATGACTATTTCAGCTAAACGGGTCAGCTTCGATGAGGCCACGATGTGGGTTGAACTCAACGACGCCCGTACCATCGGTGTGCCGCTGGCATGGTTTCCACGCCTGTTGCATGCTTCAACTGAACAGCTTAACAGCTATGAACTGAGTCCCCGTGGTATCCACTGGGACGCGCTGGACGAAGACATTTCTATTGCGGGTTTGCTTGAAGGCCGCGGCGATGTGACCCATCGTCCCCATAAAGTAGCCTGACAGCGCGCTATTAGTGAAAAACGCTGGCTTTTGCCGGCGTTTTTTTTCATCAACGGAAAATCAGTTGTTAATTGAGTGAAACCGGACCGATTCCGCACAGTGAGGGCTGTTTTATCACTGTACAGGAAAATTCCGGATGAAACGTAACACCTCTCATAACGTATTTTCACCAGGCAGGCTTGCCACTGTTCTTCCCCTGCTGCTCCTTGCGGGCTGCGTTTCCCAGCCGCAAAATCTGCAACAGCGTGCGCCTGCCGACCCGACACCCGGCACCACCGTCACCCGCAACGTTCAGCCGGTCTCTCCGGACGAGTATGCGCGGACGCCGGAAGTGGTGCGCTACGATCGTTATCTGCTGGTCAGTACCGATCCGCAGGCGGCCCAGCGTGACCCTCTCTCGCAGATTATTGATATTCGCATCCCGTCATCCCTGCATCCTACCGTGGCGGATGCGCTGCGTTACGCCCTGCGCCAGTCCGGTTATTCCCTGTGCGCGACCGGCTCCGCCAACGGCGTGCTTTACCGCCAGGCATTGCCGGCAGTCCAGTACCAGCTGGGCCCGATGCGCCTGCGTACTGCCCTGCAGGTTATGGCTGGTCCGGCCTGGCAGCTGGAACTGGACGATGTGCAGCGGGTGGTCTGCCACATCCTGCGCGATGGCTACCAGCTGCCGGTCTCCCAGCTTCCGCCGCCGGTCAGCACCTGGTCCACGCCTGCGCCGTCAGCAGTGTCACAACCGGCCATCAGAACACCTCAGTCAGTACCCGTTAAACCTGTCAGCGGAGGGTTTCTGAGAAAATGAGCGAACAGCAACCATTCCATACGGACCCCGCGCCGGCCCGTAAAAGATTCAGCTGGCGTCCCCGCCGCCGTCTCATCTGGGGCGCTGCCGGCGGTGTGGCGCTGGCCGGCATTCTGGCGCTGGGCTACACCGCCTTCAGTCTGGGCATATCAAACCTTGATGAACGCCTTACACGCCTTGAATCTCAGGGCAGTACAGCGGCCACTGTTGAGACAGTCGCGGCCCTGCAGTCAGATGTGACCATGCTCAGAGCCGGTCTGCAGGATACCCGGAAAAAACTTGGTGAGATGCAGCAGGAGCTGAGCGCTGCTGCGAAACAGGCCGGCAGCGACGACGCCGTGCGTCAGTCATTGCGAACCCTTCAGGACGCCCAGCAGGGGCTGGAAACCCGCCTGAGTGCGCTGACTGAGCAGCTGACAGCGCTGAAATCACAGCCGGCACCCGCACCCGCCGCACCTGTCGCCGCACCGGTCAAAAAAATCGCGCCTGCTGCAAAAAAGCCCCGTCCCGCTGACACACGTCGTGCTGCTCCGTCCCTTCGCGTGGCCCGCAATGCGCCTTTTGTGCTGACGGGCGTGGAGAAGCGGGGGGCAGAGTCCTGGGCTGCCATCGCGCCCCGGGGCTACAGCAACCTGTCGCAGGTGGCCCTGGTCGGAGAGGGCGAAACCGTTGCCGGCTGGACGCTGGTCAGTGCCGGTTATGGTGAGGCGACGTTTCGGGTTAACGGCCGCCTGACCGTGCTCAGAGCAGAATAACGGAGCGAATGATGAAACTGAAACATACCTTTTTAGCCGCCATGCTGCTGAGTCCCCTGACCCAGGCCGCGACCACATCAGGACAGACGGATGTCAGCCGACAGGAATCAACACAACGGGCGGACTCCGCACAGCAAAACCTGCAGCAGCAGGCCGGTCAGTGGGGACTCAGTGCCGACGATTATCAGCGTTATCAGCAGCTGATGAAGGGACCCCGGGGTACCCAGTCGCCGGGTCTCGATCCGCTTTCCACCCTCGGTATCGAGGCGCAGACGCCGGCAGAGCGCCGTAAGTTTGCTGAAAAGTGGGTGAAGGAAGAGTTTGCCCGCACCCAGAAAGAGCTTGATTTCCAGCGTGAGGTGAACGCGGCCTGGCAGCGCCTGTATCCGGGCACACTGCCGGTCAATATGGGGAACGCCTCCGGCGTGGCGCACGACAGTGGCGGCCGGCTGGCGCTGTTCGTCAGGTCAAAAGACTGCGCAACCTGCGACGCGAAACTGTCTGCCGTGCTGGCTGACAACCGGCCGGTGGACATCTATCTGGTCGACAGCCAGGGCAGTGATGATGCGCTTCGCAGCTGGGCGCGGGACCATCACATTCCCGTGGAAAAGGTCCGCAAGCGCCAGATCACGCTTAACCACGACGGCGGCCGGTGGATGCGCTTTGGTAACGGCCTGATGCCGGTTTTACTGCAGCAGGCGGGAGACGGTAAATGGGCAATCGCAGCATTCTGACCGGCGCGCTGGCGCTGGGCTTACTGATGGCGGCCGTCCCTGACGGCCATGCTGACCAGACGGTGCCGGAGGGTTACGTCCGCGTGGCCATGGCGCACGGCGTGCCCCCCGAAGCGCTTTACTCGGTATCACTGAGCGAGTCTTCGCGCAAACTTCCCCGCGGAATACGGCCATGGCCCTGGACCATCAATGTGGCAGGCAAAGGGCATCGCTATGAGACGCGCCTGCAGGCCTGGCAGGCGCTGCAGGTCTTTATGAAGCGTCACCCGCTTAAGCGCATCGATGTCGGTATTGCCCAGGTCAATCTGGGCTGGAACGGTCATCATTTTGCCTCGACGTGGGATGCGTTTGACCCTTACACCAACCTGAACGCCGCCGCCACCATTCTGCGTGAGTGCTGGGCGCGTAAGCCAGGCAGCTGGCTGGATGCGGCCGGCTGCTACCACCATCCCGCAGGTGGTCAGCCTGCTGCACGTTACCGCGCCATTGTGAGAGGGCATCTGGCAAAAATCAGCCCTGCACCCCGCATTTCTGCGCCGGCAGCTGAAGCGCCCCGCTCGGTTGCTGCGCTCACCCCCGATCCAGGCTTCGTCTGGACTGAACCCGGGAGATAACCCTGATGAAAACGCTGTCCTTACTGCTGTTTACCCTCCTTCCCCTGACCGGCCATGCTGAACTGAACGTGATTGCTGATCTGGGCGGTGAAGATGCTGCGCCGTATTTTGAGGCCGTTAATAAACAGCCCGGTATGCCCGGCGTCAGTGACGTACAGCCTTCACGCCAGCCGGGCCACGGTGTTCCGCTGGCTGAAGGGATGGCGGGTATGTTACCCGTTAACACACCTGAACTGAGCCCGGGGAATACAGCAGACCGGCCGCTGCAGTTGCCCGGTATTGGGGCGTTGTTTCTGATTGGGGATGATGCTCTGTCCCGTGAATGGCTGAAGGCCAATGCCGGCGCACTGGCTGAACAGCATGCGGCCGGGATGATCGTCAACGTCACGGACATGGCTGCCGTGCGCGAGCTGCGCGAGCTGGCACCCGGTGTCAGCCTGGCCCCGGCTTCCGGGAGCGAGCTGGCCCGTCGCCTGCAGATTGCGCATTATCCGGTACTTATCACCGATACCGGCCTGACGCAGCAGGTTAAGCCGTAATGAGCGCGCCCGATATCAACGGTTTGCTGATGGCGCACCCTTACGGGGCGGTCATACTGGTCGCTCTTTTCCTGGTGGTGATGCTCCTTCTGAACCTGCG
>NZ_JNVB01000144.1 GCF_000770305.1 Erwinia oleae
AGATTGGCGTTAATGCCATTTTCAAGCGCCAGTTTTGAGATGGATATCCCGGGTTCGCAGGAGGCGGCAACGAGCTGATGTTTAAACTCAGGAGAATAATTAGGGCAGCCCTTACGCCTGCCGGGAGTTACATTTTTCTGCATATCTGACACTTTGGTTCCCACTACTTATTTGGTGGACACCACTTTGTCGGATGCATCAGATTATGACCAGACGGTTCAAGCTGTACGCTTACGATAGCTGTCAGCCAGCAAATGTTGTTGACCCTGACGGGGATATCTCTCCGTCGGAGGGGATATCCCGTTATTTAACTGAGGATATACCTATGTACGCAGACGTTTACACACTCAAAACACCTCTGGACACACTCAGCTGGCTTTGCCTGCTTGAGAGTGAGCTTCTGAGCATCAGGGCATTTCAGCGTCTCGGCCTTCATACGGACCGGGATGAACCGAATGAACTGACGTATCCGGAAGAAGCCATCATTAATGCCGGCACAGCCTATGGCTGGTTTGTCTGTTTTCTCAGGGACGGTGATATTCCACCGCTGCCTGCCACGGCCAGAGAACTTCTCTGCACCCTTGACGGTCTCGGTAAAGAAATTAACCGGCCTTTCTGGGAGCAGGCTGTGGCCCGCGGGCAGGATGAGGCCTGTGGTGACAAAGCTATCGCCGCCCTCGAAATGATGTAATCAGACAGAACACACCCTGACGGGGTTTGACCCCCGTCAGGGGGATAAATCCCCCTTTTTTTCTTTGCGGAGGATTTATCAATGAAAGGCCTGTCTTCTTCCCCGGCTTCCATGTCGGTTGTTTATACCATTGAGCACGTCAGCACGGTTCCGTTACGTCACTGGCATGCTTTCGTTCTGGCCGTAACAGAAACCTTCTGGCAGTTGCCGGTGCGTCTGCGTCCGGGAAATATGTATCTGCCGTCGCTTAACCGCGCCGCCGATCTGTTTCCGGTTGCTGACGTCATGGCGTTCTGTGGTGATTCAGGCGGCAGTTTCTGGCCGGTCAACATGACCATTGAGCGGGAGCGCAACAACAATACGCTGAGTATCCAGGAGCTGCATTTTCAGCATCAGCCCTGCGATTTCTTTGCGCGTGTTGTGATGGTCCTGCTGCACAACCTGTGTCCGGGCAGCTTCCGGATACATTCTTCTGACGAAGGCCGCAGCTGGGCAATACCGTTGCGCTGGATTGAGCGCCATATTGGCCTGCCTGAGCACCCGACGCTGACCATGCCTCAGCCGGTACTGACAACACCGGTGAGCGAAGGCGCATTTGATTCCCTGCTGCTGCAGATGCTCTCCGGTGGTGAGCGGGTGCTGAGCAGTGAGGACTGGAATGCCTTCGTGCTGGCGGAATTCCATCTGTACGAACTGAAGCGCGTCACTGAAAACTGACCCGCTGTAATCTCTTCTTTTTCGCTCACCCCCGGGTGAGTGTTCCCGTCGACGGGCGTATCTCTGCGCCCGCCGGCGCAGGGATATGCCTCTGATTAATGGTATATCTCATGAAAAAAACGACTTCACGTAAGGCGGCCCGCCGCCCGGCAAAACAGACTGATCTCTATCACCAGATAACCGACTGTATCGTTGTTGCGCTGGAAAACGGCGTCGCGCCCTGGCGTAAGCCGTGGCGTGCAGCTGCGGGCAGCGGTCTGGCCGGTCTGCCCCTGAATGCCACAACCGGACGCCACTACAGCGGCGTGAATGTCCTGCTTCTCTGGATGTCAGCGGAAGAGCAGGGTTTTCGCAATAACCGCTGGCTGACTTACCGGCAGGCGCAGCAGGCCGGCGGCCAGGTACGTAAAGGTGAGAAAGCCACCCTGGCGGTGGTTTACAAGGACTGGACGAAACAGGCGGAGGACCGTGAGGGCAACCGCCTTTATGACAGTGACGGCAAACCGCTGACGGAAACCGTGCCGATGCTTAAACCCCTGCAGCTGTTCAACGCTGAGCAGTGTGAGGGGTTGCCGGCAGAGGTGGCGGCTTCACCTGAGCAACCGCCGGCGGTGGATGAGGACGGCATACTCAGTCCGGACGTGATGGACAGGGTAGTCCGGATGTTTAACGCCACAGGAGTTAAACACCGGACGTTGCCTCAGAACCGGGCATATTACCGCCCGCTGACGGATGAAATTGTGATGCCGGTGGCAGGGCAGTTTTTTACGGAGGCGGACTGGTGGTCCACGCTGCTGCATGAGCTGGTACACAGTACCGGTCATGTGAAGCGACTTAACCGGGAGGGGATGGCCCACGTTGTTAACGGGCTGAGTGACGCGCCCGGGGACTTCCTGGGGCGTGTCTTCATGCAGCTGGGCGACACTGAAGCATTGTTCCGTGACAAACCCTTCATCACCATGAGTGAACCTGCGTGCGGGGCCGGCTGCATGGTGCTGGCATTTGCTGATGTTCTGCAAAAGGCAGGGTGGCCACCGCACCGGTATCTGTGGGTCTCAGCGACAGATATCGATCCGCTTGCGGCCGGAATGGCTTATATACAGCTGTCCCTGTGCGGAATTGCCGGGGAAGTGGTGGTAGGTAACACCCTGGCGAATGAGCGACGCCGGATACTCCACACACCCGGGCACTATCTCGGCGGCTGGCCTGTTCGTCTGGATCCTCGGCACTTTCAGGCAGCATAATCACATCCACACGCTCCCGGTCGGGAGCGTTTTTTTGAAGCAGGAAAGCTGATTCTTTTTCGAAGTAAGTGCGGCGCTTATTATTTTGTCTGAATGTCTCTTTGGGCATGTTGCACAGAGTTTCGAAGTCCTCGCTGAATGAACCCCTCCCGATCGTGATATCGATGAGGGGCAGTCACAGAAATACGGTAAACAATATGCAGTTTAGAACCGCCAGTCATAATCCAGCCTCATGTTGAAAGGTGGCTGTATCGTGCCGCATCTTCTCACAGCAAACCTCACCCGGCGCGCAGGATCACAGGTCTGCTCTGTGCCAGATATAGTCATTCGAACCCTGAGAGTTACACTTTTAAGTGATTCAGGGTATGCGCTTACTGGTTACGAATATTGTGCCAGAATCATGTGGTTTGATGATTGCCGCTTTGCTTTCGAGCCAGTAAGTGCTCCACGTTCGCTAACGAATACTCAGGGCATGCAGACAAACTGCTGACTATATTTCTTTCGAAGAGCGTGGAATGCATACCAATCCCCGATAAAAAGGAGTT
>NZ_JNVB01000145.1 GCF_000770305.1 Erwinia oleae
AATTAACTCAGGAAGTGCAGCACGCGATACTTTAGGCTTAACCAGAACAGTTCTACCACTTTGGTCAACACCGTGAACAGCAAACACATTTTTAGCAAGATCGATACCGACAGTCGTGATAGTCATAACGAATTCCTCCGGGACGATGTGTAGCCCATGATCGCACAAGAGTTAATCAGGCGCATAATCAGGGGAAGTCCCTTCCATTCGTTAAGGTGATTTTTTGCACCTCTAAGCTGTAGTAGAGCTTGACCATGTTGACAGGCAGCTTTGAGAGAGAGGCAGACCGTCTGCAGAGGCTTTATTCCAGCAGCCACTAGATGGGCTACAAACTGCCGATAGTGAGCAACCGCCGCAATGATGCGACAGGTCAGTGGTTCATGAATGTGCTGGCGACGCGGTTACGTAACGGAGAAACATTTGATGCAACTTGTCCTTCCAGCAGGTTGCTCAGTCACCTGACAAGCCGGTGGGGTAGCCTGACGCTAATAACCCTCATGAATGGTACTCATCGTTTTTGAGAGCTGAAAGGTAAAATAGTCGGAATTACCGACAGAATGTTGATAAAAACGCTGTAGGACTCGAAAGCACGTTCCTGGTTCACAGAAAGGTTTATCCAGTTTTACTGCCTCGTACTGAATATGCGCTCACCGCTCCGTGACGAGAGGCGGCGGCACATATCGAAAGGCTGACCGACTGGATCAGTAACCACATTGACGGCACATGAAGCCGGACGGTGAGTTATGTATAGGGTGCGACTCTGGCTGGCGCGCGAATTTTTATAAACAATGAAAATAACGCACCGATTACCGCAGTGAACAAAAACACGGTTGAAGTGGTACCCGGAAGATAAGCCATAAATGCGGACAGAAACTGCCCAAGAAAAATAGCCATTGAAAGCCGTGCCAGATTTCTTCCACGTTCAGCGTTACTGCTGAGCTCGACAATAAGGTGATTTACGAGGGGAACGGAAAAACCGAAGCCCATTCCCAGTGCAATTCCCCCGGGGATCAGAAAAGGCATTGAAGACGCAAAAGCAAAGATCAGATGAGCAAGCGCGTATAAGCCGAAAGCAATAGATAAGGTTGAAAAATCACTGTATCGGCTAACCAGCTTCGGCATCAGCCAGGCCCCACAGACGGCAACCAGAGAAACAAATGAGAGAAAATACCCCGTCTGAGACTCAGTGTATCCCATTTCATGTAGGTGCAGGGTTAAGACAACAATGGCGGTAAAGAAGACAATCATGGACATCAGTGCAGCTACCCAGGTCATCAGAACGGCAGGTGAAGTAGTACCGTGGCTGACATCCGTTTTAATCTGTTCTGGCTCCGACCTGTTGTCAGGTCGCGGAACAAATATCAATACCATCAGCAGCATCAGCCAGGCAAATAAATAGAGTGAGAACGGCCAGCGCCATCCTGCGGCGGCAAGTAACCCGCCAATAAACAGGAATATGACGCCGCCCAGCTCAATCGACATACCCTGCCGCGCAATCATCTTCATACGTTCTGGCCCACTATAAAATACTGAAATCAGCCCCGTCCCTGAAGTCATGATCAGCGCCGTCGCCCCTCCCAGCAGGAAGCGATCAGTAAAGACCGTAATGTAACCGGAAAGAAATGCACCTGCTGCACCTAACAGGCCGTACAGGAAGAGTCCGAGGCAGAGTGCCCTGTAAAGCCTCGCCCGCTCGATGAATTTACCAGCAAGCGGTCCAAGCAGCACCACTCCCAGAGACGGTAGGGTAATAAGCCAGCTCTCAGCGCCTTTCACGTTCAGCGCATAAGAAATACTGGTCAGTCCTGGCACGATTACGCATCCCACCATAATTGTCAGGCAGGCTACGGCCAGAAGCGTAAATCCCCCAACTTTATTTATCTGTAACATGAAACGCCCCACAATAACCAATATGCGGACAATAGCGTCCGATATACGGATATAGTATCCTAAGTTATATCTGATGATGTCAATGCGCAAAATGTAAGTTGAAAGTAAGGAGCCTCCATGCCGGCCAAATCTGATGATTCGGGTACAAGTGTTATCGTTCGGGCAGCTCAGCTGCTGCGGACGCTTGAAGAACATGCTCGCGGGCTGACGATCGCCGCTTTGTCGCGCTATACCGGAATGCCGCGTACGACGGTATACCGGCTGGTCAGTTCATTGGAGGGTGAAGACCTGTTAATAAGTGCGGCAGGTCTTATCCAACTGGGTCCTGCGCTGACGAGACTTGCGGCTTCAGCGCATACGGATGTGGTTGCTCTGGCGCGTACGCCTATGGAAATGCTGGGACGCCGGACGCGGGAAACCGTCGATCTCAGCGTTATGCGCGGTGCCCATGCGCTGCTCATCAGTCAGTATGCTTCCGATCAGGAATTGCGTGTCATTTCACCGGTTGGGACAGCCTTCCCTGGCCACTGTACCGCTCCAGGAAAAGCGCTGCTTGCCCGTCTCGACGACGCGCAGATAGTATCGTTTTATAGCCATTCGCCTGAAATCAGGACGCAAAAATCATTAAACAGCGTGAAGGATATTCTTGATGAGGTCGCTAAAGTGCGAAAGGCAGGACATGCGGAAGATTATCAGGAACATGCGCAGGGTGTATGCGGCCTCAGCGTTCATATACAGTCTTCCCTGAGCGAGTCGTATGCGGTTTCTGTTGCCGTCCCGTCCCTGAGGTTTGAAGAAAAAAAAGAGTTTCTCATCGTATCTCTGATGAAATGCAAAGCTGAAATTGAAGCTATGATTTCAGGCTGATTATTTTATGTCCGCTTCACGCCCTGAGACATTCGACAAGCTTTTTATGGCTTCAGTAAGGGCGAGTGTCGCGCTTCGAGAGCCAGCAAATACTTCGCTTCATCGTACTGGGTTCTGGTCTTCCAGCAGCGGTAAATGATCCTTATCCATTTGAAGGCAAGAGCCCGGATTGCAGACTGGTGAGATTTTCCTTTTTCTCGCAGTCCCTGATAATAAAGTCTGGCCCAGTATGATGAG
>NZ_JNVB01000146.1 GCF_000770305.1 Erwinia oleae
AATGGAAAGCCACTGACGAAAGCGGGGAACGCTTTGAAGGCCGCGACCGCCTGAGCGGGCAGCCGCGCTTCAGCGCCACTCGCGCGGACCTGGTGTTTGGTTCGAACGCCGTTTTACGCGCTTCAGCCGAAGTTTATGCCAGCAGCGATGCGCAGCAGAAGTTTGTCAAAGACTTCGTCGCCGCATGGAGCAAAGTGATGGATCTCGACCGATTCGATCTCTGAAAATAGTCTCTGAGTCAGCAATAACCCCGCCCGGGCAACCGAGGCGGGTTTTTTTAACGGGCAGAGACGGCGCGGCGTTCACGGCTGGCCGAAAAGATAAACGTTTCAGGAATCGAAAAAACAAAAAGCCCGCTCGGGTGAGCGGGCTTCTCAAATTTGGCTCCTCTGACTGGATAAAATAACCCCTGTATCCTCTTGAGTTTAAATGAATTTGATTTTTAAAATTGAAGTGAGGCCCCCATCAAGGCCCCCAGACGTTATTGCTGTTTTTAAATGTGATTCTTGTCACGTTTTATGTTGCTGTTCTGGCTGTAATGAAGATAGTCGGTTCGTGGCATGAGACGGTCTGATTGAAGGACTGTTATGAGCGAAGCTGTCAGTTTGTCTGAACTAAACGACGCAGCATGGCTATCAACTCGTTTATGCCGCGTCCTAAGTGGGGGATGGTGATGATTGGGGGAGTGATAATTTATTTTCTCCCAAAACTCATCATCAACCCGCGATACGCTGCCTGTCGTCTCACAGCCTCTAATTGACAGTGATTCGTTATTGAAAACTTCTTTTGGGATGGATTCTGAGAATGAACCATATAATGTACTGACAGGTAGAACCGACTCTCTGTAAACCTGACAAATAGCTGGGCCATAGCAGCCCATTGCGATAATGAGGCCAGAGAGTACGGGTGTTCATCAGGGCACATGAAGCCGAATATATGTGTGTGACTACGTTGTCAGAAAAAGATCTGCCCGTGCCTGGCTCTGGGTCGGTGTCCATATAGTTATTTAGGCCCCAGCGATTTAATTTTACATCTTTTAATGTACATTAGCTTATACCTGAGTTGATAGTTACCGGTTATTTATATAAGCGTCTCTCAGGTTAGATTTGGCTTAAATATTTATTATCCCGGACGAGAGTTCCATAAAGTAATGTGTTTTTTACGTTCATAGCTACTCGAAAGAGTTAATCAGCATCCAAATTTTAATGTCTTTAGCTTTTCAAGTGATTCACAAAAAAAGATCACGAGGCTCAACTTTACTACCAGGAAGGTGCTTTTTTTAAATAGTATATTATGCTTGTTTCATTCTCTGTCAATGGGGGAAGTCCATCATAATTAGGAATGAGAAAGTCGATTCGCTAAGTTCTATGATATCTATACCATCCTAATTATTTTATTTGCATCAATAGCCTGGAGTGTTCATTAACGATAGTATGTAAAGCGAAAAATCATTTAAAAGGAAATTCATAGGGCTAAGTTATGCATACATGACTATCGAAGGTAAATCTCAGGGGGTAATTTCTGAGGGGGACTCTACATTAGAATCTATTGGCAATCGATATCAGGAAGGATATGCCTATAAAATCATAATCTTAGATTTTTAAGCTAATTAATTATTAATGGATTAGCGACTCTCAATCATGACTGATTAATGCCCGATAAGGAATGCGCATGCAATTTTAGCGTTCTTTAAAACGACTTTTTCAATATGTGTTGCAATATCATTGCATTAAACTTTATTTATGCAGCGAAATATGAAGTTTTTTATATTTACGTGAATTTTAACGGTTGACACAAACCTATGAACTATGTAAGCATCAATTTGTCTTATCAGACCGTGAGGCGGCAAAGGAATGGAGCGTTACAAAGGAATGTACAGTTACAATTGTATACTGGATGCTGTGCATCGAAACTCGTTACTTAAAATTTATAACTCCCAAAATAACAGCCTGCTGGAACATTCTGCATTAAATCAGCGAATTGCTAATGCTATTAACACATCAAATGCAGATGTGAGTTTTCCATTGGTGGTTTATCTGGATGAAGAAGTAAAAGCCTGCTGCCTGGTTCATTTTTCACATCAAGAAAAAATAAGATCGCTGGGGCAACTCAGTTTTTCAATATTGATCACTGATGGTGATGTTTCTGCGCTGAGTTTTCTTTTTTCAGCGATTTTTTTTGAAGCAGAAAAAAGATCATTCATCAAGCATAAAGATGCTGTGATTTATGGTCCTGTTCATAATTCAATTCTGATCAATCGGGGCTGCCGCACCTTTGCAGGGGAACCCTTCACCTACCAGATGCCGGATAATATTCCCACACTTTGTGACTGGATAACGGCGGCTGGAGGGCATAAAGAAAAGGATCTGCTAGAAATTATTTATGATTATAGTGTCAGAGATACGCTATTAACGCATATCGATGAACGTCTGTTGGAACGCCTACAGGGAGCGGATTTTCTTTTTGTGCAAAAAGAGCAAATTGCCGCCCGTTGTCAGGAACTTGATCTCTTCCCTTTGTTCAGTACCGGCGTAAAGTGGGGTTTCCGGCCTTTCTTTCCATGAACAAATGAGGTCATCCGGCATGAAAAAGACGCGTTATACCGAAGAGCAGATCGCTTTTGCCCTGAAACAGGCAGAAACAGGTACGCGGGTGGAGGAAGTCTGCAGAAAGATGGGGATTTCCGAGGCTACTTTTTACAACTGGAAGAAGAAGTTTGGCGG
>NZ_JNVB01000147.1 GCF_000770305.1 Erwinia oleae
GGATCGGTGTGGCGATCGGCTCCCTGACCTGGCCGGTTATTGCCGTGGTCGCCGCCGTTGCCGCCGGCGCGCTGCTGATCCGCAAATACTGGGAGCCGATTAGCGCATTCTTTGGCGGCGTGGTTCAGGGCCTGGCGGCGGCATTCGGGCCGGTTGGCGAGATGTTCGCGCCCCTTGAGCCGGTGCTGGGCGCCATCAGCGAGGCGTTGCAAAGCGTGTGGCAGGGGTTCAGTAACCTCATCGCGCCGGTTAAATCCAGCCAGGAAACGCTTAACGGTTTTCAGAATGCAGGTGTGGTTTTCGGCCAGGCGCTGGCTGATGCGCTGCTGCTGCCGTTGACCGCGTTGGATACCCTGCGCGGCGGCATCGACTGGGTGCTGGAAAAACTCGGTCTGGTCGACAAAGCGTCCCGCAAGCTTGATCAGACTTCGTCGAGGGCCGATGTCGCCATGCAGAGCGGCAGCTACATTCAGGCGACCAGCTCGCTTAACGTCTATCAGGGTTATCAACCGGCAACGGTGGCGGGCGGCAAGAGTTATACCGATCGGAGCAGCAGTACCTACAACCTCACGTTTAACGGCGAGGCTGCGACGGCTGACGATCTCCCACGCAGGGTACGCGAAGAGTTGGCCAGAGCCGAGCGCGAGAAGGCCAATCGCAATTACTCAAGCCTGATCAACAACGGCTAAGGAGGATAAGAAAATGATGCTTGCACTGGGTATGTTCGTTTTTATGCGTCAGACATTGCCCTATCAGAATTTGCAGCGTAATGCAGCATATCAGTGGCAGTCAAACTCGCGCGTCGGCAAGCGCGATGCGTACCAGTTTCTCGGCGCCGGTGAGGAGAAAGTCCAGCTTGACGGCTCGCTTTATACCGAGCTGACCGGCGGCAAACTGAGCCTGACGGCGGTGCGGCTGATGGCTGAGCAGGGCCGCGCCTGGCCGCTGCTCGATGGCAACGGCACGATTTACGGTATGTACGTTATCAGCAACGTCACTGAGACCGGCAGTGAGTTTTTTGCCGATGGCACACCGCGCAAAATCGATTTCAGCCTGTCGCTGACGCGCGTGGATGAGTCGCTGGCACAGATGTTTGGCGACATCCGCGATCAGGCCAGCATTCTCATTGGTAAAGCCGGAAAAATAGCGAATCAGCTGCCCGGCATGCTGGGGATGGGCTGATGCTTAATGCGCTGACGAATGACCTTGCCCGCGTGCGGGCGCCCGACTATATCCTCAGGCTCGACGGACGCGATATTACGCCCAATTTCAGCGATCGACTGATCAGCCTGACCATGACCGATAATCGTAGCCTGGAGGCCGATGAGCTTACGATTGAACTGGACGATAGCGACGGACGGGTCGAACTGCCGACGCGCGGCGAGCGGCTGACGCTTTTTCTGGGCTGGAGAGGGCAGTCGCTGATTGGAAAGGGTGACTTTACCGTTGATCGCATTACCCATGTGGGCGCGCCCGACAGGATAACTCTTCACGCCTCCAGCGCGGACATTCGCGGCTCGCTCAATTCACGGCGCGAGCAGGCCTGGCACGACCAGACGCTGGGCGCTATCGCCGAAGCCATTGCCGCACGTAATCACCTGACCGCCAGCGTTGTGCCGGCGCTGGCGAATATTGTCATTCCGCACATCGACCAGTCGCAGGAGTCTGATGCAAAATTTCTGACCCGGCTCGCCGGGCGGAACGGCGGAGAGGTTTCGATCAAAGCAGGAAAGCTGCTGATGTTACAGGCGGGCCGACGCGTGACGGCCAGCAGCAAGCCGATCCAGGAGATAACGATTGCGCGTAGCGAAGGCGATCGACATGAGTTCTCCATTGCCGATCGTTTTAACTACACCGGCGTGACGGCAAAGTGGCTTGATACCAACGACCCGAAGCAGCAACAGCAACAGGTGTCCACGACGCGCAAATTTGAAAAGCCGGTATCAACGGCTCAGCAGCATCCGAAAGCACAGCAGCCTGTAGCGTCCGGTAGCTCCGCAACGCAAAAGACGCAGCAAGCACCTTATATGGTGGGAGAGCCGGATAACGTATTTGCGCTGACGACAACCTTCGCAACAAAGTCTGAAGCGATACGGGCCGCACAAGCAAAATGGGAGAGCTTACAGCGCGGCGCGGCGGAACTCTCACTAAATCTGGCGACAGGTTGGGCAGACCTTTACCCGGAAATGCCCGTCAGGCTGACGGGATTTAAGCCGGTTATTAACGATCAGCCATGGATTATCACGCGAGTGGTTCATTTGCTCAGTGCGCGGGGCTACACCACTACGTTGTCGCTTGAGGTGGATATTGCAGGGGTTGAATATGAAATTAGTGAATAATTTGATTTTCTTTTTGTGATTTTATGGCTATCATTAATTCACTTTATGGGAATTCAAGGGGTGACTAATGTTTCATTGTCCAAAGTGTCAACACGCGGCGCATGCGCGCACCAGTCGTTATCTCAGCGAGAACACCAAGGAGCGCTACCATCAATGCACGAATATTCACTGTAGCTGTACCTTTGTAACGATGGAGGCGGTAGACCGTTTTATCACTTCACCGGCGAAAACCGCCGCGCCGCAGTCGGCGATGCAGTGAACCGC
>NZ_JNVB01000148.1 GCF_000770305.1 Erwinia oleae
GTTGAGGAAATCATTGATGAAACGCTTGATTGCGCTGGCTTTGCTGTGCGCGCTTTCTGGTTGCGCCCAGAACACGCCTCCCTCTGCATTTAGCGGTAAGGGAGAACCCGTAAACACCCCTCAAATTATGGCGGAGTTAAACAGTCATGAGTGAACAGAAATTAATAGCTGAATCCCGCACCTTTGAGCAGCAAATGATTGAGCGGGATAAACGCGCCACTAAAGCCGGTTTTGTTGTTGGCGGCGTGGGTCTGCTGATTGCGGTACTGGCGCTCGTCGCCGTGGTCGTGATGTTGCCGCTGAAACAGACGGATGTTGAGCTGTATACCGTGGATAACCACACAGGACGGGTGGAACACGTTACCCGGACATCGAAAACCAGCCTGACCGCTACAGAAGCCTATCAAAAGGCGATGGCCGCAAACTACGTCAAAGTGCGTGAGCGGTATGTCTACCCCTCTTTGCAGGACGATTACGAGACGGTACAGGTCTACAACGCTCCCCACGTAAACGATGACTATCTGGCGCTTTACGCCGGAAAAAACGCCCCTGACAAGGTTTATAAGAACGGGGCGCACACCGTGAAAGTGGAGATCCTTTCAAACCAGATCACCGATGGTACAGCCCCCGACAGGGTCGCCACTGTTCGCTACAAGAAGATTATCCGCCGTCTGGCTGATAACAGCACCCGCAACGAGTATTGGGATGCCCGGTTCACGTTCCATTCTGACCCTGACAAGGAAATGAGCGATGCGGAACGCGAGATCAACTACTTCGGCTTTACCGTCACCAGTTGGCAGACCGACCGCGAAATCCGGGGAGGTGAATGATGAAAAAGTTAACGTTTACCGCACTGGCACTGATGATGTGCGGCGCGGCATGGGGTGCGGCCATACCACAGGCAAGCCGCTATGACTCCCGTGTTCAGCAGGTTATCTATAACCCGCAGAACGTCACCGTCGTTAACACCAAACCCGGCTTTATGACAACGCTGGTCTTTGATAACGATGAGGCGGTCATAAGCGCCAAACCCGGCTTTGATGAGGCGTGGGAAGCCACGCCGGATGCAAACCGGGTCAACGTTCGCCCGGTCGCGCTCACGCAGGGAGCGCCCGGAGAAGATGGCAACACAACGCAGGTCGTGATCCCCCCGAACAGCCGGGACTGGCATACCAATATGCTGGTTGTCACCAGTAAGCGCCTGTACAACGTCGAGCTGAACGTCATCGATGATAAATCGGCGCAGCAGCCCGCTTTCCAGGTGAGCTATCGCTATCCGGGCGAAGAACGGGACAAAGCGAGCCGGGAGGCGACGGCCAGACAGCGCGAGTGGGAGCAGAAACAGCAACAGGCCAGCGTCCAGAAAGCGCTGAACTCGGCGCAGACGCCCCGCAACTGGAGTTACACCAAATATCCGGGCAAAGGCAGTTTCAACATTGTTCCCGATTTTGCTTACGACGATGGCCGCTTTACGTTCGTGGGCTTCTCCCCGTCTAAGTCCATTCCTTCCGTCACCAAAGAGCTGAACGGCAAAGAGCATGTGGTTAACAGCAGTATCCAGAAGAAAGGCGACTTCACCGTACTGGTGATTCAGGAGGTGACGCCACGCCTGGTACTGCGTTCCGGTAATGCCGTTGTGGGTCTGGAAAATAGCGGATTTGGCAAGGTACATGCTGCCGATGGTTCCACCGTATCCCGGCAGGTGGAAAGAGTGGAAAAACCGGAATCCAATTAACCTATAAAAATAGTTTTATATTTTTATAAAAGGAAACGTGCATATGAACGACGAAAACAAAGTGCCTGTGCCGGATGAAGCGCAGGCATCCCCGGCACATGCTGAGGATGATATTGCCACGCTTGAGCGGGAAGCCCGCGCTAAAAGAGAGGCGGAGCTTCTCAATGCGCAGGACGACGAAGAGAAAGACCCGGTACAACCCGCCGTTAACAAGCTGAAAAAGCGCAAACGGGGCAAAGCAACCGCCTTTCTTGCCATTGTCGCGGTCGCGCTTATCTTCCTGGCATGGGGTGGTAACTGGGTTTATCGCAATATCCTGTGGCAACCCACGGAAGAAAAGAAACAGGATACAGCCCCGCAGACGAACAAAACCGATTACCGGCAGCGTAACGATCTCGGTATGTCCACCGATACAGCCGAAGAAGAGCCAGAGCAACAGGATAACGGCCAGAGCAGCACGGGGGGAACAGGGCAGGCGGCTCCGGCCGCTCCGCCAGAACTCAACAAAGCCAGCTTCCTTATTCGCCGTGATGGTTCGGCCACCACACAGAACCCGGTAAAAACCCGGCAGCAGGAAATGACGCTGACATCGGCAACAACCACCGGACAACAGGACAGCAGCGCGGCCACACCTCCCGGTCAGCCGCAAAATACCGCCGCACCGTCGCCGGGACAAAGCCCCGCACCAGTACGGCGCATACCCTATAACCCTGACCTGTACATCCCGGAAAATACCTCGATCCCCTGCTCACTGGATCGTCGCTTTGTATCTGACCGGGCGGGGAAACTTCGCTGCACGGTCACTACTGACATCTGGAGCGCCAGCGGCAACACGAAGCTGATAGAGAAA
>NZ_JNVB01000149.1 GCF_000770305.1 Erwinia oleae
CCCATCAACCAGCCAGTAGCCGTTCCATTCAACTGGCGATAGCAGACCGGGCATACTGCAAGAGGCGCGAACCGCCTGATGAAGGTCACCTTCGGTCAGCCACAGTTCGCGACCGGTACTGAGATTCGTGGCAACGGCGCCGAAGGGAAGTGAGCACTGCTCGATTTTTTCATGACTGACCAGCCGCCGTACGTGGCTGAACACCCGATCGCCGCGCAACAGGCCGCCGCGCCGCCATGAAAGATCCATCAGGCGAATGACATCCCAGTAACGAAATGAGCGTACCCAGGTTTCCATTCGCGGCAGGTGATGACTGGCATAGGCAGCGCCCACCAGCGCGCCGACGGAGCTTCCGGCGACCACATCAATCTTTATTCCTGCCCGTTCCAGCGCATTGATCACGCCGATGTGGGCCCATCCTTTCGCAGCGCCAGAACCCAGCGCCAGCCCAACCTTAACCTGTCTCATTCATCCCCTGGTATTTGCCAAACTTCAAATGGCATCATCCCGGCTGCTCGGTTACCATGATGCCTTGTTATTCTGCCGTCTTTAATCATTCCTGGAGTCGACGTGTCAGCCCTGTGTCCCTGTTGTAGCGGGTTGGAGTATAGCCTATGTTGCCAGCCCTATCTAAATGGTCTTGCTGTTCCACCTGACCCGGAAGCGCTGATGCGCTCACGCTATACCGCTTACGCCACGCATAATACCGACTGGCTTATTGCCACCTGGCATCCGTCCTGCCGCGCCGAAAATTTTCGTGGCGAGCTGGAAAGGAGCGTTGCGAATACTAAGTGGCTAAGTTTACAGATTATTGAGGCAAAAAAACCAGGAGATTACTCTGAAGGATTTGTGTCATTTTTTGCTCGTTTCTCTGAAAACCACGGTGAAGGCTTCATTCACGAGCGCTCACGCTTTCTTCGTGAGGAGCAACGCTGGTATTATATAGACGGCATCGTGCCGCAAACAGGGCGAAATGACCGCTGCCCCTGTGGCTCCGGCAAAAAATTTAAGAAATGCTGCGGTCAGTAAACAGCGCCGCTCACCTACACAGAATTGCTTCGACAGGATCATCAACGCAATGCAAGCGCAGACACTGCAAAGAAAAGTTTTACGTACCATTTGCCCGGATGCAAAGGGCCTTATCGCAAAAATCACCAATATTTGCTACAAGCACGAACTGAATATTGTGCAGAACAATGAATTTGTCGATCACCGCACCGGGCGTTTTTTCATGCGTACCGAGCTGGAAGGCATTTTCAACGATACGACGCTCCTTGCCGATCTGGACAGCGCGCTGCCTTCAGGCTCCGTGCGCGAGCTGCACCCTGCCGGTCGTCGTCGTATCGTCATTCTGGTCACCAAAGAGGCGCACTGTCTGGGCGATCTGCTGATGAAAAGCGCCTATGGCGGCCTGGACGTTGAGATCGCTGCGGTAATTGGCAACCATGAGACCCTGCGCACGCTGGTGGAACGTTTTGATATTCCGTTTATGTTAGTCAGCCATGAAGGTCTGACGCGCGAAGAGCATGACAATAATATGGCGGCGGAAATTGACCGCTACCAGCCTGACTACGTGGTGCTGGCGAAGTACATGCGCGTGCTGACGCCTGCCTTTGTGCAGCGTTATCCCAACCAGATTATTAATATTCATCACTCGTTCCTGCCGGCATTTATAGGCGCGCGTCCTTATCATCAGGCCTATGAGCGCGGCGTGAAGATCATTGGCGCCACCGCGCACTACGTGAATGACAATCTGGATGAGGGGCCGATTATTATGCAGGACGTGATTCACGTCGATCATACCTACACGGCGGAAGATATGATGCGTGCGGGACGCGACGTGGAAAAAAACGCGCTGAGTCGCGCCCTTTACCAGGTGTTGGCGCAGCGGGTGTTTGTTTACGGTAACCGCACGATTATTCTTTAACGCGCCTGGCAAAGCAGCGGTCAGCGTAAAAAAGCGGCAAACGGTATTTTTTTCGGGTGCGCAGGCTTTACAGCCGTCTCTCATTTGGTATGATGCGCCCCGCTTCAACAGCACACAGCAAGCCCCGTGGTGGGGTTCCCGAGCGGCCAAAGGGAGCAGACTGTAAATCTGCCGTCATCGACTTCGAAGGTTCGAATCCTTCCCCCACCACCATCACTTTCAAAGCCCATAATTCCCCCCACATACTGACGTCTGCATGATTCTCCTTACGGGGAAGGATGAGAACCTTCGACCAGGGTTCGATTCGAGCGCAGCGAGAAAGCGTTGCCGCAGGCAACGACCCGAAGGGCAAGGAACAACGTTCCGCGTCATCCTTCCCCCACCACCATCA
>NZ_JNVB01000015.1 GCF_000770305.1 Erwinia oleae
GTCGGCAAAGTAGTCATCCATACGTTTTTGGCTGCGAAAAAGGGTACAGGGAAGGCGTACTGCGCCGGTGTCAGACATGGCTAATTCCTTTTAGCATTGCGGGCGTCACTGCCCTTTGCCTGCTCAGCATAAGCAGGCATCTGCGCATCGTCTTTCTGTTTAACCGTTTTAGTGCGGAAAATTGCTCACAGCGTGAAGGCGCTCATAAAACCCTGAGCGCTTTTTAACGTTAAAAACGGATGTTGCTAAACATTTTATTTACATCATGCCACACTGGAAAAGGTCATCGCACGCATAGAGAACGATCGCACGCCGCCTGACAAGCAGATCTTCTCGGGCGAACTGGTGGTGCGGGGTTCGACAGCGTTAACTTAATAATGCGTTTAACATCTAAAAAACGTTAATTAAACGCAGGCACAGGATTCATCAATCTTTTATTTCTGTGAGTTTTCCATCGCCTTCATCCATATAGTATTTATATAGCGTATCAAAATAGGTTACGCCGTAAGCGTTTTTATGGATCCTGAATAAAAGATTCTTTTCGATGCAGTTTTCTTTTACGCTCATATCATCAAAACAGAGTAAATCTGCTGTTTCAGAACTTAAGCGCGGCACGCTCTTCGGCATTTCTTTATAACCTTTATCAAAATCTAAAAAGCTAACGTGATAACTGCCATCTGTTTTTGTTAAGGGCACATAATAAGAATTTTTTAATAATCCTTTATTTTCCTTCCACCAGTCAATTTTTCCTCTGGTTGTAAGAGGAAAGTTTTTTACCAGGATCATACTGAAGTTATCTTTTTTATGAACCGCAACAATGATAACTGGCTGGGATATTTTATAGAAAAAAAAACACCCCAAATCATTAACAGGAGAGAAGTTGTTACAATAGTCCACTTGTTAATAACCATTACTTTCTCCTCCCCATAACTTTTATTGTTGCATTCATATTAACCATAAATGGCTTATACGCCATTTTATTCCAGCGTTGTAAAGTAAACCAGATACGAAAAAGCGGCATATTATGATAAGGCTGCGTCATGATATCATTGTCGTCAAGACCAAAATGGTCCTGAGCCTTATAGTTTAAGATAACCGTATAATTTTCATCCTCGATTTGAAGCGACTTAAGCGTTATACATGTGGCATGAATAGCATGGACTGAAATACCTAAGCCGTTAATTCTATCAATCCAGCGATCAAAGCGCGGCAAATATGATTCATTTAATAGCATTCTTATCTCATTTATTTTATCTGGCGGTAAAATTTTCCTTTCCCAGTCTATAAACTCTCTAAGATTATCATTTATTACTTTAAAAGTACTTTTCTCGCTCCTGTCATTTCTGATCTGCTGCTCATAAGCAAAATTCAGCGTCGAATCGCTGAATGGCATGCCGTTGCCGTGTTGCATAGGGTTAACCATTCTGAGAAAAAGCTCCCGGTGACCAAAAAACGAGACCAGCCATGAATGCTGGCGCATTTCATCAAAAAGCTGATTCGCCACCTCCTGATAGTTGATGCGTTCTTTTATCGTTGCCGGACGCGCAAAAGCATAATTACCGAAAGGATAACGCAACCGTTCGCCACTCCACGGATCGATGGTTTCAGAAACGTTCTTCAGCGCGTATTGCGCTTTCAAAATCTGCTCGCTGAGATCGCCGCAGCGCATATCGTCGGCAAAGTAGTCATCCATACGTCTCTGGCTGCGAAAAAGGGTACAGGGAAGGCGAACTGCGCCGGTGTCAGACATGGCTAATTCCTTTTAGCATTGCGGGCGTCACTGCCCTTTGCCTGCTCAGCATAAGCAGGCATCTGCGCATCGTCTTTCTGTTTAACCGTTTTAGTGCGGAAAATTGCTCACAGCGTGAAGGCGCTCATAAAACCCTGAGCGCCTTTTAACGTTAAAAACGGATGTTGTTAAACATTTTATTTACATCACGGCGCGCCGGAAAAGGTCATCGCGCGCATAGAGGGCGATCGCACGCCGCCTGAAAAGCAGGTTTTCTCCGGCGAAGGGGTGGTGCGGGGTTCGACAAAGAGAATTATAACGGGACTATTCAATTTTCACGATTTCGCCACCAGAACGCTGTAGATATGTTCCGTTATACACGGTAAAGTAAATATTACCTTCGCGATCCCGACTTACGGTGAACAGTAATTTTTTACTGATGCATTTTTTTTCTGATTTAATATCATCGAAGCAAAGAAGATCGCTGTCTTCTGAACTCAGGCGAAGATCACTCTTTGGCATTTTTTTATAGTTACCATCGAAAGCCCAAAAGCTGACCGAATACGTTCCGTTTTTACCCACAACAGGTAAATCATATTTTTCTGCCAAAAATTTATTATTTTCCAACCACCACGCTAACTTTCCATTATCAGAAAGGGGAAAGTTTTTCACCAATAAACTACTAAAATTCTCATCCTGATGTATAGCGTATATTTTAACAGGCAAAGTAAAACAATATATTAAAATCATTAAAATAAACGTCATAAAAAATAAAAAAACGGCCTTTCGTCTTTTACTTATTTTCATATTTTAATTTTACTCCGGATATTTCAATTGTGGCTTCCATATTTACCATAAATGGCTTAAAAGCCATTTTCTGCCAGCGCTGTAGAATAAACCAGACACGAAAGAGTGGCATGTTATGATAAGGCTGAGACATAATATCCCTGTCATCTAAACCGAAATGATCTTGCCCCTGGAAGTGAATCAAAGCAACGTAAGCACCTTCACTCACATTTAAAGATCTCAACGTAATAGTCGTTGCATGAATACCATGAACTGATATTCCCAACCCGTTTATTCTGTCTCTCCATCGGTCAAATTGAGGAAGTACAGACTGCTTAATCGACCTTCCAATATCACTTATACCATCCATATCAATATTTTTATCATTAAAATTAATTGACTTTGATAGAGTGTTTTTAATTTTTATCAAAGCGCTTTCATCAGTTCGGTCATTTCTGATCTGCTGCTCATAAGCAAAATTCAGCGTCGAATCGCTGAACGGCATACCGTTGCCGTGCTGCATATGGTTAACCATTCTGAGAAAAAGCTCCCGGTGACCAAAAACGAGACCAGCCATGAATGCTGGCGCATTTCATCAAAAAGCTGATTCGCCACCTCCTGATAGTTGATGCGTTCTTTTATCGTTGCCGGACGCGAAAAAGCATAATTACCGAAAGGATAACGCAACCGTTCGCCGCTCCACGGATCGATGGTTTCAGAAACGTTTTTCAGCGCGTATTGCGCTTTCAAAATCTGCTCGCTGAGATCGCCGCAGCGCATATCGTCGGCAAAGTAGTCATCCATACGTTTTTGGCTGCGAAAAAGGGTACAGGGAAGGCGTACTGCGCCGGTGTCAGACATGGCTAATTCCTTTTAGCATTGCGGGCGTCACTGCCCTTTGCCTGCTCAGCATAAGCAGGCATCTGCGCATCGTCTTTCTGTTTAACCGTTTTAGTGCGGAAAATTGCTCACAGCGTGAAGGCGCTCATAAAACCCTGAGCGCCTTTTAACGTTAAAAACGGATGTTATTAAACATTTTATTTACATCACGGCGCCGTGAGAATGGGTGATGACGTCATACGCTGATTGCTCAGCGCAATTAAAAACGCTTAGCATTCCCGTAACCATCCGGGTCTTCTGCCGCTGCGCGATCGTATTTTTCAATATCACGCCGTGCTCTGGACAACGATGAGCCCGACATTTTATCGAAAGATTTACCTGAACGACTGGGATCGTCGGTAAAGCGGGTGCTGGGATCTTTCGCCAGCGAGCGCACATCATAACGCCCCGGTTCTCTTCCTCGATGGCTCTCCACCATGTGGTTAACGAACTCCTTGCCAATGCGCGGATAGGTGGTGGCGGTGAGAATTCCTTCAATTTCATTCAGGTTCATGGTGCGCACATGCCGCAGCGCCCACTGCGCATGCGGATCGGGACGCGCATCGTTGCGCTGCTGAAAAACGTCGAGCCTGCCGGGATCGAGCACGCTGTTATCCAACGTGGTGACAATGGGCAGATGCTGCCACGCATCCAGCACCACCGGATCCTCCTGACGTTTATCACCCAGCAGCACCACGACATGGTCGTTGTTGTAAAGCGCATTCATTACGGGTTTATTTACGCCCTTTGCGGCCAGTTTTGTATAGGCCAGATCGGAAAACTCCTGACAATGTCCGCCTTCCACCCTTAACCCAACGTGCGCCTGAGCATAAGCTCTGTCCATACTGGCTGCGGGTTGGTGAAAACGGTGTTTATATTCAGCACGTACCTGATTACCAAAACGCTCCGTGGCGCGTACCGCCATGATACCGCGCATTGCGCTTTCCCCTTTGTCTGCGACAAGCGGCAGCCACTGATTTCCGCCACGGCCCAATTGCGCACGCACTTCCTGTTGAGTCTGCGCGGCCAGGTTCATGCTTTGTAGCGTTTGCGGAGAAACCAGCCTGACCTGATGCTGAAAGGGGCCGGTCGCATGCATTTGCGCGGCGGTCAGCCCTTCGTGGGCGGATTGCGAAGAAGACTGGCTGTGCTGAGTCTGACGGCTATTGCCGATGTTAAATATGCGCATCATAAATCAGGCTCCCTTGGTTTCTACAGGATCGGGCTGGCTCACCACGCCCAGACGACGACCCAGTGTATGGGTATAAAATGCCATTCTTTCGTACAGTGCAATCAGGGCCTGAGGCTCTGCGGCACCTATCGGCAAACGCGACCATACAACAATTTCTTCACTGTTCGCCGAGGCCGCCAGCACGATGGGAGGAGACAACTCATCCATCAAATTAACCTGTAACAGTTCCCAGAGAGTGTTTGCAGCGGTTTCTTCGTCTGCCCGAAAGGAGATCATGCAACTCAGCGTGATGTGATCGTCAGGATAATGCAGGATGCGAAGCGACAGATCTGACCACATCACCAGTTCGAATGCCTGCTCATCTCCCCGGATCTCATTTCCGGTCTTAAGATAGCTAAATAATGGGTGAAGAAGATCGCTAAACGGGTTCGACACAAACTCTCCTTGCGTTACGGAATTATAGGTGAGACTCAATATGGAATACTCTGTGGCCCCTGCTCCTGCTTTGTTCCGCCGCCTGCCGAAAACATAAACTCTGCTTATCTTCTCCCGATTTAGTCTGAAAAATTCCCCACAGCGTGAAGGCGATCATAAAACGCTGAGCGCGTTCTTTCTTTTGGAACCGGTTCCATCTACCGTTTTATGGATATTACGCCGACGTTCAGCGAGGAAAAGATGAAAAGAGAAGTGATCGTGGTTGCCAACGCCTATAACAAAGAGCGGCTTGCACGACCCGGCGGCCAACAGGCGTTGTTACCGATCGTCGCCGCAGCGGGCGCAGACGGCATTGAGATCCGCCGTGAACTGTTCGACGACGCGGCGCTGCGCCAGTTGTCAGAAACCGGCGCGACGATACGCGAGCACGGGCTTATCGCTTTCTATTCCGTGCCCGACACGCTGTTTAACGCCGGGGGCGCGCTGAATCCTAACCTTGCGCGCTTTTTCAACGAGGCAGAGCAGCTTGGCGCGCGCCAGCTAAAATTCTCATTAGGCCATTTTTCACCCGGCACGGACTGCCAGCAGCTTCGTGCAATAGTCGATGCCAGCGATGTGCGTCTTTTGGTCGAAAACGACCAGACCGATTGCGGCCGCATGGCGGCGCTGGAGGCCTGGTTTGAGGACGGCGGCACGGCATACAGCGGCATGACCTTCGATACCGGTAACTGGCTGTGGGTGTCTGAAAATCCGCTTGAGGCCGCCGCGCGTCTTGGCAAGTTTGTCAGCTATATCCATGTTAAAGCAGTAAAAGAGGGCCGCGCCGTTGCGCCGGATGGCGCCGACGATCTCTGGCGCAGAGCGCTGGCGGCGCTGCCCGACAATGTGCCGCGCGGCATCGAATTTCCGCTGGAAGGCAGCGACCCGATCGCCGTTACCCGCCACTATGTTGACCTGCTGCGTGAGGTGTAACGATGCGTATTAATGCAAATGCCGCGCTGGACGTCGTTACCTTCGGCGAAGCCATGGCGATGTTCGTCGCCGGTGAAACCGGCGATCTGGCTGCCGTCGAACGATTTACTAAACGTGTTGCCGGTGCCGAGCTGAATGTCGCGACGGGCCTTGCGCGACTGGGCTTGAAAGTGGGTTGGGTCAGCCGCGTCGGAAACGACAGCTTCGGGCGCTTCGTTTGCCAGCAGTTAGAAAAAGAAGGCATCGATCGCCGTGGGGTGGTGACCGACGCGCGCTATCCGACCGGTTTTCAACTGAAGTCGAAGGTGGAAGATGGCACCGATCCGCAGGTGGAGTATTTTCGCAAAGGTTCCGCCGCCAGCCACCTGTCGGTCGCCGATTTTAAGCGGGACTATTTTAGTCAGGCCCGCCATCTGCACCTGAGCGGCGTGGCGGCAGCGCTTTCGCCCTCGTCGCTGGCGCTGTCGCGCCACGCGGCGCAGGAGATGAAGCAGATGGGCAAAACGGTTTCCTTTGATCCGAATCTGCGTCCGGTGCTGTGGCCCGATGAGGCAGAAATGATTAAACAGATTAACGCGCTGGCAGGCTTCGCTGACTGG
This sequence comes from Erwinia oleae, assembly GCF_000770305.1. GTDB lineage: Bacteria > Pseudomonadota > Gammaproteobacteria > Enterobacterales > Enterobacteriaceae > Erwinia > Erwinia oleae. The sequence continues at coordinate 6,593 of NZ_JNVB01000015.1, forward strand.
GTGCTGCCGGGCCTTGGCGAAGGCAGGATATTAACCGGTCACGATACCCCGGAGGCGATTGCTGATTTTTATCTGTCGATGGGCGTCAGCGCAGTGGTGATCAAAACCGGCGGCGACGGGGCCTGGTACAAGACAGCGCAGGGCGAGAAGGGCCAGGTCGCGCCATTTCTGACCAAAAACGTTGTGGATACGGTGGGCGCGGGCGATGGTTTCGCCGTTGGCCTGATCAGCGCGTTGCTTGAAGGAAAAGCGTTGCCGCAGGCTGTCAGGCGCGGCAACAAAATTGGCTCACTGGCGATTCAGGCCATTGGCGACAGCGAAGGGTTACCGACCCGCGCGCAGCTTGATGAAGAGGATTAACCATGAATACGCACACAATTGCGCCAAAACGCTGGTGGTACATCATGCCCATCGTGTTTATCACCTACAGTCTGGCGTATCTCGACAGAGCCAACTTCAGTTTTGCTTCTGCCGCCGGGATCAATGAGGATTTAGGCATCACCAAAGGCATGTCTTCGCTGCTGGGCGCGCTGTTTTTCCTCGGCTACTTCTTCTTTCAAATCCCCGGCGCTATCTATGCCGAACGTCGTAGCGTGAAAAAACTGGTGTTTATTTGCCTGCTGCTGTGGGGCGTTTGCGCCTCGCTGACCGGCGTGGTCAGTAATATTCCGATGCTGGCGGCGATCCGTTTCGTGCTCGGCGTGGTTGAGGCGGCGGTGATGCCCGCCATGCTTATTTATATCAGTAACTGGTTTACCAAATCAGAACGCTCCAGAGCCAATACTTTTCTGATCCTCGGTAATCCGGTCACCGTTTTGTGGATGTCGGTGGTGTCCGGCTATCTGATTGACGCCTTCGGCTGGCGCGAGATGTTCATTTTTGAAGGATTTCCGGCGGTGATTTGGGCGGTGGCCTGGTGGTTTATGGTGCAGGACAAACCAGCGCAGGCAAGATGGCTGAGTAACGAGGAGAAAGCGGCGCTTCAGGCGCAGTTGGAGAAAGAGCAGGAGAACATCAAAGCAGTGCGCAACTATGGTGAGGCTTTTCGCTCGCGCAATGTGATTATCCTGTGCGCTCAGTACTTTACGTGGAGCATTGGCGTATACGGCTTCGTGCTCTGGCTTCCTTCAATCCTGCGCAACGGCAGCCAGATGGGAATGGTCGAAGCGGGCTGGCTTTCCGCTGTGCCCTATCTTGCCGCCACGGTAGCGATGATCGTCGTCTCTTTTTTGTCGGACAAGCTGCAAAATCGCAAGCTGTTTGTCTGGCCGCTGCTGCTGGTTGGCGCGCTGGCGTTTTTAGGATCGTATCTGGTGGGTGCCGGAAATTTCTGGCTGTCATTTACGCTGCTGACCATTGCCGGTGCGGCGATGTACGCGCCCTATGGCCCATTTTTCGCCATCATTCCCGAGATGCTGCCGCGTAACGTGGCCGGTGGCGCGATGGCGTTGATTAACGCGATGGGCGCGCTGGGTTCTTTCCTCGGCTCATGGGTGGTAGGTTATCTGAACGGCGCCACCGGCAACCCTTCAGCGTCGTATATCTTTATGGGTGCGTCGCTGCTGATTTCCGTCTGGCTAACGCTTATCGTCAGGCCCGCTAAAAACCACCAGCCTGTCGTTCCCCATGAAGCGACACGATAAGGCTGACGCCTTTCCTCTAATTGACCAACAGGGAGATAACATGAAACCTTCTGTGGTGCTGTATAAAGCGTTACCCGACGATTTGCGTGCGCGGCTGGATGCGCATTTTACCGTGACTGAAATCAGCGCACTGACGCCGGAAACGCTGAGCCAGCACGCCGATCTGTTCCGCGAGGCCGAAGGTATTTTAGGCTCCGGCGGCAAAGTTGATGGCGCATTTCTGGAAAAGGCGCCAAAGCTGCGCGCCGCCTCCACCGTGTCCGTTGGCTTTGATAATTTTGATGTCGATGCGCTGAACAACCGCGGCGTGGTGCTGATGCACACGCCGACCGTGCTGACCGACACCGTCGCCGACACCATGATGGCGCTGGTGCTTGCTACCGCGCGCCGCGTGGTGGAATCGGCCGATCGGGTCCGGGCGGGCGAATGGCAGGGCAGCATCAGTGACGACTGGTTCGGCATTGACGTGCACCATAAAAAAATGGGCATTCTTGGCATGGGCCGCATCGGCCTGGCGCTGGCGCAGCGTGCGCACTTCGGCTTCAACATGCCCATTCTCTATAATGCCCGTAAGCATCATGAAGAGGCGGAGCAGCGCTTTGATGCGCAGTATTGCGATCTGGATACGCTGCTGAAAGAGTCTGATTTTCTCTGTATCAGTCTGCCGCTGACCAATCAGACGCACCATCTGATTGGTCGCGAAGAACTGGCAAAAATGAAACGCAGCGCGGTGCTGATCAATGCCGGTCGCGGACCGGTGGTTGATGAAGAGGCACTCATCGCCGCGTTGAAGGATCGCACGATTTACGCCGCCGGGCTGGATGTATTTGAGAAGGAGCCGCTGCCGGTTGATTCACCGTTATTGACGATGCCGCAGGTTGTGGCGCTGCCGCATATCGGCTCCGCAACGCATGAAACCCGCTACGGCATGGCAAAGGATGCGGTGGAAAACCTGATTGCCGCACTGACGGGCAAGGTAGAGAAAAACTGTGTGAATCCGCAGGTGCTTAAATAGCAGCAAGGTCGGGGAAGGCAGGCCGATCGTAAGACGCAAAAAAGTCATCCATGAAGGCCCGTCACGCGGCCTCCCTGCGCGTGACGTTTTGCGCTACCTTCCACCGGCCGTTATCCTTTAGCGCGCCAGCCAGCCGCCGTCGACCGCCACGGTGTAGCCGTTGATGTAGTCAGAAGCGGAAGACGCCAGGAACACCACCGGGCCTTTCAGATCCTCCGGCAGGCCCCAGCGCCCGGCAGGAATACGCTCCAGAATCGCCGCGCTGCGTTCTTCATCAGCCCGAAGCTGTTGCGTATTGTTGGTCGCCATGTAGCCAGGCGCTATAGCGTTGACGTTAATGCCGTGCTGCGCCCACTCGTTGGCCAGCAAACGCGTCACGCCCATTACCGCGCTTTTCGATGCGGTGTAGGAAGGAACGCGAATACCGCCCTGATAGGAGAGCATCGAGGCAATATTGATGATTTTCCCGCCCGTTCCCTGCTTAATGAACTGCTTTGCCACCGCCTGCGACATAAAGAATACCGATTTGATATTCAGATTCATGACGTCGTCCCAGTTCTTCTCGCTGAACTCAATGGCATCCTCCCGGCGAATAATGCCTGCGTTATTCACCAGGATATCGATGTTGCCACACTCAGCAACCGCCCGCTCAAGCAGGCCGGGGATGACATCTGTCTTGCTGAGATCCGCGGTCAGGCTGAGGAAGCGGCGGCCCAGAGCGGTCACACGCTCAATCGTTTCCACCGGCTCCACAATATTGATGCCGACGATGTCGCAGCCTGCTTCCGCCAGACCCACCGCCATACCCTGACCTAAACCGGTGTCGCAACCGGTCACCACGGCCACGCGTCCCTGTAGTTCAAATGCGTTTAAAATCATAAAAAGCTCCTTAAATCAGCAGATTAATGTCAAAGGGAGAAGCCTTAGCGAATATCGCTGACTTTTACATGATCCATGTCGTCGAAGACCTGGTTTTCGCCCACCATGCCCCAAATAAAGGTGTAGTTCTTTGTACCGACGCCAGTGTGAATCGACCAGCTTGGTGAAATGACGGCCTGCTCGTTATGCACCAGCAGATGACGCGTTTCCTGCGGTTGTCCCATCATGTGGAACACGGCGGTTTCATCATCCATATTGAAGTAGAAGTACACTTCCATGCGGCGGTCGTGGGTATGACACGGCATGGTGTTCCACAGGTTGCCTTCCGCCAGTTCCGTCAGGCCCATTGTTAACTGGCAGGTGGTGAGCACGTCGGGCACCAGGTATTTATTAATGGTGCGCAGGTTGCTGGTTTGCGGGCTGCCCAGCGTTTGCGGCGAAACCCGATCGCGGGTTACCAGGGTAGTGGGATACGTGGTGTGCGCCGGTGCGCTGTTGTAGTAAAACTTCGCCGGCTGCGCTGCGCTGGTGCTGCTGAACACCACCTCTTCCGCGCCTTTGCCCACGTACAGCGCCTCTTTATTGCCCACTTCGTAGCAGTGACCGTCAACGGTTATCGCGCCCGGCCCGCCGATGTTGATCACCCCTAACTCACGACGCTCCAGGAAGTAGCTCACGCCAAACGCTTTGCCGGCGTCCGCCGCCAGCGCGACGGTTGTGCTGACCGGCATCACACCGCCGATAACGATGCGATCGATATGGCTGTAGGTCATGGTGTAAGTATCAGCGTCGAAGATTTTTTCGATCAGGAACTCACTGCGCAGCCCTTGGGTATCGAGACGTTTTGCGTGATCGCTGTGAATGCTTTGACGAACTTGCATAGTGTTACCTTTTTGTCAGGGACGGCAGCCGCCGTCCGTTACGAATACGTTAGCGCTTGCCGCTCTGCGTGGCGTTAACGATCACCACACGCTTGTCATGCTGCGGCGCGCTACAGTGTTTTGACCACAGGGCGGTGAAGATCGGCACCAGCACCGAGGTGACGATAACCGAGGTGGCGACCAGCGCCGTGGCGGCCGGCGCCATCGGACTGAAGTGCGGCACCATCTCTGCAATCAGCACCGGCGTGGCCACGGCAGCGCCTGCCGAACTGGAGGCCGCCACGCCCGCCGTACCGTTACCGCCACCGATAAGCTTGTCGGCGATAATCAGCGGAATACCGGTCACGATGATGACGCCCAGGCCCAGCAGGCAGCCCAGCAGGCCGGTATCCAGAATCACGCCCAGGTTGATGGTGTTGCCCAGTGCGAAGCCAAAGAAAGGGATCAGCGTTTGCACGGCTTTGCTGAAGAACTCGCGCAGATCCTCATCCAGATTGCCCAGCGCGAAACCCGCGAGGAAAGGCAGCACCGCACCAACAAAGACGTGCGGTTCAAAGGAAGCGATGCCTGCCGTGCCGAGGATCACCATCGTCATCAGCGGACCAGACTCAATCGACATCAGTACAAAGGCGCCCGCTTCTTCTTTGCTGCCGTACTGCTGCATCAGCGAGGCATACAGGCCGCCGTTGGTCATATCCATGGCAGCGACAATCGCCAGCGTGGACAAACCGGCAAAGAAGCCGACCTCCACGCCGTTTTCGGGAATAACGCGCGATGCTATCGCCGCCACGACCCAGGCGGTGGCGATCTTCGTCACCACCAGCGTGCCGGACTTACGCAGCACGGTGCCGGTCGCCTTCAGTTTGATCGAGGCGCCCATGCACAAAAACCAGACGGCGAGGATCGGCACCGTGCCGCTCATCAGTCCGTTGGTGAACGATCCGAAATATTTGCCCGAACCGGGCGCCAGCGTATGAATAATTGCACCAAGGAACAGAGGAACCAGCATCATCCCGCCAGGGATTTTTTCAATGCTTTGTTTGATTTTCATAATCATTTCACCCGGTTTAATTTTTTGGCGTAGGGGAATACCGCCACGTATGTGGTTTAAAGAGAAAAGCCTGAGTAATAGGGCTGTTTATTCGAGAATAGTCATTCTGACTTTTAAGACGGCTTTTTTAATTTTCTCTGAGGTGTCGTTTACGGCACATAACGGACGGTGTAATTCATGCGGGAAAAACACCACAAAGTTGCCGGGCCGCATCGTTAAAAACTGCTCGCCGGGAATATGCTGAAAGAAAGCGATATCCTGCTCCTCAAGGCGATCGTCATCCGCTGCCTCAACGCACTGCGTCAGGCCAAACCCCATCTTCTCCGTGCCTTCTAACAGGATTTGCACATCCAGGTACTGATGATGAAGCTCCGCCGCTCGCGCCGCCTGCGGCTCAGTCATCGGGCTGGAGACAAGCAGGAAAACGTCATCACCCTCAATCTGATAGCGTCCATCGGCGGGACGGGTCTCAATGACGCTGAGCGCCTGCTCAACGAAATGCTTAAGTTTTTCAGAAAGTCCCTTTACCTGCTGATAATCCAGAATACTGGCCGCTATCATCGTTTTCTTTCCGCAGAGAAGTTAATCCCAACAAGCGATACGGCTGGCTTGCCCTTATTTTCTGCTGCCAACTATAGCGAAACCACCCACAGGAAAAACGTGATCGTTGTCGAACAAAATATATTTACGGTACATTATTTTTATAAAAATAAAACATTGTTTCATTTTTACATTCATTTGTTGTTAAAAACAAAGATTTAGATTAACAACGCTTTTACAGATTAAAAGCGCAGCATTAACAGCGCCCGGCATTGGCCCGGGTTTGCATCATCACCGGCCTGACGCTAAGGTGAGCGTCTGGATAACATTAACAGGCTGTTGACACGCTATGAGCTTTTCCGCCTTCGGTGACAAATTTACGCGGCATACGGGCATTACTCGCCTGATGGAAGATATGGGTGAAGGACTACGCACGCCGGGCGCGGTGATGCTTGGCGGCGGAAATCCCGCGCAGATCCCTGAAATGAATGCCTATTTTCAGCAGTTGTTACAGGAGATGCAGCAAGACGGCTCGCTGACGGAGGCGCTTTGTAACTATGACGGGCCGCGCGGCAAATCTACGTTACTGGTCTCGCTTGCCAGGCTGCTGCGCGACGAGCTGGGCTGGGAAGTCAGCCCGCAGAACATCGCCCTGACCAACGGCAGCCAGAGCGCCTTCTTTTATCTTTTTAATCTTTACGCCGGCCGACGTGCCGACGGCAGCAGAAAGCGCGTGCTGTTCCCGCTGGCACCGGAGTACCTTGGCTATGCCGATGCCGGGCTGGATGAGGAGCTGTTCGTCTCCGTCAGGCCGGATATCGAAATGCTGCCGCACGGGCAGTTCAAATATCACGTGGATTTTGAACATCTGCATATCACCGACGATATCGGGCTGGTCTGCGTTTCCCGCCCGACCAACCCGACCGGCAACGTCATCACCGATGAAGAACTGATGAAGCTGGACGTGCTGGCGCAGCAGCATGACGTTCCCCTGCTGATTGATAATGCCTATGGCGTTCCCTTTCCCGGCATTATCTTCAGCGAGGCGCGGCCGCTGTGGAACCCCAATATTATTCTCTGCATGAGCCTGTCCAAACTGGGCCTGCCCGGCACGCGCTGCGGCATTGTGATTGCAGATGAAAAGATCATTAACGCAATCAGCAATATGAACGGCATTATCAGCCTGGCGCCGGGCAGCATTGGCCCGGCGATTGCCCATCAGATGATCCAGCGCGGCGATCTGCTGCGGCTGTCGGAAACGGTGATCCGCCCGTTTTACCAACAGCGAGTGAATGAAACCATTGCGCTAATCCGTCGCTATCTGCCGGAAGATCGCTGCCTGATACATAAACCGGAAGGCGCGATTTTTCTCTGGCTCTGGTTCAAAGATCTGCCAATTACCACGGAAGTGCTTTATCAGCGTCTTAAAAAGCGTGGCGTGCTGATGGTGCCGGGCCACTTCTTCTTTCCGGGGCTGGAGCATGAATGGCCGCACACGCATCAGTGTATGCGCATGAACTACGTGCCGGACAGCGACATCATTGAGAAAGGCATCGCGATACTGGCCGCGGAGATTGCGAACGCGCATCGTGAAGGATAAAAAAAGGCCGCTGATGCGGCCTTTTTTTGCGGTTCCAGCCCGTTACTGCTGATAAAGCAGCCGACGCTCAACCGTTCTGGCCAGTATCACAACCACGGTGATAATCGCCAGATAGACCAGTGCGGCAAACAGATAGGCTTTAAAAAACTCGAAGTTTGCAGAGGCCACCTCCTGAATACGCGCAAAAAATTCAGGATATTGAATAAGAAAGGCGATGGTGCTGTCTTTAATATTATTAATGATCTGATTGGTCAAGGCGGGTACAGAGGTGATCAGCACCTGCGGCAATAAAATTAAGCGAAAACACTGCCAGCGGCTGAATCCCTGTACCGTCGCGGCTTCGGCCTCTGAAGGGCTCAATGAGTTAAAGGCGGTTGTCATATAGGCCGCATTATAGGCGCCTACGTTGAGGGTGAAACCGACCAGCGCCACGGTGAAAGAAGAGAGAAACAGACCGGCCTGAGGCAGGCCGTAGTAAATAACAAACAAAATAATAATCAGCGGCGTCCCGATAAAAAAATCCATGTAGAACGCCGTCAGCTTTTTAATAAGCGGTCGCGGGCTGAGGCTCAGGAAAAAAATAATAATTCCCCAAAAAAAACCGGTCACTGAAACCGCGACGGCCAGTTTCAGCGTTTCTTTCACACCGTCCAGCACCAGCGGAAATTGCTCTTTCAGCTCACTGAAAAAATCCACCCATCCGGCCAGCATATTACTCGCCCCCAAAAAAACGGCGAATGTCCGCATCCGATCCGGATGATGAGAGTTGTTTAAACGAACCTTCGGCAGCGATGCGGCCATGATTAAGGAAAGTGACCCGGTCAGAGAGTTGCTCAGCAAGTCTTACGTCGTGCGTTACGCATAAAATGGTCACTTTTCGCCCGTGCAGGCTGCCAATCAGCGATCCCACCTCACGCGTCATCAGCGGATCGAGTGCCGAAGTGGGTTCGTCAAAAACGATAACTTCGGGATCGGTTGCCAGGGCACGGCTCAGCGCCACACGCTGCTGTTGCCCGCCGGAAAGCTGAGAAGGATATTTTTTACTGTGGGGCGCCATTCCCAGTTTCTCCAGTTCATCCAGCGCCTTATCTCTGGCGCGGGCAGGCGACATATTAAACACTTTCCGCAGCGCCAGCGTAATATTATCGGTGACGTTCAGATGCCGATAGAGCGCATAATTCTGGAAAACAAAGCCAACTTTTTTTCTGAATTCAAGCGTATTAAAATTTTTGTCGTGGATGTTTTTTTGGTGAAAAAGGATGTCGCCTGCATCCGGCTTATCGAGTTTCGCCAGGCAGCGCAGGAGCGTGGTTTTGCCGCACCCTGACGGGCCCATGATGATTTTCACCTCGCCAGCTTCGATGGTTAAACTAATGCTGTCGAGTATTTTTTTATTGCCCAGTGTCTTACTGACGTTATTCAGTTCTACCAGCGCCATAGGTTTTTACCTTAATATCTTTCAGTTCCTCATCGGTCATATGTAATTTATTTTCAATCATTCTTGTTACAGACGCCGAGAGTTTATAAATAATGAAATAGAGTATGCCGGCCAGCGTATAGATCTCGAGCCCACTCATGGTCACGGCCGTAAGGTTCATTGCCTGTTTGGTCATTTCCGGCATACCGACGGTATAGGCGAAAGGAGACGCTTTTAATACGGATGAAAATTCGTTGAGGATGCCAGGAATAGCAAAACGGAACATCTGAGGCAGCTCAATATATTTTATTATCTGGAACTTACTCATGCCTGATGTCTGCGCGGCTGCAATTTCTGAACGCTCAACCAGCTGAAGCGCGCCGCGAAAGACTTCCGCAAGATAGCTGCCGCTGATTAAACCAATACTGATATTGAGTGCAAGCAGAGGTGAAATGGTCAGGCCCGTCGAGGGAAGACCAAAGTAGACGAGGAAAACAGCGATCAGGACCGGAATACTGCGAAAAATGTAGACCAGCGCATTCATTAACGCCGTGAGCGGCGCAAAATCAAGTCGCCGTAAAACGGCGACGATAACGCCAATAATCAGGGCTGAAGTAAAACACGTGAACGTCACAATCAGCGTGTTAACCAGCCCTTCAGCCAGTAAACTCAGCACGTTAAGCATGGTGGACAACTGCATAAGTGCTATTTCATCCATTTATCCACAACGGCCGCGATCTTCGCTTCACCCTGTTCATTTAGCCATGCATTAAAATCATCACGCACGGGCGATCCTTTTTTGAAAGCAAAGCCAAGATGGTCGACGCCTTTGAAAACATAGCGGCTTTCAATCGGCAATTTTTGCTTATTTTTATAATTGAAATAGACCGGATCTTCGATGAAAGCCAGATCCAGGTTGCCGTTTTTCAGATCGGTAATCGTTTCATTATAGGATGGATAAAGTTTTACTTTACTCAGGGTGTAATACCCTTTTGGCTCAAGATCTGACTTAATCAAATCAGCATATGCCATGCCGCGAGGATAGCCGACAGAGTATTTCTTTAATTCTTTCAGGTCGTCCAGGTTAATTTTACGATCTGACATGCTGACAAGATTAAACGAGTTAACATAATAGGGTGCGGAGAAGTCCATCACTTTTTTACGTTTGTCCGTTATGGATATACCTGAAAAAGCGACATCTGACTGCCCGCTGGCCACCGCGCCTAACATACCATCCCACGAATATTCAGTGATTTTCAGCTGACAGTGTCGCTCTTTACAGTAGGCGGAGAAAAGCTCGAGATCGATACCCTCTATTTTACCGTCGGCGCTTTTAAACAACATCGGCGGCGACGCAGGCGAAACGGCAATATTCAGGGTTTTTCCATCGACCGGGTTAGCCGCAAAGGCCGCGCTGGACGATACTGCCAGCAGGATCGCCAGGGAGATTTTTTTAAAAAACATTGGATACTCCGGATGTTAATTATCAGAGGTAACGATAATACCGCCACAGGTATGAATCAGAGATGCCCTGCTCCTGACCGCACGGTTCTTGAGAGCATGACGACGCTGTTTCTCATGTTTTATCTTTCTGCTAAAAAAGTAACAGCTATGTGGCAAGTTTTTCAGGGAAGTTCCATACGATTTTATTATGAAGTGTAGCTGAAAATAAAAGCGCTGAGGATAGGGTGATGGCGAAACGATTAATGCAGACCTGGCGGAGAATATTTTGGCGGGGCGGAAAAAGTCGGGCCGCACAATGCGGCCCGACATCAATTATTTAACGATCTCAATACGGCGCGGCTTGTTCGCTTCCGGCACCACGCGCTCCAAATCAATATAGAGCAGGCCGTTTTCCAGACGGGCGTCGCGAATATTCACGTGCTCAGCTAACTGGAATTTCCGCTCAAAGTTGCGTTCGGCAATGCCCTGATACAGGTAAGTGCGCTCCTGTTGCTCTTCGGGGTGCGCGCCGCGAACGGTCAGCAGGTTGTCATGGGCGGTGATTTCCAGCTCTTCCTGAGCGAAACCGGCCACGGCAATGGTAATACGGTACTGGTTCTCTGCTACCAGCTCGACGTTATACGGAGGGTAGCCGCCATTGCTCTGATTCTGGTTGGATTCCAGCAGGTTGATAAGGCGGTCAAAACCAATTGATGAACGATAAAGTGGGGCAAGATCGAAATTACGCATTGTAACGACTCCTGAGTTTCAGCGAGAAGATGATTCAGACCCTCCACAATGGACGGGTCACCGGCCCCAAAGCGGTACCCTGTCGGCGTACGCTGTGTGACCTGATAAGTAAAATGGTGACGGGTAAGCCGCTTTCAAGAGGCGCAAATGCAATTTTTTTTACCCTCGCAGCGTGGATGACATACACTCAGAGAAGAATTTGCCGGGCCTCTGCATAAATCACCAAAGAGTGACCGTCCGGTAATCATAATCAGACCGGCGCCTGCCGTGACTGAAGGGATGATGAATATGATAGCTTTCAAAACGTGCCGTCTCGCCGGGCTTTTGGCCTGCCTTTCCGTAACCAGCTGCGCCAGCGTTATGTCCCACACCGGGCCGGATCAGGGATATTATCCCGGCACCCGCGCCAGTGCAGCAACGGTTGCCGACAGCAACAGCGGCTGGGTGATGCGTCCGCTTGCCGCCATCGATCTTCCTTTTTCCGCCGTTCTCGATACGCTGCTGCTGCCGTGGGATTACTATCGTTCCGACAGCGACAGAGCGAATGATTCACCGCGTGCGCGCGTGCTGCGCAGCGAAAAACTGAATCATACCGATGAAGGCCTGGCGCAGTCGGCACCGTTTCCGAAGCATTAACGCCCCGTATCGGCAGTAAAGATTTGCTGCCAGCCGTTGATGTTGCGCAGGTAGGCCACCTTCCTTCCATCCGGCGAGCACACCACCGCATCCGCCAGCGGTGCTTCCGCCGTACGAGCGGTAAGCCGCTGCATCTCGCCGTCAGCAACGTGGCAAAGCATCACGCTGTTATCCTGAATCAACGCGACGGCCGTTCCTTCCGGGTGCCAGCTAAAGGCGGACTGAATATCGCTCTTCACCTGTGAAACCTGCCGCGGCTCGCCGCCGTTAGGCGATATCGTCCAGAGCTGTACCACGCCATGTTCATCTTTCATCAAAAAAGCGATGGCGCTGCCGTCGGGAGCGCTGCGTAGCCAGTAGCGCGGCGTCTGTGCCAGCCCCGGAAAGACGCGCGAGTGGGTGAACGTCAGCCTGCGCTGCTGCACGCCCTTCGGCGGTGCGGGAAGCTGGCTTTCGGTGCCCTCCAGCGGCCTGCCGCCCGCCAGCGCATAGTCAGCCATCTCTTCCGGCAGATCGACAATAAACACCTCCGGCACCTTTTCGCCCTTCTCCGACAGCGTATCGCCAATAAACGCCAGCGCCCAGCGCTGCCGCTGGCCGTCGGCGCGCAGATAGCCGGTCTGACCTGTCCAGCCCTCTTCATAAGCGCGGTTGATCTCATCACTGCCCTGACGAGGCGAAGACGTTGTCTGGCTGACCAGCACGCAGAAATGGCTGCCGTCGTACTCGCGAGGATGCTGTTTGGGCGGGCACACCGCACGCAGCGGCACCGCCACGCCAACGTTGCGCAGATCTTCGCGGGTGTCGCGCTCGTGCATGACGTGATCGTTATAGGTGAAGCTCAGCCGCGAACCGTCAGGGCTGAAGACGTGAACGTGTGAACCGCCTCGCAGCGCGCCCGGGGTAAAGGGCGGCGTGATATCACAGGCATCAAGATTTTCCGCCCGGCCCTGCCGGATAATCACGCCGCGACGGTGGTGGAAATCGTACGTCCAGCCCGCGTCGGGATGTTCCGGGCCGTGAATACAGACGTAGCGCGGCGGCAGATCGGGGCTGACGGTAACCACGCCGACGTGCGCGCCGTCTTTCGCCTGCCAGATCGTCTCCGTCTGGCCGCTGGCGACGTTAACGCGCTCAACGGTCAGACTGGTGAATGAGGCGCCGGAAGGTCGCAGATCGTAAACCAGCCATTCGCTGTCGGCGGTCCAGATATTGATATTGGTGAGTTGATGATGACGCTCATCAAAGGTGATTTGTTTCATAACGATAAACCCTGACGCGGTTGAATAGCATCAGGGTAAATCATTCAGGGTTATTCGCCTACCCGCTCCACTTTACCGACCAGGTGATTGAGGCGAAGCCGTTGCCGAAAAAGGCCAGCGCCAGCAGCGCCCCCGAACAGTGAGCGTCTCGCCAAACGGTTTCCGCCTGTCGCAGTCAGCCAGGAACCAGCACCCAACCCATGCTCAGCATTGTTAGCTGATGGAATTACGCGGCATAAAGGGGGAAAAATCAGGATTTTATTTTCACAAAATGATGAATAAGTGGAATGTTGATTAATTTTTTTACCACTCACGGCAATCTTGAGTTGAGAAAGGTATATCGGTCATTGAGGTAAGCCAATGGTTTTCCTGAGTGGCCTGAATCGGTTTGCATTATTTATCAGGAGAATCAAAGAGGCGCGCTCAAGGGCAGGCTGGCATCGGAGGAGAAGGCTTGTCTGGCTGGGGCACTGACGCCAGACGAAAATGGCTCATCGTCAGGCCTAACAGCGGCGATCCCGGAGAGGATGTAAACCACAACGGAGACAAAAATCTTTGGGCACGCCTCCAGGCAGATGACGATAAGAATATTGTCTCTTTGAGGGCGGAAAATAACAGAGGCGAGAAGAACTTCGATAGGGAAATTGCAGTGAACGGCCTCCCTGATGCGCTTGATTTTAGCTGACCGCCCGGGAACATTCCTGCTGGCGCACTCTTCGGGAGAGGTAAACGGCCTTATCACCCTGGAGGAGAGCGTTATCAGGTGATGTCTTAACAGCCCCGACAAATCTGTGGTGGTACATCCCGGACGGGCGTATTGAGCCCAGCGGTCTGCATTTTGCCCGTTCAGGCGCATCAGGGACACTGAGCCAAAAATTGCCCCTACGTATCGCTCGTTACGCGATGCATCAGCAGGGATAATTTTTAAGGTATGGCCTTACAACACAAACTTCTCGATGGCGTGCGCCACGCCATCTTCACTATTGGTTTTAGTGACAAACTGCGCCACGGCCTTCACGCTGTCAATCGCATTGCCCATGGCAACGCCCGTACCGGCAAATTCGAGCATCGCGATATCGTTTTCCTGATCGCCAAGCGTCATCACCTGATCGCGCGTCAGTCCCAGCTTTTCTGCCAGCGCCTTCACGCCCGCGCCTTTATTAACGCGTTTATCCATAATTTCAAGGTAATAAGGCGAGCTTTTCATAATGGTATAGCGTTCGCGCGCCGCCTGTGGGATACGGGGTATCGCCTCGTCCAGCTTTTGCGGGGGATCGATCATCATCACTTTGGGAAACGTCATGGCCGGGTCCATCTCTTCAACGGCGCGATAACGCAGCGGAATACCCGTAATGGCCGATTCGTGTACGGTATATTCGCTGATATCCTTGTTCGCGGTGAACAGCAGGGATTTGGTCAGCGCCTGAAAATGAATGCCAAGGTCGCGTGCCAGCTTTTCAAAATAGAGGTAGTCGTCAAAGGTCAGGGAGATATCCGCCACGCATTCGCCGTTGGCCGCTTGCTGAACCAGCGCGCCGTTATTGGTGATGCAAAACTGCCCTTCCTGCTGTAAATCAAGCTCCATCAGATAACGCTGCACGCCAATAAACGGACGCCCGGTCGCTAATACAATCGCCACGCCTTTGTCGCGCGCGGCACCAATTGCCTGCTTCACGCGCGGGCTTATCTCATGCTGTGGGTTAAGCAGCGTCCCATCCATATCAATCGCAATCAGTTTTACTGCCATAGTTTCCTCGCCAGCCCGATAATTTGTTTCATGCTAACGCGATTCAGCGCGCATTGACCAGCGCGATTGCCGCCGCACTTTATCCGACAGGCGGTGGCGAGAGTAAATTTTTCCGGGAAATTGTGGCGTAATCAGCAGCTTTGCGCGTAAAGTAACCTGTGTGACAATCATCGAAGGAAATTTCTTTGCTTTCCTGATATCGGGTTGATTCCCGGTGAATCAGGTCGCTATTACGTCAAACAACATCCATTAACGATCGACATTTCACACCGGTAGCTCTACAGGATCCGTTACAGCGGACCGGCAAAACGCAGGAAAGCGTAAAACGTAGAGAAGACTATTTCATGGAGGAAAGTAATGAATATTCTGATCGTCAGCAGAAATAATTTTTTCATTTCAGGTGCCATCGCGTTGATTTCTAAAGCGTGGCCGACCAGTGTTGCTTCCGGCCTGGTTTTTATGGTTTCCACAGACGATCGCGCGCCGCTCGAACCGGACATCATTATTCGCGACGTCTGTATCCCGCCGGCGGTGCCCTTGCCCGCCGCCAACGCTGCTCGCCAGAAACTATTGTCAAACAGAACCACGTTAACCTGGGTAACCCTTTTTTTTGCGAAACAGTGTTCGGAAAAGCATGGCGCTCACTGTCCGCTCCACTATTTTTATCTGGAGAAAAGCGAATCGGCCAACGGCCTGCTGACGTTATTCAGGCGGCGGCATCCGGCGCTGGCCAGCCATGCCGTGCAGCACTGTGGTCAGCGGACGCTTCCGCTCAGCAAGCAGCAGGCAATGGTGGTCAGATACACCAGAGAAGGCATGTCGTTGACCGATATTTCACGCATGACGCACCTGAGCGTTAAAACTATCAGCACGCATAAGCGCGCAGTCATGCGGAAGCTTGGAATAAAAAATAACAGCGAATTTTATCAATTTGCGCTGGCCGGTTACGTTCAGCGATAGGCTGAAACCATAAAAAAAGGCAAATCATCAGATTTGCCTTTTTTGCGTTTCCGCTGCGTTAAATATCGATGTTCGCCGCTCTCAGGGCATTTTCCTCGATAAAGGCGCGGCGCGGTTCAACCGCATCACCCATCAGCGTAGTGAATAGCTGATCGGCGGCGATAGCATCTTTTACCGTTACCCGCAGCATACGGCGGCTGTCGGGATCCATCGTCGTTTCCCACAGCTGTTCCGGGTTCATTTCGCCCAGACCTTTATAGCGCTGCACAGAGAGGCCACGACGCGACTCTTTCACCAGCCACTCAATTGCCTGTTCGAAGCTGGCGATCGGCTGACGACGCTCGCCGCGCTCGATAAAGGCGTCTTCCTCAATCAGGCCGCGCAGCTTCTCGCCCAGCGAACAGATTTTTCGATATTCACCCGCCACCAGAAACTCATTTTCCAGTGGATAATCAGTATCGACGCCGTGTGTGCGTACGCGCAGAACCGGTTCGAAAATGTTCAGCTCACGGTTTTCACGCACCAGGCCGTTATAGGTGCTGCCATGCTGTTCGTTCTCATTGAGGCGAACAACCAGCCCATCCAGCCACTGTTGAACCGGCGCTTCGGCGCTGATATCGCTCAGCGTCGCGTGGTAAATCAGCGCGTTAAGCAACGCCACAGGATAGCGACGCTCCATGCGTTTGATCATTTTGCGCGTGCTGTTGAATTCAGAGACCAGTTTTTCCAGCGGTTCGCCGCCGAGCGCAGGCGCGCTGGCGTTAGTGTGCAGCGTTGCGCCGTCCAGCGCGATGGCAATCTGATACTGATCCATCGCTTCGTCATCTTTAATGTACTGCTCCTGCTTGCCTTTTTTCACTTTATACAGCGGCGGCTGGGCAATATAGACGTGGCCGCGCTCAATGATTTCCGGCATCTGACGGTAGAAAAAGGTCAGCAGCAGCGTACGGATATGCGAGCCATCCACGTCGGCATCGGTCATGATAATGATGCTGTGGTAACGCAGCTTGTCCGGGTTGTACTCGTCGCGACCAATGCCGCAGCCCAGCGCGGTAATCAACGTGGCGACTTCCTGCGAAGCGAGCATCTTGTCGAAGCGCGCTTTTTCAACGTTAAGGATTTTACCCTTCAGCGGCAGGATGGCCTGATTTTTACGGTTACGCCCCTGTTTGGCTGAACCGCCTGCGGAGTCACCCTCCACCAGGTAGATTTCAGACATCGCGGGATCGCGCTCCTGACAATCTGCCAACTTGCCCGGCAGCCCGGCCAGATCCAGGGCGCCTTTACGGCGTGTCATTTCACGCGCGCGGCGGGCCGCTTCACGGGCGCGCGCCGCATCAATGATTTTGCCCACGACGATTTTTGCGTCGCTGGGGTTTTCCAGCAGGTATTCCGCCAGCAGTTCGTTCATCTGCTGCTCAACCGCTGATTTCACCTCGGAAGAGACCAGTTTGTCCTTGGTCTGTGAGGAAAATTTAGGGTCCGGCACTTTTACCGACACCACCGCAATCAGACCTTCGCGGGCATCATCGCCGGTTGCGCTGACCTTGGCTTTTTTGCTGTAGCCTTCTTTGTCCATATAAGCGTTCAGCGTACGGGTCATCGCGGTGCGGAAACCCACCAGATGCGTGCCGCCGTCGCGCTGCGGAATGTTGTTGGTGAAGCAGTAGATGTTTTCCTGGAAACCATCGTTCCATTGCAGCGCCACTTCCACGCCAATGCCGTCTTTTTCCGTAGAAAAGTAGAAGACGTTGGGATGAATAGGCGTTTTGTTCTTATTCAGGTATTCAACGAAAGCCTTGATGCCGCCTTCGTAATGGTAGTGATCGTTTTTGCCGTCGCGCTTGTCTTCCAGCTTGATCGAGACGCCGGAGTTCAGAAACGAGAGTTCACGCAGGCGCTTTGCCAGGATCTCATACTCAAAATCGGTGACGTTGGTAAAGGTTTCATGGCTGGGCCAGAAGCGCACGCGCGTGCCGGTTATATCGGTTTCACCGGTCACGCTCAGCGGGGCCTGTGGCACACCGTGAACGTAAATCTGCTGATGAACCTTGCCTTCACGACGGATCGTCAATTCCAGCTTTTCGGACAGCGCATTAACCACGGAAACGCCCACGCCGTGCAGGCCGCCGGACACTTTATAGGAGTTGTCGTCAAATTTACCGCCCGCGTGCAGTACGGTCATGATGACTTCTGCGGCGGAAACGCCTTCTTCTTCATGAATACCGGTAGGAATACCACGCCCATCATCCTGCACGGAGACAGAGTTATCGGCGTGAATGGTCACGAGGATATCTTTACAGTGACCGGCGAGTGCTTCGTCAATGGCGTTATCCACAACCTCGAATACCATGTGATGCAGACCGGTGCCGTCATCCGTATCGCCGATATACATACCGGGGCGTTTGCGTACCGCATCCAGCCCTTTTAGAACTTTGATACTTGAGGAGTCATAAGAATTCGACATCAACGTTTCTCGCTCGTTTAATCTTCAGGTTGAACCGCTATTTTACCCTGTTCTACGTGGAACATCTTGCCCTTTTCGTCAGCCATATCGATCACATGTTCGGCGCCGATGGCGCTGACGAAAACCTGGGCCTGCGTGGCCTTCAGGCGGGAAGCAAGCAGCTGACGACGCGTCTCGTCAAGCTCAGAGGCAAAATCATCTATCAGATACAGGCAACGTCGCCCGCTCTGTCGGGTAAGGAACTCACCCTGCGCCAGTCTCAGGGCGCACATCAAAAGTTTTAACTGGCCGCGTGAGAGCAAATCCTCCACCGGCGTGCCGTCGGCGCGGATGCGAAAATCCGCCTTGTGCGGCCCGCTGGCGGTGTAGGTCAGCGCGCGATCGCGCTCGAACTGCCGTTCGAGCAGTTCGAAGTAATCCGTTTCTTTATCCCAGCCGCGTTGAAAGGAGAAACTGAGGGAAAACTCCGGTAAAAACCGGGCGCAGGTGGCAGTAATATCCCGCGCAATCGCTTCGCTGTAGGCCGCGCGCCAGCGGCTGATCTGTTCTGCCAGCGGCGCCAGCTCCTGATCCCAGGCGCGAAGCTGCTGGTAGCGCGACACCTGCCGCAGCGCGGCGTTACGCTGCTTCAACAAGCGGCGGAGATTGCTCCAGGCGTTGAAAAAAGCAGGTTCGTTGTGAAAGCAGCCCCAGTCGATATAGGCACGTCGATATTTAGGGCCGCCGTTTAATAACGTAAAACCTTCCGGCGTAATTAGCTGCATCGGCAACATCTGCGCCAGCTCGGCAACTTTATGGCCGTCGCTGCCATCGATGCGCACTTTGCTGTCGCCCGCACGATTTTTGGTCAGGCCGACAGATATTTCCCGCTCCGCGCCCTGAATGCGGCCATGCAGCACAAAGGCATCCTGCTCGTGACGAATAACGCGCCCCGCCTGCAAACTGCGAAAGGCGCGCCCGTGGCCCAGCGTGTAGATCGCCTCCAGCACGCTGGTCTTGCCGCTGCCGTTGGCGCCAACTAAAAAGTTGAAACCGGGCGCCAGGGCCAGATCCGCGTTTTCAATGTTTCGGAAGTCTTTGATCAGAAGGCGGGTTAAAGCCATAAATATGAATTATCCAGTGCGGCAGACGGCATCATCACCAGGGCGTTATCGGCGCAGCCAGTTTGGGTGCGTCCAGCGCGCAAAAACCGGAACGTACTGAAGTACGTGAGGATTTTGAGCACTGCCCAATCCCAAAATGGCAAGCAAGATAGCCCGATAAACTACAACCTCATCGGCATGACGACATAGGCGGCACTTTGACTGGCCGCATCTTCGATCTGCACGCTCGACACGGAATCCGTTAGCAGCAGACGCACGTTCTCGCACTTCAGCGCGTTAAGCACGTCGAGCACGTAGCTGACGTTGAAGCCGATCTCCAGATCGGTGCCGCCGTAGGTAACATCAAGGATCTCTTCCGCCTCTTCCTGTTCAGGATTATTGGCGGTGATCTTGAGCTGATTTTCGCTGACATAGAGGCGAACGCCGCGAAACTTCTCGTTAGAGAGAATGGCCGCGCGAGCGAAAGCCTGCTTCAGCAAATCGCAGCCTGCATCCAGCGTTTTGTCGGGGTTCTTCGGCAATACGCGGCGATAATCGGGGAAACGGCCATCGACTAACTTGGAGGTAAAGATAAAGTCGCCCACGTGGGCGCGAATGTTGTTGCTGCCAATCTGCACCCGCAACGGCGTGTCGCCGCCGTCCAGCAGGCGAACCAGTTCAATCACGCCTTTACGCGGCACAATCACCGAATGACTGGGCAGCGCAACGCCCACCGGCATCGAGCACACCGCCAGACGGTGGCCGTCGGTCGCCACGGTACGCAGCTCTTCGCCTTCGGTTTCAAACAGCATGCCGTTAAGGTAGTAACGCACGTCCTGATGCGCCATTGAAAACTGCGTGGCTTCAATCAGGCGCTTCATGGTCGCCTGGGGCAGGGTGAATTCGACTTCGCTCTGCCAGTCGTCCAGATTGGGAAAATCGCTGGCAGGCAGGGTGGAGAGTGAAAAACGGCTGCGCCCGGAGCGCACCAGCATTCTCTCACCGTCGAGGATCACCGTGATTTCGGCGCCTTCGGGCAAACCACGGCAGATATCAAAAAATTTGCGGGCCGGTACGGTGGTGGCGCCGGGTTCATGATCCTGCGTCAGCGCGACGCGGGCCACCATCTCCATTTCTAAATCGGTGCCGGTCAGCAGCAGATTGCCGTCATTCACCTGGACAAGCAAATTGCCAAGAATTGGCAGCGTCGGGCGACCGCCCAGCGGGCCGCTGACCTGCTGTAAGGGCTTCAGTAAATGCTCACGTTCTACAATAAATTTCATAGCGTCAGGAGGATAATGTTCTGATTAAATTAGAGAAATCTTCTTTAATATCGTGACTTTCTTCACGCAGCTGCTCGATTTTACGGCAGGCGTGAAGCACGGTTGTGTGGTCACGACCCCCAAAAGCGTCACCGATTTCCGGCAGGCTGTGATTCGTCAACTCTTTCGCCAGCGCCATCGCCATCTGACGAGGACGGGCAACCGAGCGCGAACGGCGCTTTGACAACAGGTCAGCCACCTTGATTTTATAATATTCAGCGACCGTTTTCTGAATATTATCAATAGTGACCAGCTTCTCCTGAAGCGCCAGCAGATCGCGCAACGCCTCGCGCACAAAATCGATAGTGATGGCGCGTCCGGTAAAATTGGCGTTGGCAATGACGCGGTTCAGCGCGCCTTCCAGTTCGCGCACGTTGGAACGCAGGCGCTTGGCAATAAAAAACGCCACTTCGCCCGGCAGACGAATATCGTTTTCATCGGCCTTTTTCATCAGGATCGCCACGCGGGTTTCCAGCTCCGGCGGCTCAATCGCCACCGTCAGGCCCCAGCCAAAGCGCGACTTCAGGCGATCTTCCACGCCGTTGATCTCTTTCGGATAGCGATCCGACGTCAAAATGATCTGCTGATTGCCTTCCAGCAGCGCATTAAAGGTGTGAAAAAACTCTTCCTGCGAGCGCTCTTTATTCGCAAAAAACTGAATGTCATCGATTAACAGCGCGTCAACCGATCGATAATAGCGTTTGAACTCTTCAATGGCGTTATTTTGCAGCGCCTTAACCATGTCCTGCACGAAGCGCTCGGAGTGCATGTACACCACTTTGGCGTTGGGCTTGCGTGCCATAATGCCGTTGCCTACCGCATGCAGCAGGTGGGTTTTGCCGAGGCCGGTGCCGCCATAAAGGAAGAGCGGGTTATAGGCGCCGCCAGGGTTGTCCGCGACCTGACGCGCCGCCGCGCGGGCCAGCTGGTTCGATTTACCCTCAACGAAGTTGTCGAAGTTATGCTTGGTATTCACGTTGGAGCGGTAGGAGAGTTCTGCCGGGGCAGGCAGGTTATCCCAGCTTGGACGCGAAGGCGCAGGGCGAGCCGGTGCGGCGCTGGTCTGCGCGCTGGCCGCCATGGCGGGCTGGCTTATCTGCCTTGTTACGGGCTTGCTGCCCACTTCAAAACGCAGCAGCGGCGTGTCGTTGCCGCAAAAATCATTTAGTAGCGCATTGATATTATTAAGATATTTATCGCGAACCCAGTCGAGCACGAAACGGTTTGGCGCATACAGGGCAAGCGTATTGTCGTTTAATTCGGCCTGCAACGGACGTATCCACATGCTGAATTCAGTGGCAGGAAGTTCATCCTGCAAACGGGCAAGGCACTGTTGCCAAAGCGTAAGTGACACGGCGGACTCCACTCGAAAAAATTCGACAAGAAAAAAGGCGCTGAAGCGATAAATTCATCATTGTTGACGCATGCAGATGGGTAGCATACGAACCGCTGTCTGCGGTTTCTCCGCCGCTGTCTGACCCGAAGGATCGCAAACGGAAGGGCGGATCATAGCGTAAAGCGCGGCAGAGATCTTCACTTTCTACACAGTTTTGATCCAATTTATCCACAGGCAATGAAAGCCGGGATAAGTTTACGCTTTCACGGGTAAAAGGCATTCAGGATCGTCCGTATTCGTTTAAAATTCACGGCGCCATCACGTTCTCGTTGGAAATTTATGTAAGGGGATCGCGAGAAGATCCCGGCGATCCTTGCGCTTTATCCCGCACGCCGTATAATCCTCACCCCGGCGTATTGCGCGCTGGCCCTTATCGACTGTTTTACGGTTGAATGGGATACCCGGTCGCGACTTTAACGCGAAGTAAATTGACTCTGGACTGTACAATTATTACAATCCCGCCTCTTTATCAAAGACACACTTGAGGCGTCGGTTGGTTTACTGACCATGAAACGCGTCATCCAGTGAAATTTTTCAAGTTTAGGTAGAAATCGCCATGAAACGCACTTTTCAACCGTCCGTACTGAAGCGCAACCGTTCACACGGTTTCCGTGCTCGTATGGCAACAAAAAATGGTCGTCAGGTTCTGGCACGTCGTCGTGCTAAAGGCCGCGCTCGTCTGACCGTTTCTAAGTAATAAAAGCTAACCGCTGAGTGGTTAAGCTCGCATTTCCCAGGGAGTTACGTTTGTTAACTCCCACTCAATTCACTTTCGTCTTCCAGCAGCCACAAAGAGCTGGCACGCCGCAAATGACAATTCTCGGCCGCCTGAACTCGCTGGGACATCCCCGCATCGGTCTTACCGTCGCCAAAAAACACGTCAAGCGCGCACACGAACGCAACCGGATCAAGCGACTGACCCGCGAAAGCTTTCGTCTGCGTCAACATGAACTGCCCGCAATGGATTTTGTGGTGGTGGCGAAAAAAGGGGTTGCCGACCTGGATAACCAGGCGCTAACGGAAGCGTTGGAGAAAATATGGCGTCGACACTGTCGCCTGGCTCGCGGCTCCTGATTGGGCTGATTCGCGTCTATCAGCGCGTTATCAGCCCGCTCTTAGGACCTCACTGTCGCTTCCATCCAACCTGTTCTCAATACGGAATTGAGGCATTGCGCAGGTTTGGTGTGATAAAAGGCAGTTGGTTGACGATAAAACGCGTATTAAAATGCCACCCTTTGAACCCGGGTGGCGACGATCCGGTGCCGCCAAATAACATTGATACCAGAGAACATTAACGATGGATTCGCAACGCAATCTCTTTCTCATCGCTTTTCTGTTCGTGTCTTTTATGATCTGGCAAGCCTGGCAGACGGACCATGCTCCGCAGCCTGTGCAGACTCAGACCACACAAAACACGACCGGCGATGCCGCAAATCAGGCCGTGCCTGCCAGCGGACAGGGCAAAACGATCACCGTGAAGACAGACGTTCTGTCTTTGAATATCAATACCCGCGGCGGTGATATCGAGCAGGCCAGACTGCTGGCGCATCCGGACGAACTGGGTTCGACGCAGCCGTTCCAGCTGCTGGAAACCAAACCGAACTTCCTTTATCAGGCGCAGAGCGGCCTGACCGGACGTAACGGCCCGGACAATCCGGCCAACGGTTCGCGTCCGCTGTTTACCACCGCGCAGGATAGCTTTGAGCTCTCCAACGACCAGAGCGAACTGCGTATTCCGCTGACGTTCACCGCTGAAAACGGCGTGATCTGGACCAAAACCTTCGTGCTGAAGCGCGGCGAATACGCCATCGGCGTTGAGTATCAGGTTAATAACACCACCCAGCAGCCGCTGGAAGTGGCGATGTTCGGCCAGCTCAAGCAGACCATCGATCTGCCGAAGCATCGCGATACCGGCAGCAATAACTTTGCGCTGCATACGTTCCGTGGCGCGGCTTACTCCAGCAGTGAGACCAACTACGAAAAATATAAGTTCGACAAAATCAGCGATAACGAAAACCTGAACGTCACCACCGGCAACGGCTGGGTAGCGATGCTTCAGCAGTATTTCGCTACCGCGTGGGTGCCTCGCACCGCGGGCAATAACACGCTGTACACCAGCAACCTGGGCAACGGCGTGGCGGCAATTGGCTATAAGTCTGCGCCGGTGACCGTTGCGCCAGGCAGCCAGCAGAACCTGGCCGCGACGCTGTGGGTTGGCCCGGAAATCCAGGACAAGATGGCTGCCGTGGCGCCCCATCTGGATCTGACGGTGGATTACGGCTGGCTGTGGTTTATCTCGCAGCCGCTGTTTAAGCTGTTGAAATTCCTGCACAGCTTTATCGGTAACTGGGGCTTCTCCATTATCGTTATCACCTTCATCGTACGCGGCATCATGTACCCGCTGACTAAAGCGCAGTACACCTCGATGGCGAAAATGCGCATGTTGCAGCCGAAAATTCAGGCAATGCGCGAGCGTTTAGGCGAAGACAAGCAGCGCATGAGTCAGGAGATGATGGCGCTGTATAAAGCAGAGAAGGTGAATCCGCTGGGTGGCTGTCTGCCGCTGGTTATCCAGATGCCTATCTTCCTGGCGCTATACTACATGCTGATGGGCTCGGTTGAGCTGCGCCATGCGCCGTTCGCGCTGTGGATCCACGACCTCTCCGCGCAGGACCCGTATTACATCCTGCCGATCCTGATGGGCGTGACGATGTTCTTTATTCAGAAGATGTCGCCAACCACCGTGACCGACCCAATGCAGCAGAAGATCATGACCTTCATGCCGGTCATCTTCACCGTCTTCTTCCTGTGGTTCCCGTCAGGCCTGGTGCTGTACTATATCGTCAGCAACCTGGTGACCATTATCCAGCAGCAGCTTATTTATCGCGGGCTGGAAAAACGCGGGCTGCACAGCCGTGACAAAAAGAAAGCATAACGACCTCCGCATCTGAAAGATGAAGGGTGGCAAAATAAGGCGGTCGGTTGACCGCCTTTTTTATGGAGCAAACTATGAATAGCGAAACCATCGTTGCGCAGGCGACGCCGCCAGGCCGAGGCGGCGTGGGCATACTGCGCGTGTCGGGAAGCAGAGCCGCTGAGGTGGCGCAGGCGCTACTGGGCAAGCTGCCGAAGCCACGCTACGCCGACTACCTGCCGTTTCGCGACGAGGACGGCAGCGCGCTGGATCAGGGCATTGCGCTATGGTTTCCCGGCCCGAACTCCTTCACCGGCGAAGACGTGCTGGAGCTTCAGGGCCACGGCGGCCCGGTGATCCTCGATCTGCTGCTGAAACGCATCGTGGCGATACCCGGCGTACGCATCGCGCGCCCCGGCGAGTTCTCTGAACGCGCCTTTCTTAACGACAAGCTGGATCTGGCGCAGGCGGAAGCCATCGCCGACCTGATCGACGCCAGCTCTGGCCAGGCCGCACGCTCGGCGCTGAACTCGCTACAGGGCGTCTTTTCGCAGCGCGTTAATCATTTGGTGGAAGCACTTACTAACCTGCGAATCTTTGTTGAAGCGGCCATCGACTTTCCCGATGAGGAAATTGATTTTCTTTCCGACGGTAAGATAGAGGCGCAGTTAGCGCAGGTCATCGCCGATCTTGACGGCGTGCGCGCCGGGGCGCATCAGGGCAGCCTGCTGCGCGAAGGCATGAAGGTGGTGATCGCCGGACGACCCAATGCCGGAAAATCCAGCCTGCTCAACGCACTGGCCGGGCGCGAAGCCGCTATCGTCACCGACATTGCGGGCACCACGCGCGACGTGCTGCGTGAACACATCCATATCGACGGTATGCCGCTGCATATTATTGATACGGCGGGACTGCGCGAGGCGGGCGATGAAGTTGAGCGCATTGGAATTGAACGCGCCTGGCATGAAATCGGGCAGGCCGACCGGGTGCTTTTCATGGTGGATGGCACCACCACGGCTGCCACCGAACCTGCCGAGATTTGGCCTGATTTTATCGCCCGTCTGCCTGCTGCGCTGCCGGTCACCGTGGTACGTAACAAGGCTGATGTAACCGGTGAAGCCGCAGGTATAGAAGAAGTGAATGGTCACTCACTTATTCGTCTTTCCGCACACACCGGCGCAGGCATTGCTGCGCTACGCGACCTTTTGAAGGCGAGCATGGGATTCTCTGGCAACATTGAAGGCGGTTTTATTGCGCGTCGCCGCCATCTTCAGGCATTAGAGTTAGCGGCCACTCACTTACTTCAGGGACGATCGCAGCTGATTGACGCGCGCGCGGGAGAACTGCTGGCCGAAGAACTGCGCGTCGCTCAGCAGGCGCTTAGCGAAATCACCGGTGAATTTACCTCAGACGACCTGTTAGGCCGGATTTTCTCCAGTTTTTGTATCGGGAAATAACCTGCCAACTGCGCCTTCGTTCCGCACAGTGCTTTGCTGTGCGGGATTTTTAGCGATAAATCACGCGCTTCTGTGAATAACACCACGTTCATGAATTTAATCGCTATCTAAAGCAATAAATGTTTTTAAGGACCTGATGCAACCCGCTTTACACTGGAGAAAAGGCGGCCTGGATTCTTTTCATGGCCCGCCAGTGTTTAAAATAAAGGAGTTCTCATGCATCTGGCCCGCTTCCCCCGCCTCAACCTCGGACATTTTCCCACCCCGCTTGAGCCGCTGAATCACCTTACCCGCTTACTGGGCGGCCCGCAGTTATGGATTAAGCGCGACGACTGCACAGGCCTCGCGACCGGCGGCAATAAAACGCGCAAGCTGGAATTTTTGCTGGCTGATGCATTGGCGCAAAAGGCCGACGTGATTATTACGCAAGGCGCAACGCAATCTAACCACGTGCGTCAGACCATTGCCGGTGCGGCAAAACTTGGACTAAAGGCGAAAGTGTTTTTGGAAAAGCGGGTAACGGATTTTGGCGAAGACTATCAGCAGTCGGGCAATGTTCTGCTGGATCACCTTCTCGGAGGCGAAGTGGTGGCGCATCTGGAGGCTGGCACTGATATGGCGCTGGCGATGGAGGAATATGCACAGTCGCTGCGTGAGCAGGGACACACGCCATATATTATTCCTGGCGGCGGCTCTAATCCTGTTGGCGCGCTGGGTTATGTGGCCTGCGCGGAAGAGCTGTTATATCAGTCAAGCCAGCAGCGCTTACGCATCGATCACGTAGTGCATGCCACAGGCAGCACCGGTACGCAGGCCGGGCTGGTCGCGGGTTTCACCGCCAGCAACAGCGGCATTCCGGTATTGGGAATTAGCGTTCGCGCGCCGAAAGAGAAGCAGGAAGAAAACGTTCGTCAGCTTGCCGAGCGCACGCGTGAACTGCTGGGCGTAAAAGGCGAACTGCCTCGCGAGGCGGTGAAAGCGAACAGCGATTATGTTGGCGATGGTTACGGCCTGCCGACAGAAAGCATGCTGGAAGCCCTGACGCTGCTGGCACAGCACGAAGGCATTTTATTGGATCCGGTTTACTCGGGTAAAGGTATGGCGGGCCTGATCGATCTGATACGTAAAGGGCATTTCCGTCAGGACGAAAACGTGGTGTTCATTCACACCGGCGGCGCGGCGGGGCTGTTCGGTTATCGCCAGGTGCTGGACGCATACCGTGGCTGACCGCTTTTTATTGGGCGTGTTGGGCGGCATGGGCCCGCTGGCTACCGTGGACTTTCAGTATAAAATCCTGCTGGCGGTTGGCGCAGACAGCGATCAGCAGCAAATCCCCATGGTTATCTGGAACGTGCCACAAATCGCCGATCGGCAAAAAGCGCTGGCGGGCCGTGGTCCCTCACCGTTGCCCCAGTTACTGACGGGAATCGAACAGCTCAACCGTATTGGCGCCACACATATCGTTATTGCATGCAACACTGCTCATCACTGGTTTGCGCCGCTGGCCGAGGCAAGCAGAGCGCCGCTGCTGCACCTTGCCGACGCCACGCTTGAGGCCGTGCTCAATTTGCCGCAGCAGCCAGCGCGCGTTGGCATGATCGCCACTGAGGCAACCTGCGCGGCCGGATGGTTCCAGCAACGTTTTGACCGACACAATATTGCCACGCTCACCCCAACGGCACAGGAAATGAACGAATGGTTCGTCCCGGGCTGTTACGCGGTTAAGCGGGGCGCTTTACAGGAAGGCGGCGAGTACCTGGCAAAGCTGGCACAGGCGCTGTGCGATCGCGGCGCTGAACGACTGGTGCTTGCCTGCACTGAAGTGCCGCTGGCGCTCAACGCTGTCAAGTGGTCGCCGGCGCAGCCGACAATTGATCCTGCCGAAGCGATGGCAATGTTGTGCGCCAATATATGGCGACAGCGACGTGCGGAAATAGTATGAGTCGCAGAAATATAAATAAACATCGGGCAACTGCTATTTCCAATAATCGATATCCGCTATTCATATAAATGATTAA
This sequence comes from Erwinia oleae, assembly GCF_000770305.1. GTDB lineage: Bacteria > Pseudomonadota > Gammaproteobacteria > Enterobacterales > Enterobacteriaceae > Erwinia > Erwinia oleae. The sequence continues at coordinate 35,073 of NZ_JNVB01000015.1, forward strand.
GCGGTAACTCTTTATAATGCCGTCACATATTATTTATTGCGCCCGGAAAAAATGAAAAAACACCTTATTCTACTGTTGGCGACTGCCAGCCTGTGGAGCAGCCTGAGCCAGTCGGCTGATAAACCTGAAGAAGTTCGCGTTGCCTACAGCGGCGGATCGCAGGTCATTATGCTGGCAAAAGCGGATGGCTCACTGGAAAAAGAGCTGGGTAGCAAAGTGAAGTGGGTACAGTTTGCCTCCGGCGCGGACGCGCTAAGTTATTTTGCCAGTGGCGCTATTGATATTGCTAATTTTGGCTCAAGTCCGGCAACGGCGGGCGTGGTGCGAAAACTCCCTGTGGAGATCATTGGCGTTTCCGGCGTCATTGCCAGCTACGAACGTTTAATTGGCAAAAACGGTATCCGCACAATTAAAGATATTGAAGGTAAACGCGTGGCTTATCCGCCAAATTCTACGGCGCAATATGCGCTTGAGGCCGCGATTACCGTTAATAAACTCGATCGCAGTAAAATTACCCTGTTAGCTTTACGCCCGGCGGAAATGGTGGCGGCATGGCAACGCGGCGATATCGATGCAGGATACGTCTGGGCGCCCTTTGCTCAACAGCTTGAATCCAACGGCGGACATCAGGTCTTCGCCACGAAAGATCTGCAAAAAAGCGGCTACCTGATTTATAACAATTACGTTGTTCGTAAAGCCTTTGCAGAGAAGTATCCGCAGACCGTAAGCGCCTTCCTGCGCGTGCATCAGCAGAAGGTTGATGCGTTCCGTAAAGATCCCGAGCGCGCATCGGCCATCGTTGCGAAAGAGGTTGGCGCACCGGTAGCCACCGCAGCCAATACGTTGGGTGGCCTGGAGTATCCGTCACTGAGTGAACAGACGACCGCGGCCTGGCTGGGCGATGGAACCGATGCGGATAACAGCGGAATCGGTAAAGCACTGACCAAAACCGCAGGCTTTCTTGCCGACATTGGCGAAATCCGTAAGCGCGATATTCCCGGTCACTGGAACAACGCGATCAACTCGCGCTATATCCGTGAAGCGGCAGCGCCTGCCAAATGAAACTGAGTCAACAGGTCGCAATCGGTACGCTTTCAGTCACGCTGTTTTTTATTCTGTGGCAAGTGGCAGCAACGCGGCAATGGGTTGATCCGCTATTGCTGCCGTCGTTGACTGACATTGGCATTACGACGGAAGAGCTGCTGGCTGACGGTTATCGACAGGTGCCGCTGTGGCAGCACATTTCTGTCAGCCTTGCGCGGGCGCTGGGCGCCTTTGCCGTGGCGATTTTATTGGGCGTTCCCCTCGGCCTGCTGATGGGCCTGTCGGCGACGCTTGCCGCCGTGCTCAATCCCTTTGTCCAGTTTCTGCGGCCATTGCCGAAAATCGCGTTGATCCCGCTGGCTGTGGTGTGGCTGGGGATTGGTGAAGCATCGAAATTCTTTTTAATTTTCATCGCCACTTTCTTAAGCGTGGTGGTGGGCGCAAGCGCGGCGGTAGAGCGCATTGGACGCTCGCGCATCCGCGTGGCGCAAACGCTGGGCGCCAGCCGCAAACAGATATTTTCTCGCGTGGTGCTACCGGATGCGCTGCCGGAGCTGTTTACTACCGTTCGTCTCTCTATCGGCATCGGTTGGACCTCGCTGATTGCCGCTGAAATGGTGGCGGCCAGTTCAGGCCTGGGCTGGATGGTGATTAACGCCAGCTCTTATCTACGCACCGATATCGTTATGCTCGGCATTCTGCTGCTCGGCGGAATTGGTTATTTACTGGATTTAATACTGCTGGGCCTACAGCGCTGGCTGGTGCCGTGGGCGGGAAAAGAATAATGCCGCACATTTCTCTTGATAACGTCTCTCTGCATTACTCAGCGAAACCGCAACCGCTAACGGTTCTGGAAGATATCACTCTGGCTATTGCGGAAGGCGAGTTCGTGGTGCTGCTCGGTCCTTCGGGCTGCGGAAAATCGACCATTCTCAATCTGGTGGCGGGGTTCCAGACGCCGCAAAGCGGCTCCGTTGTCTGCAACGGTAAAACGGTTCAGAAACCAGGACCGGATCGCGGCATGATTTTCCAACAGCCGAACCTTTTTCCCTGGCTCTCAGTACTGGAGAATGTGACCTTTGGGCCACGCCTGCAAAAACATCAAAAAACGAAGGTTACAGAGCAAGCCAGGCAGTGGCTCGATCGCGTGGGGCTGGCAGGGTTTGAACATCATGCTCCGTGGCAGCTTTCCGGCGGCATGAAACAGCGCGTAGCGCTGGCGCGCGCCTGGCTACCGGGGCCGGACGTGTTGCTGCTGGATGAACCTTTCGGCGCGCTGGATGCGCAGACCCGGATAATGATGCAGGAACTGCTGCGCAAAGCATGGACAGAAACATCCACCACGCTGCTGTTTGTTACTCACGACGTTGAAGAGGCGCTGTTTCTGGCAGACAGGATCCTGATCATGTCTGCCAGGCCTGGAAAAATCGTGGATGAAATCGTGCTGCCTTTTGGCCGCGAGCGCGACATCGAAACGCTGGCAGAGCAGCCAGACTACCGTGAGATTAAACATCGCGTGTTACATCGGGTACGGCAGGAGGCCAGACGGCATCTGAGCTGGCGTCTTCCATAAGTTAAAAAATTCCGAAAAAACGATCGGCTGCGTAAAGCATCGTGAAATAAGCTAAGAAGATTCCTATACTATTGCCGATTGCAGCTGATTGTTATCACGGAGTGACCAATGGCAAATTATTTTGCGCGCTGGACGCTGGTTATTTTAGGCTTATCGCTCGGCCCGTTCGTGGGCGGCGCGTTGCTTGAATGGTATGGAAAAGCGCTTTTCTGTGCGATGGCGCTTTGCTGCCTTGGCATTGCGGCATTAATGCTGGTGGGGAAATCCCGTACTAACGCCCGACTGGAAGAACAATAATGAAGAAAAATATTACGCTCATCACCGGCGGCGCTCGCGGTATTGGCCGGGCGACAGCGCTGAACCTGGCGGCCAAAGGCCATAAGATCTGCATCGGCTACCATTCGCGCGAAACGTGTGCGCAGGCCGTGGTGGAGAGCATTCGTCAGCAGGGCGGCGAAGCCCTCGCCATTTGCGCTGATATTGCCAGCGAAGATCAGATTGTCGCTATGTTTCAGCAGATAGATGAACAGCTCGGCCCGCTGACCGGCCTGGTTAACAACGCCGCGATGCTTCAGCAACAATCCTCCATTGAGCAGTTGACCAGCCAGCGGCTGGAAAGGGTGCTCGCCACTAACGTGACGGGCAACATTATCTGCGCTCGCGAGGCGGTGAAGCGTATGTCGTGGCGTCATGGTGGCCAGGGCGGCGCGATTGTTAATGTCTCTTCCGCCGCCTCGCGGCTTGGCGCGCCGCACGAATATCTCGATTACGCCGCGTCAAAAGGCGCAATCGATACGTTTACCATTGGGCTTTCTTTAGAAGTGGCGGCACAGGGCATACGTGTGAACGCCGTGCGGCCCGGCTTTATCTACACGGAAATGCATGCTGACGGCGGCGAACCGGGTCGCGTTGATCGGGTGAAGGCGCTGATCCCGATGAAGCGCGGCGGCACGCCGGAAGAGGTTGCGCAGGCGATCGTCTGGCTACTCTCCGACGACGCCTCTTACGTCACCGGAAGCTTTATCGATCTTGCGGGTGGCAAATAACGCACGTCAAGGCGGCCGGGCGCTCAGGTTAATGCGCGTCGATAAATACGATCTTCAGCACAAACAGCAGCGCGACAACCACCACACACGGGCTGATTTCCCGCCAGCGGCCGGTGCCCAGCTTCATCACGCAATAGGAGATAAAGCCCAATGCGATCCCCTCCGTGATGGAGAAGCTGAACGGCATCATGGCGGTAGTGACAAAAGCGGGCACCGCTTCGGTCAAATCTTCCCACTTCACCCGCGCCAGGCTTGAGGTCATCAGTACGCCAACGTAGATCAGCGCGCCTGCGGTAGCGTAAGGCGGCACCATGCCCGCCAGCGGCGAAAGGAACATCACGGCCAGGAACAGGATGCCGGTGACCACCGCAACCAGGCCGGTGCGGCCACCGATTGAAACGCCGGAGGTGCTTTCAATGTAGGCGGTAACGGAAGAGGTACCGATGTAAGCGCCCGCTACCGAGCTGAGGCTGTCGACATACAGCGCCTGCTTCATGCGCGGGAAAGTGCCTTTTTCATCGGTCAGACCGGCTTTGTCCGTTACGCCAATCAGCGTGCCGGACGAGTCAAAAAGGTTAACTAACATGAATGAAAAGATGATACCGGCCATACCGATATTGAACGAACCGGCTAAATCGACCTCACCCAGCACGGCAGTCACGCCGGTTGGCATCGAAAACACGCCGCCATATTGGACGTCGCCGGTCACCAGGGCGATCAGCGTCACCACGACGATGGAAACCAGCACGGCAATATGCACGTTACGCGAAGCCAGCACGGCAATAATAAAGAAACCCAGTGCGCCCAGCAGCACGCTGTGCGAGGTCAGATCGCCGACGGCCACCAGCGTGTCTTTATTAGGTACCACGATACCGGCGTTTTTCAGTCCAATCATCGCAATAAACAGGCCGATACCGGCGGTGATCCCCACGCGCAGGCTGAGAGGAATATTGGCGATCATCCAGTAGCGAATGCGGAAAATGGTCAGCAGCAGCAGACCAACAGCGCCCCAGAAAATAGCGCCCATGCCCACCTGCCAGGAGATGCCCATGGCACCCACCACCACAAAGGCAAAAAAGGCGTTCAGCCCCATCGCCGGTGCCAGCGCCACCGGCAGATTGGCAATCAGCCCCATCAAAATACTGCCGCCAGCGGCAATCAGGCAGGTTGTCACAAATACCGCCTGGGTATTCATGCCCGCCACGCCGAGGATCTGCGGATTCACGAAAACGATATAGACCATGGTGAGGAACGTCGTGAAGCCTGCTATCACTTCGGTACGCACCGTCGTGCCGTGCTCCTGGAGTTTAAAAATCCGCTGCATCAGACCGGAGTTATTCATTGTTTCATTCCAAAACGGAGAAGGATTTTTCGTCGGCTATCCTAACCTATTCATCGAAATTTGGTAGACGGACGAACGGTTTTTTCGCAACCGATTGCGCTGCTGAGTGTTGATTAACGGGTCGCATTTCGCCGTGAGTTAAGTAAAGTGTCGGAACAGGGCAACAAGGGAGAACCGCCGATGTCTGTTGAATGTGTCTTTTTTGATTGCGACGGGACGCTGGTTGACAGCGAATTGTTATGTACGCAGGCCTACGTCAATACCTTTGCACGGTTCGGCGCAGAGCTTTCGCTCAACGAGATGTTTGAAAAATATAAGGGCGTGAAGCTCTACGATATTATCGATGATGTCTGTGCGCAGCATCAACTCTCCGCCACGGTAGACGAGCTTGAACCCGCTTATCGTAAAGAGGTCGCCAGACTTTTTGATCGTGAACTGAAACCCATCGCCGGCGCCCGCGCGCTGCTGGAAAAGATGAACGTGCCCATTTGCGTGGTATCGAACGGCACCGTCGGTAAAATGCAGCATTCGCTGGGCCTGACGAAAATGCTGCGCTTTTTTGATGACCGGTTATACAGCGGCTATGACATCAACAGCTGGAAACCCGATCCCGATTTGATGCTGCACGCGGCCAGCGAGATGGGCGTGGCTATCGATCGCTGCATTTTGGTGGACGATTCAGAAGCGGGCGCAAAAGCCGGTATCGCGGCAGGCATACCGGTTTTCTACTACTGCGCGGATGCGCACAACAGGCCGCTGGCGCATCCGCTGGTGACGTCTTTTGATGATATGGCGCAACTGCCCGACCTGTGGAACGCGCGCGGCTGGACGCTGACGACCTGATCAGCCAATCGCGCCCAGCCGATCCTCGCTGCCCTGGGTTTTGGGTAACAAAAACAGCGTGGCGACGATATCCAGCAGGTAGATAAGCGCCAGCAGAGTAATGGCGGCAACAAAAGAGAGCTGGCTGGCGAGCATACCGATCACCAACGGGCCGAAGCCGCCGACGCCGCGCCCCAGATTAAACAGCACGTTCTGCGCCGTGGCGCGCGCCTGCACCGGGTAGGTGTCGGAAATCAGCGCGCCGTAGCCGCCAATCATGCCATTAACGAACATCCCCATAACCGCGCCGCTGAACAGCATAATCGTGGGGTCGCGGAGCTGCGCGTAAATCACCACCATAATCACTGCGCCGAACTGATAAAGCAGGAAGATTTTCCAGCGTGCGAAGCGATCGGCCAACATGCCGAACAGCCAGATACCAAAGATCATGCCGACGACCGTCACCGCCGTCCACAGGCCTGATTTTGTCAGCGTAAAACCAAAACTGGACGAGAGATAGCTCGGCATCCAGATCATCAGCCCGTAATAGCCGAAGTTCTGTACCGAGCAGAGGATCAGAATGCCAAGGCTGGCCTTCGCGGTGGCGGCATCTCTGAACAGCAGCTTCAGGCGTGCGGAGAACGACAGCGTCTGGGTGTTTTTTTGCGCGCGGGTGAAGCCTTCAGGCTCGCCTGCGCCCCGTCGGATAAAAAATGACACCAGCGCAGGAAACAGCCCGACCAGAAACATACCGCGCCAGCCGATAACGTCCAGCAGCAGCGGCGTAATAAACGCCGCCAGCAGCACGCCGAGCTGCCAGCCAATACCCACCCACGCCGACGCGCGATTGCGCTTATTGGCCGGCCAGGCTTCGGCGATCAGCGCCATACCGATACCGAACTCGCCGCCCAGCCCGACGCCCGCCAGCGTGCGGTAGATCAACAGATCCCAGTAGCCCTGCGCCACCGCACACAGGCCGGTAAACAGCGAAAACATCAGAATGGTGAAGGTCAGCACGCGAATGCGCCCCAGCCGATCGCTGAGGTGGCCAAAAATGATGCCACCCGCCACGGCGCCAATCAGCGTCCAGGTGACCAGCGAACCGGCCTGAGAAGCATCCAGCGCCAGCGAAACGCTGATGGCAGGCAGCATAAAGCCAAGAATAAGCAGATCGAAGCCGTCCATTGCATAACCGCTGACGGCGGCCAGCATGGCCTTCGCGGGCGTGGTGCCCGGCTGCTGAGAAGTCATGTGCGTTCCCTGTCTGAATAAATGTGCGGCAAGTATAATTTTGCAGACGCAGCCATTCCAGAGGAAAACGCGGAGGCGGAGAAATCAGGCCGGATTAATCCGGCCTGATAAGGATCAGGCGGGCGTGCTGCTGCTGTCGTCGCCGGTAAGCAGTTTATCAAGCTGGTCGCCACCGACGTGGCGGAAGTCCTGACCTTTCACGAAATAGAAAATGATTTCACAGATGTTCTGACAGCGGTCGCCAATACGCTCAATGGCGCGTGCGCAGAACAACGCGGTCAATACGCTGGGAATAGTGCGCGGATCTTCCATCATGTAGGTCATCAACTGGCGGACGATGCCTTCATATTCCTGATCCACCTTTTTGTCTTCCCGATAGATTTCGATCGCCGCATTCAGATCCATACGCGCGAAAGCGTCCAGCACGTCGTGCAGCATCTGGATGGTGTGGTGCCCCATCGACTCCAGACTCACCAGCAACGGCTGGTGCGACTGACCAAATTTTTCCAGCGCGGTGCGGCTAATTTTTTCCGCCACGTCGCCAATACGCTCCAGTTCGGAGATCGTTTTGATGATCGCCATCACCAGCCGCAGATCGCTGGCGGTGGGCTGCCGCTTGGCGATAATGCGCACGCAGGCTTCATCAATCGACACTTCCATCATATTCACTTTCTGATCGCCGTCTATGACCTGCTGCGCCAGTTCGCCGTCCTGATTATGCATCGCGGTGATCGCATCGGTCAGCTGCTGCTCCACCATGCCGCCCATGGTCAGCACCTGGGTACGAATGTGCTCCAGCTCGGCGTTAAACTGCCCGGAGATATGTTTGTTCAGATTCAGGTTATCCATCGTGTTCTCCAGTCAAATTAACCGTAGCGGCCGGTAATATAGTCTTCAGTCTGTTTCTGGTGCGGCTTGGTAAACAGCGTGTCGGTATCGCTGAACTCAATCAGCTCGCCCAGATACATAAAGGCGGTATGATCGGAGCAGCGTGCCGCCTGCTGCATATTATGCGTCACGATCACCACGGTATAATCCTGCTTCAGCTCGGTGATCAGCTCCTCAATGCGACCGGTTGAGATCGGATCCAGCGCCGAGCAGGGTTCATCCAGTAGCAGCACTTCAGGACGAATGGCGATGCCGCGCGCGATGCATAAACGCTGCTGTTGTCCGCCGGAAAGGCTGTAGCCGCTCTGATGCAGCTTGTCTTTGGTTTCCGTCCACAGGGCTGCCTTGGTCAACGCCCACTGCACCCGCTCATCCATATCGGCGCGCGAAAGCTTCTCAAACAGCCGCACGCCAAAGGCGATATTATCGTAAATCGACATCGGAAACGGCGTGGGCTTCTGAAAGACCATACCGACGCGCGCGCGCAGCAAAGCAATGTCCTGGCTGGCGGTCAGGATGTTTTCACCATCCAGCAGAATTTCACCCTCGGCGCGCTGTTCGGGATAGAGCGAGAACATCTTATTGAAGGTGCGCAGCAGGGTTGATTTGCCGCAGCCCGACGGGCCGATGAAGGCGGTCACCTGGTTTTTCGCGATATCCAGATTGATACTCTTCAGCGCATGGAATTTCCCGTACCAGAAGTTTAAATCACGCACCTGAATCATCTTACCGCTATTGTCAGCCATTCTCTTTCTCACTGGTTCGCGCCGCCGCAGCCGCGCTTCTTCATTAATGTTTGCCTTTGGCGAAGATCACCCGCGCCAGAATGTTCAGCAGCAGTACGCAAAGGGTGATCAGCAGCACGCCAGCCCAGGCCAGGCTTTGCCATTCGGCAAACGGGCTCATGGCGAATTTAAAGATGGTTACCGGCAGGTTGGCCAGCGGCTGCATCATGTCGGTGCTCCAGAACTGGTTGGAGAGCGAAGTGAACAGCAGCGGCGCGGTTTCACCCGCAATGCGCGCAATCGCCAGCAGCACGCCGGTCAGGATGCCGGATACGGAGGCTTTCAGCGTAATCGCCGAAATCATCTTCCACTTCGGCGTGCCCAGCGCGTAAGCCGCTTCGCGCAGGCTGTCCGGCACCAGCTTCAGCATGTTTTCCGTGGTGCGGATAACAATGGGGATCTGCAACAGCGCCAGCGCCACCACGCCAGCCAGGCCCGAAAAGTGCTGCATCCGGGCGACAACGAGGGTGTAAACGAACAGGCCAACCACGATGGAGGGCGCGGAGAGCAGGATATCGTTAATAAAACGAACCACCTCCGCCAGCCAGGATTTGCGACCGTATTCCGCAAGGTAGATCCCCGCCAGAATACCCAGCGGCGTGCCGACCGCCGTTGACCATAAAATCAGCAGGCCGCTGCCCGCGATGGCGTTCGCCAGGCCGCCGCCGGCTGTATTAGGCGGCGGCGTGTTGGCGGTAAACAGCGACAGCGTCATGCCGTCAATGCCGCGGGTGACCGTTGCAAACAAAATCCACACCAGCCAGAACAGGCCAAAGGCCATGGTCAGCAGGGAAAGCGTCAGGGCGATGCGGTTTTTCATTCGCCGCCACGCCTGCATTTTGCGGCGTGAGACGTTCAGTTCGGCGCGGGCCTGCATTTCCATGGTGGTCATGAGCGCGCTCCTTCATTTTTCGCCAGCCGCAGGATCATAAATTTAGAGCAGGCCAGCACGATAAACGTAATGATAAACAGGATCAGTCCCAGCTCCATCAGCGCGGCGGTATGCACGCCGGATTCCGCCTCGGCAAACTCATTCGCCAGCGCGGAGGTAATGCTGTTGCCCGGCATAAACAGCGAGGCGCTGTCCAGTTGCCAGGTGTTGCCGATAATAAAGGTGACCGCCATGGTTTCACCCAGCGCGCGGCCAAGACCAAGCATGATGCCGCCAATCACGCCGTTTTTAGTAAATGGCAGCACGATGCGCCAGATAACTTCCCAGGTGGTACAACCGATGCCGTAGGCTGATTCCTTCATCATCACCGGGGTTTGTTCGAACACGTCGCGCATCACCGAAGCGATATAAGGAATGATCATAATGGCAAGAATGATGCCGGCGGCAAGTATGCCGATACCAAAGGCCGGGCCGGAGAACAGCGCGCCGACGATGGGGATATTCGCCATCAGGTCGCCCAGCGGCGTCTGGAAATACGTGGCAAACAGCGGGGCAAAAATAAACAGTCCCCACATGCCATAAACAATACTGGGGATCGCCGCCAGCAGCTCTATCGCCACGCCAAGCGGACGACGCAGCCAGGCCGGCGCCAGTTCGGTCAGAAACAGCGCAATGCCAAAGCTCACGGGAACGGCAATGATCAGGGCGATAAGGGAAGTCACAACGGTGCCGTAAATCGCCACCAGCGCGCCAAACTGCTCGCCAGGCGCATCCCAGGTTTTGGTCCACAAAAAGGAAAAGCCGAACTTCTGTATGCTGGGCCAGGAGGAGATGATAAGCGAGACAATAATCCCACCGAGCAGCAACAGCACCACCAGCGCCGCCAGCTTAACCAGCGCGCCAAACAGAATGTCACCTTGCTTTCCGGGAGCCTTGAAAGTCGACCTGGTTGCAGCCATAGCGTTCTCAATGTCGGAAGTGTTGAGGCGGACTGAACGCCGCCTCGCGGTATGGGCGAATAGCTCCGCCGTAGCTTTAGTACAGCGCTTTGCCGCTGCTGTCTTTCACGTTGGTTTTCCAGGCTGCGCGAACCTGCTCAACCACGGTATCCGGCAGTGAAGCGTAGTCAAGGCTGCTGGTGGTTTTGCCGCCGTTTTTATACGCCCAGTCGAAGAATTCGAGCACCGCTTTGCCTTTTTCAGCGTTCGCCTGATCTTTATGCACCAGGATGAAGGTGGTTGAAGTGATCGGCCATGCGTTATCGCCTTTCTGGAAGGTCAGATCCTGGGCGAAAGATTTGCTCCAGTCAGCGCCTTTCGCCGCATCGCTGAAGCTCTGCTCACCCGGTTCGACCGCTTTGCCATCGGCATCTAACAGTTTGGTATAGGCCAGACTGTTCTGCTTCGCGTAGGCGTATTCCACATAGCCGATGGAGCCTGGCAGACGCTGAACAAACGCGGCGACGCCATCGTTGCCCTTGCCGCCCAGGCCGGTTGGCCAGTTTACGGTGTTGCCTTTGCCCACTTTGCTGCTCCAGTCGCTGTTCACTTTTGCCAGGTAGCTGGTGAAGACGAAGGAGGTGCCGGAACCGTCCGCGCGACGCACCACGTTGATGTTGCTGTCAGGCAGTTTCACGCCAGGATTCAGCTTTGTGATCGCCGGATCGTTCCATTTTTTGACCGTGCCGAGATAGATATCGCCAACGGTTTTGCCATCCAGCGTCAGCTGGCCGGATTTCACGCCAGGGATATTTACCGCCAGCACCACGCCGCCGATGACGGTCGGGAACTGGAACAGACCGTTTTTCGCTAAATCTTCATCTTTCATTGGCGCATCGGAGGCACCAAAATCCACGGTTTTGGCGATGATCTGCTTCACGCCGCCGGATGAGCCAATCCCCTGATAGTTAACCTGAGCACCCGTCGCTGCGTTGTAATCTGCCGCCCACTTATTATAAACCGGCGCCGGGAAAGTCCCGCCCGCACCGGTGAGATTGGTGGCGGCAAGGGCAGATACCACGCTCAAGGAAAGAGCCGCTGTCACGCACTGTACCAGGGTTTTTTGCATCAGAGTCATATTCCCTCCGGGGGATTAAAAGTCGGGCCGTATGCCGTTTTAATAAGAATATTGATTGCTGCTGGAGGCAAAATAGGACAGTTTCGTGACAGTAAAATGTACGCAATATGACAGTTTTATTACAGCCCGCAGGGCGATCGGCAAATTGTGATCGCTGTCAGCGGCACCCGCTGAATTCTGCCAGCTTTACCCGTTTAGCGGCACTCCCCTGAAGGTTAGCCTGTTCCCTGCTCTTTAGACTCACCAGCATCAGGATCTGTTTATCCGATCCGGCCACCTCAAAAAGAGTGAGGAAAAAGAATGAGCAACGCAATCACCATGGGAATTATGTGGCACCTGATCGGTGCCGCCAGCGCGGCCTGCTTTTACGCCCCGTTTAAAAAAGTTCGTCACTGGTCCTGGGAAACCATGTGGTCAGTCGGCGGTATCGTTTCATGGCTTATCCTGCCGTGGGTGGTCAGCGCGCTGCTGCTGCCGGATTTTTGGGCCTACTACGGATCTTTCAGCACCGCCACGCTGCTGCCGGTGTTTCTGTTTGGCGCCATGTGGGGGATCGGCAATATTAATTACGGCCTGACCATGCGCTACCTCGGCATGTCGATGGGCATCGGCATTGCCATCGGCATTACGCTGATTGTCGGCACGCTGATGACGCCGCTGATGAACGGGAAATTCGACGTATTGATGGGTACGCAGGGTGGCCGGATGACGCTGCTTGGCGTGCTGGTGGCGGTGGTTGGCGTGGCGATCGTCACCCGCGCCGGGCAGCTTAAAGAGCGCAAGATGGGCATTAAAGCGGAAGAGTTCAACCTGAAAAAAGGCCTGCTGCTGGCGATAATGTGCGGCATTTTCTCGGCAGGCATGTCTTTCGCCATGGACGCGGCGAAACCGATGCACGAAGCGGCAGCCAGCCTTGGCGTCGATCCGCTCTACGTTGCTCTGCCGAGCTATGTGGGGATTATGGGCGGCGGCGCATTAATTAACCTGGGCTTCTGCATTATTCGCCTGGCAACGGTGAAGACGCTGTCGGTCAAAGCCGATTTCTCGCTGGCTACGCCGCTGATTATCGCCAACGTGCTGCTTTCCGCGCTGGGCGGTCTGATGTGGTATCTGCAATTTTTCTTCTATGCGTGGGGCCACGCGCGGATCCCGGCGCAGTACGACTATATGAGCTGGATGCTGCATATGAGTTTTTACGTGCTGTGCGGCGGGCTGGTTGGGCTGGTAATGAAAGAGTGGAAAGCGGCCGGCCGCCGTCCGGTAAGGGTGCTGGGAATTGGCTGTATGGTTATCATTCTGGCGGCGAATATTGTCGGTCTGGGAATGGCGAACTGAATCAGGACGTTAACGCAAACTGTTGACGCCACAGCCGTGGCGTCACGCCCGTCTCTCGGGTGAACGCGACAGAAAAATAGTTACTGTCTTCAAAGCCACACTGCGCAGCGATGTCGCTGATTAACAGGTTACTGTGGCGGAGTAAGTACTGCGCCTGGCAAATGCGCATCTGGCGCAGATACTGACTGATGGTCATGCCGGTTTGCTGACGGAAAAGCTGACGTAAACTCCGTTCCGCCACCTTATGATGATGGCAAAAAAGCGCAAGATCGAACGGCACATCGAGACTGTTTCCCAGCGCGGCCATCAGCAAATCCAGCTTCTCTTCCTCCCGCAAACCCGTCGCATTCACCGCCTGATAGCGATGCCGACGCAGGTTAATCACCAGTTGCAAAAACAGGCTTTCCGCCAGGCAGCATGACAGGGCATCCGTCTTTGAGCTTTCCTGCGCCAGCTGGCTGATGATTTGCCGTGCCTGCGCCATACCCTGACTGCTCAGTCGCCAGCGCGGATCGCCGCTCTGCGCGGTTCCGCTGCTTAACAGATCCTGCCAGTCGACGTTGAGTTGCAATCGCTCCGGACAGTAAATGATGTTGTGCAGCACCAGGCCGTTTACCGATTCGTAGCGGTGGCGATCGTCGGCGCGGATATAAAACAGGTCGCCGCAGGTGATAAGCCACGGGCGATCGTTAAGAATATGCAGCCCGTTGCCGCGCCATACCAGCACCAGCTCGCAAAATTCATGGCTGTGTTCGGCAAAAACATTTTGCGGATAGCGATCGGCCACCACCACCGACTGCGCGGCAGACGCAAAGAAATCGGTTTTTTTGAGGATTAACTGAGTTGACACAGCGTATCTCCGCAGCTCGACAGCCCGCGATTATTACCCATCTGCGCAAAAAAAACGGTGACTCGATTCGCGTTACGGCCCGTGCCGCTCCAACCCCTGACGAACGGCGCGCGGAGAGCAGCCAAACTCACGCTTGAACAGCGTTGAGAAGTGATTGCTGTCGCCAAAACCGCATTGAAACGCGATATCCGTAACGCTCTCCTCGCCGTGACGCAGCAGATGGCGCGCTCTGATCAGGCGCAGACGATTGAGGTAGCGCTGCGGCGTCAGTCCCGTTTGCTGTTTAAGCTGGCGATGGAGCGTACGCAGGGAGAGCGTGAAGTTGTCGGCAAGATATTCCCAACACACCTCCTCGGCGAAATGCTCCTCCAGCCAGGCGATCAGGTGGTTCAGACGTCCCTCAGGCTCGTCGGTCTTCTCCGCCAGACCGGCCTGACGCAGCAGCACCAGCAACTGCATAAAAAGAATTTCACGGTTAGCGACGGTGTGAGGATCGCTTTCGTTATCCATGCCAACAAAGCGTTCGATAATCTCTTTCACCTGATGCAGCACGCGCTGATTCACACGCCAGTGCGAAGGATAAACGCTGTCCTTCTCAGCGGGCAGCAGCTTTTCAACCCCGGACAGGAAACAGAAGGCATCCGGCGCGCGATAAAGCACGTTGGTCAGAAACAGATTTTCAGTATGTTCATAGAGATGGCGATCGTGATCGCGCACGAAGCAGACCGATCCGCCGCTCAGCGTGTAGGGCAGGCCGTTAAAAACATGCGTACCGGTACCGCGTTCGACGATAACGATTTCGAAAAAATCATGATGATGTTCAGGAAACGCCGACTGCGGAAGACGAGGTTCAATCGCCACTGAAGCCTGCGCGGAAGGGAAAAAATCAACGCCATGCAGTACCGTCATCGTAACCTCCCATCACCAAAAGATGGGATGATGGTAGAGAATGCTTCTCAACTCCACCTTAAAATCCTGACAAAAAAAAGCGTAAAACCTGTTTTTTTTCAAAGAAATGCTGTCATTTATCCAGAAATGCGAGTGGGGTCACAGGCGGATTTTTATCCAACGTGCATCCGTTTTCAGGCAGGCCAGGCGCGCGCGTCGACTGGCCTGCCTGAAAACTGTGAGCTCTCTCGCATCTATCTTTGCTTCCTTGCCAGCCTGTTCTGACGGCTGTCAGTAGCATGAAGGCACCCCCAGACGCCGGTTTTTACACTGATGGGAAACGATCCCAATAAGGACTCCATCATGACTCTTCGCCATAGTGTTGCCGTTGACCTGGGCGCCTCCAGCGGCCGCGTGATGCTGGCGCGTTTTGATACTCTCACTCAGCGGCTCTCTTTGCGGGAGATCCACCGTTTCGCCAACTGCCTGAAACGCGTTGAAGGCCATGACACCTGGGACGTGGACGCGCTTGAAGCTGAAATCCGTTTCGGCCTGCAAAAAGCCTGCGATGAAACCCCGCATATCGACAGCATCGGTATCGACACCTGGGGCGTGGATTATGTGCTGATCGATAACGCCGGAAACCGCGTCGGTCTGCCTTTTTCCTATCGTGATAACCGCACCGACGGCGTGATGGCGCAGGCATGCAACGAAATCGGCCGTGAGGAGATCTATCACCGCAGCGGTATTCAGTTTTTACCCTTTAATACCCTTTATCAGCTTCGCGCGCTGGCAGAGCAGCAGCCGGCGTGTCTGGACGCCGTCGCTCACGCGTTGCTGATCCCGGACTATTTTTGTTTCCGCCTGACCGGCGCGCTGAACTGGGAATACACCAACGCCACCACCACGCAGATGGTGAACATCAACACGGACACCTGGGATCGACGGCTGCTGGCGTGGACGGGCGTGCCTGCGCACTGGTTCGGCACGCCAACGCATCCGGGCAATGTGATTGGCGAATGGCGGTGCCGCGCGGGAAGAAGCGTGCCGGTGGTCAGCGTGGCAACGCACGACACCGCCAGCGCGGTGTTCGCGGCGCCGCTGGCGGGCAGCGATGCCGCCTGGATCTCTTCCGGCACCTGGTCGCTGATGGGGTTTGAGAGCAAAACGCCCTGCACCAGTGAAGCGGCGCTGGCCGCCAATGTCACCAACGAAGGCGGGGCGGAAGGACGCTATCGCGTGCTGAAAAATATTATGGGTTTGTGGCTCCTTCAGTGCGTCATGCGAGAGAGAGCGATAACCGACCTGCCCGATCTGATTGCCCGCGCGCAGCAGATCCCCGCCTGCCGCTTTGTTATCAATCCCAACGACGATCGCTTTATCAACCCGGCAAGCATGTGCGGTGAAATTCAGGCCGCCTGTCGTGAAAACCACCAGCCGGTGCCTGAGTGCGACGCTGAACTGGCGCGCTGCATATTTGACAGCCTGGCGCTACTTTACGCCGATGTCTCAGCCGAACTGGCCGCCCTGCGAGGGCGTCCATTCAGCAGCCTGCATATCGTTGGCGGTGGCTGCCAGAACCATTTTCTTAACCAGCTTTGCGCCGATGCCTGCGGTATCGAGGTGATTGCCGGGCCGGTAGAAGCCTCCACGCTGGGCAATATCGGCTGCCAGCTTATGGCGCTGGACGATATCCACGATGTCGATGCCTTCCGCGAGGTGGTACGCCACAACAGCGATCTCACCCTGTTTTCTCCTGATTCAGAGAGCGAAATTGCCCGCTTCGTCGTGCAGTTTCGGCAAAACCGTCAAACACGTAAGGAGCTTTGCGCATGACCACTCACATCGAAAAAGCCTGGGAACTGGCAAAACAGCGTTTTGCCGCAGTAGGGATTGATACCGATGAGGCGCTGCGGCAACTGGATCGCCTGCCCGTTTCCATGCACTGCTGGCAGGGCGACGATGTTGCCGGGTTTGAAAACCCGGAAGGCGAGTTGAGCGGCGGAATTCAGGCCACCGGCAACTATCCGGGCAAAGCGCGTAACGCCATCGAGCTTCGTGCCGATCTCGACCAGGCGCTGAGCCTGATCCCGGGCCCGAAGCGCCTGAATCTGCACGCGATTTACCTGGAATCCGACGCGCCGGTCGCACGCGATGAAATCAAGCCGGAACACTTTAAAAACTGGGTCGAATGGGCGAAAACCCGCAAAATGGGGCTGGATTTTAACCCTTCCTGCTTCTCGCATCCGCTGAGCGCGGACGGCTTTACGCTCTCCCATGCCCGTGACGACATTCGCCAGTTCTGGATCAACCACGTGAAGGCAAGCCGCAAAGTCTCGGCCTGGTTCGGCGAGCAGCTCGGCACCCCGTCGGTGATGAATATCTGGGTGCCGGACGGGATGAAAGATATCACCGTGGATCGTCTTGCGCCGCGCCAGCGACTGCTGGCGGCGCTGGACGAGGCGCTCGCTGAGAAGCTTAACCCGGCGCACCACATTGATGCCGTGGAAAGCAAGCTGTTTGGCATCGGCGCGGAAAGCTATACCGTCGGCTCCAACGAGTTTTGCCTCGGCTATGCCGCCAGCCGCCAGACCGCGCTCTGTCTGGACGCAGGCCACTTTCATCCCACGGAGGTCATCTCCGATAAAATCTCCAGCGCCATGCTTTACGTGCCGCGTCTGCTGCTACACGTCAGTCGCCCGGTGCGCTGGGACAGCGATCACGTGGTGCTGTTGGATGACGAAACCCAGGCGATCGCCAGCGAAATCGTTCGTCATAACCTGTTTGACCGCGTCCATATCGGCCTTGATTTCTTTGATGCCTCAATTAACCGCATCGCCGCCTGGGTTATCGGCACCCGCAATATGAAAAAAGCCCTGCTGCGCGCCCTGCTGGAACCCACGGAACAGTTAAGACAGCTTGAACAGGCAGGCGATTACACCGCCCGCCTGGCGCTGCTCGAAGAACAGAAATGTCTGCCGTGGCAGGCGGTGTGGGAGATGTACTGCCTGCAACACGATACGCCAGCGGATGCCACGTGGCTTGCCGCCGTTCGTCACTATGAACAACACATATTAACCCAGCGTTAAGGAGCCGCCATGCAACGCATTCTTTCTTCATGGTTTATTCAGGGGATGGTGAAAGCCACCAGCGATATGTGGCTGAAAGGCTGGGACGAACGCAACGGCGGCAATATCAGTTTGCGCATTGATGCAGAGGACGTTGAACCCTGGCGCGACGAGTTGGTAAAAGCGCCGCGCGTGGTTGAACTGAGTCAGCCTGCCCGCGATCTGGCAGGCTGCTGGTTCCTGGTCACCGGCTCCGGAAAATTTTTCCGCAACGTTCAGTTCGATCCGGCGGACAGCCTGGCGCTGCTGCAAATTACCGAAGACGGCATGGCTTACCATATCCACTGGGGATTGGTTAATGGCGGACTGCCGACCTCCGAGCTGGCGTCGCACCTTCAGTCTCATGCCGTACGTAAAGCGGTGTCCGGCGGCCTTGACCGGGTGATCATGCACTGCCACGCGACGAATTTAATCGCCCTGAGTTACGTGCTGCCGCTTGATGTTCCCACCTTTACCCGAAAACTGTGGGAGGGCAGCACCGAATGTCTGGTGGTATTCCCGGACGGTATCGGCATCGTGCCGTGGATGGTGCCGGGCACAGACGGCATCGGTTCCGCCACGGCGGAGCAGATGCGCGCGCACAGCCTGGTGCTGTGGCCGCACCACGGCATTTTTGGCACCGGCCCAACCCTTGACGAAGCCTTCGGCCTGATTGATACCGCAGAAAAAGCGTCAGAAATCCTGGTGAAGGTTTACGCGATGGGCGGCATGAAGCAGACCATCACCACCGCGGAACTGATTGCGCTTGGCGAGCGTTTTGGCGTGACGCCGTTGGCGTCAGCATTGAAGGATTAAGGAGCAGATCATGAGCTTTATGCTGGCACTACCTAAAATCAGCCTGCATGGCACGGGCGCAATCGGCGACATGGTTAAGCTGATCGCCGACAAAAACTGGGGCAAAGCGCTGATCGTCACCGACGGACAACTGGTGAATATGGGGCTGCTGGACAGCCTGTTTTCGGCGCTGCATGCGCACCAGCTTGCTTATCAACTTTTCGATGAAGTGTTCCCTAATCCGACCGAAGCGCTGGTGCAAAAAGGGCTGGCGGCTTTTAACCATTCAGCCTGTAACTACCTCATCGCCTTTGGCGGCGGCAGCCCGATTGATACGGCAAAAGCGATAAAAATACTCACGGCCAATCCGGGCGCGTCCATCGATTACGCCGGTGTCGGTCACGTCACGCATTCCGGCGTGCCACTGGTGGCCATCAATACCACCGCCGGAACCGCCGCAGAGATGACCAGTAATGCGGTGATTATTGATGCCGCGCGCCAGGTGAAAGAGGTCATTATTGATGCGAACATCATTCCTGACATTGCCGTGGACGACGCCAGCGTGATGCTGGATATTCCGCCTGCGGTGACGGCGGCAACCGGTATGGACGCGCTGACACACGCTATTGAGGCTTACGTCTCGGTGGGGGCGCATCCGCTAACGGACGCCAACGCGCTGGAAGCAATCCGCCTGATAAGCCAGTGGCTGCCAAAAGCGGTGGAAGAGGGCCACAACGCGCAAGCGCGCGAGATGATGGCCTGTGGGCAATATCTGGCAGGCATGGCTTTTAACAGCGCCGGACTTGGCCTGGTACATGCGCTGGCCCACCAGCCGGGCGCGACGCACAATCTGCCGCACGGCGTCTGCAATGCCATTCTGCTGCCGATTGTCGAGGCCTTTAACCGACCCAACGCCGTCGCGCGCTTTGCGCGTATCGCGACCGCAATGGGCGTGGACACGCAGGCGCTCAGCGAGGAGCAGGCGAGTATTGAGGCCATTAATGCCATTTACGGACTCTCTGCCCGTGTCGGCATCCCGTCCGGCTTCAGCAACCTTGGCATAACCTCTTCAGATATTGAAGGCTGGCTGGATAACGCCCTCGCCGATCCGTGTGCGCCGTGCAATCCGCGAACCGCTTCCCGCGAGCAGGTGCGCGCGCTCTATCTGGAGGCGTTATGATCCGCAAAGCCTTTGTCATGCAGGTGAATCCCGATGCCCATGAAGCGTATCAACGGCGTCATACGCCGATTTGGCCGGAGCTGGAAACGATTCTTAAACAGCACGGTGCTCATCACTACGCTATCTACCTTGATGCTGAGCGCAGCCTGCTTTTTGCCACGGTAGAGATTGAGTCTGAAGATCGTTGGGCGGCGGTGGCAAAAACGGAGGTCTGCCAGCGCTGGTGGAAGTATATGCGGGAAGTGATGCCGACGAATGCGGATAACAGCCCGGTGAGCAGCACCCTGAAAGAAGTTTTTTATCTCGCCTGATCTATGCTGCTTTAAATCAGGCAAGCCCTGCTGAAGCGGGGCTTATTACTGACCGCCGTTAAACTTTCGAAACAGCCCACTCTTCAAAATATTGCCGTCGCTGAGCTTACAAAGGCCAATTTTGCTGCCGCTGGCCTGCTTTACGATCTCTGTTACACCGTCCATTTTTTTTAAAAAAAGAGGCGGGGTTTACTATCGCCAATGCTTCCGAAACGGTGCCGGTGAACAAAGCCATAGCCAAAACTATTTTTTGAGCGGCATTCATCATTCGATTTACTTGTTGCTGCATTTCTCTACTTCTGAATGAAACAGCAAAGCACAGTTCGCCTGCCATAGCGTCGACGATAAAAAAGAGTTTCATTTGTTCTGTATCAATAAAAAAGCTGCGTTTTAATTTAAGTCTACAAAAGCTCACCCTTTCGTTAAATTAAAAAACATACATGACAAAATTATATAATTTTATTATTCCAACCGCTGCGAACCAATTTTATATTCGAGCCTCCCAACAACACAGCAAGGAGTATGTTTGAATGCGTGCAGCATCACGTTAACAGACCGAAAATTATGAAAAATTTATTTATTGCCCTAACTTTAATTGCAGGATTTTCATCAGTAGCAACTGCTTCTGCTTCTGCTTCTGCTTCTGCTTCTGCTGGCTGTAGCCCCAACGCCAAGCACTGCATTTGCTGGCCCGATGGCCGTTGCGCAGATTTTGGTGACATTGGTATTTTCCCATAAATATTAAATGCCCCCGGAATTCGGGGGCGTTTTTTTATTCTACAGTAACTGATTTCGCCAGATTACGCGGCTGGTCAACATCGGTGCCTTTAATCAGCGCAACGTGATAGGAGAGCAATTGTAGCGGCACGGTGTAGAAGATCGGCGCAATAATATCCTCCACATGCGGCAGTGGAATAATACGCATCCCTTCTGAACTGCTGAATCCGGCATCCTGATCGGCGAACACGTAAAGTAAACCGCCGCGCGCGCGCACCTCTTCAATATTGGATTTCAGCTTCTCCAGCAGATCGTTATTCGGCGCCACCACGATGACCGGCATGTCCGCATCAATCAGCGCCAGCGGGCCGTGCTTCAGCTCGCCCGCCGCATACGCTTCGGCGTGAATGTAAGAGATCTCTTTCAGCTTCAGCGCGCCCTCCATTGCAATCGGATACTGATCGCCACGACCGAGGAACAGCGCATGATGCTTATCCGAGAACTCTTCAGCCAGCGCCTCGATCAGTTTGTCCTGCGACAGCATCTGTTCAATGCGGCTCGGCAGCGCCTGAAGCCCGTGTACGATATCGTGCTCAAGCTGCGCGTCAGCGCCCTTCAGACGGCCAATTTTCGCCACCAGCATCAGCAGCACGGTAAGCTGGGTGGTGAACGCTTTGGTGGAGGCCACGCCGATTTCGGTGCCCGCTTTGGTCATCAGCGCCAGGTCGGATTCACGCACCAGCGAGGAGCCGCCAACGTTACAGATAGCCAGCGAACCCAGATAGCCGAGATCTTTCGACAGACGCAGCGCGGCAAGGGTATCCGCCGTTTCGCCCGACTGGGAAAGGGTGATCATCAGGCTGTTTTTGCGCACGGCAGATTTGCGATAGCGGAACTCGGAGGCGATCTCCACGTCGCAGGGCACGTTTGCCAGCGACTCGAACCAGTAGCGCGAAACCATGCCGGAGTTGTATGACGTGCCGCAGGCGACAATCTGAATATGCTCGACCTGGCTGAGCAGCGCGTCAGCGTTAGGGCCAAGCTCGGAGAGATCGACCTCGCCGTGGCTGAAACGCCCGCTCAGGGTGTTTTTGATCGCCACCGGCTGCTCGTAAATCTCTTTCTGCATGTAGTGACGATAAACGCCTTTGTCGCCCGCATCATACTGCGCGTTGGATTCGATTTCATTGCGCTGTACCTGCTCGCCGCTGCGGCTGAAAATAACCACATCGCGACGGGTCACTTCCGCAATATCGCCCTCTTCGAGGTAGATAAAGCGGCGGGTAACCGGCAGCAGCGCCAGCTGATCGGAAGCAATAAAGTTTTCGCCCACGCCACGACCAATCACCAGCGGGCTGCCGGAGCGGGCGGCCACCAGCACGGCAGGATCGCGGCTGTCCATGATCACCATGCCGTAAGCACCGCGTAACTGAGGGATCACCCGCTGCACCACAGAGCTGAGCGTACCGCCCTGTTTCTGCTCCCAGTGAACCAGGTGAGCAACCACTTCGGTATCGGTTTCAGAGGCAAAGGAGTAGCCGCGGGCGATCATCTGCTCGCGCAGCGGCTCATGGTTTTCAATGATGCCGTTGTGCACGATAACGATATGTTCAGAGATATGAGGATGCGCATTGGCTTCAGAGGGTTCGCCGTGCGTTGCCCAGCGCGTGTGCGCGATGCCCGTGCCGCCCGGCAGCGGCGTGGTTTCCGCTGCTTCCGCCAGTTTCTGCACTTTACCTAAACGGCGAAGGCGGGAGAGCTGACCATCGGCGGTCACCACCGCCAGTCCGGCGGAGTCATAACCGCGATATTCAAGACGACGAAGCCCTTCCAGCAGGATCTCGGCGATATCGCGCTGCGCTACTGCACCTACAATTCCACACATAGTAATGTTTTCCTGACATTTATGGCGCTATGGCCATGAGTATTGTCTTTGACCCGATCAGTCCGGTATTTTCCGGTTCCCCAAGCCTTGTAGAGAGCGGGGATTATTATTATTCACTGCACGAACGCGGGCGGGATGCACTCCGCCCGTTAAAATCTGAACGTTACTTCTTTTTAACCGGGCGCTGCCAGTCAGCTTTCAGTTGCTGATCTTTGCGGTTGTAAACCAGGCCGCGTGCGGCAACGTCTTTCATCACCGTGGTGCCTGCCGCAATGGTGGCGCCGGCGGGAACGGTGACCGGCGCCACCAGTTGCGTATCGGAACCGACGAAAACGTCATCGCCAATCACGGTTTTGGATTTGTTGACGCCGTCGTAGTTGCAGGTGATGGTGCCCGCGCCGATATTGACGTTAGCGCCAATCTCGGCATCTCCAAGGTAACTCAAATGGCCCGCTTTGGAACCTTTACCCAGCGTGGCTTTTTTCATTTCAACGAAGTTGCCGACGTGCGCGCCTTCCGCCAGTTCGCTGCCCGGACGCAGCCGCGCAAATGGCCCGACGGTGCAGGCAGGCGCCAGCTCTGCATCTTCCAGCACGCTGTAGGGGCTGATGTCGCAATCATCGCCGATAACGCAGTTTTTGATAACGCAGCCGCTGCCGATTTTCACACGGTCGCCCAGCGTGACCTTGCCTTCGATGATCACATTGGTATCAATGACCACGTCACGACCGTGCGTCAGTTCGCCCCGGAGATCGAAGCGGGACGGATCGCGCAGCATCACGCCCGCCAGCAGCAGTTTTTCGGCCTGCCCGGCCTGAAAAACGCGTTCCAGCGTTGCCAGTTGCAGACGATTGTTCACGCCGTCGGTTTCGGTGGTGCGGGAAGGTTGGACCGCTTCAATAACACGGCCTTCCTGGTGGGCGAGGGCGATGATATCAGTGATGTAATACTCACCCTGTGCATTGTTGTTGGTGAGCTTGCTCAGCCAGCGTTTCAGATCGGCGCCGTTTGCCAGCAGAATGCCGGTATTGATTTCGTTAATGGTTAACTGGTCGGCCGAGGCGTCTTTCTGTTCCACGATGCCCACAACTGAGCCGTTTTCGCGAAGGATGCGCCCATAACCCGTAGGATTATCCAGAATGACCGTCAGCAGCGCGATACCGCCTTCAGGTTTAGCGGCACGCAGTCGTTTCAGCGTTTCTACAGAAATCAGCGGCACGTCGCCGTACAGCATCAGAATGTCTTCGTCATCAGCAAAGTGCGGCGCGGCCTGCTGCATGGCATGCCCGGTTCCCAGTTGCTCAGCCTGCAACACCCAGTTTAAAGAGGGATCGGTTAAGGTTGACTGCAAAAGCTCGCCACCATGGCCATACACCAGGTGAACCTGATCGGCACCCACACGGTTGGCAGCATCAATGACATGCTGCACCATTGGCTTACCAGCAAGCAGATGCAGAACTTTAGGCAGGTCGGAATACATACGGGTTCCCTTGCCAGCAGCAAGGATCACTACGCTTATAGCGGTGTCAGACATACAAATCCTGATAGTTCGGTAAGTAAAAAGGAGTAAAGCGTTTCAGGGAGGAAATTACTACATTTTTTTCGGCTCAAAAATAGCTAAACAGGCAGGATAGCGCCTGCGTGATGAACGTGTCGCCTGCGCAAGCCTCCCGTCCGCGACACCGTTTTATACTCTCACTATCATCAGACGGAAGAATCTTTGAGCAGCAACCCGACCAACGCGACGCAGTGCTCTTTCCACATCAAATCAGGTCTGATGGTGGCCACCCCGGCAATGGCTCTCAACAGATCAAGCGGCGCTATTACGATTTTGCTCTCTCTCTCCCTGTTCACTGCCTCAACAAGCATGGTGACGGATGGCGACAGGCTTGCAGGCGTAGCGCCGTACAGCTCTTCTGGCCCGCCAATCAGCGTATCTAAAACATCGCCGATATTCTGTTTCGTCTCAAGAAAGTCGATAAACAAATACAACCATGCTCGCAAAGCATCAATGGGCGGCCTGATCCTGACAAGTTCGGCGGCAGCGTCATTAAGTCTGATGGTTTCCTGTAAATAAACCGCCTGAATTAAATCATCGCGGGTGGGGAAGTGGCGATACAAGGTGCCAATCCCCACCCCTGCATCGCGGGCTATCTGCTCCAGGCGAGCGGCGGCACCCTGCGTTTCAAAACACACTTTGGCGGCGGCAATGAGTTTGAACCTGTTACGTTCCCCATCCGCACGTGGCCGTCGCGCCCTGGCGTGGGTAATTTTCTCTGACACAATTTACACCCTTGATAAACGGAGGCGTCCTCCGTATATTTATAAGCGGAGGATCCCTCCACATAAGGTCTCGTCTCTTTATTCACTCTATTCCGAAAGGAGATTTCATGTCCACGTTTATCAATGCGGCCACACAGCTTGCCCGGCTACGTAATGCCGAAGGATCAGAAGCTTAATTACCTTCTTGACTACATAGCGATTGCTGATTTGGTACAGCGATATGGGCACGCCACCGACACGCATGATTTCAGGTTGTTGCGAACCTGCTATGGCGATCGCATCGATATCGATCACACTCCAACAATTGGCATGGGCCGGATACGCGTTTCAGCCGACAAATGGTGCCAGCTTGCTGAAAAGTTTCATGGCCAGCTTGACGGCGACGAGCACATCATGATCCCTCAAAATATTGTGATTAATGGTGACACAGCTTCCTGCCACGTGCTCATGCATGCCAGCCATTTTTATCGTGGCGCAAACGGCAGCCCGTATCAGACGCTTGTTGGCACTTATGATCTCAAATTTGTCCGAAGTGAAGAGGGATGGAAAATCACTGAATCTGTCCAGGGAGTAAGCTGGACGGAAGGAAACTGGCAATTTCACAATGACATCAAGGACTCTCTGGGGACGCCGGATTTGAGCTGATCTTCCGTGTCTGGCGCCGATATGAGCAGCCCTTCTCTCAGGGTGATGCGCTGACCCTAAAGGCCGGGTTTAGATTAAAAAATCGGCGGCGATAATGACGGCGATCCCGTTTGCTGAACATAAAAAAATGCCGCTCAGTTTCCTGAACGGCATTCTGCATGCTTAAACCTGGGTTACATCGCTTTTTTGGTTAACTCGATTACGCGCAGTTTGGCAATCGCTTTAGCCAGTTCAGCCGACGCGGTGACGAAGTCCACATCGCCATGCGAGCTGTTCATATGCTCTTCGGCTTTGCGTTTCGCTTCCAGCGCGCGCGCTTCGTCAAGGTCAGCACCGCGGATCGCCGTATCAGCCAACACGGTAACCGAACCCGGCTGTACTTCGAGCAGGCCGCCGGAGAGATAAATGTACTCTTCCTCGCCTTTCTCTTTAACGATGCGAACCATACCCGGTTTAATGGCGGTCAGCAGCGGGGCATGGCCGGGGAAAATACCCAGTTCACCTTCGCTACCTGACACCTGAATTTTCTGCACCGCGCCGGTGAACATCTGCTGTTCTGCGCTGACAACGTCCAGGTGATATGTCGTGGCCATAATTAACCTCCCGTGAAACCGTAATTACAGCTTCTTCGCTCTTTCCACGGCTTCGTCGATAGAACCCACCATGTAGAAAGCCTGCTCTGGCAGATGGTCGAATTCACCGTCCATAATACCTTTGAAGCCGCGGATGGTGTCTTTCAGCGTCACGTACTTGCCCGGAGAACCGGTGAAGACTTCTGCCACGAAGAACGGCTGTGACAGGAAGCGCTGAATTTTACGCGCACGGGCCACCAGCAGTTTATCTTCTTCAGAAAGCTCATCCATACCCAGAATGGCGATGATGTCTTTCAGCTCCTGGTAACGTTGCAGAATGGACTGCACGCCACGCGCGGTATCGTAGTGCTCCTGGCCCACAACCAACGGATCCAGCTGACGGCTGGTGGAATCCAGCGGGTCAACGGCCGGGTAGATACCCAGAGAAGCAATCTGACGGCTCAGGGTAACGGTGGAGTCAAGGTGGGCGAAGGTGGTCGCCGGAGACGGATCGGTAAGGTCATCCGCAGGAACGTAAACGGCCTGTACGGAAGTGATCGAACCGGTTTTGGTGGAGGTAATACGCTCCTGCAACACACCCATCTCTTCTGCCAGCGTTGGCTGGTAGCCTACCGCTGAAGGCATACGACCGAGCAGCGCGGAGACTTCCGTACCGGCCAGGGTATAACGATAGATGTTGTCGATGAACAGCAGAACGTCACGGCCTTCATCACGGAATTTTTCCGCCATGGTCAGACCGGTCAGCGCCACGCGCAGGCGGTTTCCTGGCGGCTCGTTCATCTGGCCATACACCAGGGAAACTTTATCGATAACGTTCGAGTCGGTCATTTCGTGGTAGAAGTCGTTACCCTCACGAGTACGCTCGCCCACGCCAGCGAAAACGGAGAAACCTGAGTGCTCGGCCGCGATGTTACGGATAAGCTCCATCATGTTTACGGTTTTACCCACGCCCGCACCGCCGAACAGACCCACTTTACCGCCCTTAGCGAACGGACAGATCAGGTCGATAACTTTGATGCCGGTTTCCAGCAGTTCCTGGGAGTTAGACTGATCTTCGTAGGAAGGTGCTTCGCGGTGGATCGCCCAGCGCTCTTCTTCGCCGATGTCGCCTTTCATGTCGATCGGCTCGCCCAGCACGTTCATGATGCGGCCAAGGGTTGCCGTTCCAACAGGAACTTCAATCGGGTGCTCAAGGTCAACCGTATCCAGACCGCGTTTCAGGCCGTCGGAAGAACCCATGGCGATGGTACGAACCACGCCGCCACCCAGCTGCTGCTGAACTTCCAGCACCAGACGTTCATCACCATTTTTCACCTCAAGCGCGCTGTATACCTGCGGTACCGCATCCTGAGGGAATTCGACGTCTACTACGGCGCCGATAATCTGGACAATCTTTCCAGTTGCCATCTTGAATCCTCTACCTAATTCGTTTATATCCAGCGCCGCGCCGATGCTGCTCACTGCTGCCGGATATACCTGGTTTAAACCGCGGAGGCCCCCGAGACGATCTCGGTAAGTTCCTGGGTGATGCTGGCCTGACGAGCTTTGTTGTATACCAACTGAAGCTCTTTAATCAGGTTGCCGCCGTTGTCGGTTGCGGCTTTCATCGCCACCATACGCGCGGCCTGCTCGCTGGCCAGGTTTTCCACAACACCCTGATAAACCTGAGACTCGACGTAGCGGCGCAGTAAGGTATCCAGCAGCGCTTTCGGATCGGGTTCATACAGATAATCCCAGGTTTTTCTCTCCAGCTCTTCTTCGCCTTCTGCTGGCGGTAACGGCAGCAGCTGGGTGATAGTTGGAGTCTGAGACATGGTGTTATTAAATTTGTTGCTGACGATATACAGCTTGTCGAGGCGACCTTCGTCGTAAGCCTGCAACATCACTTTCACCGGACCAATCAAATCAGACAAGGAAGGTTTATCTCCCATGCCGGTTGACTGAGCCACGATGTTGCCGCCCACGGAACCGAAGAAGGCCAGACCTTTCGAGCCGATGATCGCCAAATCGCTTTCAACGCCTTTATCGGACCAGGCTTTCATATCCGCCAGCAGTTTTTTGAACAGGTTAATGTTCAAACCACCACAAAGCCCGCGGTCAGTCGAAACGACCAGGTAGCCGACGCGCTTGACGTCGCGCTCCTCAAGGTAAGGGTGCTTGTATTCCAGATTACCCAACGCAATGTGACCAATCACTTTGCGCATGGTATCGGCATACGGACGGCTGGCCGCCATGCGTTCCTGCGTTTTACGCATTTTGGAGGCGGCGACCATTTCCATCGCTTTGGTGATCTTCTGCGTATTTTTAACGCTGCCGATCTTGTTACGTATCTCTTTTGCGCCGGCCATCAGCTTCTCCTCAAAGCCTTGCGGCCTGCCTTTTCAGACAGGCCGCCAGACATTACCAGGACTGGGTTTTCTTAAACGCGTCGAGGAGAGCTTTCAGCTTCTCTTCGATATCGTTGTTGTAGTTACCAGACTGGTTGATTTCCGCCATCAGCTCAGCGTGATCGCGGTCGGCGTAGGCCAACAGCGCTGCTTCAAAGCTGCCGATTTTTGCCAGCTCAACGTCGGTCAGATAACCACGTTCGGCTGCAAACAGCACCAGACCCTGCTGCGCAACGGACATCGGCGCATACTGTTTCTGTTTCAGAAGCTCGGTCACTTTCTGACCGTGGCTCAGCTGCTTACGGGTGGCTTCGTCCAGATCGGATGCAAACTGCGAGAACGCCGCCAGTTCACGATACTGCGCCAGCGCGGTACGAATACCGCCGGACAGTTTCTTGATGATCTTGGTCTGAGCTGCACCGCCTACGCGGGAAACCGAAATACCGGGGTTAACGGCCGGACGAATACCGGAGTTGAACAGGTTGGTTTCCAGGAAGATCTGACCGTCAGTGATTGAAATCACGTTGGTTGGAACGAACGCGGAAACGTCGCCCGCCTGCGTTTCGATAATCGGCAGCGCGGTCAGCGACCCCGTTTTACCGGTTACGGCGCCGTTGGTGAAGCGCTCAACATAGTCTGCGCTCACGCGAGATGCACGTTCCAGCAGGCGAGAGTGGAGATAGAACACGTCGCCAGGGAACGCTTCACGTCCTGGTGGACGACGCAGCAGCAGAGAAACCTGACGGTAAGCAACGGCCTGTTTAGACAGGTCATCGTAAACGATCAGTGCATCTTCGCCGCGATCGCGGAAGTATTCGCCCATGGCGCAACCGGCATACGGCGCCAGGTATTGCAGCGCCGCAGATTCGGAAGCGGTCGCCACCACCACGATGGTGTTAGCCAGCGCGTTGTGCTCTTCCAGTTTGCGTACCACGTTAGCGATGGTTGACGCTTTCTGGCCGATGGCCACGTACACGCACTTGATGCCGGAATCGCGCTGGTTGATGATGGCATCGATAGCCATGGCGCTCTTACCGGTCTGACGGTCACCGATGATCAGCTCACGCTGACCACGGCCGATTGGGATCATCGCATCGACGGACTTGTAGCCCGTCTGTACAGGCTGGTCAACGGACTGCCTGTCGATAACGCCAGGCGCGATGACTTCGATTGGCGAGAAGCCATCGTTTTCGATAGCGCCTTTACCGTCGATAGGCGCGCCCAGCGTGTTGACCACGCGGCCCAGCAGGCCACGGCCAACCGGCACTTCGAGGATACGACCGGTACACTTAACCTTCATGCCTTCGGCAAGGTCAGCGTATGGGCCCATCACCACGGCGCCTACGGAGTCGCGTTCCAGGTTCAATGCGATAGCAAAACGGTTGCCCGGCAGTGAGATCATCTCACCCTGCATAACATCGGCCAGGCCGTTTACGCGGATGATGCCGTCACTGACGGAAACGATAGTACCTTCATTGTGAGCTTCGCTCACGACATTGAACTGAGCAATGCGCTGCTTGATCAGTTCGCTGATTTCGGTGGAATTCAGTTGCATATGCTCCAGTCCCCTTAAGACTGCAAGACGTCTGCAAGACGCTCAAGACGGCCGCGTACGCTGCCGTCAATGACCATATCACCCGCTCGGATGATTACGCCTGCCATTACAGACTTATCAATTTTGCAATTCAGCTTAACTTTGCGTGACAGACGTTTTTCCATAGCGGCGCTGATTTTCGTCAGCTGTTCGTCACTCAGTGCAGAAGAAGAGATTACCTCAACGTCGGTGGTCGCATCATAAGCGGCACGCAGTTGAATAAACTGTTCAAATACACCTGGAAGTGCTGGTAAACGTTTGTTTTCAGCCATAACCTTAATCAGGTTCTGACCGGCTTCGTCCAGTTCTGAGCCGCAGATAGCAATAAACCGCTCAGACAACGCTTCCGGCGCAAGCGCGCCGGAGAGAAGTTCTGCAACCTGTTCATTGCTGGCTACCTGGGCAGCGAACGCCAGCATCTGCTGCCAACGATCGATACGTTGATGCTCAACAGCAAAGTCAAACGCTGCTTTGGCGTAGGGGCGAGCTACAGTAGTAAATTCAGACATCAGCCCCTCCCTCCTTACAGTTCAGCGACCAGTTTATCAACGATGTCGCTGTTAGCAGCTTCATCCACGGAACGTTCAATGATTTTCTCGGCGCCGGCAACCGCCAGCATTGCCACCTGCTTACGCAACTCTTCACGTGCACGTTTGCGTTCGGCGTCGATTTCTGCCTGCGCCTGGGTGACGATCTTGTTACGTTCCTGCTCAGCTTCAGCTTTCGCTTCGTCCAGGATCTGGGAACGGCGTTTGTTAGCCTGTTCGATGATTACCTGAGCTTCTTCTTTCGCTTTTTTCAGCTGATCGGTCGCATTAGCCTGTGCGAGATCCAAATCTTTTTTGGCACGTTCGGCGGAAGCAAGGCCTTCGGCAACTTCTTTCTGGCGCTTTTCGATGGCAGCCATCAGCGGCGGCCATACGTACTTCATGCAGAACAGGACAAACAGGATAAACGCGATGGCCTGGCCGAGGATTGTTGCATTAATGTTCACAGCACAATGCCTCTTGTTAAGTTAACTTTTTTCTGCGGTCGTAATGACGAACAGAAGCCGTTCATCGTCAGGCGAACCTGACGATGAACATTCGGTTTACGCGACGGCGAACATCACGTACAGGCCCAGACCAACGGCAATCATTGGGATTGCATCCACCAGCCCCATGACAACAAAGAACTGCGTACGCAGCAGAGGGATCAGATCCGGTTGACGCGCGGCGCCTTCCAGGAATTTACCTCCGAGGATGCCGATACCGATCGCAGCACCGATTGCCGCTAAGCCCATCATCACAGCGGCAGCCATGTACAGCAGATCCATATTCAGGTTTTCCATGACAGTCTCCAGTTTGTTTCAGTTAAAACGCAGTTTGTGTTGAGATAAAAATCAATGTTCTTCAGACGCCATCGACAGATAGACAATCGTTAAGACCATGAAAATGAATGCCTGTAGCGAAATGATCAGGATGTGGAAAATGGCCCATGGCACATTCAGAATCCACTGTGACCACCACGGCAGCAGGCCGGCAATCAGGATAAAAATCAATTCACCCGCGTACATGTTGCCGAACAGTCGCAAACCAAGAGAAACCGGTTTGGACAGCAGGCTGACGCCTTCAAGGATCAGGTTGATCGGAATGAAGATGGGGTGATTGAAAGGTTGCAGAGTCAGCTCTTTCGTAAAGCCGCCAATGCCTTTCATCTTGATGCTGTAGAACAGAATCAAAATAAATACGCCCAGCGCCATTGAGAGCGTAATGTTTACGTCGGCGGAGGGAACAACGCGCAGTGCTGGCAGGCCCAGAACATGCTCACCGATGAACGGCAGCAGATCGATAGGCAGCAGATCCATAAAGTTCATCAGGAAAACCCAGACGAAAATGGTCAGCGCCAGCGGAGCGATAACTTTGCTTTTTCCGTGGTACATATCGCGCACGTTGTCGTCAACAAAGCCGACGACGAGTTCAATGGCAGCCTGAAGCTTGCCCGGTACGCCGCTGGTGGCGGATTTTGCCACTTTACGGAACAGCACCAGGAATATCACTCCCAGCAACACAGAGAAGAACATGGAGTCGATATTCAGTAACCAGAACGTCGCCGGAGCGTCGTGCGGATTCACCAGCTCGAAGGTACGCAGGTCAATCTGAAGGTTGTTCAGATGGTGCCCTATGTATTCCTGCGGCGTAGAGATTTCTCCTGCTGCCATGATGCCTCTTACCCTTTATTGTTAATTACAGTCGGCGCGACGATTTGCACAATCACCACCGATAACCAGGCCAGTCCGAGCGGTTTAAATACCGCCCCGAACACCGCCAGCGCCACGATAAGCAGAAGGAGGGTGGTCAGCACTTTAAGCACTTCTCCCAGTGCAAAGCTCCAGGCCATGCGCCCCTTAACGGGTTCTCCTGCCTGATGGCGCCAGGCAAAATTCATAAATACTATGTTCGGCAGCCAGGCTGCCAGTCCGCCAGCTAACGCAGACAAGCCCCAGGTCAGATCATAAAGTGCGAACAGCGCGCCGATTACGACAAACGTCACCAGCTGAATCAGCAGCACGGTTCGGGCAAATTTGACTCTGTACAATGACACTGACATGACGCTCTCCCGCCCCACAAGGGGTATGTCGCGTGTCGTATAAAACTGCCTTTACTCTTTTGAGTCAAGCAGCAAAAAACGAGCAAATTATACGGTGCGCCCCTGCAATTTCAATGCATAAGTAGCGAAAAGGTGAACAATTATTTAAATTTCTTTCTATCGCCCTGTTTTTTGAAATTTTGACCAACCGCGATTCGGATATGATTAATCTTAAAAGCAGGGCTTGTGCGCTTATAAAGCGTGCTAAGGATCACACTTCAAAAAATTAATGGTTAAAAATTCATCGCACCCCCGAATGCTGAATGGGAAAAAAATAATTAAAAACCATTTAAAAACAATAATTTGAATTTAGTAACTTTAAAAACAGAGAACAAACCACAAAAAATCCACTTATTGACATCCTCAACAATTATTCATTGTCAATGAGCCGTTGCCTTTCACGATTTATATAACAGATATATTTTCAATCGTGACTATCAGGCGTCGGATTATATCGCCGACTCGTGACGATACTGATAAATCCATGTAAATAATTAGTTAAATATGACAAAGCGTATCCGATAATTTCAGCGTGCTTTTTTAACGATTGTGAAACGTGCTTTCTGGAAAGCAGATTTGAAAAAAAGTGCACAACTGATGTTTTTGCAAACAATTCTCGCTATGACGCGCGATCGGTAACCACCCTGTCATTGATAATAATCAGATGGCGCTCGCCTTCCAGTTCCGGTACTGACAGTTTCACGACCCGATCGCAGAAAAATCCCGCCGGTAACGCAGCCAGTTCCTGTTCAGGAACTACTCCTTTCAGAGCATAAAACTGACCCCGTTCGCCGGGTAAATGATGACACCAGTTGAGCATATCCGTCAGGGAGGCAAATGCGCGGCTGATAACACCATCAAACGGCGGCTCTGCCGGAAAATCCTCTACGCGGCTCTGTACAGGATGAATATTATCAAGTTGGAGTTCATGCTGAACCTGCTTCATAAAGCGGACGCGCTTACCCAGGCTGTCCAGCAGCGTAAACTGCGAGGCCGGTCGGACAATCGCCAGCGGAATGCCCGGCAGGCCCGGTCCGGTTCCCACATCGATAAAGCGTTCTCCGCGCAGGTAAGGTTCGACGACGATGCTGTCCATAATATGCCGCACCAGCATCTGCTGCGGATCGCGCACCGAGGTGAGGTTATATGCTTTATTCCATTTGTGCAGCATGTCTACATAGCCGACCAGCTGCTGTTTTTGCCGATCGGTCAGGGAAATATCAGCCGCTTTCAGCAGTGAAGAAAGTTTGTTAATCACAAAGAGATCCAGAAAAAGGGGCGAGAAACCCGCCCTGATTTAACGCGGCAATACGGTCATGCGCTTTTACGCAGCAGCCCCTGTTTTTTCAGCCAGATGAGAAGAATTGATATCGCAGCAGGCGTAATCCCGGAGATGCGCGACGCCTGACCAATCGAAACCGGTTTATGATCGTTCAGCTTAGCGATGACTTCATTGGAAAGCCCGCTCACCTGGCGATAGTCAAGTTCAACCGGCAGCAGCGTGTTTTCATTGCGCAGATGGCGGTCGATCTCCTCCTGCTGACGCGCGATATAGCCTTCGTACTTCACCTGAATTTCAACCTGCTCAGCGGCCTGGGCATCCTCCAGCGCGGGTGCGTACTGGCTGACGGTCATCAGTTTCGCGTAGTCCATTTCAGGACGGCGCAACAGATCTTCACCGTTGGCCTCTTTGGTCAGCGGTGCGCTGAGCACGCCGTTGACCTCTGCCACGTGCTCTGACTTTGGATGCACCCAGATATCACGCAGACGCTGGCGCTCCTGCTCGATGCGCTCCAGCTTCTCGCAGAAGCGGGCCCAGCGTGCATCATCCACCAGTCCCAGTTCGCGTCCGGCTTCCGTGAGGCGCAGATCGGCATTGTCTTCACGCAGCAGCAGGCGGTATTCCGCGCGCGAGGTGAACATGCGGTAGGGTTCTTTGGTACCCAGGGTGCAGAGATCGTCCACCAGCACCCCCAGATACGCCTGATCGCGACGTGGTGCCCAGCTCTCTTTATCAGCAGAAAGACGTCCTGCATTGAGACCGGCAAGCAGTCCCTGGGCAGCCGCTTCTTCATAACCGGTGGTGCCGTTGATCTGTCCTGCAAAGAACAGGCCCTGAATATATTTGCTCTCCAGCGTCGGTTTCAGATCGCGCGGGTCGAAAAAGTCGTACTCAATGGCGTAACCGGGACGCACGATCTTCGCGTTTTCCATCCCCGGCATTGAGCGCACGATCTGCATCTGTACGTCAAACGGCAGGCTGGTGGAGATGCCGTTCGGGTAGATTTCATTGCTGGTCAGGCCTTCCGGCTCCAGGAAGATCTGATGGCTGTTGCGATCGGCAAAGCGCATCACTTTGTCTTCGATCGACGGACAGTAGCGCGGCCCGATCCCTTCGATCACGCCCGCGTACATTGGACTGCGATCGAGGTTTTTGCGGATCACATCATGCGTGCGATCGTTGGTGCTGGTTATCCAGCACGGAACCTGCTGTGGATGTTGATCCACATTGCCCATGAATGAGAAAACCGGCAGCGGCGTGTCGCCATGCTGCGGCGTCAGCACGCTGAAGTCGATAGTGCGTGCATCGATACGTGGCGGCGTGCCGGTTTTCAGGCGGTTAACGCGAAGCGGAAGCTCACGAAGCCGACGCGCCAGCGGAATGGAAGGCGGATCGCCAGCGCGGCCGCCGCTGTAATTATCCATCCCGATATGAATTTTGCCGTCGAGGAAGGTGCCAACGGTCAGCACCACCGTTTTCGCCCGGAACTTCAGTCCCATCTGGGTGACCGCGCCGGTTACACGATCGTTCTCAACGATAAGATCCTCAACCGCCTGCTGGAAGATCATCAGGTTAGGTTGATTTTCCAGCGCGGTACGAACGGCCTGCCGATAAAGCACGCGATCCGCCTGAGCGCGGGTTGCCCGAACGGCAGGGCCTTTGCTGGCGTTTAATATCCTGAACTGAATACCGGCCTGGTCAATCGCGTGGGCCATCAGCCCGCCAAGTGCATCCACTTCTTTAACCAGGTGTCCTTTCCCAATGCCACCGATCGCCGGATTGCAGGACATTTGTCCAAGCGTATCAATGTTGTGGGTCAATAACAGGGTTTGCTGACCCATTCGGGCAGCGGCCATCGCGGCTTCTGTGCCCGCATGACCACCACCAATTACGATGACGTCAAAAGGATCCGGATAGAACATGGTACTGCACCTCACGGTTGAGCGAATCAGGGATTGCTGGTCGGGGCGTGGATTCTACTCAACTTTAGACGATGGTGAAAGCGCAGGCCCGAAGCGTAATTAAAAAGAAGATCTTTTTTATTTAAAGATCTCTTTGTTAGATCTTCTATTAGGATCGACGATCCCTGTGGATAAGCGTAATTAGCCAAGAAGGATCAAGGCATTATGCGGGATCGTTTGCTGTGAAAGATCGGTGATCCTGTTCCGTATAAGCTGGGATCAAAAAGCAGAGTTATACACAGGGCCAGTTCGGTATGCGCGTTGTCCTTTGGATAACAACCGGTTATTACCCGGTAATAAGCCTACTTATCCACAACTGAACGCTGTTTTTATCAGCAAAAAAGGGCATTCTTTACAAAACCCGCTTCAGAAAAGCACTTTTTGAACGACGATCTTTACCCCAGGTGCGTCTTCCACTCTTCCAGCCAGACGCCGGCGGGATCTTCGGGGATCTCATGTTCCAGCACGTCAATTTCCAGACGATCGCCCAGTCGTTTTGCACCACAGGCGGTGAGCGCGCTATCCATTTTTACAATCGCACCGCAGAAAAGGTCATACTCTTTATTACCAATGCCAATGGCGCCATAGCGAACCTGGCTTAAATCCGGCTTGTTCTCTTCAAGCTCATCAAACAGTGGCTGAAGGTTATCCGGTATGTCTCCGGCGCCGTGCGTTGACGTGACCACCAGCCAGATGCCGTGCTGGCTTAACTCATCCAGGCCGGGGCCATGAAGCACTTCTGTAGAAAAGCCGGCTTCATCTAACTTCTCGGCCAGATCCTCAGCGACATATTCTGCGCTGCCCAGGGTGCTGCCAGTGATAAAGGTTACGTCGGCCATAAAGGGATCTCTGTCTCTCAAAGGCCGCTATTGTACGCTGTGATCAATCTGGGATCTACCTGTGGGTAAGTAAGGTTAATCAGCAAGGTGCGCGGCACTGGCTGCCTGTTAATACAGGCAGTCCGCGTAAAAAGCGGGGAACGCGGTGTGGATAATTGTGTGCACCGATCAGGGCTTAATGCCGCGCATGATCGGGTTCTGAAGGGAGATCAACGTTTCGGTGGACTGAATTTCATCAATGGTCTGGATCTTGTTGATCAGCACCTGCTGGAGCGCATCAATCGATCGGCACATCACCTTAATAAAGATGCTGTAGTGCCCGGTGGTGTAATACGCTTCGACCACCTCATCAAGGCTCTCAAGGCGGGCCAGCGCGGAAGGATAATCTTTTGCGCTTTTCAGAATGATGCCGATAAAACAGCAGACATCATAACCAAGGTGTTTGGGATCGATCTCCACGCGCGTGCCTTTGATAATGCCGGCCTGTTTCATCTTCTCCACGCGCACGTGGATGGTGCCGGGGCTGACGTTAAACTGTTTGGCAAGTTCAGCGTAGGCGGTGCGGGCGTTCGCCATCAGGGCGTTGAGGATGCCGCGATCCAGGTTATCGATTTGCAGCGATTCAGACACGTTAACTCCGCTATTCACATTTACGCGGCTTACTGTGCAGCAAAGTGTGGAAAGTGGCAATCACCGGCATCGCGGGTGCCTGCCACACCCGCGACACGTTCAGCGCTTACGCCATACTGTAACCTGCGCCACGCTGTGCTGATATTTGCGTGCCGTTTCGCGTATCACGAAAGGGACATCCTGCGGGACGGCGAGTTCTTCAAAATCCGCCGCCAGCAGTCGCTGAAGCGCCTGATAAGTGGTCAGCGCCTCGCCATTTTCGCGAATGCCGCCCAGCCAGTTCTCTTTTGGCGTGTATGCTTCCAGCCAGGTATAAGGGGAAGAGAGCAGCAGGATGCCGTCAGAGCGGAGCATGTGCGTCACATCGTTTAAAAAGCGCGTCGGCTCTCGCAGGCGATCGATAAGGTTCGACGCCAGCACCAGATCGAAAAGATCGGCCTGCGGCTTCAGGTTGCAGGCGTCGCCCTGAACAAAGCGGATACGGCGGGCCTGCGCTTCGCCTAAGCCGACATCCTTCAGCCGAACCTGACGATAGTCCACCAGATCGCCCTCTTGCTGAACCACATAGCGGAAGTCTTCGCCATGCGTTAACTGAAGCGCCACGTCAATAAAGCGCGCCGAGTAGTCCATCCCTGTGACCTGATCAAAATGGCGAGCCAGTTCGAAGCTGGCGCGGCCGGTCGCGCAGCCAATATCAAGCGCCGCGCCGCGTTTTTCGGTCAACCCGCAGGCAATCTCAACCAGCGCGCTGGCGTAGTTCCGCGTGCCGAAATAGTCCGGGCCGTACTGGAAATCGAGATATTGCGACACCATTTCGTCTGTTTCATAGGGATTGAGTGACATCTTTTCCTGATGCGCAGAGACAACATAGCGAAAACCGGCGTGCTGGAAAAAGTGCCGACGGAAAGCGTAGCGGGCAGATTTCAGCGCCTCGTTGCCGGTTGAGATCCAACTGCCGCCCTTGATCAACGCATGCTTGCCGTCGAACGTCGGCGTGGAGAAATCATCATAGAGCGGATGCACCCTGAAGCCTTCCAGACCGTTGGTTGGCGTGGTGGTCCACTGCCAGACGTTGCCGATCAGATCGAAAAACTCGCCCTGCCTGAAGCGATCGACCGGGCAGGATGACGCCCACCAGTCGAGATTGATATTGCCCGGCGCCTGCTGCCAGTCAGGCTGATCGCCCTCCACCTGTTCCCGCAGCAGCAGCCATTCGGCCTCGGAGGGCAACTGGACGGATTGTCCTGTCTGGCTGGCTTTCCAGCGGCAGAAGGCGGTGGCTTCCAGCTGATTAACCTCAACCGGCCAGTCCCACGGCATCGGCACCTCTTGCGCCATCAGACGCAGGCGCGGCGCATCGGGCGAACCCACCCAGAACGTTGGCATCGTCGCCTGCGCGAAGCTACGCCAGCCCAGCCCCTCCTCATCCCACCAGCGGTCGTCCTGATAGCCGCCAGCGGCGATAAAATCAAAAAATTCTGCGTTGCTGGTCAGCAGCTGGCTGGCTTTAAACGGTTTGACTTCGGTGGTCAGCGTGCCGTATTCGTTATCCCAGCCGTAGGTATCATCGGTTTTCCCCTGCGTTACCGTGCCGCCTGCCACCGGCAGTAGCGCGTTCGACGGCACGCTGGCGCGATTGTGTCGCGCGTCAGGGCAAACCGGCCAGTGCGGCTGCGGTTTTACCCACGCCAGCGGTAGCTGGCGGATCAGCACGCTGGAGGTTTCCAGGTGGATGCGTTCGTGCTCAATGCCCATCAGGATCACCCAGGCGGGGCTTTGCCAGTCGACAGGTAAGGTCAGCGGCATCCGTTGGATAACGGCTTCAACCTGCGCGCGTACGCGGCCACGGTAGTCACGCAGCTCTGCCACGCCCGGCCAGGCATAATGGCTGTTGTCGAGGTCATCCCAGCTCATCTCGTCCACGCCTATCGCCATCATCGCTTCAATATGCGGATCGACGCGGCTGTCAATCAGACCGCCCGCGATCAGCTTATTAATATAAAAGGTGGCGGTATGGCCGAAATAGAAAATCAGCGGATGCCGTAGCGAAATCGCTTTGGTGTAATACGCCTGCTCGTCGGCCAGGCAGTCAAACAGGCTTTCGTACAGCGTCCAGGTTTCTCTGAAATAGCCGAGCAGTTCCTGACGTTTCAGTTCTGCGTCGCCGCCGCTCAGCAGCGGCGTACGGGTGGAGGGGGGTAGTCCCGCTTGCGGTAATGACACGTTTGCTCCCGGTATGAATAGCGTTGTTTTTTACTAAAACTATAGCAGGCGCTCTGCCGGGAGCGAGGTACCGCTTAAAAACGCCAGGTGGCCGAGAGGTTGCCGGAGACGGAATCGTAGCCGGAGCGGAAAAGATCGCTGGCGATGGCCGCGCCCAGTTCGACCTCTTTGCCCATCAGATAATACAATCCTGCCTGCGCACCCAGCGAGTCACGCCCGACGACGCGGTTTTTGCTGTTGAAACGGCTGTTGTTGTAATCAACAAAGCGGGCGTTTTGTACCAGTTCGGTATCAAGCAGCTCGTGATCCCAGGTCAGTTGCAGATTGGCTTTCAGCGCATCAGCCGATGAAAGCGACTGATCCCAGTCGCCGCTTACGCCAACGCGTGAGCGTAATGCGTCAAACGTGGTTGAATCGAGCGTTAGTTGGCTGCCGTCGTCGCCGCTTTCGTTGAGTCCACGACGAGAAAGCGCAGTGTAGTTCAGCGCTGCCAGCGGCCCGGCGCTCAGGCTATCACTGAGTGCCCAGCGATAGCCGCCGCCCGCCGTTACCGCGCCGCTGAAGCCGGTCCAGGTAGCGCTAGTGCGTGCCCGATAATCATCGACATTGATAGTACGATCCATCTCGCCGTCTTCGATACCTGCGCGGCCGCTGCCAAAGAGGTAAGCGCCCGCCAGCGGATCGGGGGCATAGCGTGCCTGCACGCCCAGATCGAAAGCCGTGGTTTTGCCCTCTCCCGTCTCCGGTGAGTTCACCTTGACCGACTGGCCGCTTACCGCGCCGTGAAAGCCCAGCGTCAGGTTATCTGTACGCTGTTTTTCCGCACCAAACACGACGCCGTAGCTGGAGGCGTCATAACCCACGCTGCCGTGCTGGCGGTCTTGCCAGAAGCCACCGCCGAAAGGTATGGCGAAACTGCGCCACTCGTCGGTGGTAACTTGCGGATCAAGCGCGCGGTCTGCGCTGATGATGTCGTCGATCTGATGCTCGCGGTTAAGCGAACTGGCGAACATGGCGCTGTAGCCAGCAGGTGAAAGCTGGTTTAACGCGCGGGCGACGGTGCTGCCGTCCGCGGCCGAGAAATCCAGCGTGCGAAACAGCGGCTGCATGTCTTCACGCGCGTTGGTTACAATGCGGTCCAGCGCCTGGCCTGCCTGCCGGGCGTTCCGCTCCTGTCCGTACTGGCTGTAGGCGTTGTCGGCGCGCAGCAAACTGAACTGATACCCGTTTTCTCCCTGCGGCGTCACCTGCACTTGCAGCGTCGGCGAGCTTAACTGACCATTAACCTCGTTGAAAACGCCGCTGAGGGTATCGGCCTGTATCAGGCTGGCCGAATTGATTTGCCAACCGCTGGCGTACCAGTCGCGTAGCGGAACAACGGTCAGCTGGCCCGCCAGCGCGGCGTTGCCGTTGACGATAAAGGTATCGTGTCCGCCGCTGCCGTCCACTTCCAGCCGCAGTTGTCCGCTCGTACCCTGTTGATAGTCGCCGTTCACGGTTATCTGCCCCAGAGAGTTGCCCGGCGAAACGGTGCCGTTATTCACAAAAAGCTGGTCGGAATTCAGCGTGTATTCGCTGTTGCCGCCCAGCGTGGCGCCGGGCGCGACGATCATACTGTAAATCTGGTGGGTGCCGTTCAGCGACGTGATGCCGCCCAGCGCGCTCAGCGCAAGGTTGATGCCCGTGATATTCCCCTCGTAGCGTAGCCGGAAATCGGGATCGGTCTGACCGGTCGCACGACCCTGCGCATCGGCCAGACGACCAAAGGTGAGCTGCGTCAGACGCTGTTCACCGTCGGGCGTCTTCTGATCGTAAAAGGAGTAAATATCACCCTGCAATTGGGCGCCGTTGAGCACGTTAATGGTATTGACCAACGCGTTTTCAGAAATGGAAATGGCGGCGTAAGTCCCGGCCAGTCGCCCGCTGATATCGACATTGTCTGCCAGCGCGCCTTCCAGTTCCGAGCGGTAAGGCAGGAAGTATTCATAGTTGTCATAAATCCACGAACCGCGATATTCCGTCTCGTCGCCCAGCAGGTTATGGCCAAAATTAAAATCGACGGCAATGCCGCTGTCGCCCAGCGCCTGAATATCGCCTCGCTGGATGAAATTGTGATCCTTGCCATAGGCAAACAGCACGCCGCGTCCGTTGAGGCCGTCGGCGTAAATCCGCGTGCCCGGATTGACGATTAAGGTGTTGCCCTGGCCGTCAATACGCACCCCTGCGCCGCCGTCGCCGCGCGTCAGCAGATCCGCCTGCTGGAAAATAGTGTTATTGCTGCCGTAAACGTGCAGCCCCAGACCGAGCGTGGCGGTGTTGTAGGTGCCGGGAAGATAGGCCGTGCCCGCCGCGTTGCGCTGAAAGTAGCCGTGTTGGTTAACCAGCGTCTGGCCGTTGCCATACACTGAAAAACCGAAGAAATTGCGCCGGTCGATCTGATAACCCATATCCTGCATCAGCGCCAGTTCTGCTTCCATAAAGGTGGTGTAGTTGCGATAGTTCTGATGGCTCATCATGCTGTTTTTGAGCTCGCTGTGGCTCATAAAATCGGTATCGATTGAGCCATCAACGCCCAGAATTTTAACCGGCACGCCGCGCATTGCCCCCGCCAGCACCTCGGTGACGTGCTCGCCGGTGAAATAACCTTGATCGCGGCGTACGTCGAACGCCGCAGGATCGTAAGCATTGTCGCAGCCTTGACAGAGAATGGCCTGTTCATACTGCGCCGCGTTGCCGTTGTCGTCGCGCAGATGCTCCGTCCAGGTGCCGAACGTGTCCTCGTAAAACGGGCTGATGGTGGTGCCCGCCTCGTTGGTGAAAT
Organism: Erwinia oleae; assembly: GCF_000770305.1. Taxonomy (GTDB): domain Bacteria; phylum Pseudomonadota; class Gammaproteobacteria; order Enterobacterales; family Enterobacteriaceae; genus Erwinia; species Erwinia oleae. The sequence goes on from NZ_JNVB01000015.1 coordinate 77,746, forward strand.
AGCCAACGCTGTTAGTGATCCCCAGCCCGTGCGCCAGTTCGTGCCTGACGGTCGCCACCAGATCGAAATCTGTGGCGCGAGGCTGCTGCGAGGGCACATAGGTAATTTTATCGAAATTGAGCCTGCCGAGCACAAACTGACCGTGAGAGCCGTAGGTCAACGCGCCGGGATTATTGCCCGTCATAACGGCCTGAAGTTTGGTCAGACTGAAGCTGTTATCAGAGACGTTATCGCTGAAGCCGGCAGCATTTTCGTCATTGAAGGTACCGACGTTGATAATGGCAGGAAGATATCCCTGCGGTGGCCTGATGATTTCCGCCCAGTATTGCGCCGCCGCCAGAATTTTCGCTTTGTGCTCCGCAGAGATATTTCGCGTTGATTCATAACCTGTGTCGTCATCATTGGGCATAAAGGGGCCATCACCAACGTCAAAAAAACGCACCTGGAAAACAGCGTTGCCCTGAGGGTTATAAACAAGGTGATTTTCGATAGCAGATGTCGGAAAAGCGAACGCCACAGACAATAGCGAAAGCGCTGGCAGGCATTTCATCATTTTAACGTCCTTACGCGAATAAAAAATTCAGGCACAGAAGCACCGTACTGATTACCCGGCGTTTTTTAATTAAAAATGAGGAAATACCGCTAATGACCAACCACTCTCTGTTTTATGGTTTGAAATTATAGGTCATATATTGCAATAACTAATAACGAAAAAATAACGTTTTCCTGACGCGCTTCCGGAGTCGGGGGAGAAAAGGCGTCAGGCTTTCTGCCAGCGGCGCAGCAAACGGCTTTTCAGGCCGGTGTCAAAGCGCCAGATATGGTCAAAGATACGCATGATGGCTGGTTTTCCATGATCGGACAGCGCAACCGCGTGGAAGCGCTGCTGCTGCTGGCGCTGATGCTGCTTGATTCGCTGCACCAGCGCATCGGGCAGGCGCTGAGCGATAAAATCAGAGAGGATCACCGCGTCGGCGTCGCGCCAGTCGGGTGAACCCAGCCGCTGGAGAACCGCATCCAGGCAGGCCGCCAGATCGGTGCCGCCGCGAAAACGCTGGCTGAGAAAGCGAATCGCCTGGCTGATACCGTCAGCGGCGGTCAGCTCATAAGCCACTACGTCATGGGCAAACAGCATGATGTAGCAGCGTCGGTTGTCGGCCAGCGCGACCTTTAACAGCGCCAGGCAAAAAGCTTTGGCGCAGCGCTCATTAAAGCCGCCCATTGAGCCGGACGTGTCCACGCAGACGATGAACGGGCCGCGCGGCTGCTCATCGTGCTGCTGATGGGTAACGGGGCGCCGGACGACTTTATCGTGCCAGGCGTCGCCCTGAAGCCGGTAAGTAAGCAGCCGCTTCTCTACCAGGCGTCGATAAAATTCCAGCTCAAGCTCGCCGATGCCCAGCGTCGCCAGTTCCGGCGGCAGCAGCCGCAGAATGTCATCGCTCTGATGCAGACCGCTCACCTCTTCGGGCACGTTATCCGGTTCGCGAACCCACTGATGAAATGCCGCCAGCGGCGCGTCCTGCGACGGGACGGCTTTCGCTTCACGGCTCCGACCCAGCTGCTCTGCGATTTTTTTTAAGGCAGGCTGGTCGGCAAGAAAATCGCCGTAATCAACGATGAGCTGATAGTCATCGTGCTGAAGCGCGCCGCGTGAAAGATCCCACAACCGGCCCGCCGCCGCCTCGTCGTCATCTGAGAGCACCGGTGAGAGCTGGCCGCTCATCGCCATGCGCTGCTGAAGTTCTTCCAGCAGCTTTTCCCGCTCCCGATCGAGCAATTGCTGATTCAGCGCCAGCGTTTGCAGCGTCAGGCTCAGCCGCCAGCGCTGAAGAAACAGGGTTTGCTGCGGGGGACTGAGATCGCATGACCCGGCGGCATCCACCAGCGCGCAGGCTTTTTCAGCGAAAGGCGACGCGTGTTGGGTAAGATGCGCAACCAGCGCAGGAAGCTGGCGGCAAAAATCCCTGTGGCTCAGGAGCTGAAAATGGCGGAAGCGGCTGAATTCATCGGCCAGCGCCTCCGGCACGGCGCTCACCTTTAGCTGTTCGTGGACCGCCGCCTTCCAGCGCGGCAGATCCTTCAACAGCGCTTTTTTCAACGCGGGGAATTTTTCGAAAAACAGCACCAGCTGCGGGCTGGCGAGAAGGGCGAGCACCACGTCCTCGATCAGCTCATTTTCACTGACGGCGAGGAACAGGCTCAGCGTTTCTAATGAGATCAATGACGCGCCTGCTTAAGCGCGTCCGCCACCTGTTGCAGGCTCTCCTCAATACGCGCCAGCCAGTCGTCGCTGATAAACAGGCAACGGTGCTGCTGGCTGAACCGCGTGCGCTGGGCGTGAAGCCGCGCTTCCACTTCGTCCAGAGCCTGCACGATCTCTTCCGGCAGCGTGCTGCTCTGTGCGCTGCCCGGCAGCGTCAGGCGCGAGGCTTGCAGGCTGACGTCGCGCAACGTCAGGCAGCCGCTGCTGTCGACGTGCAGATCCAGCGACTGCGCGAAGCCGATGCCGTTCAGCTTGCCGCGCGCCTCGCCGCCTTTTTGCAGCCAGTGATCCAGCGCCTCACGGGCCAGGGTGATGTGCGTCACCTGCATATCGTGCAGCTTCAGTGGTTTTTGCAGCATCAACGTCAGCGTTTCCGCCGCCAGCGCGTCAGGCAGATCGTAATGCGGCCTGCGGCTGAACATACCGCTGTGTTTTTCCAGCCGGATTGCCCTCTGCTCGCTCTTTTCCTGCTCCAGCGCGAGGCGGCGCGAAGCGATCTGCTGCAACGTCATCAGCATTGCCTGCTGCTGCCAGCCCTGCTGGGTGATCAGCGCATCGATTTCACTGTCGAGCAGCTTCATTGACGTCACGTCGTGCCACAGACAGTCTTTCAACAGGATCAAATCGACCGGCGCAATGCTCTGCCGTCCGCTGTAAAACGCGCTGGCCTGAAGCAGATGAATCGCTTTTTTCCAGCGGCGATCGGAGATGTAAGGGGCATCGGGTTGGTTTTCCAACTGCTGGCGCAGCGTAAAGATCAGTTCAAATACCTCGTCAGGCAGCGTGACCTGCGCAATCCCTTTCAGCCACTGGCTATACTCTTCATCAGTGATGCAAAGCGATTCCGCCACCGGATTGTCGTTTTCGTCCTGATGGTGCGTCAGCATACTGCGAAAGTTCTGCTTCTCATGCACGTTGTCCAGCCACAGACGAATGAGCATGCGGTCGTAGAGCGCTTCCAGCCCGCTGTCGGCTTCGGGCAGCTCGTTGGACGCGGTGACCAGCAGACGCATCGGAATGGTTTCTTCACCATCGCCATTGCGGAAACGGCGTTCGTTAATGGCGGTCAGCAAGGTATTGAGAATGGCCGGGCCGGCTTTCCAGATCTCATCAAGGAAGACGATTTCTGCTTCCGGGAGATAGCCTTTGGTCAGCCGCTGATAGCGGCCTTCGTCCTTCAGCGCCTGAATAGAGAGCGGGCCGAAAACCTCTTCCGGCGTGGAGAAACGCGTCATCAGGTATTCAAACGCGCGGGCATGGCGGAACGCGTATTTCAGGCGTCGGGCAATCAGGCTTTTGGCAATGCCGGGCGGGCCGAGCAAAAAGACGCTCTCGCCGCACAGCGCAGCCAGCAGGCAAAGGCGGATCGCATGATGGCGCTCGTAAAGACCTTTTTCCAGCGCGTTGCTCAGGCGTGAGATTCTTTCTGCGATCGGGTAAGGCATAATTAAGCAATCATCCTTCTCTGGCTAACCAGCGTCTTACTGGCAAGCGTAAACACTACTGGTTATGATGCTTGAAAGCGTTGATACGAGTCAGCTTTTTTCTTTACAAAGGGTGACACAGACCATTGAAATTCTTTTCTTCATGAAATCCGGGGTGGGTATTAATAATGAATCGTGCATACTGTGCGCTTTTTGAAGGCCTTAAACGGCGTGCGCAATCCCGCGTCTGCCGACTCCCATACAAGATTAGTCTATGAGTAGTGAAAAGAAACAGTCCCTTAGCGCCGTGACGCTGGCGGCAATCGGCGTTGTCTATGGCGATATTGGTACCAGTCCCCTTTATACACTCCGCGAATGCCTGTCCGGCCAGTTTGGCTTTGGCGTTGAACATGATGCGGTGTTCGGCTTTCTCTCACTGATTTTCTGGCTGCTGGTGCTGGTGGTTTCGCTGAAATATCTCAGCTACGTAATGCGCGCCGACAACGCAGGCGAGGGCGGCATTTTAACGCTGATGTCGCTTGCAGGCCGCAATACAGGCGCAAAAGCCACCGCGGCGCTGGTGATCATGGGACTGATCGGCGGCAGCTTTTTCTATGGCGAGGTGGTCATAACGCCGGCGGTATCGGTGCTGTCGGCAATGGAAGGGCTGGAAATTATCGCCCCCAACCTCGATAGCTGGATCGTGCCGCTGGCTATTGGCGTGCTGACGCTGCTTTTTGTGATTCAGAAACACGGCACCGGCATGGTCGGCAAGCTCTTCGCGCCGGTGATGCTGCTGTGGTTCCTGGTGCTGGCCGTGCTCGGCGCGCGCGGTATTATGGCTAACCCCGACGTGCTGCACGCGCTGAATCCGTACTGGGCGATGCACTTCTTTGTTGAATACAAAGAGGTTTCATTCTTCGCGCTGGGCGCGGTGGTGCTGGCGATAACCGGCGTGGAGGCGCTCTATGCCGACATGGGCCACTTCGGGAAGCTGCCGATTCGTCTGGCCTGGTTCACGGTGGTGCTGCCGTCGCTGGTGCTGAACTACTTCGGCCAGGGCGCGCTGCTGCTGAAAAATCCGCAGGCGATCAAAAACCCGTTCTTCCTGCTGGCGCCGGACTGGGCGCTGATCCCGATGCTGATCCTGGCGACGCTGGCGACCGTTATCGCCTCGCAGGCGGTGATTTCCGGCGTGTTCTCGCTGACCCGCCAGGCGGTGCGGCTTGGCTATTTGCCGCCGATGCGCATCGTACACACCTCGGAAGAAGAGTCCGGGCAGATCTACATTCCGGTGATTAACTGGATACTCTTTTTTGCCGTAGTGATTGTGATCGTTGCTTTCGAGCACTCCAGCAATCTGGCGGCGGCCTATGGTATTGCGGTCACCGGCACGATGGTGCTCACCGCCATTCTCTGCTCCACCGTGGCAATCAAAAACTGGCACTGGAACCGCTATCTGGTGCTGGCGATGCTGGTCGCGATGCTCTGTATCGACCTGTCGCTGTTCTCCGCCAACCTGGTCAAAGTGTTCTCCGGCGGCTGGCTGCCGCTCTGTCTGGCTATCGTGATGTTTATTATCATGACCACGTGGAAGAGCGAGCGTTTCCGCCTGCTGCGCCGCATGCACGAGCACGGCAATTCGCTTGAGGCGATGATTGCCTCGTTAGAGAAATCGCCGCCGGTGCGCGTGTCCGGCACCGCCGTGTATATGTCGCGTGCGCTCAACGTCATTCCGTTCGCGATGCTGCATAATCTCAAGCACAACAAAGTGTTGCACGAGCGCGTGGTGCTGCTGACGCTGCGCACGGAAGATGCGCCCTATGTGCATAACATCCGACGCGTGGCGATTGAGCAGCTTTCACCCACCTTCTGGCGCGTGGTGGCCAGCTACGGCTGGCGTGAAACGCCCAATATGGAAGAGATTTTTCACCGCTGCGGGCTGGAAGGCCTGAACTGTCGGATGATGGAGACGTCGTTTTTTATGTCGCACGAGTCGCTGATTATTGGCAAGCGTCCGTGGTATCTGCGCCTGCGCGGCAAGCTGTTCCTGATGTTACAGAAAAATGCTCTGCGCGCGCCGGATCAGTTCAAAATCCCTCCAAACCGGGTGATCGAACTGGGCACGCAGGTGGAAATTTAAAGGGCCGAAAGGCCTTTTTACCCGCTGAGCGTGACAACAAAGCCGCCCGTCGGCGCATTGTCAAAGCTGACGCGCATGCCGTGCAGCTGCGCGATGCGGCCGACAATCGACAGCCCCAGGCCGCTGCCGGAAAGTTCCTGACCGGGCGGACGATAAAACCGCTCGCCGATGCGGGCCATCGCCTCATCACTGACGCCTGCGCCATTATCACGCACCTCAATGGCGTTCTGTTTCAGCGTCACGCTGACCAGACTGCCCGGTGGAGTGTAGCGAATGGCGTTATTCAGCAGGTTTCGTATCATTAACGTCAGCAACAGCGGTTCGCCCTGGCGCAAAACCGCTGTTGGCGGCGCGTGCAGCGAAATCTCCACGTTTTTTTCCTGTGCCTGCGCGTAGTGATCGACAATCGACTGCTGTAGCAATGCAGTAAGATCAACGCGTTGCGTGTCCAGCTCGCTTTCGCTCTCCAGCCGTGAGAGCGTTAACAGCTGATCCACCAGCCGGGTGGCGCGATCGATCCCGACGTCCAGATTGCTCAGCGCATGGCGGCGCATCGCGTCATCATTTTCCGCCAGCTGCGCCACTTCGGCCTGCACCTTCAGCGCGGCCAGCGGGCTTCTCAGTTCATGCGCGGCATCCGAGGTGAAGCGCCGTTCGCGGTTGAGCATGTCGCCGGTGCGGGCAAACAGCGCGTTCAGCTCTTCCAGCAGCGGACGCACCTCCTGCGGAATACGCTGTTCGATCAGCGGTGAAGCATCATCAGCGGCGCGTGTGCGAAGTTGGCGGGCGATGCGTTTCAGCGGGGCCAGCTCGCGGGTGACCAACCACAGTAGCAGCAGCAGCATCAGCGGCAGGGCGATCAGCCATGGCAGCAGGTTAGTTTGCACGATGTCGCGGGTCATATCATCGCGATACTCCCACTCCTGGCCAACCACCACCACGTAGCGATTGTCCGGTGTGGTCAGCCAGACCATGCGCCATAAATCGTTGTCGCCTTTGAGTTTGCCGTCAATAAAGCCGTTGCGGCTGTAATGAAAAAGAAAGTCTTTGCCGTTATCGCCGTCGTTCATCACCATTTCACCCGCTTTGGTGAAAACCGCGAACGCCAACGCATCATCTTCCTGATCGCCGCGATGATGGCGAAGCAGTTTTTTCGTTTTCGGCAACGTAAGCGGATCGCGGCTTAGCTGCTCCGGATTGAGGGTCGCCAGCCGTTTCGCAAACAGCATCTGCTGCGTATCGAACAGCTCATTGATTTTATCGCGCGTCTGCCACCAGGCACCGACGCCGGCCGCGCCCCAGCAGATCAGCGTCAGCACGATAAAACCGGCCATCAGGCGCAGGCGCAGGCTCATCCGACGTCTCCCAGCGTGTAGCCCACGCCATGAATGGTGCGGATAAAGGTGCTGCCAAGCTTTTTACGCAGATGATGAATATGCACCTCAACCGCGTTGCTGGAGACGTCATCGTCCCAGCCGTAAAGTTTCTCTTCAAGCTGCGCACGCGTCAGCACGCGGCCCGCGCTCATCAGAAACAGCTCCAGCAGGGCCAACTCGCGCGCCTTCAGCGTCAGGGGTTCGCCGTCGAGCGTCACCGTGTGCGAACGGGTTTCCATTGTTACCGGGCCGTGAGTGAGGGTTGGCTGAAGCTGACCGTGGCGGCGGCGGATCAGCGCCTGAAGCCGCGCGGCCACTTCGCTGAGCGCAAACGGTTTACACAGGTAGTCGTCCGCGCCCGTATCCAGGCCCGCGATTCTCTGCGCCAGCGCGTCTCTGGCCGTGAGGATCAGCACCGGCACGTCTTCCTTTTGCTGACGCCACGCGCGCAGGATAGCCAGGCCGTCAACGCCCGGCAGCGTGAGATCTAACACCACGGCGTCATAAGGCGCGCTGCTCAACGCCGCCTGGCCGGTTTTGCCGTCGGTGAACCAGTCCACGCTGAAGCCCATTTTTCCCAGACCGGCGCGAATGCCGTCGCCAATCAGCCGATCGTCTTCAATGACTAAGATACGCATTGCCCTGTCCTCATCTCATTTCCTCGGGCTGTTTTACCCTGTGAAGGCTGACATTTCACGGCTTTTCGCTACGTTTCGCGAAATAGTTTTGCCTTAAGATCCTGTTAAGAACCCTGTGGTGTAATCAGCATCGAACGCAACGAAAATGCGGTAAACGCCGCCGAACGCATTGAGGTAAAACGATGAAAAAACATGCTGCTTTATTGGCTATCGCTACCCTGGTTTCCACACCGGTTCTTGCCGCACACAGCGGTGGATTTGTCGATCCGAACGCGCCCGCCGCCGCTGTGCAAAAGGGAGGCTTCAGCGGCCCGAACGGCACGCAGGCAACGATCAAACAGGCGCAGGATCTGAAAGACGACGACTGGGTGACGATGCGTGGCAATCTTGAAAAGCGCGTGGGCGATGAGGAGTATCTTTTCCGTGACGCCACCGGCACGATGACGGTGGAGATCGACGATAAGCGCTGGGAAGGACAAACCGTTTCGCCCGGCGATAAAGTCGAATTACAGGGCAAGCTGGACAAGGATTTCAACTCGCTTGAGCTGGATGTGAAACACATTAAGAAGATTCAGGGCTAATCGGTACAGGCAGGGGATCATGTCTCCTGCCTGTCACCGTCCAGCAAGGCAACCAGATGCAATATCGCCGGTGAGCGGTCCAACCTGCGCCATGCCAGCGCGATATCACTGTGTAACGTGACGTCATTAATGCGATGAAACGTCACGCCAGGATGGCGGATACAGTTCAGCGATTCCGGCACAATGGTAAAACCAAACCCGTTCGCCACCATGCCAATAGCTGGCGCGATCTGTGGCGCCTGCTGCCCGGCATGCGGCTGAAACCCTGCTCGCAGGCAGGCGCTGACGATCAGTTCATACAGGCTGGGCGACACCTCCTGAGGAAAGAGAATCAGCGTCTCGTTCCTCAATTGCTCCAGCGATACGCTTGATTTCCCGGCCAGCGCATGTCCCGGCGGCAGCACAGCCACCATTTTCTCACTGGCAATCACCTTCAGATTACAGGCATTGCTGCTCTCACAGGGCAAGCGAATAAACGCCGCATCCAGCACCCCTTCATGCAGATCATGCATCAGCGCAGCCATATTTTGTTCACGGGTATCCATCGCCATCTGCGGATACCTGGCCTGAAAGCCCCGCAGCAAGCTATATACCGACGCATGAAACGTTACCGAACTGGCAAAGCCCAGCGAGAGTTTGCCGATAACGCCCCGTGCGATGCCCTTCGCCTTCTCTAACGCGTGGCCGCTCAGTTCAAGGATCTGGCAGGCATCCTGATAAAAGGCCTCGCCTGCCTGCGTCAGCTCAACGCTACGGGTAAGCCTTTTCAATAACGGTAAGCCGATCTCCCGCTCAAGACGCAGGATTTGCTGGCTCAGCGGAGGCTGGGAAATCCCAAGCATTTCAGCAGCTCGGGTGAAATTGTGGGTCTCAGCGACGGCCACAAAATAGCGCAGGTGTCGAAGCTCCATATTAAAAACGTCTCAAGGTTGTGCCTTTTCTATATTGGTATCAGCGGCTGAATCGAGTCAACATTCTATTAATTATTCTTACCTTTTCAAGAGCGAGGTTGACATGAAACATTCTGTAACTGATTGTTTATGTGAGCAACAACTGGCGACAACCCTTAGCGGGCTTCAGCAAAAACATCCAGAAAACGTAATTTATCAGACATCGTTAATGAGCGCGCTGTTGAGCGGCGTTTACGAAGGCAGCACCACCGTTGCTGACCTGTTGAAAAAAGGCGACTTTGGCCTGGGCACCTTCAATCAGCTGGATGGCGAGCTGATTGCGTTTGATAACGGCGTCTATCAATTACGTGCCGACGGCAGTGCCCGTGAGGCCGGAAAAGATCAAAAAACGCCGTTCGCGGTGATGACTTTTTTCCGGCCGCAGTACCGTCATCCTTTCAGCCAGCCCGCCAGTCGCCAGGCCATTCATGATGTTATCGACAGCCAGGTCACCTCAGATAATCAGTTCTGCGCGTTGCGCATTGACGGCCATTTTTCATCAGCGCAGACACGCACCGTTCCCTGCCAGCACCGCCCTTATCGCTCGATGCCGGAAGTGCTGGATCAGCAACCCGTCTTTCACTTTAACCAGCGCAACGGTGTGCTGATTGGTTTCCGCACGCCGCAATATATGCAGGGCATTAACGTTGCGGGCTATCACGAACACTTTATTACTGATGATCGCCAGGGCGGCGGACACCTGCTTGACTATCAGCTGGAGCAGGGCGTCCTGACCTTTGGCGAAATCAGCAAACTGATTATCGACCTGCCGCAAGACAGCGATTTTTTGCAGGCAAATTTGAATCCTGACGATCTGGATGCTGCCATCCGTTCCGTTGAAAGCTAATGTCTTAAGGAGTCGTAATGAAAAACCCAACTGATGTTCAGATCTGGCAGCATGGCGCTGATTTAGTGGTGGCGCAGCTGGAAGCGCAGGGCGTGAAGCAGGTTTTTGGCATTCCGGGCGCGAAAATCGATAAGGTATTCGATTCGCTGGTGGACTCCTCTATCCAGACCATTCCGGTACGTCATGAAGCCAATGCCGCGTTTATGGCGGCGGCGGTGGGAAGACTGACCGGCAACGCGGGCGTGGCGCTGGTCACCTCAGGCCCTGGCTGTTCAAACCTGATTACCGGTATGGCAACCGCTACCAGCGAGGGCGATCCGGTGGTGGCGCTGGGCGGAGCGGTGAAGCGTGCGGACAGCGCAAAACAGGTGCATCAGAGCATGGACACGGTTGCCATGTTTCGCCCGGTCACCAAATATGCGGTGGAAGTCACGGATGCTAACGCGCTCTCTGAAATCCTTTCCAACGCTTTTCGTCACGCTGAATATGGCCGTGGCGGCGGCGCCTTTGTCAGCCTGCCGCAGGATATTGTTGACCAACCGGCGCGAGGCAACATGCTGGTCAGCAAAGGGCATATGCTGGCTGGCCCGGCGCCGGATGTGGCGATTGAGGCGGTGGCCGCACAAATCGCGCAGGCGAAAAATCCTGTTTTATTGCTCGGTCTGATGGCCAGCCAGCCGGAAAACAGCGAAGCGCTCCATCGCCTGTTAGAACGCAGCCATATTCCGGTTACCAGTACCTATCAGGCTGCCGGTGCCGTGCGGCAGGAGCATTTCTCGCGGTTTGCCGGTCGGGTTGGCCTGTTTAATAACCAGGCGGGGGATCGTCTTCTGCGCCAGGCCGATCTGATTGTTACCATCGGCTACAGTCCGGTGGAGTATGAGCCCACCCTGTGGAATAGCGGAACCGCGACCCTGGTTCATATTGATGTGCTCCCTGCGGATGTGGATAACAACTATATGCCGGATGCCGAACTGATAGGGAATATCGCCGCTACGCTGGAGAAACTGGCAGCCCGCATCCCTTCACCGTTGCAACTCAGCGCGCAGGCTGCCTCAATTTTGCAGGATCGCCAGCAACAGCGGACGTTGCTGTCGCTTCAGGGGCAGAACCTTAACCAGTTTGCTCTGCACCCGTTACGCATCGTGCGGGCAATGCAGGACATCATCAATAGCGACGTCACCCTGACGGTAGATATGGGCAGCTTCCATATCTGGATCGCCCGCTACCTCTACAGTTTTCGCGCCCGCCAGATCATGATCTCTAACGGTCAACAAACGATGGGCGTGGCGCTGCCGTGGGCAATTGGCGCCTGGCTGGTGGATCCCAGCCGCAAAGTGGTATCCGTATCGGGCGACGGCGGTTTCCTCCAGTCGAGTATGGAACTGGAGACGGCGGTCAGGCTGAAAGCCAACGTTCTGCACATCATCTGGGTGGATGAGGAATACAACATGGTGGCAATGCAGGAGCAGAAAAAATATCAGCGCGTGTCCGGGGTGAAATTCGGGCCGGTAGATTTTAAAGCCTATGCCGAAGCATTTGGCGCCGCGGGTTTTGCCGTGGAAAGCGCCAACGCGCTGGAGCCGGTGCTGCGTAAGGCAATGGATGTACCAGGGCCGGCCGTGGTCGCGATACCGGTGGATTATAGCGACAACCCAATGCTCATGGGTCAGTTGCATCTGAGTCAGATTCTTTAAATATGGTTAAGGAGCAGGTATGAAAAACAAAGTAGCATTCGTTACCGGCAGCGGTCAGGGAATTGGCAAAGCCATTGCGTTACGACTGGCGAAAGACGGTTTTTCCGTAGCGGTGGCTGACTTTAACAGTCAGACCGCCCGGCAGGTTGCCGACGAAATCACCCGGGCTGGCGGCAAAGCCGTGGCGGTAACGGTGGACGTTTCAAAGCGCGATCGGGTGTTTGCCGCCGTTGAAGAGGCGCGGAAAGCGCTGGGTGGATTTGATGTCATCGTCAATAATGCGGGCGTGGCACCGAGCACGCCTATCGAAGAGATCACCCCTGAAATCGTTGATCGCGTTTACGACATCAATGTTAAAGGCGTGATCTGGGGGATTCAGGCGGCGGTTGCGGCTTTCAAAGCCGAAGGACACGGCGGCAAAATCATTAACGCCTGCTCCCAGGCCGGACATGTTGGTAATCCTGAACTGGCCGTTTACAGCTCCAGCAAATTTGCCGTTCGTGGCCTGACCCAAACCGCCGCGCGCGATCTGGCATCTGCTGGCATTACCGTTAATGGCTACTGCCCGGGCATCGTTAAAACGCCTATGTGGGATGAGATCGATCGCCAGGTATCCCGCCAGGCGGGACAACCTGCCGGTTACGGCACGGCCGAATTTGCTAAACGTATTACGCTTGGCCGCCTTTCTGAACCTGAAGACGTTGCCGCCTGTGTCTCCTTCCTGGCGGGCCCTGACTCAAATTATATGACCGGACAGTCATTACTGATTGATGGTGGCATGGTCTTCAATTAAAGCTCTTAACATATGGCCGGTTGACGCCGGTCATTTTCGCGTAACGTGAACTCAGGAAACACGCCCTCAAGACGGTTTTTAACAGCGCAGCGAAACGTTTCGATAGCGATCACATTTCCATAACTTTCCCGTTGAATTCTTAAACGACTCTTTTACACTCATCGTCAGCGAAACGTTTCGCTCTGGAGTGAATGATGAAAAAAGGCGCCTTACTGAATTCTGAAATCTCTTATCTCGTCTCCCGTCTGGGGCATACCGACAGCCTGGTGATTGGCGATGCTGGCCTGCCTATTCCGGCCGGCCCGCAGCGCATTGATCTGGCGGTAACGCAGGGCGTGCCCACTTTTATGCAGGTGGTGAAAGCGGTGACGCAAGAGATGCAGGTCGAGAGCGCTATCATTGCGGAAGAGATCCCTTCTCATAATCCACAGATCCATAGCGAACTGCTCGCGCTGCTCGATTTGCTGCAAAAGCACCAGGGAAACAGCATTAATATTCAGTACGTCAGCCACCAGCAGTTTAAACAGCAAACGCAGCGCAGCAGGGCGGTCATTCGCAGCGGAGAGTGCTCTCCCTATGCGAATATCATCCTCTGCGCCGGCGTCACTTTCTGAGGTCGCGATGCAACCTTTATTGCAACTTAAGGGCATTGATAAATCTTTTCCCGGCGTGAAGGCGCTCTCCGGCGCCGCGTTGAACGTGTGGCCGGGCCGCGTGATGGCGCTGGTCGGTGAAAACGGCGCGGGCAAATCCACCATGATGAAGGTGATGACCGGCATCTATCCACGCGACGCCGGATCGGTGTTGTGGCTGGGTAACGAAACCACTTTCAACGGGCCGAAAGACTCGCAGGAAGCAGGCATTGGCATTATCCATCAGGAACTGAACCTGATCCCGCAGCTCAGCATTGCGGAAAATATCTTTCTTGGCCGCGAGTTCGTTAACGGCTTTGGCTGCATCAACTGGAAAAAGATGTACGCCGGGGCGGATGTGTTGCTGAAGCGGTTGAACCTGCGCTTTAACAGTCACCGGCTGGTCGGCGATCTGTCGATTGGCGACCAGCAGATGGTCGAAATCGCTAAGGTGCTGAGCTATGAGTCAAAAGTGATCGTCATGGATGAACCGACGGATGCGTTGACCGACACGGAAACCGTGTCGCTGTTTCGCGTTATTCGTGAGTTGAAGGCGCAGGGCTGCGGCATTGTTTACATCTCTCACCGCATGAAAGAGATCTTTGAAATTTGCGACGACGTGACTATTTTCCGTGACGGCCAGTTTATCGCTGAGCGCCCGGTAGACGGCCTCGATGAAGAATCGCTGATTGAGATGATGGTCGGGCGCAAGCTGGAAGAGCAGTATCCGCGGCTGGATAAAGCGCCGGGCGACGTTCGCCTGCGGGTGGACAACCTGAGCGGGCCCGGCGTCGATAACGTCAGCTTCTCACTGCGTAAAGGCGAAATTCTTGGTGTGGCCGGGCTGATGGGCGCGGGCCGCACCGAACTGATGAAAGTGCTTTATGGCGCGTTTCCCCGTACCAGCGGCAGCGTGACCCTTGACGGTAAAAAGGTCATCACGCAGACGCCGGAAGACGGGCTGCGCAACGGCATCGTTTATATCTCTGAGGATCGCAAGCGCGACGGGCTGGTGCTGGGCATGTCGGTAAAAGAAAACATGTCGCTCACCGCGCTGGACTATTTCAGCCATCGCGGCGGACGCCTGAAGCATGCGGAAGAGCAGATGGCGGTCGGCGATTTCATCACCCTTTTCAATGTAAAAACGCCCTCAATGGAACAACCTGTTGGCCTGCTTTCCGGCGGTAACCAGCAGAAAATTGCCATTGCGCGCGGGCTGATGACGCGGCCGAAAGTGCTGATCCTCGATGAACCAACGCGCGGCGTTGATGTGGGCGCGAAGAAAGAAATCTATCAGTTAATCAATCAGTTTAAAGATGAGGGGCTGAGCATCATCCTGATCTCCTCGGAAATGCCGGAGGTACTCGGCATGAGCGATCGCGTACTGGTGATGCATGAAGGCCGCCTGAGCGGCGATTTCTCCATTGAACAGGCCACGCAGGAAGTGCTGATGGCGGCGGCAGTAGGTAAGCAAAATAGCGCGGAGCTGGCAATATAATGAACACCCAATCTCTTCAGGCCAATCGTATATTCAGTAAAACCTGGCTGCTGGAGCAGAAATCGCTGATCGCGCTGATCGTGCTGATTGCGATTGTTTCCAGCATGAGCCCGAACTTCTTCACCGTGAACAATATGTTCAATATCCTGCAACAGACCTCGGTCAACGCCATTATGGCCGTCGGGATGACGCTGGTGATCCTGACATCAGGTATCGATCTCTCGGTGGGTTCGCTACTGGCGCTGACCGGCGCGGTAGGCGCGTCGCTGGTCGGCATGGAGGTGAACGCGCTGGTGGCCGTTGCGGCTTCGCTGGCGCTCGGCACCGTTATTGGCGCGGTAACCGGCAGCATTATCGCGAAAGGCAAGGTGCAGGCGTTTATCGCCACGCTGGTAATGATGCTGCTGTTGCGCGGCGTCACCATGGTTTATACCGACGGCAGCCCGATCAATACCGGCTTTAACGACAACGCCGATCTGCTCGGCTGGTTTGGCATCGGTCGTCCGCTGGGCATCCCGACGCCGATATGGCTGATGGCGATTGTCTTCCTGCTGGCGTGGTACATGCTGCATCACACCCGTCTGGGACGCTACATCTATGCGCTGGGCGGTAACGAGGCGGCAACCCGTCTCTCCGGCATCAGCGTCAGTCGCATCAAGATCGTTGTTTACGCCCTCAGCGGCATGCTGGCCGCGCTGGCCAGCACCATCGAAGTGGCGCGTCTCTCCTCGGCCCAGCCAACGGCGGGGACGGGTTATGAACTGGATGCGATTGCGGCGGTGGTACTTGGCGGCACCAGTCTGGCGGGCGGCAAGGGCCGGATAATGGGTACGCTGATTGGTGCACTGATCCTCGGATTTTTGAACAACGGGCTGAACCTGCTCGGCGTGTCGTCTTACTACCAAATGATCGTCAAAGCTGTCGTCATTTTGCTGGCGGTGCTGGTAGATAACAAAAGCAGTAAATAACTCTCCCTACAGGAACTGATGATGAAAATGACCAAACTGACTGCACTTGCTGTTCTGCTCGGCGCCACGCTGAGCGCTAATGCGATGGCGAAAGAGACTATCGCGCTGGTGGTATCCACCCTCAACAATCCGTTTTTCGTTTCATTAAAAGACGGCGCGCAGAAAGAAGCCGATAAGTTGGGCTACAACCTGGTGGTGCTGGATTCGCAAAACAACCCGGCGAAAGAGTTGGCCAACGTGCAGGATTTGACCGTGCGCGGCACTAAACTGCTGCTGATTAACCCGACTGATTCCGATGCGGTGGGCAACGCGGTGAAAATGGCTAATCAGTCTAAAATCCCCGTGATCACCCTTGACCGCGTGGCATCCCAGGGCGTCGTCGTCAGCCATGTGGCTTCTGACAACCGCTTTGGTGGTAAAATGGCCGGTGATTTTATTGCGAAGAAAGTTGGCGAAAACGCCAAAATCATTGAGCTTGCCGGTATTGCGGGCACCTCTGCCGCACGCGAGCGCGGCGAAGGCTTCAAAACCGCCGCTGATGCGCACAAATTCAACATTCTTGCCAGCCAGCCAGCGGATTTCGATCGCACTAAAGGGCTGAACGTGATGCAGAACCTGCTGACCGCGCATCCTGACGTGCAGGCGGTGTTTGCGCAAAACGACGAAATGGCGTTGGGTGCAATGCGTGCGTTGCAGACGGCCGGTAAATCAGACGTTGTGGTGGTGGGTTTTGACGGCACCGCCGATGGCGTAAAAGCCGTTGAGGGCGGCAAACTGGCTGCTACCGTGGCGCAGCAGCCGGAGCAGATCGGCGTTATTGGCGTGCAGACCGCTGATAAAGTGTTGAAGGGCCAGAAAGTTCAGGCGATCAACCCGGTTGATCTGAAGCTGGTAACGAAATAAAAGACGCCATGCGCCGCCTTTCAACGGCGGCGCCTTTTTCAGGACGATGCCTTTATGAAAAAAACCGGCAGGCTGGCCGTGCTTGGCAGCATCAACGCAGATCATATCCTCAATCTTGCGCAGTTTCCGCGGCCAGGTGAAACGGTGATCGGGAAGCAGTATCAGGTGGCATTTGGCGGGAAAGGCGCTAACCAGGCGGTGGCCGCCGGGCGTAGCGGCGCAGACATCGCTTTTATTGCCTGCGTGGGCGATGATGATATCGGGCAACGTATTCGCACCCAGCTTGCTGATGACCACATCGATACCGCGTCCGTTGACGTAGTCGCGGATGAATCCACCGGCGTGGCGCTGATTTTTGTTAACGGTGCGGGTGAGAACTGTATTGCCATTCACGCGGGCGCTAACGCCGCACTGACCACGACCCGTATCGGTAAGCATCAGCAGGTGATTGCCGATGCTGACGCGCTGCTGATGCAGCTTGAGTCGCCGCTTGACAGCGTACTCGCCGCCGCGAAGCTCGCGCATCAGCACAACACGCGAGTGATCCTCAACCCGGCACCGGCCGTCAAGCTTTCCGATGAGATGCTGGCGCTGGTGGATATGATCACCCCAAACGAAACGGAAGCGGAAATCCTTACCGGCGTGCATATCGACTCTGACGAATCCGCAGCCCGCGCGGCGACGGTTTTGCATGACAAAGGTATCGCCAGCGTGCTGATTACGCTTGGCCGCCGCGGTGTCTGGCTGAGCGAGAATGGCAGCGGTCAGCGAATTGCTGGCTTCAACGTTCAGGCGGTGGATACCATCGCGGCGGGCGATACCTTCAACGGCGCGTTGATTACCGCTTTGCTGGAAAAGAAGCCGATGATTGACGCGGTACGTTTCGCGCATGCCGCCGCCGCTATCGCGGTAACGCGACATGGCGCGCAGCCTTCAGTGCCGTGGCGCACTGAAATCGACCAGTTTTTACAACAACAGGGGTAGCGCTTGGCTACGATGAAGGACGTTGCACGACGCGCGGGCGTATCCACGTCCACCGTTTCTCACGTCATTAATAACAATCGCTTCGTCAGTGAAGCGGTACGGGAAAAGATCACCGCCGCCATTGCGGAGCTGAACTATGCGCCCTCCGCGCTGGCCCGCAGTTTGAAAATCAATCAAACCCGCACCATCGGTATGCTTCTGACGGCCAGCAGCAACCCGTTCTATTCAGAAGTGGTGCGCGGCGTGGAGCGTAGCTGCTACGAGCGCGGCTACAGCCTGATATTGTGCAACACCGAAGGCGATGAGGATCGCATGAATCGCAGTCTGGAAACGCTGCTGCAAAAGCGCGTCGACGGTCTGCTGATTATGTGTAACGAAAGCCATATTCCCTCCGCTGCTCTTCTCCATCGTTATCCTTCGATTCCTTCGGTGATGATGGACTGGTCGCCTTTTGATGGCGGCAGCGACATCATTCAGGACAACTCGCTGCTGGGGGGCGAGATGGCAACGCAGTTTCTGATCGCGCGCGGCTACCGGCGCATTGCCTGCATTGCCGGGCCGCAGGATAAAACGCCTGCGCGACTGCGCCTGGAAGGCTTTCGCAAAGCGATGGCACTCGCCGGTCTGCCGGTGTCATCCGACTATATCGTTAGCGGCGATCTCGAGTTCCAGGGTGGTTTTCATGCCATGACGGAATTGCTGACGCGTCGTCCTCTGCCCGAGGCGGTATTTACCAGCAATGACGCAATGGCGGTAGGGGTTTATCACGCGCTCTATCAGGCGGGACTGTCAGTACCGCAGGATATCGCGGTGATTGGCTATGATGATATTGAGCTGGCGCGCTATATGTCGCCGCCGCTGACCACCATTCATCAACCTAAAGATGAACTGGGCGAGCTGGCCATTGATACCCTTATTCATCGCATGGCCAGCCCTGACGCCAGCCAGCAACTGCTGGTGCTGACGCCTGAGCTGATTGAGCGTGGCTCGGTCAGCCAGCGTTAAGCAGCGCTTTTTTTGCGTTTTTCCCGATTGCTGATCAGATGGCGACCGTCGCCAGGTTTAAGCATCCTGAACACCAGGCCTGAGATCACCGTCAATATTCCCATTGTCAGGAAGGTGGCGTGGAAATGCTGCTCGGTACTGCCGTCAAAATTTTCATAGAATCGCAGCACCGCCGCGCTTACCGCCACGCCAAAACCGATGGCGATCTGCTGAGTGACCGCCAGCATGCTGTTGCCGCTGCTGGCGTTGGCGTCATTCAAATCGGCCAGGGTAATGGTGTTCATCGCGGTAAACTGTGTGGACATGGCCATGCCAAGAACGAAAAGCGGCAGCAGCAGCAGTGCCAGACCCATCGTCGGCGTCTGTAAGGCGAAAGAAGCAATCAGCGCGCCGATAATAACGCTAATCCACACCAGCGTGTTGCGGTATCCGAACCAGCGCAACACCTGCGTCACCATCGACTTGGCAAGCAGCGATCCTAACGCCGTCGGTGCCATCATGCAGCCCGCCAGCAGCGCCGAATAGCCAAAACCGACCTGAAGCATCAGCGGCATCAGAAAGGGCACACAGCCGGTTCCAAGGCGCGACGCGACATTACCGAGAATTCCCACCGAAAAGGTACGCGTCCTGAACATCGGCAGCGGAATAAGCGGGGCGGAAGCGCGGCGCGCGTGGAAGATATAAAGAAGCAGCAACAGTACGCCGCCGAACGTTACCGCCACGGCGATGCTGGTGGCGACAATCCTCTCGCCGAACAGCTCAATGCCGCTGGAGAGTAGCACCAGGCCAAAGCCGAAGAGGATAAAACCAATTAAGTCGAAGCGGCGCTTTGGCGTGGTGAAATCAGGCATATATTTTCTGGCATAGATAATACCCAGCACGCCCATTGGAATATTAATCAGAAAGATCCAGTGCCAGGTGGCCCAGGTGACCAGAATGCCGCCCAGCATCGGGCCCAGAACCGGACCAATCAGGCCGGGCATGGTGACAAAGTTCAGCACGGGCAGCAGTTCGCTGCGCGGATAGGCTCTCAACAGCGCCAGCCTGGCAACCGGCATCATCATTGCGCCGCCAATGCCCTGCACCACCCTGAAGCTGACCAGCATCGTCAGCGAGTTCGACAGCGCGCAGGCCAGCGAACCCAGTGTAAAAAGCGAAACAGCAATAATGAACACTTTACGCGTGCCGAAACGATCCGCCAGCCAGCCGCTCACCGGGATCAGCATGGCAACGGTTAGGGTGTAGCTGATAACGGCAGATTGCATAGCCAGCGGCGAGCGGTTCAGGCTCCGGGCAATAGCGGGAAGGGCGGTGTTCAGTATCGTGGCATCCAGCGCCTGCATAAAAAAGGCCATGGCGGCGATCCACGGAAGTCCGGCCATACTGCGCGCGGATTTTATCATTGGGCGTCCTTTTTCGATTATTTTGCGGCTGCGCCGTAATAAGTAGAAGAAAGAATAGCATCCTGAAGAGAGAGTCTGTGACGATGAAAAGTGTGGAATAGCGTCAGACTGATAGAAAATGAGCGAAAAGCGATGCTTTTTTTACCTTTTGGTGAAAAAAAAGACGGTCAGACATTTTTTTGCAAATTGCGCTTGTCTGCCGCAGGGAAGTCCCTATAATGCGCCACCATCGACACGGAACAACGGCTTAACGGTCGCCGGGTTGAGAGATTCTGTAAGAAGGAATCGTCGGGGAAAATTCTGTAAAACAGGGTTGACTCTGCAAGAGGAAAGCGTAATATACGCCACCTCGCGAACCGCCGGTTAAGCCGCGTTCGCACTGCTCTTTAACAATTTATCAGACAATCTGTGTGGGCACTCGCAGGATTGATATCACAGCCTTCGGGCAGATGAACTATCAAGTCTTTGTTGAGTGAACACGTAATTCATTACGACGTTTTAATTCACAGAGCGCCGCCATCCACGTGATGGCAAATCAGACTTTAATTGAAGAGTTTGATCATGGCTCAGATTGAACGCTGGCGGCAGGCCTAACACATGCAAGTCGAACGGTAGCACAGAGGAGCTTGCTCCTCGGGTGACGAGTGGCGGACGGGTGAGTAATGTCTGGGGATCTGCCCGGTAGAGGGGGATAACCACTGGAAACGG
>NZ_JNVB01000150.1 GCF_000770305.1 Erwinia oleae
ACTTACCCGACAAGGAATTTCGCTACCTTAGGACCGTTATAGTTACGGCCGCCGTTTACCGGGGCTTCGATCAAAAGCTTCTCCTTACGGATAACCTCATCAATTAACCTTCCGGCACCGGGCAGGCGTCACACCGTATACGTCCACTTTCGTGTTTGCACAGTGCTGTGTTTTTAATAAACAGTTGCAGCCAGCTGGTATCTTCGACTGGCTTCGGCTCCGTCAGCAAGTGACTTCACCTACACACCAGCGTGCCTTCTCCCGAAGTTACGGCACCATTTTGCCTAGTTCCTTCACCCGGGTTCTCTCAAGCGCCTTGGTATTCTCTACCTGACCACCTGTGTCGGTTTGGGGTACGATTCTGTGTTACCTGATGCTTAGAGGCTTTTCCTGGAAGCAGGGCATTTGTTGCTTCAGCACCGTGGTGCCTCGTCATCACGCCTCAGTGTAAAGTGAACCGGATTTGCCTGGAACACACACCTACACGCTTAAACCGGGACTACCGTCGCCCGGCCAACATAGCCTTCTCCGTCCCCCCTTCGCAGTAACACCGAGTACAGGAATATTAACCTGTTTCCCATCGACTACGCCTTTCGGCCTCGCCTTAGGGGTCGACTCACCCTGCCCCGATTAACGTTGGACAGGAACCCTTGGTCTTCCGGCGAGCGGGCTTTTCACCCGCTTTATCGTTACTTATGTCAGCATTCGCACTTCTGATACCTCCAGCAGACCTCACAGTCCACCTTCGACGGCTTACAGAACGCTCCCCTACCCAACGGACGTATCCTTAAGACGCTTCGTTGTTGTCAGTTCGCAGACCGACTCAACGTTGTTGTGGCTTGAACGTGCCGGCTTCGCCGTCACGTTAAGCGCCTTAAGTGATACGTCCGCTGCCGCAGCTTCGGTGCATGGTTTAGCCCCGTTACATCTTCCGCGCAGGCCGACTCGACCAGTGAGCTATTACGCTTTCTTTAAATGATGGCTGCTTCTAAGCCAACATCCTGGCTGTCTGGGCCTTCCCACATCGTTTCCCACTTAACCATGACTTTGGGACCTTAGCTGGCGGTCTGGGTTGTTTCCCTCTTCACGACGGACGTTAGCACCCGCCGTGTGTCTCCCGTGATAACATTCTCCGGTATTCGCAGTTTGCATCGGGTTGGTAAGCCGGGATGGCCCCCTAGCCGAAACAGTGCTCTACCCCCGGAGATGAGTTCACGAGGCGCTACCTAAATAGCTTTCGGGGAGAACCAGCTATCTCCCGGTTTGATTGGCCTTTCACCCCCAGCCACAGGTCATCCGCTGATTTTTCAACATCAGTCGGTTCGGTCCTCCAGTTAGTGTTACCCAACCTTCAACCTGCCCATGGCTAGATCACCGGGTTTCGGGTCTGTACCCTGCAACTTAACGCCCGGTTAAGACTCGGTTTCCCTTCGGCTCCC
Organism: Erwinia oleae; assembly: GCF_000770305.1. Classification (GTDB taxonomy): domain Bacteria; phylum Pseudomonadota; class Gammaproteobacteria; order Enterobacterales; family Enterobacteriaceae; genus Erwinia; species Erwinia oleae. The sequence goes on from NZ_JNVB01000150.1 coordinate 1,440, forward strand.
CTATTCGGTTAACCTTGCTACAGAATACAAGTCGCTGACCCATTATACAAAAGGTACGCAGTCACCCCATAAATGAGGCTCCCACTGCTTGTACGTACACGGTTTCAGGTTCTGTTTCACTCCCCTCGCCGGGGTTCTTTTCGCCTTTCCCTCACGGTACTGGTTCACTATCGGTCAGTCAGGAGTATTTAGCCTTGGAGGATGGTCCCCCCATATTCAGACAGGATACCACGTGTCCCGCCCTACTCTTCGAACTCACAACGGCTGTATCTTCGTGTACGGGACTTTCACCCTGTATCGTGCGACTTTCCAGACGCTTCCACTGACGCAACCGCTGATGATGGTTCCGGGCTCCTCCCCGTTCGCTCGCCGCTACTGGGGGAATCTCGGTTGATTTCTTTTCCTCGGGGTACTTAGATGTTTCAGTTCCCCCGGTTCGCCTCGCAACACTATGTATTCATGTTGCGATGATGCAACGGATTGCACCGGGTTTCCCCATTCGGGTATCGTCGGGTATAACGGTTCATATCACCTTACCGACGCTTATCGCAGATTAGCACGCCCTTCATCGCCTCTGACTGCCAGGGCATCCACCGTGTACGCTTAGTCACTTAACCTCACAACCCACAAG
>NZ_JNVB01000151.1 GCF_000770305.1 Erwinia oleae
GCGCTAATCGATGCCGCTTTCGAACGGGAGGACGGTAGCCCCCTGTCTGGTGGATTGTGGGCATGATGGAAGAATGAAATCTGTCGAACATTCTGGCGATATCATGCAGAGAATCACCTTGCTTATATCTGTCCCAGATAATCGCCTTCTGCTCTGGCGTGTAGTTAATCCGAGTTCTTCGTTTCATGACAACGTCCCCCCTTGATTAAGGATAGCGTTGCATCGAGCCATTGAACTCACAGCCAAAAGCGGACGTTGATAACATCATCATGTACTACCCAACTGAGAGCAGATCACAGTGCATAACCATGCAAGCGCACCGAAACATCATGGGTATTTGTCAGGGTTCTGTTCGTGTAAAGATGTCGGAAATACCTCGCCCGCGGCAGAAACGTGCTAATACCGCCAGCGGTGGATGCAACCAACAGATGCTATGGTAAATTCGGGGATGCATACCAATGGAGTGGAATTATGAGAATTGTCGAGTTATTGCAGTACACCCTGGAGCCAGGTACCGGTCAGGAATTTCATCTGGTCATGGTCGAAATAAGTGCTCCTCTGCATCATCAGGCGGGTATCGACGTAGTTGCATTCGGCTGCTCCCTGCATGACGAGGATTCGTACTACCTGCTTCGGGCATTCGATGACATTGAGCATATGAAGGCATCGCAGGAAGCATTTTACGGAAGTGAGGCATGGCAGAAGGGACCTCGACAGGCAATCATCGAACGGATAAAAGCCAGCGTAAAATCAGTTATGAACCTGCCAGAAACGGTGATTGATGGACTGAGAAATTGATCCACATAACCACTTCGCCGCCGGGTTGTTATGGTTAATTTGGTCGTAAAACCCTGTCGCCGTGATTTTGACGTCCGCTCCTCGCTCACAGCGCACCTTTGCTCCATGTCAGACCGCTTTGTAGGCAGTTATAAAAACATGGTGCAAAACTCATGTTAAGTTGATCTGTTTGTGGAAGTGAAAAAATTATGATCAGAGAGAGCCTTAATTGAAAGCATTTACGGTGCGTCGCATTAATGAGAGCGATCTAGAAGATTTCAAAAGAGTAAGACTGGAAGCGTTGCTCCTTCATCCGGACGCTTTTGGCGCGTCCTACGAAGACTGGATCCAGAAGCCAGCACCATTTTTTGCTGAAAAATTGCGAACCAATTATGTTTTCGGCGGATTCGACCTTCACAACACCTTACAGGGCCTGATTGGTTTGAGCTTCAATACCTCACCAAAGCTGAGTCATGTCGCTACTATCTGGGGGATGTATGTCCGTGCCGGGATGAGGGGATCGGGACTATCATCAGGGCTAATGGAGGCTGCGCTGGAAGCTGCAAGCTCAGTGAGGACTGTAAAGCTTTCCGTCGTCACAACGAATCATGCCGCATATGCACTTTATCGGTCGTACGGTTTCGCTAACTGGGCCACTGATACTGCTGCGCTTTACGCTAATGGTATTTTTCATGACGAATATCTTATGAGACGAGACTCGGAAAACGACTCATAACAAAGCCATGATGATAAATAATTGCTTATCGCTTCGACATCATCGATCGTCGTCTAAAGGCAGCGTCCGCTTTTCGCTGTGAGTTCAATGGCTCGATGCAACGCTATCCTTAATCAAGGGGGGACGTTGTCATGAAACGAAGAACTCGGATTAACTACACGCCAGAGCAGAAGGCGATTATCTGGGACAGATATAAGCAAGGTGATTCTCTGCATGATATCGCCAGAATGTTCGACAGATTTCATTCTTCCATCATGCCCACAATCCACCAGAC
>NZ_JNVB01000152.1 GCF_000770305.1 Erwinia oleae
AATCTGCTGTTGTTGCCGGCGGCTGTCCTGCTGGGGATCGCCGTGACCGTGACCACGGCTTCGTTCAAGAAGTATCTTTAAATCAGGGCTGGACGGAGGCGTGCAAAACGTGTTTTGCGCGCCTGCCGTCAGCAGACAAGCTATGTCATAGCTCTCACCAGCGCGTCAGCTTACTATTTTCATCCAGGGCAACATTTCACCAGCGGTTGACACTCCTGAGTCGCCAAAATGAATATGAATATGGTCATGTGAGATGCCGTCACATGCAGCAGTAAAGGCGGTTTTTATCGTATGTAGCTCAATATCCTGACCATGGCGAACTTCCAACGGCACAAAAAAGCCATTTGGTTCGCAATGCAGAGGGAAATCACCTTGTTTTGCATGGCAGTGCTGGCAGTGATTCATCCAGTAACGGCTGTCTGTTGTTTTACTGTAATCCCTGGACAGGTAATGCCTGACCCGACCGAACTGCGATAACACTTCCCGGGGCATATCATCTATATAAAATATGAATGCAGGTTTCTCCTGTGCCTGCCAGTATGTCTGCATGGTATCCAAATTCGTATTATTGTCGTCAACTTCATTTTCTTGCGCTTCAAGAGTTTCATGCCCATCAGGCAGTAGTATTGCCGTTAACAATGTATTCTCATGACATTTCCAGCACGTACCGATTGTTTGTGCAATATACCAATACGGAGCGCGAACATTTCTGAATGGTATCCACTTTTTAAAAGGCGTCGGTGCTATTCCTTCGGGAATAAACCATGTTCTCTTTTCGGGATCCCAGCGGCCACCCAGCCGTTTAACATCTTCTTTTTCATCAAATGGAACATTCAGGTCAGTTCTTGACATTTGTAATCCTTACTCAAACTTTGTTGATTTAAACTGTAAGTAGTCAATTTTATAGTCGATACACATATTAAAAGCACCCGTTAAGAAATCAGAGCACATCAATCATGTGAGACTTCTGATTCGTGATTAAGAACTGCCATTTTCTTGATCGTACTTGACCCTTGCGGCGTCAAGTTCAGGGAAATTAATTTCGGCCCATCGATCGAGAGCTGCGAGCGTACTGACGAGTGATTCTGCCACTCTGGTCAGACTGTATTGCACGCAGGCGGGTTTCTCTCCGTAATCAACTCTGGATACCAGCCCATGTCTTTCGAGCTGCCGTAGAGTCTGGGTCAGAACCTTTTGGGAGATGCCTTCAATTTTTCTCATCAGCTCGCCGTTACGCATAGACCCCTCTGCAAGTGCAGGAAGGATAAGCATTACCCATTTCCCCGAAATAAGCGTAAGAGCATCGCGCGCTGAACATTTTACTGAGTAAACGTTTCCCGGATATGCCATGAGTGGTTACCTCAAAGTGCGTAATTGAATGCAAAACCAAAAGAAAACATTATGACTGTGAAAAGTCATTAGGGAGAATTTTCATGAAGGTACTGATTATCTCTGCGCTGAATCGCCACGGATAATCTAGACACTTCTGAGCCGTCGATAATATTGATTTTCATATTCCGTCGGTGGCATCTGATCACTCGAACCATGCCGACGCTTACTGTTATAAAACATTTCGATGTAATCAAAAATATCGCTGCGGGCTTCTTCCCGCGTTCCATAGATCTTTTTCTTTATCCGTTCACGCTTCAGCAACTGGAAAAAGCTTTCTGCAACCGCATTATCGTGG
>NZ_JNVB01000153.1 GCF_000770305.1 Erwinia oleae
CCATAAAAGCAGCCGCTGAAGAGATCGGCATCGTATTCGCTGCCAATTTCAGCGTAGGCGTTAACCTGGTACTGAAGCTGCTGGAAAAAACCGCCAAAGTGATGGGCGACTATGCGGATATTGAAATTGTTGAAGCGCATCATCGCCACAAAGTTGATGCGCCGTCAGGCACCGCCCTGGCAATGGGTGAAGCCATTGCCGGTGCGATGGACTGGAAGTTAAATGAGCACGCCGTGTACGCGCGAGAAGGGCACACCGGCGAGCGGGCGGCGGGCACCATCGGTTTTGCCACCGTCAGAGCGGGCGATATCATTGGCGAACATACCGCCATGTTTGCGGATATTGGCGAGCGGGTTGAGATAACGCATAAAGCGTCAAGCCGAATGACTTTTGCGAAAGGCGCCGTTCGTGCAGCGAAGTGGGTTTTAGCGTCAAAAAAAGGACTTTATGATATGAAAGATGTGCTTAATCTGGATGATTTATAGCTTTTATTTTTTTATAAGCCGCTGAGGCTACAACAGATTGTAGCCTTAAAATTTTTATAAAACCTGTTTCATTACTATTTTATTTTCAGGGCTGCATTAATCATCTTTTTCACTGAATTTTTTCTTTGACAGCCCTGCTCGTCGGGCCGATCATCCTCTTTTGGTCTGTTTTATACCACTATCACACTCTTTTTCTCGCGCAATCGATTTTATCCGTAGGTATTCTGCCTCTTTCAGCGGTAATCTGAGCATAATCCGCCAGGCCTGCCAAAAAACAGAGAAAAAACGCTGCGCAGGCTGGACAACGACAGAGGCGATCATTAGAATGCGCGCAATTTGCCAAAAATCGAGATTCAGGCGGTTTTTGCGTTGATTTCAGGCTCTCACCTGAATTAATATGCAAATAATGTGACTGTTTATTCTCAGGAGGACGTTTTGATTAAGTCAGCGCTATTGGTTCTGGAAGACGGAACCCAATTCCACGGTCGGGCCATCGGGGCAACGGGGTCGGCAGTGGGGGAAGTCGTTTTCAACACGTCAATGACCGGTTATCAAGAAATCCTCACTGATCCTTCCTATTCCCGCCAGATTGTCACTCTCACTTATCCCCATATTGGTAACGTCGGCACCAACGCCGCTGATGAAGAATCTTCCAGAGTTCATGCGCAGGGCCTCGTTATCCGCGATTTACCGCTGATCGCCAGCAACTTCCGCAATGAAGAGGGGCTCTCGGACTACCTCAAGCGTAATAACGTTGTGGCTATCGCCGATATCGATACGCGTAAGCTGACCCGCCTGCTGCGGGAAAAAGGCGCGCAAAATGGCTGCATTATCGCCGGTGACGCGCCGGATGCCGCGCTGGCGCTGCAACAGGCACAGGCATTTCCTGGCTTAAAGGGCATGGATCTGGCAAAAGAAGTTTCCACGCGTGAAACCTACCGCTGGCAACAGGGGAGCTGGACGCTGGCGGGCCTGCCCGCCTCTGCCGATGAGGCGGCGCTGCCGTTCCACGTGGTGGC
>NZ_JNVB01000154.1 GCF_000770305.1 Erwinia oleae
CTTCTGTGATCCTCAATCTCCCTGGCAACGTGGCTCAAATGAAAATACGAACAGGTTGCTAAGACAATATTTTCCAAAGGGAACTGACTTATCGGTTCACAGTCAGCAGAGACTAAACAGCGTTGCCAGACAGCTCAACGAAAGACCGAGAAAAACGCTAGACTATGAATCACCCGCAGAACGGTTCAATAAGTGTGTTGCGTCCATCAGTTGAACTCACAGCTGAGAGCGGACACACTCTCGTCCTTTCGTAACCACACGAAGTAGCCAGGTCCAGTTTGTACATGTGCTTTTAATTGTAGATTAAACGATCTACAATGTATTTTTATCTTAGGAGGACCCAATGAAAGCATCTGTTGGCAGACCCAGAGAATTCGACCCGAAGGACTTTCTTAATACTGCTCTGGAATGCTTCTGGCAGAAAGGTTATCGGGCAACGTCAATGTCTGACCTTATGAGAGCATCAAGCCTTGCAAGCGCCAGTATTTATAAACTTTATCCAGACAAGCGGGCCATCTATCTTGCAGCATTGCAGCAATATATGGATGAGGGCGTTTCCAGAGGAGTGAACCGTGATGCGGAACTTTCCCCTGAAGATGCATTGCGTGAAACGCTCGAATTTGTAGCTTTGCTATCCTCTGCTCCTGATGGAGAAAAAGGTTGCTTTACTATAGCCGCCGCCAGTGAGCTCATACCGGGTGATGAGGAGATCAAATGCAAGGTGGCCTGTAAATTTAACAATATAATAAACCAACTAGAACGCATATTAAGTAAAGGTCAAAGCCTGAAGGTCTTTCGTAAGGATGAATCCGCCAGAGCAATGGCACTGAGTATTTTTATGATTCTGGAAGGAATGCGAGTATATGGAAAAATTCAGCCAGATATTGAAGATCTCAGGATGAGTAACGAGTTTATTATCAAGTCAGTGCTTTTGAAATCATGTGTTGATGATAAGAAACTGTCGTTTAAGGCATCAATATGACTGAAGTAGGCACAATTGTTCGGCGTCGAAAAAGAAGAATACCGATGGTTGTGCTTAAATGCGAGGATGGCATGGTCTTATGCGGTTGGGTCGATAAAGGACGTTTTTTCAAAAGACGTTTTCCCATGTCTCAATTAAAGATATGCATACCCTATTCAGATTTCTGGCCTCTTACTTGAACGTGTTGCGTTTTTTTAATGGTGGTCTGGCGCATTAACGTCCGCTTTTGGCTGTGAGTTCAACTGATGGACGCAACACACTTATTGAACCGGTCTGCGGGTGATTCATAGTCTAGCGTTTTTCTCGGCCTTTCGTTGAGCTGTCTGGCAACACTGTTAAGTCTTTGCTGGCTGTGAACCGATAAGTCAGTTCCTTTTGGAAAATATTG
>NZ_JNVB01000155.1 GCF_000770305.1 Erwinia oleae
ATTTCTGGCCGCCTGCGTATACCCAACGCCTCAGTTCATCACAAGCGCCATCCACATCCCCGGCATTCAGCCGCTTCAGGAGCGTCGATTTAGAAAATGCGCCGGTTCCGACGTTGTAGGCAAATGAGTAGAGAGCAGCGCGCTGGTATTCACCCAGCGGAATTTTCACCTGACCGTCTACTGATTTCTTTACTGGCTGTAAATCCTGCCAGAGCAGATGATCGCATTCCCGATCGGTGTATCGCTTATTTTTGATTATGTCGTTTCCGGTGTGGCCGTCGCAGACAGTCCAGACACCAGCTACATCTTTGTAAGGATCAAATACCCGCCCTTCCACCCCGTCCTTACCGCCGAGGAATACCGTGGCGATAAGCATAGAGCCGCCGCCCGCCGCAGCAATGAGCTTATTGCGCAGGCTGTTTGACATTGCCATGTGTTATTCCCCGGTGAGGTCAGGTGCGGTAGGCCAGCGCTGGAGCGCCTTTATTTGAGCAAGTGTACCCAATATGCACCAGTCAGTGAAACCATCTATCCAACCAGAGCAGCATGCGAGCAGGTGAAAGCGCGAATTCTTGATCGGCGTCCCAATGTTGAGTTTGAGTGTGGGCTGGTGCGGCGATAGAGGTAAAGTTTTTCAGGGATGAGTCGATGCTTTAAAAAGGTTCCTTATCTCGTTGAGGTTTTTATGTTCCGCTCACAGTCTCCTCGTTGCCCTAGATGTAGCAGCACTAATGTGAAGTCTTTTCCTGGAATAAACAGGTTCGGCTGCGCGAAGTGCGGAAGAATATTTGAAATACCAGGCCCGCCATTTCACCACTTCCGATTCAGGGATAAGTGAATCAGTAGTTAACGACCTCGCCCCGGCGGGGTTTTTTATTTCCCCTATCTGGAGAAATCCCTATGCCAAAATCACAAATGCGCCTGGCTAATCGAGCCTGGCGGACGAACACGCGAGCGCTTGGATGGATGCGCGGATGGAAAGGCGGAAAGCGCGCATGGAAAGCATTCTGTCGTGAAAATGCCGAAGTAACTGTTCAGGCTGCAAATGATGATATGGAGCCCATTCTTTCGCAGGAAGATGCAGACGAGCGCGTGTCCGTGGAGCTTTCTTATTGGGACTGAGTGAGGTAGCCGATGACGCCGGAAGCTGAGAACGCGCTACGGTCAACGGCCAGAAAGTGCCGCGCCGAAACACTTAAAGCCACATCAGGGAAACCCAAATCAGAGCACGACCGTATTACCACCCTTCTTTTAGACAAATACACCCACCAAATAGCCGCCCTGCCGCCTGATAAATTCCCTGCCCGCCAGTGGCTGGTTTATTTCGTGCGAGTGGTGGATAAGGAGATGC
>NZ_JNVB01000156.1 GCF_000770305.1 Erwinia oleae
CCGGACCGTATTTCTTTATCCAGGCGTAAAGGCTGTGGGTGGTGATATCGAGACGTGTTGCAACGCTGGAAACAGAATAACCACGATCAACAACCTGTTTGACTGCTTCAATTTTAAACTCTTCGGGATAACGCTTACCGCTCATGGGCACCTCTCTTTAAGCCATCTTAAATGACTCCGAGGTGTCTGTTAAACCCGTGGCGATTCAGTAAACAATTTAAATCAAAGAATGAATTGTTCGGAATGTTTGAATTTATAATTTACTCCGACAGCAGATTCACAGATGAAGTTAAAGGAGATTTGGTTTATTCCTTTCTAAATATGATCCCATTTGACACCGTGGGCGTAAAACCTACCTTAACAGTAAGAGCCTTGTCTGCTTTAGACACAGCAAAGATGTCTTTTATGGATGAAAAGGCAAATACTGATGACTTTCATGGCGGTTGGTTGAGTGATGAAATCGCAGCTTTGGTTAGCTTGAAATTAGGCGTAAGAGCACATGCAGGCTCAATTGTTAGAGAATATTATAATCATACACCTGATTATGGTAGTCCAAGAGCAGAGCAAAACCCGCCACCACCTTTAATGCCAAAAGGAAACTTAGTAGTTCCCTCAGCAAAAAAAAATATTAAAATCTCACAGTTGAGATTGATAAACGATATTTATAAGCTTTCAGAAAAAGATTTTAACTCACTAATTAAGTCAGCCCGCAACTTCCAAGATAGTCTTTGGATTTGTGAATCCTCACCAAATCTAGCGTGGTTGTTAATGGTTTCAGCGTTAGAAGTGGCTGCTGGAAATTGGGACACATCAAAGGGTGATAAGATTGAAAAATTTAAAGCATCAAAACCGTAAGCGTATCGTTCAGACCGTCTTTTATTTTTCCCCGTGTTTCCTACCATGGACATTTTCGCGAACATGGACACTACCGTGGACAGAAACACGCCTTACACCAGAAGGCCCTGGATCACAGCTGCACTCAGCCTGCGCTTTAACGACGCCCTGACTTACCGTGAAATCGCTGAGCAACTGAACATCAGTACTTCCTCTATGCATAAAATGTTCAAG
>NZ_JNVB01000157.1 GCF_000770305.1 Erwinia oleae
ACGCTGAACCGATCGAACTGCCAGTAACAACTTTGCGAGCAGACGGGACGTTCTGGTGGCCGCCAGGTTTCCCTATATGCTGGCAGGCTGCTTCCGCGAGCGCGACGTCTCATCCATTGAGCAGCGCGTGATATTCGTATGAGGTGCTGCCGACCTCTTCCTGCCAGCTGACCAGCCAGATGTTCATTCAATCTCCCTCCGGGACTTCACGGTTTTTGCACAGTCACGCATAAAACCCCAGCTGAGGCTGATGTCGGCCTCCAGCGTCGCATCCGCCATTTCCATCGCTGCAGTCACCTCATCAGGTGAGAGTTCTGCGTCAATGTCCTCAAAGTCGTCCGCCATCCAGAGATAGACAACGCACGGCATGTCTGGGGCAAACCCCGACAGGCTAGCCATTCAGGTCTGGCCAGGTCTACTCACGGCAATGCTCGGCGTGGTATGGGTGATCCATAACGTGATCACGTTTGGCAACGCCCCACTCTGGGATTACGGTTTGCCGGTAGCGGGTATGCTGTCGCTTGCAGTGGCAACGCTTTGGCATAAACGCAGTAATGACTCACAGTCAATGGATCTCTTGCCCAATCTCTGGCTCCAGTGTTTCGTCGCGGTGATTGTCTTCGCCGTTATTGTAGGCACCCACGGTGGCCTGGCTCCGATCCCCACATTAGGGTTCACGCTCAGCGTGGTATGGACGGCGACTCTGCCAACTTTTGGAGGCGACGGTCTCTACTGGATTTGCCTGCGTAAGAGCTCAGCAACCCGCGTTACCATCGTTCTGTATCTCTGTCCACCTGTCACCATGATTTGAGCATGGGCTATGTTCAATGAGCCCCTTTCCTGGCAGATGGCTTCCGGGAGGGCGATTTCTTCTGTCGGAATCTGGATGGTCATATATGGCGAGGCAGCAGATAACGCCGCTCCCTCATAAGCCGCCATATTAATCTCATTCGCTAAATATCCGGGGTGACTCTTAGTGGGAGCATGAGAACATAAGCCTGTGACCTGCTCTCAAAGGATTAATACATCGCGATATCTGCAATGTCCGCAGATCGCTGTGAGTTCAACTGATGGACGCAACACACTTATTGAACCGTTCTGCGGGTGATTCATAGTCTAGCGTTTTTCTCGGTCTTTCGTTGAGCTGTCTGGCAACGCTGTTTAGTCTCTGCTGACTGTGAACCGATAAGTCAGTTCCCTTTGGAAAATATTGTCTTAGCAACCTGTTCGTATTTTCATTTGAGCCACGTTGCCAGGGAGATTGAGGA
>NZ_JNVB01000158.1 GCF_000770305.1 Erwinia oleae
TTTTCCAGTTGCTGAAGCGTGAACGGATAAAGAAAAAGATCTATGGAACGCGGGAAGAAGCCCGCAGCGATATTTTTGATTACATCGAAATGTTTTATAACAGTAAGCGTCGGCATGGTTCGAGTGATCAGATGCCACCGACGGAATATGAAAATCAATATTATCGACGGCTCAGAAGTGTCTAGATTATCCGTGGCGATTCACAGCCCGAAATTGTCGTCAGTGGAAAATGAAGTGTACTAAGGTCAGAAAAACCCACAAACCATTTTGGTTCAGACCGAGCTAACAGATTAAAATCAATCAACTCCAATAATTCCATAGCCAGATCACCACCCCAAGGGGGCATAACAGCTTTTATGTCTGGATCAGTAAGATAAGACATTAATTCGTCAGCGCGAGAAAACTTAGTGGAACTTTTATTTTTGTGCTGTGAGCGTAAGCAGCCTCCTTCGCGCACTTGGAAGCCTTTTTTCTTAAGGTTTGCGATGGCGAGTTCCAACCTGGGGTGCAGGTGCTCAGGTACGCCGGAAGATGGAGCTGTTACACCAATAACATCTCCTGGAACCAGATTGGGTGGAAAGAGGACATTCATGTATAAATCCTTTTCAGAACATGTAGAAATCCATAATCCATAAATAAAGCCTGGATGTAAAATCAGCAGCCGAATCCTCCGCTTATTTAACCTGTGAAAGGTCCGCTCCTGGCTGTGAGTTCAACTGATGGACGCAACACACTTATTGAACCGTTCTGCGGGTGATTCATAGTCTAGCGTTTTTCTCGGTCTTTCGTTGAGCTGTCTGGCAACGCTGTTTAGTCTCTGCTGACTGTGAACCGATAAGTCAGTTCCCTTTGGAAAATATTGTCTTAGCAACCTGTTCGTATTTTCATTTGAGCCACGTTGCCAGGGAGATTGAGGATCACAGAAGTAA
>NZ_JNVB01000159.1 GCF_000770305.1 Erwinia oleae
CTGGTGGATTGTGGGCATGATGGAAGAATGAAATCTGTCGAACATTCTGGCGATATCATGCAGAGAATCACCTTGCTTATATCTGTCCCAGATAATCGCCTTCTGCTCTGGCGTGTAGTTAATCCGAGTTCTTCGTTTCATGACAACGTCCCCCCTTGATTAAGGATAGCGTTGCATCGAGCCATTGAACTCACAGCCAAAAGCAGACATTCAACAGCTCTTATATAGTAACTTGACGCACGATTTCAGCGGTTTTCTTGTCGCAGTTGGTTGTGTTGATCGAGTTCATAATCGATAAACGCACCGATCATAGCCCGGTAGACCTTTTCGATAATCACTGTGGGAAGTCCTGCTTCAGTCGCCTGCTTACTTACCTTATCGATTACCTGCTGGACGCGGTCTGGAGCACGCACGGCTGGATGGTCACTTTTGAAAGCTGCTGCAGCCTTAACACACTGGCTACGTTGCGCGATCATTTTAACCAGTTCATTGTCAATCTGATCGATACGGTTCCTAACATCCTCAATTGACGAAAAATTCATTGCAATCCACCTGACTAGTACATGAGTATGATAGTTTACATAAATCTTCGATTCAAAACAGTTTTAAATTTTTAAAGTCTGACTGAAAGAACGATAAACCAAAGAATTCAATCAAGAATATGCGGTTATTGAGAGTGCGATAAAAGAGATAGGACGAATGTCTGCTCCTCGCTGTGAGTTCAATGGCTCGATGCAACGCTATCCTTAATCAAGGGGGGACGTTGTCATGAAACGAAGAACTCGGATTAACTACACGCCAGAGCAGAAGGCGATTATCTGGGACAGATATAAGCAAGGTGATTCTCTGCATGATATCGCCAGAATGTTCGACAGATTTCATTCTTCCATCATGCCCACAATCCACCAGACAG
>NZ_JNVB01000016.1 GCF_000770305.1 Erwinia oleae
TGGTTGAGTCATTTAACGGCAGCCTGCGTGATGAATGTCTGAACGTGCACTGGTTCCTGTCACTGGAAGATGCTCAGGAGAAGATCGAGCACTGGCGGCAGGAATATAACCAGTACCGGCCACATTCCTCGTTAAATAACCAGACTCCGGAAGAATTTATCCGAAGCCTGCAAACAGGGCCGGATCTCTGATTTACCCTGGCACCGATATTGGGAGGAGATCAAACTGGCCGCTGTCTATAATACCGCCTGGCACCATAACTGGGGTTCCAGTGCGACAACGGCTGATGAAATCGCAATTGCAGCAAATACTGTGCCCAACATCATGGGCATGATTGCATGCAAAAATGCCCGTATTATTGGTTTTACAATGATGCAATTTATTACTGATGCCTCAGGAAAGATGGGGCGTGCTTTTCTTTCTGGAGTATTCCCTGAATATCGTCAACGCGGACTGTCGGTTGTGCTGACATCAAAACTCTCTGCTATTGCCATTGAACAAGACATCAAAAAATTCAGCATTTCTTGGATGCTGGAAGATAACAAAATGATTGTGAGAACGATGCAAAAACTTACCCAGCACGGTAAAAGCCAGCTCAGGCGTTACAGAATTTTTGCGATTGCGCAGAAAAAAACTTAAGGAAAAGGCAATGAGTTTATATGAAATGGTCAGTACAGAAAATGATGACGTTAAACTGCACTACTTCCCGCGTGTGCGTTCTGCCTGCGGTCGGCATTTAACCTTGGTGGATGGCGACAAAAATCTGAATTTCTCGTCCTGCGATTATCTGGATATGGCAGATAACAAGTTAATGAAGGATGCGGCGATAAAAGCCATCCAGAAGTACGGTACTAATATCAGCGGGCCGATGATTTTTTGTGGTTATACTGAATATCATGAAGAATTAGAAAACCGTTATTCCGAAATGTATCGTGTCAAGGTTAGCGAGGAAACTGTCGTTAGCTACCAGCAGGTATGGCTGGGCTTTCAGCAACGTGAAACTCAACATGGATAAATATTGGGTAGGTTTATGATCGCTATAGTCAGACTGATTTTGATAGGCATTTTTATATTGCTGAGCAGCGTTGTGGTGCTACTTGTTTGCCTTTTACGGCCCCGTAACATCATGAACGTTCACTTCGCAGCCCAGCTTTACAGTAAAGTCTCCTGGCTGCTTGGGGTCAAAGTTATCATCACTGGCAGGGAAAATATTCTTCCAGGTAGTTGTGTCTATGTCGCCAATCATCAAAGCAACTATGATATTTTTTTCCTGACTGGGGCTGTCCCGCCTGGTGCGGTGAGCATAGGAAAAAAAAGCATCCTCTACTTCCCTTTCTTTGGGCTGATTTACTGGTTATCGGGTAACATATTTATCGAGCGTGGTAATAAAATTAAGGCGCTTCAGGCGCTGCAAAAAACCAAAGAAAAAATGCTGAAGGAGAATATGTCCGTTTGGTTATTCCCCGAAGGTACGCGCAATTATGGTAAAGGCTTAAAACCGTTTAAAACTGGTGCTTTTCATCTTGCCCGTAATGCCGGATTGTCTTTGGTTCCAGTTAGTGCCAGTAATTATTATGGTGATTTTAAAATTAACAGAATAAATAACGGTGAAATTATTATCAAATTTTTACCGCCGGTGAAAAAAGAAACCATTACTACGCAGTCTGTCCGCGACATTGTTGCCACCGTATATGAGCAAATGAATACGGAAATCGCTGCATTGGATAAAGAACTCAGTCTGTCGGGTGAGAATGTTTTAAGGCAAGATGAACATTAGTTTCTGGCCAATTTAGCAGGACTAAAAATCCCGCTTTACTCTTTCGTTAGCCTGCCGGTTAATATCGGGAGGCGGTATGATTTTATCTTTATTTTAATGTAATCCTGAAAGTAGGCTATGCAGATTAAGTGGGAATGAATAATGGAATAATTTGGAAAAATAAAATACATTATCTTTATTTTCTGTTTAACCATTTTTGTGTTGACCAACTTTTTTATGGGGCAAAACGGCACCTCGTTCTGATGCAGTAAATTTACCGCAAGCGTTGAGAGCACCAGTGCAAACCGCACTGGCACATCGGGCCGATGTGCCAGTAACTTTACAGGCATTAGGTAAGGTTGCCTCGCAGGCAACGGTGAATGTCGCCAGCCAGATCGACGGGCAGCTAATTAAGGTAATGTTTACTGAAGGGGATGAAGTAAAAAAAGGTCAACTTCTGGTGTAGTCCCTACGGTTTTTAGTACCATCGCCAATGAGGATCTCCGGCCAGTTTTTACCTTGCATAGATAACGGAGGGCATACCCAATGAGCTATGCTGACGTTCTTCGCTATATTCTGCGCGCTAGTCTTATGTTAGCACGCGGACTACTGAGAGTGTTCTGAACAGATACATATCGAGTATTTCTGTTCGTAGCGTTTTGTTAAATCGCTCAATAAATCCGTTCTGCATCGGCCTGCCTGGCTGAATAAAATCAAGTATCACGCCGTGCAATTCTACTCATTTGACTAAAGCAGCGGCAGTGAGCTCTGGCCCGTTATCGCTGCGTATAAATGTCGGATAGCCTCTTTCAGCACTTAACCGCTCCAGGATGCGTACGACGCGATGAGCCAGGATATTCAAATTAACCTCAATTGCCAGCGCTTCCCGATTAAAATCATCGACCACGTTAAATAACCTGAATCGCCGCCAGTCGATCAGGGCATCACTCATAAAATTAACTGACCAACAGTGGTTCATTTTATGCGGAATAACCAACGGCTGTGGATAACTGTTAGGTAAGCGTTTTCTCCCTTTACGACGAAGGTTCAGTTTTAACAATCGATAGATCCGATAAACCCGTTTTGCATTCCACGGTAACCCTGCCAGGCGTGACTTATTGAACATAAGTCCAAACCCTAGGCCGGATACTGATACGTCAATTTTTTCAGTGCCTCGACCACGTGCAGATCCCGTGCCGTGTTCAGGCAATAATGCAACTGACTTCAACTTATACCCATAATCCGACACCCATGTCGTTCGCTGGCCTGATATTCCGTCATGACGTAACGCACTAACTCACGTTTTCCGGGCACCGTTAAAGTTTTTTTGACACAACATCCTTAAGAATTTCATGATCTAAGCTCAGGGAGGCATACATCTGTTTTAATCGGAGGATTTGATCTTGCGGATAGCGGTATCGGTTAATGCCATAGCGGGGGCTCCATTTTCTCAACGAACCGTGAGGCCCCGATTACGCCGCCAAAAACTATGGATATCAAGAAGCCCAGCGATCCTTCTCAGGATAGCCGGGTAAAGATAACTTCTTTTTTTTCAAACGTATCAGGACTCACTGAGATGTCATGATACTAAAATTTGGCTCCTCTGACTGGACTCGAACCAGTGACATACGGATTAACAGTCCGCCGTTCTACCGACTGAACTACAGAGGAATTGTTGGAACGGGGCGCATCATATCCAGCACGCTTTCGGATGTCAAAGGCTGTTTTCACCTTTTTTGTCGACTGCTGCATAAAACAGCAAAACGGCGACCGGCGGCTCTGGCAGCGGCATTTACGCCGCCGCCAATGGCGCGCATTACCGGAATGGCGGCTCGTTGAAGGTGCGCAGCTTGCGCGAATGCAGACGGTCGCCTTCGGCGCGCAGCAGGTCGATGGCGCAGATGCCAATTTGCAGATGCTCGGAGATGGCTCCTTCATAAAAGCGATTCGCCTGGCCCGGCAGCTTGATCTCGCCGTGCAGTGGCTTGTCGGAAACGCACAGCAGCGTTCCGTAGGGGACGCGAAAACGGTAACCCTGCGCGGCGATGGTGGCACTTTCCATATCTACCGCCACTGCGCGGCTCAGGTTGAAGCGCAGAGCCGAGGCGGCATAGCGCAGCTCCCAGTTGCGATCGTCGGTGGTGACGACGGTGCCGGTACGCAGCCGCTGTTTGATCTCTTCACCCGGCCGGCCGCTCACCTGACGTGTGGCGTCGTAAAGCGCGCGCTGCACTTCGGCAATGCTCGGCACAGGGATATCAGGCGGCAGAACGGCATCAAGGACGTGATCGTCGCGCAGGTAGGCGTGCGCCAGCACGTAATCGCCAATCGACTGGCTCTCGCGCAGGCCGCCGCAGTGGCCAATCATCAGCCATGTATGCGGACGCAGTACTGCCAGATGATCGCAAATAGTTTTGGCGTTAGACGGCCCCACGCCGATGTTAATCAACGTGATGCCCTGGCCCTCTTTGGCGATCAGATGCCAGGCAGGCATCTGATGGTTTTTCCACGCCAGACCGGAGAGGGTTTCCTGCGGGTTTGGCGTGTCCGCGGTCAGATAAATGCTGCCCGCGCAGGAGAGCGCCTCGTAAGGCGAATTCGGGTCGGCAATCTGCTCACAGCTCCAGCGGACGAACTCATCAACATAGCGCGTATAGTTGGTGAACAGCACATACGATTGGAAATGTTCCACCGGCGTGCCGGTGTAGTGGCGAAGGCGGGCCAGCGAGAAGTCAGTGCGCAGCGCGTCAAAGTGCGACAGCGGAAACGCTTCCCCTGGCTGATAAAGACCATCGGCGTTCTCATCGCCAATTTGCGCCAGCTCGGTGGTGGGGAAATGGGACGCCAGCCCGGCGCTCATGGTGCGATCCAGCGCCAGGTCGGAACCGTCAATCACATACGGGAAGGGGATTTCCTGGCTGGAGGGCCTGACGCTGAAGGTCACCGGGTATTCGCCCGCCAGCATCTCCAGCTGTTCGGAAAGGTAGTGGCGGAACAGTGACGGGCGCGTGATGGTGGTTGCGTAGCTGCCGGGGCGGGTGAAACGGCCAAAAGCGCGTGACAGATGATGCTTTGCCGCATCGCCCTGCCAGCTCACGCGCAGCTCAGGATAGACAAAAAGTCCGTTGGATCGCAGAACCGGGTCGGGCAGCGTGCCATTATCAATATAGTCGGTGATGGCTCCGCGCAGTGCGTTTACGGCATCCTCATACAGGGTATCCAGTTTATTCAGCGTCTCTTCAACGGTGAGTCCCTGCGGAGCAAAAGGTTGAGTCATCTCTTCTTCCTGTGATTATTGTTTACATAACAGCATGGTAGCCGAAGTCAGCAATAAGCGCCTGGCGCAGAAAGGTTTAACATGTTCACATGACAGTTTTTAGGATTGGTGGTAAGACGTCATCGCAGGCGACGCGTCGTTATCATTAATTATTCAGAACAACTTCGCATTTTAGCGTTTGATGCCGGGAAAGATCGCCCGGTCCGGTGTATGTTGCTCGCAGCGGAGAACAGGGGCGACAAGGTATGTACGAATTTACGTTGATTTTACTGTTGTTACAGCAGATGTGTGTCTTTCTGGTCATCGCCTGGCTGATGAGTAAAACGCGCCTGTTTATTCCCTTAATGCAGGTGACCGTGCGCCTGCCGCACAAGCTGCTGTGCTATGTCACCTTCTCAATTTTCTGCATTATGGGTACCTATTTCGGCCTGCATATTGAAGATTCCATCGCCAACACCCGTGCCATTGGCGCGGTAATGGGCGGCCTGCTCGGCGGGCCGGTGGTCGGGGGACTGGTGGGCCTGACCGGCGGGCTCCATCGTTACTCACTCGGCGGCATGACCGCACTGAGCTGCATGATATCAACCATTGCCGAAGGGCTGCTGGGCGGCCTGATGCACAGTATTCTGATTGCGCGCGGGCGCAGCGATAAAGTCTTCAGCCCGTTAACGGCTGGCGTGATCACCTTTATTGCCGAACTGGTGCAGATGGCGATTATCCTGCTGATTGCGCGTCCGTTTCAGGATGCATTGCATCTGGTGCAGAATATCGCGGCGCCGATGATGATCACCAACACCGTCGGCGCAGCGATGTTTATGCGCATCCTGCTTGATAAGCGAGCAATGTTTGAAAAATACACCACTGCGTTCTCGGCGAAAGCACTGAAGGTCGCAGCGTCAACCGAAGGCATTCTTCGCCAGGGCTTTAACGAAGAAAACAGCATGAAAGTGGCGCAGGTACTCTATAAAGAGCTGGATATCGGGGCGGTGGCCATTACCGATCGTGAAAAACTGCTGGCGTTTACCGGTACCGGCGATGACCACCATCTGCCGGGAAAACCTGTCTCATCCAGCTATACCTGGCGGGCCATCGAGAGTGGGGAAGTCGTCTACGCTGACGGCAACGAAATCCCTTATCGCTGTTCGCTGCATCCTGACTGCAAGCTCGGTTCCACGCTGGTTATTCCGCTGCGCGGTGAAAATCAGCGTGTGATCGGCACAATCAAACTGTATGAACCGCGTAATCGCCTGTTCAGCTCTATCAACCGCACGCTGGGAGAAGGCATTGCGCAACTGCTGTCAACGCAGATCCTCGCCGGGCAGTATGAGCGTCAGACTGCGCTGTTGGCGCAGTCGGAAATCAAACTGCTGCATGCGCAGGTAAACCCGCATTTTCTGTTCAACGCATTGAACACATTGATGGCGGTGATCCGCCACGACAGCGATAAAGCGGGGCAGTTGGTGCACTATCTCTCCACCTTTTTCCGTAAAAATTTAAAGCGTCCTTCAGAAATTGTCACGCTGGCGAATGAGATAGAGCATGTGAATGCCTATTTGCAAATAGAGCAGGCGCGTTTTCAGTCCCGGCTGAATATACATTTACGCATACCGGAAGAGCTGGCCCATCATCAGCTCCCGGCTTTTACGCTGCAACCTATTGTGGAAAATGCCATTAAGCACGGCACGTCGCAGCTATTAGGGACAGGTGAAATTACTATTCAGGCCAGCCGCGACGGGCAGCATCTGATTCTGGATATCGAAGACAATGCCGGACTGTATCAACCCAAAAACAGCGGCGGCGGGCTGGGAATGAGCCTGGTGGATAAGCGTCTGCGCGTGCGTTATGGCGATACCTACGGCATCACCGTTGCCTGCGAGCCTGACTGCCTTACCCGTATTACCCTGCGGCTACCGCTGGAGGAACATGTATGTTAAGCGTACTGATCGTGGATGATGAACCCATGGCGCGCGAGAACCTGCGCATCATGCTGCAAAAAGAGACGGATATCGATATCGTTGGCGAGTGCAGCAACGCCATCGAAGCCATTGGCATGGTGCATAAATTGCGGCCTGACGTGCTGTTTCTGGATATCCAGATGCCGCGCATCAGCGGTCTTGAGATGGTCAGCATGCTCGACCCGCAGGATCGTCCTTGGGTTGTGTTTCTTACCGCCTTCGATGAGTTTGCCGTACAGGCATTTGAGGAGCACGCCTTTGACTATCTGCTGAAACCGGTGGAGGCGCCCCGGCTCGGCAAAACGCTGGCGCGTTTGCGCCTGAACCGCCAGGAGCAGGATATCTCGGTGTTGCCGGAGAGTCAGCAGCATTTGAAGTTTATTCCCTGTAGCGGTTTGAGCCGTATTTATCTGTTGCAGATGGATGAGGTGATGTTTGTCAGCAGCCGCCTGAGCGGCGTGTACGTCACCAGTCAGGATGGCAAAGAGGGTTTTACTGAACTGACGTTACGCACCCTGGAAAACCGCACGCCGCTCCTGCGATGCCATCGCCAGTTTCTGGTGAATATGGCGCACCTGAAAGAGATACGTCTGGAAGATAACGGCCAGGCCGAGCTGCTGCTGCGCGACGGGCACACCGTACCGGTGAGCCGCCGC
Organism: Erwinia oleae; assembly: GCF_000770305.1. GTDB lineage: Bacteria > Pseudomonadota > Gammaproteobacteria > Enterobacterales > Enterobacteriaceae > Erwinia > Erwinia oleae. The sequence goes on from NZ_JNVB01000016.1 coordinate 7,645, forward strand.
TACCTGAAAAGCCTGAAAGAAGTCGTGGGATTGTAGGTGCGTCAGGCTCTTTTCAGCGAGGCAAAGGCGTCGCGAATTTCAGTTTCCGGGAGCCGGATACCGATAAAAACCAGCGTGCTGGCGGGTTGTTCATCGGGCTGCCATTCCCGATCCCAGTCCGCACTGTAAAGGCGCTGCACGCCCTGAAACAGCAGGCGGCAAGGCTGATTTTCAATCCACAACATTCCTTTGTAACGCAGCAGCTTATCCGCAAAGCCTGCCAGCAGATTTTCCATAACGCCAGAAACTGCGTCCAGCGCCACCGGATAATCCAGATCCACAACAACCGATGAGATCTCATTTTGTTTATCAGGCATAAAGCGGAAAAGGGGGCTGACTGAAATAATCGACTCTTCCAGCATAAAACCGCGGGTATCAAACAGCAGCGCCAGGTCAATATTACCGTTAATCACCGGGTAAAGGGGCGCGCGCGCGTTGATGCGCTGAAGCCGCGCCAGCAGTTCGGGTGGCTCCCCGGCGATATCTGTTTTGGTCAACAGAATGCGATCGGCATAGCCAACCTGCGATTGCGCAAGGGTAAACTGATCCATCTGCTGCCCGGCGTGAACCGCATCGACTAATGCAATGACGCCATCCAGCAGATAGCGCTGGCAGAGGATCTCATGAGAGAAAAAAGTCTGAATAATCGGGCCGGGATCGGCCATGCCGGTACATTCAATGATTAAGCGATCGAAGGTGATGTCGCCGTTATCAAGACACTCCAGCAGATCCAGCAGGGCGACTTCCAGTTCGCCTGAACGAGTGCAGCAGATACAGCCGTTAGTCAGCGTTTTAATTTGCGTCGCGTGGTCGCCGAGCAGCTGGTCATCGACGGCAACGGCACCAAATTCGTTCTCGATAACGGCGATTTTGTAATCGTGCTGTTCATGCAGAATGTGGCGCAGCAGGGTGGTTTTTCCTGCGCCGAGAAAACCGGTCAGTACCGTAACAGCAATCGGTGTCATAGAGTGTATTCCTTTATTACTGTCAGCAGCAGCGCATACCGCCTTTGCCGTCTCCGCCGTAGCGCGCCTGCTGTCGCTCGCGGAAAAATTCTTTATAGGTCATCATCGGCGTATCGGGATGATTAGTCTGCATGTGCAGAACATAGGTATCGTAATCGGGAATGCCGACCAGCATGCGGGCGGCCTGGCCGAGATACTTTTTTGCCGCGCCCAGATTATCAAACATAACTTGCTCCCGACTGAGCTGGCCCCGCAGAAGCAGGGCCAGGATGTAACGTTATCAATGACCCGAAGAAATTTTTATTCCTTCCTTCGGCACTGCCACATAAGGCGTTTCGGTGTCCGTTGGGGTGTCTGACTGACGTGCCTTCAGCCATGCTTTGATGCCGTAGAAAATAATACTGTACACCACCAGCAGAAACAGAATACTCAAACCTGCGTTAGTGTAGTTGTTGATCACAATATGATTCATATTGGCAACCTGATGAGCGGTAAGATCGGCACCTCCCGTCGCCACTTTCGCTTTGTATTGGCGCGCCATGTAGAAGAAGCCTTCCATTTGCGGGTTATCGCTGAACAGTTTCAGGCTCAGCGCCCACGTGGTGCAGATCAGCAGCCAGACGGCAGGGAGCAAGGTTACCCAAACGTACTGTGTGCGCTTCATCTTAACCAGCACCACGGTTGCCAGCACCAGCGCGACGGCAGCCAGCATCTGGTTTGAGATGCCAAACAGCGGCCACAGGCTTTTCACGCCGCCCAGCGGATCAACCACGCCCTGGTAAAGCAGATAGCCCCACAATCCGACGCAGCCTGCGGTGCCGATAACACCCGCCAGCAGCGAGTCGGTTTTTTTCAGGAACGGCACGAAGTTGCCCAGCAGATCCTGGAGCATAAAGCGCCCGGAGCGCGTCCCGGCATCCAGCGCGGTGAGAATAAACAGCGCTTCGAACAGAATGCCAAAGTGATACCAGAAGCCCATATCGGCGATCGGCATAATTTTGTCGAACACGTGCGCGATCCCGACGGCAAGGGTAGGCGCGCCGCCAGCGCGATTCAGCACCGACGGTTCACCTATATCTTTCGCGGTTTGCAGGATCTGCTCAGGAGAGATAACAAAGCCCCACGAGCTGACGGTTGCCGCCGCATGGGCAGTGACATCCTGTAACTGCGCCATGATCATTGGCGCGTTCGCGCCACCCAGTTCATGCAGGTTAGGCATGGTAATGCCCAGGCCAGCCGGTGGCGTGTTCATCGCGAAGTAAAGACCGGGTTCGATAATAGATGCAGCCACCAGCGCCATCACCGCCACAAACGACTCCATCAGCATGGCGCCATAGCCGATAAAGCGCGCGTCGGTTTCGCAGGCCAGCAGTTTGGGCGTGGTGCCGGAGGCAATCAGCGCATGGAAGCCAGAGACGGCACCGCAGGCGATAGTAATAAACAGGAACGGGAAGAGCGCGCCTTTCCACAGCGGGCCAGTGCCATCAATATACTGCGTCAGCGCAGGCATTTTGAGTTCAGGATTCAGGATCACAATGCCTATTGCCAGACCAACAATTACCCCAATCTTAAGGAAGGTGGCCAGGTAGTCACGCGGCGCCAGAATCAGCCACACCGGCAGCAGCGCGGAGACAAATGCGTAGCCAATCAGGGTGAAGGTAATGGTGGTGTCTTTGAACGTCAGCGCCGGGCCCCAGTACGGGTCGTGAGCGATGACGCCGCCGAACCAGATAGAAGCAACCAGCAGCACCACGCCAATCACGGAAATTTCACCCACGCGGCCCGGACGAATAAAGCGCATGTAGATACCCATAAACAGCGCAATCGGCACCGTCGAACAAACGGTAAATACGCCCCAGGGGCTCTCTGCCAGCGCTTTCACCACAATCAGCGCCAGCACCGCGAGAATGATGATCATGATCAGGAAGCAGCCAAAAAGCGCGATGGTGCCGGGAACAAATCCCATCTCTTTCTTGATCATCTCGCCGAGCGACTCGCCGTTGCGGCGCGATGAGATGAACAGCACCATAAAATCCTGCACCGCGCCGGCCAGCACCACACCCGCCAGCAGCCACAGCACGCCGGGCAGATAACCCATCTGCGCCGCCAGCACCGGCCCGACCAGCGGCCCGGCACCGGCGATAGCCGCAAAATGATGCCCAAACAGCACGTTGCGGTTAGTAGGAACGTAGTTCAGGCCGTCGTTATTGACCACCGCAGGGGTCGCGCGGGTGTGATCAAGCCTCATCACTTTTTGCGCGATATAGAGGCTGTAATAACGGTAGGCCACCAAATAGACCGATACTGACGCAACCACGATCCACAGTGCGCTGATATGCTCACCGCGTCGCAGTGCCACCACCGCCAGACAGCAGGCACCGATGAATCCCAGAAGTATCCATGGTATGTGCTTAAAAATTTTATGTTTATTCATCATGAGTCCGATTATTACAACGTGGGTAAGGTAATAAGAGGCAAGTTTTTTACACAGGATATGTTGACGAATTTCCGGCGGCAGAAGGGGGATAATTCATTGAGCGGTTGTATGCGCGCATAAGCGGTCAGGTGGCAGGCATAAGCGGTTTCAGACGGTGGCTAAGCGCCTGAAAATTGTGACTAAGATCTCACTGTAAAAGACAACGCGGAGAACAGCTATAGTCCGGCCGACATTGCACCGTCAATCCGCAAATTTATGCCTGTAATATAACCGGCGAGGGGACTGGCGAGAAAGGCGACGGCCTGCGCAATATCATCGGGTTTCCCAACGCGTCCTGCGGGTACCTGAGCAAATAAGGGTAATACAACTCGCTCAATATCGTGCCAGGGAGCATCTTTATCCAGCAGCTTTTGCTGCTGCGCCACTTCGCGAAAACGCTCCTCAAGCGTTGCGCTGTGAACGGTGCCCGGAGAAACGCTATTTACCGTAACGCCCTCTGCGGCCACCGCCTTCGCCAGCGAGACGGTCATCGCGTTCATCGCCGCTTTAGACGCTGAATAATCGGGCGCAGAGGGCGGAGGCATAATGGCCGCAATGCTGGATATATTGATGATGCGGCCCCACTGGTTTTGCTTCATGGCAGACAAAAGGCGGGTGGTGACGCGAAGTGCCGCCAGTACATTACGATCGTAAGTGGACGTCCAGGAGGCGGTTTGCGTTTCAGACCAGCTTTCCTTAATACCACCCGAGCCACCGGCATTATTGACAAGGATATCAATACCGCCAGCGAGTTTTTCTGCCTCATCAACCAGATGCTGCACGTCATCATTGCTGGTCAGATCGCCCGTTACAAAGAAAGCTTTTCCGCCTTCAGCGACGATCGCATTGGCCACTTTCTCTGTCTGCGCACGATTCCGTCCATGAATGATAACAACTGCCTTTTCAAGTGCGAGTCGTCTGGCGATGGCTTCACCAATACCTTTGCTGCTGCCGGTGATCAGCGCTTTTTTACCTTCTAATTGCAAATTCATCTCTGGAAACCTATCGTGGAATGAGCATGTTTTAACAAGGTAAAGGCGGATGCAAAACGACACAATCAGGCACTTTTTTGTGCCTGTCGACCCGCAAGAGAAAGCCCTCTGCCTGGGCCCGGACGGCTCGGTTGCGCACGTAACCAGAGTCATGCGGATGTTACAGGGGCGCTGGAAACTGCCCATTCTTTTCAGGCTTTATGCCGATCCTGCGCTGCGAACCTCTCAACTGAAGCGGGAGATTGCAGGCATTTCACAAAAAATGCTGACGCAACACCTGCGCGAACTGGCAGAGGATGGTCTTGTCGAGCGCATTGATTTCATGGAAAAGCCTTTGCGGGTGGAATATCAGTTATCAGAGAGAGGCAGGCAGCTTTTACCTGTTTTGGTCGCTATGCGAGGTTTCTCTGTGGCGCATTCGGCTGTGTGACCGCTGTGAGGTGGGAAAGGGGGGAAATCCGCCGGACAACCCACCCGTTCACAAAATAACGCCACGATTTCAGGCCCCGCAGAGGGATTAACTGCTGTCACCGATATGAAGCACAAACTTCAGATCCTCTTCCACAGCATGCGGTGAATCATCAAGCATCATCAGCAGTTTTTCCCCGACCGTTTGACCCAGTTTTTCGTAATCCAGCCTCATTGAGGTCAGCACCGGAAAGGTGTGGTCACAGTTATCGGAACCGTTAAGACAGGCCACGGCGAGGTTATAGGGGATCTTGAGTAGTCTGCGCTGGCATTCATACATAACGCCCAGGGCAATTTCTTCATGGCTACAGATCACAGCATCCAAATCTGGCTGATTTTGTAACAGCTGGCAAAGCGCATAGCGACCAAATTCCAGCGAAGGGGCATCGGGTACCGTGATCATCAAATCGGCATTTTGATAGTGGGACATCATGGCTTTATGCCAGCCGTTTAACTGTTGCTTGTGAAGGCGGTTATCGGTATGCGCCCCTAAAAATGCAATGCGCTGATAACCTTTTTCCAGCAAAGAGTGAGTCAACGTTTCAGCCGCTTCCGCGATCGCAACATTAAACGTGATGTCGGCAGGGAAATGCCCGGCACCGCCGATGTTAGCGGTGACGATATCAGCCGACTCAATCAATTTGCAGGTTTTCTGCGACAGTTGCGCACTGAAAAGCACCAACGCCGCCGGACGCATTTGTAAAAGTTTTTCTACCAGCGCTGTCTCACCATACTGATGGTATTCATGGCAGGCCATAATAAGCCGGAACGGCTGATTATTCAGAGACTGTTGCAATGACTGGATAAAACGGTTGCTGGCGCGGTCGTGCTGGAAAGGATACAGCACCGCCACGGTGTGCAGTTGAGTCGATGCCAGCGTCGCCGCCGCCTGATGAGGAACATATCCCAGTTCGGCCACGGCCTGATGGATCTTTTTTAACGATGCGTCAGATACCAGTTCTGGTTCTCGTAACGCGCGGGAAACCGTCATCGGCCCCACTCCCGCATGACGGGCGACATCTTGCAACGTCGTACGTGTTGAAGGATGCCCGGCGAGATGGCTGGCCTGGACATTGGCCTCGTAGCCCAGCGTGTCAACCGCCTGCTGTACCTGCTGGCGAATCTTATCCGACACTAATTCGGGCGTTCGCATCACCCGCGAAACCGTCATGATCCCGACACCGACATAGTTGGCTACATCCTGGAGCGTAACCCGACCACTGCTCCGCCGTTTTCCCACGCGGGCTCTCCTTCCACTATCGATTAAAAAGGGACGCTAATCCGGTAAAGACCCACCAGATGTTAACCGTTTAATGATAAGCCGATCACATTAAATGATAACTTTAACAGTTAGCGCTAACTTATGAGATATGCATCACATCTTTGTGACGTCCGGCACACTACTCTGCCGGAACGAAATGCCAAGGTGATCCTAAATGATTAATGAATTATTAACACCCGATGTTATTCAAATTATTCCCGCTTGCGAAGACTGGCGGCAGGCGATTTCGTTGGCGTGCCAACCGCTTCAGGACAACCACACCATTGAAGGCAGATATGTAGAAGCCATATTTCGCTCTCATGAGGAAATCGGCCCTTACTATGTTGTCGGGCCGGGGATTGCTATGCCTCATGCCCGCCCTGAAGAGGGTGCGAATAAAACGGGCATCAGCCTGACGATTATTCAGAAGGGCGTTAACTTCGGTTCGGCAGGGAATGACCCCGTTCACCTGGTGATCGTGCTGGCTGCTTCTGACAGTAACAGCCATATCGGCATCATCTCATCGCTGGCAGCGCTGTTCGATAACCCGGCCGATACCGCGTCGTTGATTGCAGCAAAAAACGTTGCGGACATTCACGCCATCCTTTCAGATTACTAAGCAACCATAAGAGAAAAAACAGATGAAAATTACCGTCGTATGTGGCAATGGCCTGGGCACGAGTTTAATGATGGAAATGAGTATTAAGAATATTATTAAAGAGTTAGGCGTTGCGGCTGACGTCGACCATGTCGATTTAGGTTCAGCAAAAAGCACTGCCAGCGATATTTTTGTGGGAACTTCCGATATTGCCGAGCAGCTCCATGCGCAAAAAGTGGACGGGAAAATCGTGTCGTTAAAAAACATGGTGGATAAAGCCGCCATGAAAGAGCGCATCTCTGCTGCGCTGACAGAACTCGGCGCATTGTAATCAGGAGCTAAAAATGGATTTCTTCCGTTTTTTAATGAGTGATGTACTGTCTGAACCGTCGATACTGGTGGGATTGATCGCCTTAATTGGTTTGATTGCGCAAAAAAAACCTGCCACGGAAGTGATCAAAGGCACGGTAAAAACCGTCATGGGTTTCCTGATATTAGGGGCGGGCGCCGGTCTTATCGTTTCATCGTTGAGCGATTTCTCAGCCATATTTCACCATGCGTTTGGCATTGCCGGCGTTGTACCAAACAATGAAGCCATTGTTGCCGTGGCACAGAAAAGTTTTGGCACCGAGATGGCGATGATCATGTTTTTCGCTATGGTCATTAACATTGCCATTGCGCGTTTTACGCCGTGGAAATACATTTTTCTTACCGGCCATCACACGCTGTTTATGTCAATGATGGTGGCGGTGATCCTCGCAACCGCCGGTCTTCAGGGCACAGTGTTGATCGCAGTAGGGGCGCTGGTGGTGGGGGTATCGATGGTGTTTTTCCCGGCTATCGTGCATCCCTATATGAAAAAAGTTACCGGTTCCGATGAGGTGGCCTATGGACACTTTTCCGCGCTCTCTCAACTGCTAGCCGCCTTTATTGGCAGCCGGTTTGGCAACAAGGAAAAGTCCACAGAGGACATGGAAGTGCCGAGAAGCCTGCTGTTTCTGCGCGATACGCCGGTAGCGATAGCCTTTACGATGTTTTTTATCTTCATTTTTACCTGCCTTGTTGCCGGCCCCGAATCAGTCAAAAGCATGAATGCAGGCGGTAAAAACTGGTTTATGTTCTCATTGATGCAGTCGATTACCTTTGCCGCCGGGGTTTTCATCGTCCTCCAGGGCATCCGCATGGTCATTGCCGAGATTGTCCCGGCATTTAAAGGGATCTCGGACAAACTGGTTCCTGATGCCAGGCCTGCACTGGATTGCCCGGTAGTGTTCCCTTATGCGCCCAACGCGGTACTGGTTGGTTTTCTGAGCAGTTTTGCCGCCGGTGTATCAGGCATGGTTCTTCTGTACGCACTGAACATGACGGTGATTATTCCGGGAGTGGTTCCGCACTTCTTCGTGGGCGCAGCGGCCGGAGTATTTGGAAATGCCACCGGCGGACGGCGGGGAGCCGTGCTTGGCGCGTTCGCCAATGGATTGCTCATCACTTTCATTCCTGTTTTTCTGCTACCGGTGCTGGGAAGCATTGGACTGGCAAATACTACTTTCAGTGATTCCGACCTTGGCGCGGTGGGTATTCTTTTGGGACTGGGCGTCCGTTAAGCCAACCGGCGGCTCTGCAACTATGAGTCGCCGTTTATGTTTTATGACGACGCTTCCGGTTATCTGTTTTGACACGCAGGAGGAATGAATGGAGTTTTATCTTGATACGGCCGATGTGGAGAGTGTAAGGCGTCTCGCGCCTGTCCTGCCCATTAAGGGCGTGACCACCAACCCGAGCATTGTTTCGCGCGGAAAGCGGCGGATCGCCGACGTTTTGCAGGAGTTAGCATCACTTCTGCCTGCGGATAATACGCTCTTTGCTCAGGTGCTCTCCCGCGACCCGGAAGCCATGATTGAGGAGGCACATCAGCTTCGTGAGAGTGTACCCAATCTGGTGGTGAAGATCCCCGTCACGCATAACGGTTTGGTTGCTATTAAGGCGCTGACGCAACAAAAAATTCCGACGCTGGGAACGGCGGTTTACGGCGCCGGGCAGGGGCTTTATGCGGCAATGGCGGGCGCGCGTTACATTGCACCCTATGTCAATCGGATTGATGCTCAGGGCGGCGATGGCGTTGCGCTGGTGAAAGAGTTACAGACGCTGCTCGATCTCCACCTTCCCGAAAGCAAAGTACTGGCTGCCAGTTTTCGCACGCCGCGGCAGGTACTGGATTGCATGTTAGCAGGCTGTCAGGCGATCACGGTCGAGCCCGGCGTGGCGGAGCTTTTTCTTCTGGACCCCGCCGTCGACAGCGCGCTTCAGCGTTTTGATCAGGACTGGACGGCGGCATTTGGCAGGCTCCAGTTGTAGAGAGCCGGTTTTCGTTAAATCGCCGCCACCTGAAAGAGTGTCTTCTTGTCGTCACCGACAGGCTGGAAGCATAAACGCCTTTTCAGCGTCACCGGGGGCGCCATCAGAACGTCACCGGCGTATTCACCCACAGCACTTTCGCCACGCAGTCGCCCGTATTGCGATAGCCATGCGGCACGTTGCTCGGAAAATAGAAAGAATCGCCCGCGCTGAGGCTCCACGTCTCCTCCCCAAGGTAAAGCGCGATTTCCCCTTCCAGCACGTAACCCATCTCTTCACCGTGATGCTCTATCTGCCCGTCGCTGGCAATGCCTGGCTCAATAATATGAATGTTGCCCTGAAGCAAATTTCCCTTGTGAGGGCTGGTCAGATTCTCCAGTTCAATACCGCCTTTTTTATTGCGATGTACAAAGCGTTTGCGGGGGCGCTGGCCGGACTTCAGCACCGGCGCGTCCGCCACCCAGGTTTTTGCCATCAGATCGGAGATGTTGGTTTCCAGCGCGTTAGCAAGGCGGTGCAGCATTGCCAGCGAGGGAGAGGCAACGTCGTTTTCCAGTTTAGAGAGCAGACTCTCTGAACAGCCCACTTTCAGCGCCAGCTGTTTGAGCGTTATCTCCTGAGCCAGTCGAGCATGTCGCAGGCGCATTCCCAGTGCCGGTATGGCCTGACTGTCAGTCACATCGTTTTTTTTCATAAATTAACTTCGGGTGTGAAAGAGACGAAAAACCCGGCAGGACATGGCCGGGCACGGGCGCGACGGGATAAGCGTTAAAACTGCTTAGCCGATGACGCTGAAATGGATGGCCTGCGGATCGCAGCCGTTGATCGGCACAATATCCTGCGGGCAGGCCGACATCACCACAATGCAGTCAAGCTCGGCGCGGATCTCAACGTAATCCCCGGCTTTGCTCACCGTGGGTAGCCAGGCAATGCTGTTATCAGCCCTGACCGGAATGTTCATCCACAGGTTTAAAGGCTGGGGAACCTCACGCGCGCGCAAACCGATGGCATTCAGCGCCAGACGCATATTATCAGCACAGCTGTCATGGTAACCCTCCACGCCCAGATTGGTATAACGAAACAGATCGCAGGCGGCAATCAGCGTGTCGTGCACGCCCGGCGACGTGTCCTTCAGCAGCGTGCCGATCGGACGGCGCTGGTTGGTCACCAGCGCATCGCCTTCCTGCGGAATGATTTTATCGATATAGGCGCGGGTATGCTCCATTGAAGAGAACTCACTTAAGTCGGCGCTGTTGAACAGCCAGGTATCACATACCTGGCTGCCGGGCGTGTTAATGATACGGATCACCTGGCCCTGACGTAAACGCACGGCGCGGCCGCAACGTGCCGGGATGGTATAACGCTCGCCGGGGATCGGGGTGCCGTCAGCAGAGATGGGCTCGGAAAGGGTTGCATTCGTGCCCAGTGCGTCGCCATTGTCGTGGTCACAGCAGTGAGGATAGGTGAGAGTGCTCATGGTTAACTCCTGTCGGTTGATTTGCCAGCTCTGTCAGGCAACAGGCCAGTGCCTTTGCGCCGAGATACAGATACTGAGGATCGGTGTACTCAGCCGGGTTATGGCTGATGCCGTTATGACTGGGAACAAAAAACATACTGGTCGGGCAGTGGCTGGCCAGGTGCATGGCGTCGTGAAAGGCACCCGAAATGAGCGTGGTAGTCTCAATCTGTAAGGCTTGTGTACAGGCAAACTGCGCGTCAAGCAGCGTCGGATCGAAAGCGACCGGTGCCTGACTGAACACGCACGCAACCGCAACATTCTCTGCGGCAAGCTGCTGCATCCAGGCGTCAAAGCGGGCCAGAACCGCCGCATCGGGATGACGAAAATCAAGCGTGAACGTCACCCGACCGGCGATGGTGTTGATTGCATTAGGCTCGACGTGCCAGCGGCCAAAAGTCAGGCGAAGTTCGTCTGCCGGGAGCGTTGCAGCACGCTGCTCCAGCTGCTGCATTATGCTGCGCGCCAGAGTCATGGCATCCTGGCGGTCGGCCATCGGCGTGGTACCTGCGTGTGCGGGAGTTCCATGGCAGCAGACCTGATACCAGCGCACGCCCTGAATCCCGCCCACCAGCGCCAGCGGTAGTCCGGCCTGTTGCAGCACCGGGCCCTGTTCGATATGTAACTCAATAAAGGCTGCCATCGGTACAGTGGCGCGGCGCGGCAGCCCTGAAAAACGTTGATGACAGCGGCTGAGCGCTTGCGCAAGCGTGATACCCTGCGCATCCTGATGCGGCAGGTAGTCTGCCAGCCTTGACGGATGGACAAACGCGCTTGATCCCATCGCGCCGGGAGAAAAACGGCTGCCTTCTTCGTTTGTCCACACGACGACTTCAATCGGTCGCCGCGTAATAACGGCTGCGTCATTCAGCGCGCTCAGGCACTCCATACCGGCCATAACGCCATAGCAGCCGTCGAGGTTACCGCCGCCGGGCTGCGTATCAATGTGGCTGCCGGTCACGATCGGCGGCAAATCTTCACGCCCGGCACGACGGATAAAAAGATTGGCGCAGTCATCGGTCATTACCGTGCAGCCCAGCGCGCCCGCCCACTCAATCAGCCACGCTCTGGCGGTTAACTCAACGTCAGAAAGCGCCTGGCGATCAACGCCGCCGTTATCCAGCGCGCCAAAGCAGGCCAGTTCTGCCAGCCTGTCCAACAGGCGTTGCTGGCTGACAAAACCCGCGACCTTCAGAGCCGTTTTCTCAGCCATGTAAGCGCTCCACATCGTCCGGTTGCAGGGGGCGCCTGAACCACGGTGCCAGAAACGTTTTCAGTCGCTCCGTTTGCGGCTGGCGGAAAAGAGAAGCTGGTGCGCCGCTTTCGACCAGCATGCCATCGGCCATAAAGACCACCCGTGAGGAGATACTGGCCGCGAAAGACATCTCATGCGTGACCATCACCATCGTCATACCGCCATTGGCCAGCGTTTTAATGACATCCTGCACCTCTTCCACACGTTCCGGATCGAGCGCGGAGGTAGGCTCGTCCAGCAGCATCAGTTCCGGCCCGAGCGCCAGGGCGCGGGCGATGCCCACGCGTTGCTGCTGTCCGCCGGAGAGGCGCGCCGGGCGGGACTCTGCTTTGTCCGACATCCCGACCTGCGCCAACGCCGCTGCCGCTTTTTTACGCGCCTCGTCGCGCGGTAATTTTTTGCCGAGCAGCAGTGGGGCGCAGACGTTTTCCAGCACCGTCATGTGCGGCCACAAATTAAACTGCTGAAAGACCATCGCCAGCGGGCGACGTACTTCGGCGATCAGCGCGGCGCTGTCGCGATGTTTCGCCTCGCGGCCAGGGCCGCTGTAGCCAAGAAGTTGCCCTTTGATCAGCACCTCGCCTTCATCATAGGCTTCAAGAAAGTTCATGCAGCGCAGCGCTGTGGTTTTTCCTGACCCGGACGGCCCGATAAGCGTGACGATTTCACCAGCGCTGACTGTCAGGCTGATACCCTTTAGTACGCGATGTGCCGCGAACGACTTGCCGACGTTGCGTAACTGAATAATGGGTTCGTGATGCATTAAGTTATCCCTCTGTAACCTGGCGGCTGAGCAGACGCACGCTGAGACTGATCCCCTGCGCCAGCAGCCAGTAACTGATGATGAGCAGGGTGTAAGGCACGATATAGGTGTAGGTAGTGGCAACGATTTGCCCGGTGGTCATGGTCAGCTCAGGAACGGTTATCACCGAGGCCACCGCACTTTCTTTGATGACTAAAATGCACTGGTTGCCCAGTAAAGGCAGGCTGAATCGCAGCGCCTGCGGCGACTGGATAAACCAGAAGCTTTGCCACGCGGAGATATCATGAACCTGTGCCGCTTCAAGCTGGCCTGGCCCGATACTCTTCCACGCCGTGCGGAAGATTTCACCGAAGTAGGCAGCGCTGTAGAGAGCCAGCGACATCACCGTGGCTTCTACGGCGCTCAGCGTCAGGCCCAGAGCGGGTAGCCCAAAGTAGAACACGGCAAGCTGCGCCAGATAGGGAGTGCCACGAATAAGCCATACCCAGACGCGCCAGATCCCGAACAGCCACGCGTTGCTGCGGCACAGGGCATGCAGAAGAAATCCGCCGCAGGCGCCACACAGCGCAGCGCTGAGGCTCACGCCCAGCGTGACGCCCAGCGCGCGGGCAAAATCGGGCAGATAGAGCAGAAATTCGTTCATCGGCTCTCCTTGTGCCAGCGACGTTCAACATAGTTGCCCAGCAGGGCGAGCAGGCTGGTCAGTAACAGGTAGGACAGCGCAATGGCAATGTAAACCTCTAATGGCCGGTAGGTGGCGGAGGCAAGCTGTTGACCGACGCGCATCAGGTCGGTAATCGCAATCACCGACACGACAGCCGACGCTTTAATCACATCGATCAGTTCGGAAATCAGCGACGGCAGCGTCAATCGCAGCACCTGCGGGATTTGGATATGCCACAGGGCCTGGCGTGGACTTAACCCGCACACGTCTGCGGCTTCCAGTTGGCCGGGCGGAATGGCAGCAAATCCGCTGCGCAGGATCTGTGACTGGTAGGCGGCGGTATTCAGGGTCAGCGCCAGCACCGCCGCCAGATAGCCAGGTAACGACAGATTCAGTTCACCGGGCAGGTAGTAGCAGAGCAGCACCTGTGCCAGCACCGGCGTACCGCGCAACAGGCTGACAGCGAAGTGGGCGACGCCTCTGCCGACGCGTGAGCGGCCGTTTTGCATCAGACAGATAACCACGGCGACAAAAAAACCGGCCGCAATGGCGACGATACAGAGTGAGGCGGTGGTCATCGCGCCGTCCGCCAGCATCGGCAGCCAGCCACCCAGTAGTAGCAGATAGTCGCCCATCATCACTCCTGTTACAGCGCCGGAGCCGGCATCTGGTCTGCCGGCACGTCCATGACGAAACCGAACCACTTCTGCTGTAGCGCCTTCATGGTGCCATCGTGATTGGCTTCGCTAATGCCGTCGCTGAAAAGCTTCACCAGTTGCGCGCTGTCATCGCCTTTACGTCCCACCCAGCCAAAATAGGTCGTCGGGCCGAGCATCGGCTTCAGAGTGGTAAAAATCCCCGGACGCGCCTTAATGAGCGGGCCGAGGTTAGCCAGTGACTGCGCCACGCCATCAAGACGCTTGTTGGCTAAATCGGCATAGGCTTCATCGAAAGAGACGTACTGTTTGATCTCTTTTATGCCGGGCTTGCCGCTGGCTCTGAGCTTTTGATCAAATGCCTGGAGAACCTGAAGCTGCCCGGAACCGGCCTGCGATCCCACGACCTTACCGTTGAGATCGTCAAGGCTGTTGAGAGAGTCGTCGCCGTCGCGTTTAAGCAGCGCCACGGTGGATTCGGCAATCGGCACGGTGAAGGCAAAATGCTCAACGCGCTGCTTGTTGACGGTGACGGCGGTGACAACGAAATCAAACTTCTGAGCATCAAGGCCAGGCAGAATGCCCTGAAACGGCAGATCAAGCTGCTTCACTTTCACGCCAGGCAGTTTTTTTTCAAGAATATAGTTCATCAAATCCACGTCATAGCCAACAATCCTGCCGTTCTCTACTGACTCAAAGGGCGCGTAACGCGCCTCGGTGGCGATAGTGATGGTTTTGCTGGCTTTGATACGATCCAACTGATCGGCACTGTGCGCCGCCGTTGAAAAAATGGTGGCTGCGCCGAGTAGCGCCCAGCCGAGAGAGAGTGCCTGCTTGTGTCGTGTCATGTTCGTCGCCCCGGTGAAAGTGATTTGAAGGTAATTCAAGTAACTTGACAAATATGACAGAAGCATGAAACGTGCCATGCCGGCTGCGCGGCACATCGGTTCAGATTTTTTGAGATTAAGTTGATGAATTAATGTCGATTATTTTTCATCAGGCCGAAAGAGAGGCACGGAAGGGGATGCGCGGAGCAGGAACAGTGGCCGGAAAGAGTGCACCATCGCACTGTCGCTGTGCAGGAGTCACGTTGCCATGAGGCAGGTACCTGTGCAGGGCAGATTCACGGCCGACTCTTCGCCTGTCAGAGATTTATCGTCCAGACTTAACCTGAAGGCATAGTCTGTGCGCACAGAGTGTTTTACACTGCGCGCTGGAAAAACTGAGCAGATAAACGAGTAAACAGGCGATAAAAGCAATGAACGGAACGATCACAACCTGGTTTCAGGATAAAGGTTTTGGATTTATCAAAGATGAAAACGGTGAAAACCGTTACTTTCATGTGATTAAGGTCGCCAATCCTGAACTGATAAAAAAAGATGCATCGGTGACTTTCGAACCCACTACCAATAACAAGGGTTTGTCCGCTTATGGTGTAAAAGTGCAGGCGGAAAGCAAATACATCTATATTGCTGGCGAGCGCCTTAAGCTCACCTCGATCAAATCTTACCTGGTTTACCGCGAAGAAGTGCCTGCCGTAACACGTATTGATAAAGAAAATGCGGTGCTGTCGGTAGGGGTGCTGATGAGCAGCATCAGGCCGAAAAAAGCCGATAAGCCAGACGAGGTGCGTTCGCTGAAAAAACTGGCGATTACCACCTTCCAGGGAACAACGTTGATCTTCTCGGAAGATGAGATAGACATTGATTCCACGGTAAAACTGCTTAAGGTCTGAAGTCATTCCGACCGTTTTGGTGATGAAATCCTGCGCTATGCAACGGCCAGAATTCAGGCAGAGGCTATTTTGAAAGCCGTTTAGCATTCATTTTCCACAGACCACTAAAAGTATGAAGACCGTCCGGGGAGTCCCTGGTGGGCTCCATGCTTTTGGTTCGCCTGACTGGAATCGCCTTTGCCATTAACTGCCTGATGGGTAAATTAAATTTATTCCTTGTCAGGTCCATCAGAATGCCCTCTCTCTCCAACAGCGATGATCTGAAGCTGGTTCACTACTCAAATTAATGATTCGTACTGGCCGTTCCTGAGCCGTTCGTCATTACGGCGGTCATATCCAGCGGTCCGCCATTCAAATCGGTGCTGAACAAGAAGATTTCATCTTGGCTGTCGTCCCGTAAATGGTCAATACGCGCCAGCGGGCTCTATGCCTCGTCGGGTTCGTAAACATATATCTGGTATTGTCCGCTCTGCTGCTGTTCATGTAGCGACTGGTAGCCCTGCCACAGGAAGCGGGGCTCGGTAATACGGGAGTAAATTTCGAGCCCTTATCCATGATACGTAAAAGAATTTTTTTTAATATGCAGTTCATGTTTTTTTTGATGTTCGTTTATTTTTGTTTTTTTTATTTAACTTTTTAATTCCGTCAACGTAATTTTCAGATGTGGAATGCGAGAATGAGTATGTATGACCGTTAATCACAAAACCACAGCCAATGATGTTTTTTCAAGAACAAAACAATCACCGAAGTATTTTTTGCTCTTTAAGCCATATCTTTCTACTAATGTATCAGCAGGTAGTTTTTCTAAAGAAAAAATTAAATCATTAAGGTCGAAAATGGAGGTTTTATTTTCCATGGTCATTTTTAATCTTATTTTTGACACATTCAAAAAGAAATCAGCTCTACTTATCTCAGGATTGTTAGGTATTTCTTCAATGTCAGGTGAAGATAATAGATTGTGCAGCATCTTCATCCATTTCTTCTCATTTTTTTCATTTGATAGCTTTATTAAATAATTAATTTAGTCTGCTTTTTTTCTCATTGAGTTGTTACCTTAGCACCTGTACGTGTCCCCATTTGAAGCATTTCAATTTCATTCCATTGATTAATATGACTCCCTCCCTACGACCATCCAGCCCCATCAGGAGACGCACCAGTAGGTACTTTAAGTAGAACACCACCTGACCCCTCCTTTATGGCGTGTTGCAAAGCCATATCCTTGTTTGGTGTCCAGGATACATATTGACTTTCCCCAGTCATCCCGCCCTCAGCATGTTGCTCCGGAGTAAGGTCCGTCTCAGGTTTAGCAGGTTTAACAATACCCTTTTTGGCATTCTCAATTTCTGGATGTTTTGCACTTACACCACGATAAAGTTTTTGTTCCCTGCTACAACTTGATAGGCTCATGGGGTCTATCCACATTAAAGGGTTTGGTGCATACTGATAAAGATTCCAGCCGCCTTTAAGCCCAATCGGGTCGGATAGCGAATCTACCTGACCGATGGATCATACTTCCCGTTTCGTTCGTACCCCCCCTGAAATTATCATGTTATAGTCCATACGCTACCGTCTATCGCAGTAAATTCGTCTGTTTTTACCCACAATATTTTACTGAAATAACGAAAAACCCTTACTATTTCAGATATCTCATTTCATGATAATTAGTAGTCAAGTGAACATTTTAATATCATCGAGAGCATCTTCAGCTCTCGATGATACTACTTCATTTGAATTTTTAATCTTATCCATCAAAAAAGGAATTACTGTGCCTTTATTTATCTTTCCATTTATTCTGGCTATATGACCTAAACAAGTTAAAGCTAATCCACTAATGTCATCGTCAGGATTATTTGCCATTCTCATTAACTGCTTCTCAGCCCAGTCAACATCATTTATATTATAGGCAATATAAAGAAGAGTGTCAGTGATTTTGCTTGATTCACCAGAGTTAAGCAATTTCTCTAACTGTAGTTTATTTTCACCCACCACAAATTTTTCCTTTTCTTGTTGTCTTGCCAGATTTGGTCAACGCAGATTGTTGTTTATTATCCAGAGCATCCCAATCACGTACATGTCCGTGATACTCATCTACATTATCTGATAAAGATCGTGTTTTATCTAACACAACAATTTCTTTGTTGGAAACATCAACACCAACTCGCCTTGGTGATGTTGATTTAACCTGGACAGAATTATCTAAAGCAGCTTGACCATTTATGGGCGCACGACTTTTTACCGAGTTATCAGTTGTACCATGATAAGGAGCATCTTTATATACATTAATTTTATCTCCACTCAACCCCAGCGGATCGATCCAGCCCAGCGGATTAGGTGCATACTGATAAAGATTCCATCCGCCCACAAGCCCAATCGGGTCCTGCACCGTAAAGCGTCCAACCTGCGGATCGTAATACCGGAACAGATTGTAGTGCAGCCCGGTTTCACTGTCAGCGTACTGCCCGGCATAGCGCAGCGGCTGGTGAGTCAGGGCCGTTCGCTGCGTGTGTCTGTGAAAACCTTCCGTCTGCCGGGTAAGATTACCCAGAACATCATAGGCAGAACGCAGCTCACCGTTGACCCCCTGTTCAGCGAGCAGTTTTCCTGCTGCATCAAATGTAAACGGAAGTTAGCAGGTGCTGGTTTCTTTCAATGGTAGGAAGTTGATAAAAAACAATTTTTAAAATTATATATAAATGGAGTAAAAGCGTTAACTGAACTTACCGGAGCGGGTACCAAAGTGTTTGAGATTTTGTATAGAACAGTACAGGAGTTCAAGGATACGGACAGAGTTTTCCTTGCTTATGCACTTGAAGATCAAAACATAGTGAATATTTCAGAATCAACGTATTACAGAGGAATGAAAGAGCTTCTTAACAAAGGTTTTATTGCTGAAACAACTGTTCAGAATTCCTATTTTATTAATCCTGCTTTCATATTTAATGGTGATTGTTTGTCATTTGTGAAATCATATGTTTTAACAAAATCATCTTCAATAAAAGAATTAAAGTAGAATGATGGCTTCACGAAGATTATGAAATGATTACAAGTTATTGCTTTCCCAACACAAACGTCTGTCCATATCCTCAGTTAGTTTCTGGTGCTGATAGAGCTAAAAATAGTTTAATACAGCCTGCTACCATAGATAATTATGTGCAGGCTGTCTGGATAAATGTCAGAAGTCTAAAAAATCATCATTTTCAAGATAATAATTTAGAGCATCGATAAAATCTTGATTACTGGCAGAAGGTTTTTGTTCAATTACTGATAAGATTACATCAGCAAACTGCTCACCAGAATAAATATATGATAAACCTCTGCCAGCTGCATCTTGCGGATAGACTTCATTATCATTTTCATCTACCTGTGGATAACCGGAGACCAAATATTCTTTGTCTCCGAATAACTTTCCATTTTCACCATAAATGCAAAAGTTATCATCTTCGCAACGAGTTTTAACCATGATGTCAATTATATCGTTCATTTTCATATTTTTACCTTTAATCGACATAGTATCCCCTTTTTTATTTAGGTCTTAACTACAAATTTTTCTACCAGTAGGACCATCAAGCTTACCTTGTCGTCCAGGTTTTCCACCACCCCATATATCACGTCCACCCTTACCAGTTGGATGATATAAAGAATGATTAGATCTATGATCTGCTCTGTCGACCAGAGTCAGTCTGTTTATATCTTCATGGTGATGCCAGGTTAATCCCGAAGGACTTCTGCTCATATCCCCATCTTTGAGCCAGTCATTCAGTTTTGGATATCTGTTAAGCATATCTTGTCGAAATACCGGAGTCGTTTCCATTTTCTGAACAAAATCCACATTAGCCCTGTTGAACTGGACTGCATCACTGGAATATCGATATTGAGGATCAAGTGAATAATCATGAAAAATATGATATTCACCATTATTTGGCCTGTTAGCTAACCCCCACGGATCAATCCAGCCCAGCGGATTCGGTGCATACTGATAAAGATTCCATCCGCCTGCAAGCCCAATCGGGTCCTGCACCGTAAAGCGTCCAACCTGCGGATCGTAATACCTGAAAAGATTGTAGTGCAGCCCGGTTTCACTGTCAGCGTACTGCCCGGCATAGCGAAGCGGCTGGTGAGTCAGGGCCGTTCGCTGCGTGTGTCTGTGAAAACCTTCCGTCTGCCGGGTAACCTCACCAAAACTCCCGTAATGACAGCTCCACCGGAGCTGTCCCTGTTCATCAGTGATATCCAGCGGTGCACCGTTCAGATCGGTGCTGAGCCAGAGAATCTCTCCGCTATTTTCTTCACTCAAATGATCAACACGCGCCAGCGGGCTGTATGCCTCGTTCGGGTCGTAAATATAAGTTATGCACTGATGTTTATGTCGCTGCTCCTGCAACAGCCGGTAGCCCTGCCACAGGAAGCGGGTCTCACATGTACCGCGCTGCGTGGTAACGGCTTTCCGTGTGCGACGACCCAGCACGTCATAGTGGTAGCGTGCCGTAAATCGGCCTTTCAGGCCGGTGCCTTCTGCCCGTATCAGCCGGTTTTCCGCGTCGTATACATAATGCTGTTCATACAGGCCGCTTCGGCGACTGACCAGGTTGCCCCACCCGTCGTATTTCATAAAGAGATTTTGCCAGTGTGTAAGACGGTTATCCGTCAGCGGCAGGGCGGGCAGCTTATCATCCGGCAGCAGATTATCCGCAGCGTCGTAGCAGAACGTCCGGGTACTGTGACCCGGACGGGCTTCGTAGTGCCTGAGAAGACGACCTTCCTCATCATAGCCATAAATGGTGTTGCCACGCAGCGTGTCACTGACGTCTGACAGTTCTCCGCGCGCGGTGTAGTTGAAGGCGCGTTCGAAGGTTGCCTGTTCCGGCAGGTCGGGTGCGAAGCTGCGTTGCCGGGTACGTCTGCCCGAACTGTCATACTGGCGGGTCTGTTCACGGGTTCCCTGAGTGCGGGACACCTCCCTGTGGAGGCGGTCGCGGGTAAATTCAGAGACCAGTTGCTGATTAAAGCGGATGGCACTGACGTGGCCGGAGCCGTAATGCAGCCAGCTTATGTGCTGCCCGCCGGGCAGGGTCAACGCGGTGAGGTTGTCCAGGGCGTCATAGTCGTAATGCAGCTCACCATTAATGCCCCGCTCACCGAGCAGTTTTCCTACTGCATCAAAGCAAAACTGAATCTCATCCGGTTCCATTCCAGGCGCCATGCCATCGGTGGTTGGTGTGCGCGTCAGGCCGATAAGCTGCCCGCTGTTGTTACGCCGCAAATGGTATTGAGCATCGCAGGTTGTTCGGGTGGTCAGCAGGCCGCTGCTGTCATAGCTGAACGTCTGCATACGCCGGGGAATGCCGCCGTCATTATCCGGTCTGCCGCTTTCCAGCAGGGTGGTGAGCAGTCCCCGTTCGTTCCATTCCATCTGCCGGATTGTGTCGTCCGGGCGGACTTCGCTCAGTGGACGGCCTGTCGGGTCATACGTAAACCGGTACTCACCGCCGTTGCCGTTTTCCAGACGCAGCAAATTGCCTCTCGGGTCATAGTGCCAGCGGCGGATGATACCATTGCGGTCAGTCTGACTGAGCGGCTGCCCCAGGCGGTTATACGTCCAGAGCACTTCGCTTTCCAGCGGGTCACGCCAGGCAGTGAGTTGCCCGTGTTCGCTCCACCTCAGCGTTTCCCGATTGCCATCGGCACGAATAACGGCGGTAAGCTGGCCTGCATCGTTCCACTCGCGACGGGTGATATTGCCTTCTGCGTCCTCGCTGGTAATAAGCTGACCGAACCGGTCATACGCATAGCGGGTGATGCTACCAGAGCAGTCGGTACGCTGCGTCAACAGTCCCTGATGGTTCCATTCAAGTATCACGTCACCGCCACCGGCATCGGTGATGCGTTCCGGCAGCGTTTCTTCTTCATCAAAATAGTGGTACGTGGTTATGTGACTGAGTGCGTCGCTTTCCGACAGCAGGCGACCGTTTAAATCATACGTTGACTGTGTGGCTGTTGAATCCGGAAAAACCGTGCGGGCAATGCGGTCAGTGTTGCGAAACCAGTAATACTCTGTGGTGCGGCCTGCCGGGTCGGTTTCGGTCGTAAGGCGGCCATAACGGTCCCACTGGCTGCGCCGCATGGCGCCGTCAGGCAGGATAACGTCGCATAACTCACCGTCGCGGTAAACGAAGCTGGTCTGGCGACCGTCATAATCTGTAAAGCGGGCGACATTGTCATCATCCTCAACCAGCCAGTTTGCCTGAGCACCGTCATCACGAACGGCACGCCGTATACCGTTATTAAAATCGTATTCAAAATCAAGCTGCTCACCCGCGCTGTTGCGGTATGCCACCACGCGCGGCAGGCCATCAATGTTCCGCCACAGGTATTCATTCAGAAGCCCGTTGCTGTCCTCATGGCTGCGCAGTAAATCCGTGCCGTGCCGGCCGTCATGCCAGCTGAAACGGCGGCGTACCTGACCACCACGTCCGGTGACGCTAATCAACCTGGCCTCATCATCGTAGCCGTAGCTGACCAGGCAGATTTCATCATCCAGCCAGGCTCCGCTAAGTCGGACATTTCCACTGAGAGTTGTGTAGCGGCATACCACACTTTTCCCCGCACTGTCGGCGAGTGAATGCAGCGTGTTGTCATCGTTCCACGCAAACACAATATCGTTACCACAGGGCTCGGTGAGTCGCTGCGGCAGGGAAGGGGAATTGTCCTGCAACGACTGATAATGCCAGCGCTCGCCGCGGATATCATATACTGACCAGCTGTCGTCCTGATGATGCTCCAGCCAGCGCTTCTCCGGTTCACAGAAGGTACGCTGTCCTTTTGGCACGAGAGGAAATGACACGTAATCGCCGGACGGTGCACGCCATACCAGCCCGTCCTGATACGCTTCAAGCCGGGTTTCCCAGAAAAGTGACCAGCCCCGGCCCAGCACGCTGTCGTCGGGATTGCCGCTGCGCCAGTAACGCTGCCAGACGACCGGCAGACGGGAGGGTAAGACAAAGTCCAGCTCGTCGTCACCGGAGAGAAACTTCTGTCCGCTGATAATATCGACCGCGCGAGCGATGATGCCCACGGCAGCCGCACCCGTCATCAGCGCGCCAGCGCGGCAGACGATACGGGCCAGCTTATTAATGCCGGGAATTTTACTGAACAGCTTCGCCAGCGCCCCGGCTTTCGCGGCTCCACCCGCGCCGCCGAGCAATCCTGCAAATAACAGCGTCAGGTCAGACGCTTTATACAGCCATTCTGGCACCTCTGACTGTATCGGCAGTGTCTGTTCCGGCTCACCGCCAGTCATAACGTCTCCGGAACCGGTCATGACCTTTCCGCCACAGGTGGTCTGATCACCGGTACGAACGGCAGGCAGGCCGTTGATGTAAACGCGTGAGGAACCTTCGGCCAACTGCTGTGAGCCGGCATCTCTGGCGCATTCCACCATGCTGTCGGTGGCAAGGGCGGCAGGTTTGCCATTAATGAACACGTTATGAGAGCCGGTGGCGATAACGCCTTCCTTCTCCATACTGGCGGCCCCGGCATCCGCAATACCGTCGCGTGCCGCCGTTGCCAGTTCGCCAGTAAAATACCCCACCGCCAGGCTGGCCCCGACCAGCAGCACACCAATACCCAGACATGACGCCCCGATACCGACAATCATCAGTGCCCCGGCGGCGATACCCCCTGCTGCGGCAATCAGTCCACCGACAATCGTTCCGGCAATCATCCCTGCCAGTGCATGGGAATGACCGATATCATCACCCACGCATGCCGCCTCAAACATAACAACCTTCCTTAATTGTTAAGCGTTAAACTGAAAACTGGCGAGCAGGGTCTGAAAATGCTGGCTGTCCGTGTCCCTGATTTTTCCCGCACGGGTCATGGTGAACACCAGAATATGCTTATTCGCTGTATTAAAGACGGCCTGCTGCTGAAAGACCCGCTGGTTGTCACGAAGGTAGCTGGCATGAATACATTCACCGTGGATAAGATTCTCCCCCAGCACAGCGGCTTCACGCAGCGACAGTTTCCATCCTTTAAGATGCTTATCCATGAGCGCTGACTGGCGACTGATGTAGTCCGTCAGCGCCTCTCCATTATTGAGGGTATCGCAGGAGATGTTAAAGGCGGGGGCGTTCTCGCCAGAAAGGGTAAAGACATTAACCGTGCGATCCTGATACTGGTCAGGAAGCGTTATCCGGCCTTCGCTGAACAGACAGATAGCGTGGCTTTGGGACATTGGGCAGATTCCTTTGCCTGAGAAAACGTAAGTTTGCCACAGGGTATGCCCACTGGCTATATTCGCAACGGGATTTTCATTAACTCAAAAGCCGGTATTCTGAGCCGTTGGGATGAACAGGCAGATACATACCAAAACCATCCGTTAGCTTGACGGATTTCCCGGAAGGTTTCGTATTTATTTTTTTTATATCAGTGAGTGCCACAGGACAGCCTCCGTCTGATGGTACAAACCGGATATGCCAGCATATATACCCTTAAATGCGGGTGGCTGATGCCGTCTTTGAAGGACGTTGTCGAACATGGGGGGAGAAGAAAACTGCCTGACCAGAAAGCGGAAAGCAGACGTTATGAAAGGTCTGCTGACCTGAAGATGGCTCCTCTGACTGGGATCGCCATAGCCATTAACTGGCTGATTGGTAAGCTAAACCTAAAAGTTGGGATTGTCAAGACCACCAGAATGACCACCATTTATAGATATACGTCTTGGTTACTGTCTTCAATATCAGAATCAGGGATATATCACGAAATATAAACATTATCTATTGTAGTTGCACACATAATTCTTTGAAGTTCTTTGAGTTTCTCCAGAAGCTCATCAAATGTGATCACTACGATATCTTTTAAGGAGTGCCGAAACAAATCAAAGGTACTTTTTTGTGCATGTTTCTCAGGCATTGATCCGATAATGACGATGCAATTTACGGAGGATACGTGTATTTCATTCATAGCTCTGTCTTGGGATTTCTTAGCAGCAAAGTGGTGCAGTAGTTGTGTTCGTTGATCAAGGACCTGTGAGATAGAGGCCGTCCACTTTTTATATTGGGCATGCAATACCAACTGTTTGGAGGTTCAGAGGGCCAGTCTAGAACTATGTTTAACACCTGCCAGAATAATAAAATAACTGAAGTGTTATCAGGGCCGGAATGGCATTGAACACCGTTGGTAAAAAAAACGCCATAATTCAGGAGACTATGGAAACCGTATGATCGTGTCTCACGTTGCGTGTCTGCATGGAATCAATGCCAACCAGATTTTCAAATGGCGTAGATAGTATGAAGAAGGTTGATAGATTTTCAGTGGTATAAATTTATGCAATGCCAGTAGATGATTTTATATCAAAAAAGAGCTAATTGTTGAGTGCAATTCTTTTTATACGACTGTATTATCTCTTTCATATCATATATCAAATTATACTGGTCGCAGGTCTCCTCAAATATATTACATAGATCGGTGTAGTGCGGTGGGTAGGATAAATAATTTTCATGGTATTTTTCTTTATAGGTAGACAGAAGATGAGGAAATAATCGCTCTAACCAACTGTAAAAATGTTCCCTCTGCTTATCACGCAATGATAAACAAAACCATGGAAAGACAAATTTTCCACCAGCTTCATACGTTTTTTTTATAATGCATTGTATATTCTCTACATTATCTGTAATAAACGGAATTACAGGCATCATGATTGTACCTGTATAAATATTTTTAGCCGATAACTCGGCCATCGCAGAAAAACGTTGTGAGGTAGTGGAAGCATTACGCTCTATTCTTTTACTCAACTCATCATCAGCACAAGTTATCGAGAATCCGATCAATAATGAGGCATATTGATTGATCTGTTGGAGAAGTTTTGAGTCTCTTAAGATCAAGCTGCTTTTTGTCGCTAGCATTACGCCAAACTGATAATGTGCAATGAGGTCTAGTGCGCGTCGAGTCAGCAATAACTTTTTTTCCAAGTGATTATAGGGATCGCTCATTGAACCAAACCCAATAATACCATTTTGCTTCGAGCGTAGAGCTTGAGCTAGCAAGTGTATACTATTTTTCTTGGCGCTGACTGTATCAAAATTATCAATATGGTAGCATTCGCTACGCGAATCACAATAAATACATCTTAAATTGCAGCCTCGATAGATATTTATAGTATAATCAGTACCAAACCATTGTTGGGATTTTGTTGGTATCAGAATTTTTTTTGCTTCCAGGTAATTAATCTTCATTATTTTCTTTCTTTTAAAAGGAAACATTCTGGCTATTTGACGAATGTATTAGCTGATAGTCGTGATGATAATTTTTAGGCTGAATAGGAAAGAGTTGTAGGGTTATTTTAGGGGCGATGAGCGGAGAGGCTAATGCGAGAAGTGAGTCACATATTTTCCATTGGGAAAAATAAACAGGTGAACCTCTATATTGTGAGGTAAGCTTTTTATTTGTCAAATCAAATTCAATACAATCTAGTCCTAAAGACAAGCCTTTGCCCCGATATTTGATATAAGCTTCTTTGAGCGTCCAGATTTTCCAAAAGAGTAACTGGCCTTCATAAGGAGGAAGTGAATCTATGTCAGTAGCTTCCTGTGAAGTAAAAAAATGTTGACTAATATTCAGATAAGATGCCTGATAAGAGCTGCCTAAATCTCTTATTTTTTCAATGTCGATACCAAGTTCGCAGTGTGAACTTATAGCAATGGCTACTGTATCTGTGGTATGAGAGAGATTAAAAAAAACTGTTTTTGTCAACTGAGGAAAAACTATAAATGGTTTGCCATATTTGTTCGTGCTAAATTGCCATGATTGTAATGATACATCAGGTTGATATCTTGTTAGTGCTGTTTTGAGCAAGATACGACTTAAAATATAGACTTCTTTATCGCTAACAAAATGAAACTGATGATAGCGTTTTGTTTCTTCCTCATTGAGATAATGAAGGAAGTTATCCATACTGGTTTGATGAAAAAAACTAGTATGCCCAAGTAGTATATCAATTTTCATTTAGATAATCTCATCCCTGTCAGCAATGTGTATAGCGTGGTTCGTATTCTTGGCTTGTATTTTATGTTTGATGTTTTTCACATGAAATTTTACTGTGTTTATTGATATGTTAAGATTATGTGATATTTGAGAGTACTCATCGCCTTGTGCCAGCATACGTAACACTTGTCTTTCACGCAGCGATAATATGTTATTTCCCATGAACTTTTCCATATCCCCCCCATCCTGAGTTATAACTGTGGGTCTGTTGGTTTGGCACTATTAAAGATGAATTTACGATACAACGTTTTTTATGTAAAGAAGTGTTATGCATTATTTGCTATATGGGCTTTCCCCTATAACTCCAGACCACAGGACAACATGGGGTTGCCTGTATCAATTCTTACCCGTTACATAGATTGCTATGTTCTGCACGACTTTCAGATTTTTTTGCTTACAGACAGGCTAATTAATAAGAAGAAAAATCATGTAATTAGAATGGCATTATTGATGTAGGTGCTTATTTCATTAAGTGATTAAGCATTGGTGAGTTATATGAATACACAATAAAAAACTATCCTTGTGGATAGGTATGCCATTAGGAAAAACATGTTAATTTTATTTGCAATATCCCCTAATAATTTTTATTTATTTGAAATATTTGTATTATAAACAAGGTGGTGGATTATGGGTAATGCCTCTGGAGATTCTCCGTGTAATAGGAATACCATACGTAAGCAATTACCGCTAACACCTAGTCAACAGGGGTTCTTATTCCATTCGTTAAAGGATAAGGAGAGGCGTAACTACCATGAGCATTTTACATGCATTTTTTCCCAGCATGTAGATAGTGTCAACTTCAAGTGGGCGTTGGAAACGTTATTTCGCACACATGAGTGTTTTTGCACTGAATATCATTGGGAGATTGATGAGTGCCCTTGTCAAGTGGTGAATACCGATGTGTTGCCGGACATATATGTGTTAAACGGTGAGAAAGAGGAATTACGTTTTCCGCTCAATAACGATGAAGTAATCATTTCTGTCCCGCAGGATGAAGGTATTG
This sequence comes from Erwinia oleae, assembly GCF_000770305.1. GTDB lineage: Bacteria > Pseudomonadota > Gammaproteobacteria > Enterobacterales > Enterobacteriaceae > Erwinia > Erwinia oleae. The sequence goes on from NZ_JNVB01000016.1 coordinate 35,431, forward strand.
ATGCCATAATTCCTCCGCTGCTACAGGCTGATTTAAAGTACCCTTTTTCCTTAAATTCGATCCCAGTCCGAGCCTATCTTATTCAGTCAGCGAAAGAGAGTGCTTTTATACTTTCATACCACCACATTGTGATGGATGGCTGGAGCTTATCCCTTTTTATTAAACAGTTGCTCCAACTCTATGGAGCGGCTGTGGTCAGTGGTGTGAGGGATGGTAGCACAATTTTTCCCTCATCCCTGAAACCCCTTGTTGACACACTGTCAGCCCGACGACACACCTTTCAGCGAGACTATTGGGCTACATATCTTCAGGAGGGAACACCAACTTGCATCGTGCCGCTGACACAATATCACACTGACACTGACACTGACACTGACACTGACACTGACACTGACACTGACACTGAAGCCGAGAACAATTCTTACGTTTATCAATCACATCATGTAGAGATCACTCTATCACCGGATGTGTGTCAGAAAATACAGACGCTGTGCTGCGAGCACCGTATCACCCCCGCAGCCATCTTCTATGTGGCTTGGGGAATCCTGCTACAACGCTGGTGTTATGCTGACGATGTGGTATTCGGCGCGACGGTATCAGGGCGAAACATGCCAATTGATGGCATAGAAGAAACCCTAGGGCTATTTATTAACACGTTGCCGCTGCGCCTGCGTGATGATGGTGCGACTCTGTTGCAACACTTACAGCGTATGCACCAAACGCTAATAGCGCACTACGGCAATGAACATGATGCCTTAGCTAACATACAACAGCTGGTGCATAAAGAGGGCCATGCTGGTGATCTCTTTAATACCTTAGTGGTACTGGAGAATTATCCTGTCGATGCGGCCTTATTGTCAGGTGCGTCGCCCGTGGCGATTCGCCATCTTAGCGTACAGGAACAAACGCACTATCCGCTGACCTTGACCATCACTCAGCAGGAGAGATTCCGTTTCAGTATTGCCTATGCCCCCCACTACCTGACCGACAGCATGGCGCGAGCGTTGCTGACGCACCTGAGTTATCTGCTTGAACAACTGGTGGACAATCCGCAGCGGCCCATTGCTGCGTTGGTAAACTTGTCTCCATGCCAGCAGGCGCAGGTACTTCAACCCTATCTGGACCGCATGGCGTACCGGGATTGGGATAGTCAATCCAACGTCATCGAACAATTTCATCAGGTTGCTGCGGTTTCGCCAGCACAGGTCGCGGTGGTTGATGAGCAGTGCGCGTTGACCTATTCGGAGCTGGCAGCACGGGCTGAGCGGCTCGCGGCTTATTTGGTACAGCAGGGCGTTATGGTTGGCGATACGGTAGGCATTATTAGCGAACGCCGGGTAAACACCGTGGTTGGCATCATCGCCATCATGTTGATCGGTGCTGCTTATGTGCCCATCAGTCCCGACTACCCAGTGGGTAGGGTGCAGGAAATTATTGATGACAGCGGCTTGGCTCTGCTGCTGGTGCATGGCAAGTCGCTAAATGCATTGCACGTTGCGCAGGGTGATCTCTGTGCATTTCCCGTCGCGCCCTCAGTGGTATTCCCGGCCATCACACCGGATTCTCGCGCTTATGTGATTTACTCATCGGGTTCGACGGGCAAGCCCAAAGGCATCGCGGTGGCGCACCGCAGTTTACTGCGCCTGATGCAAGGCGACAGCCCGCTGAAGGTGGAGAGCGGTGAGACAACGCTGCTGACCTGCCCATTCGAGTTTGATGTTTCGGTGTTTGAGATGTGGTCTACCTTGCTCAACCACGGCAAGCTGGTATTGCTCAGCAAACTGGCATTACTCGATATCGATCACATTCGCCGCACGATCGCTGATGAACAGGTGACGCGCGCTTGGTTTACCTCATCCTTGTTTAACTCCTATGTGGCAGAAGGCGGCGATTTCTTCGGTATGTTACAACGCATTACGGTGGGCGGCGAAGCGGTATCCGCGCGGCATGTCAACGACGTGATGCAGAAATACCCGCATCTGGTGGTGACGAACGGTTACGGGCCGACGGAAAATACTATTTTTACCACCGCGTACCGTTTCAACGGGCTGCAACCCGCCCGAGTCCCGATTGGATACGCGGTGCCGGGCACCTCGCTCTACATTACCGATCTCCACGGGCATTTGTTGCCCATCGGTGCCACCGGTGAACTAGTGGCGGGGGGAGAGGGGGTCGCCATCGGCTATCAGAACAACCCGGCACTGAGCGCGACGGTTTTTGTCCCCGATCCTTTTATTCCCGGCGGCATGATGTACAAAACTGGTGATTATGCCCGGTTGCTGGATGATGGCTGTGTTGACTGTTTTGGGCGTAAAGACGGTCAAATTAAGATCAATGGACAACGAATTGAAACCGGAGAGATCGAGCAGCGCTTGCTGGAGTGCTCCGGCATTATCGAGGCGGTGGTGGTTCCTCACCGCGTACGCGAAACGCTGCATATTGCGGCGGTGGTCTGCGTCAATGATAGCTATGATGAGGTGGAAGTTCGCGGGCAATTGGCTGACAGGTTGCCGCCATTCGCTATTCCGGAATCCTTGGTGGTGGTGACGGAGATTGCCAAAAGCCATAGTGGTAAGGCCGACTTGGCGCAGTTGCGGCATCTCCTGCCCGCCGCACAGTGCAACGCCGCGCCCACCACGACATCAGTGGCGCATGGCGACGTGGAACGTGCGCTGCATGCCATCTGGCAACGCGTGCTCGATAGACAAGACATTGATAGCAATGCCTCCTTTTTCGTGCTCGGCGGCACCTCATTGGATACCATCAGGGTAAAAGGGGAGATTAAGCGGCAACTTGGCTTGGAGATTGATATTACCGATCTCTTTAAGTACCCAACGCTGACGGCGTTAACGCATTTTCTTGATACTGCCGTGTCGCCGGAGGATGCGATGCCAACGCGCGCTGTTGTCTACAGCGACATGCCGGTGGCGATTGTCGGAATGGCGGGACGTTTCCCCGGCGCGGCGAATATTGCGGCGTTGTGGACGCTGGTCGTCGGAGGGGAATCGGGATTAACACTGTTCAGCGATGAGGAGCTGCGCGCGCATGGCGTGATGCCAGACACGTTTAAACAAGCGAATTATATAAAAACCAAAGGGATTATTGACGATCACGAATGGTTTGATGCGGATTTCTTTGGTTATACCCCCAACGAGGCGGAGTGTATGGATCCGCAAATTCGCTTATTGCATCACTGCTGCTGGCAAACGCTGGAACACGCCGGGTGCGATCCTGTCTCCTTTGCCGGCGCGATTGGCATTTATGCCGGGCTGTTGACATCACCCCACTGGCTCAATGCGGTGATGCAAGACACTACCGACTCTACCGCCTTGTACAAGGCCAGTATCCTGAATATCCATGCCGTCACGGCGTTGATTGCCCATGCGCTCAACCTCACCGGTCCTGCCGTGACGCTGGACACCGCCTGCTCCACTTCGGCAGTGGCTATCCACCAGGCCTGCAACGCACTACGTAACCGGGATTGCGATGCTGCATTGGCGGGCGGCGTTTCTATCGAGATGCCTGCGTACCGGGGCTATGAATATCATGAAGGCATGATCAATGCGCGAGATGGTGTCTGTCGTCCTTTCGATAGCCAAGCCTCTGGCACCGTCACCGGTGATGGCGTAGGGATGCTGCTGCTAAAACGTCTGGATGACGCGCTGGCGGATCGGGACTGCATCTATGGCGTGATCAAAGGTTCGGCGGTCAATAATGATGGCAATAACAAGATCGGCTATACCGCGCCGAGCGTGACCGGGCAGACAACGGTGATCCGCACCAGCTTGCGCCGTGCCGGTTTTGATAGCGACAGCATCGGATTGGTGGAAGCGCACGGCACCGGTACGGTGCTGGGCGATCCTGTCGAGTTACGGGCGCTCAATGAGGTGTTTGGTCCTATACCTGCCCCAGTTTGTGCGGTTTCGGCGCTAAAAAGTAATATTGGCCATCTCAACTCGGCTGCGGGAGTGGCGGGCGTCATCAAAACAACGCTCGCCCTGTATCATCAAGTGCTGCCGCCAACGGCGCACTTTCGCCAACTCAATCCTGCTATCGATCTGTCGCGCTCTGCACTGTACGTTAACCCGCAAGTCCAACCGTGGCCGCCGACGCGTCCTCGTCGTGCGCTGGTGAGCGCCTTCGGCATCGGCGGCACCAATGCCAGCATCGCGCTGGAAGCTCATCAGCATGAGGACGACCCTTCAGCGACGCGAGTGCGCGACGACTACCTGTTGTTGTTCTCCGCTAAAACACCCGCCGCGTTAGAGGCGCGCGTGGTTTCCACGCTGGAATATGTCAAGCACGGAGTGGGTGTGCGCCTGCCGGATGTGGCTTATACATTGCAAACTGGACGCACGGCCTTTGACCATCGGCGGGCCTATTTGGTGAGTCGTGGATCGAAAATCGATCTCTCTTGTGCCACGATATTGCAGGCGGAAACCTTCAACGGTCAGCGCACGGCAGCGGAGATCTGCTTCATGTTTCCCGGTCAAGGTAGCCAATATCATGGCATGGCCAGCGCGCTCTATGCCCATCAACCTATGTTTCGCCAGCACATGGATCGCTGCTTTGCTGCGTTCCAACGCTATTCGACGGTCGATCTCAAGGCGTTGCTGTTTGATGATGGGGATACGCGGGATATTGATCAGACGCAGTTCACGCAGCCGGCGCTGTTCTGTGTCGAATATAGCTTGGCGAGCACCTTGATTGATCTGGGGATTACGCCGGACAGTATGATCGGGCACAGTCTGGGCGAGTATGTTGCGGCCTGTATCGCTGGCGTGTTTACTCTTGAGGATGCGCTGCACGTCATTGAGGCGCGCGGACGTTTGATGCAGTCCATGCATCCCGGCAGCATGATGGCGGTCTACCTCAGCCGCGAGCAGTTGACCCCGTGGCTAGCTACAGAACGGGGTATCGAACTGGCGGCGAATAATAGCGCGCAATTTTGCGTGGTCGCGGGCGAACAGGCGGCCATTTCACGTTTGAGCGCACGCTTAGCCGAGGGCGAGATACAGCACACGCGCCTGAAAACCTCTCACGCATTCCACTCGGCCATGATGACGCCGATGCTGCACGATTTTGCACAATTGCTGGGTCAAATCCCGTTGCACGCGCCGCACAGGCGCTTTATATCTAATGTAAGCGGCACCTGGATTACTGGGGAGCAAGCCACCTCACCGGATTACTGGGTGCAGCAAGTGCGCAACGCGGTGCTGTTCAACGAAGGTGCGGCGCAGCTGTTGGTACAGCCCACGCTGTTTATCGAATGTGGGCCGGGAAATACGCTCTCTACCTTTATTCAAGGACATGACCAATACAGCGATCAGCCGACCCTGTTGACGCTACGCAAAGCCAACGCGGCGATCGATGATGAGCACATGTTGCATCGTGCGCTGGCGGCGCTGTGGGTCAAGGGCGTGAATATCGATTGGCGGCGCTTCAACCAGACGGCACTCGGCAAGCACATTCCATTGCCGGACTACCCCTTCGAACAGGCTTATTACTATCGTTATGGTGCTGCACTTTCCGGCTATCGTCAGCACCCGCATCCTCTGCGCCGTCCGCAAGATGAGTGGCTCCAGCGTGTGCTGTGGCGGATGCACGACACATCCTTGCGGGAGGCGTTCTATGCGCCGGGCGAATTGACCATCATTATTAGTGCCGACGGCGACAAGTTACAGCAGACGCTGACAAGTAGCGGTGTTGACAGCATCACCGTGCCGCTGCCGACGTCGCCAGAGGACGACGTGTGGGATAATGACCGTATTCTGATGCATTTCCACGGCATCAGCTCGCTTTTAGCGCACAAAACCTACCGACAGTTGCATTGCCTGTATACTCCCGGCGCGGTGGCAGGATCATCGTTGACGCAGTCGCTCGCGGGGCTTTATCGTGTTGCTCGCTGGTGCGCGCGCAGCACCACGCCGCTGGCGTCCCTAACTGTATTGACCCAGGGTGCGTTTCGCGTACAGGAAGAGGATAACCCCGAACCAGCGCTGGCGGCGCTGTCGGGCGCGGCAAACGTGCTTGCCCAAGAGCTGCACCCGACCGAAGTACGATTGATCGATATCGATGCGCAGGGCAGTGATGAGAACCTGAACTTGCTGACCCAGCGTCTGGCCCCGAGACAAGAAACGGTAATGGCGCTCAGGCAGGGCATGCCCTACCTGCGATGCTTTATCCCGACACGGCTGTTGGCGCATTTACCCCCTCAGGCAGGGTGTCTACCAGGCAGCGTGCTGTGGATTATCGGCGGTGAAAAGGGCATTGGTCGCACGATCGGCGAAGCGCTTGCTCAGCGTGAGGGAGTCCGTGTGGTGCTGAGCAGCCGCGCCGGGTATCACCATGAACCGGTGCAGCAGGATGCATTAGACGTCATCCACTGCGACGTTACGCAGGCGGAGGCGGTTAGTGCTTGTCTGGCGACGCTACTCGAACACTATGGACGGTTGGATGGCGTGATTTTTGCTGCCGACGCCACCACCACATTGACACTGCATCAATTGAGCGAATCTGCGCTACGCGACATGCTAGCGGTGAAAGGACAGGGTACCGCTAACGTGCTGCATGCGTTAGCGCAACGGAATCTGCTGGATGAGCGTCTGCTACTGTTGTTCTGTAACTCGCTGGCTGCCGTGAATGCAGAGATTGGCCAGACAGGCTATGCCGCCGCCAGCGCCTATTTGGATGCGCTGGCACAGCAACTGCGTACCCGCTACGGGGTGAATGCGCTCAGTATCGGGTGGGATGCATTGCGTGAGCAGGGCATGTTGTTGGATGCCATAAACGGCAGTGAATACGACGTATTGCGTGGCCTGCGCCCATTGATGACGGGAACGCTGCTACAGGCTTATAAACGACAAGGGGCTGACGCCAGCTACTACGCGCGCTTATCCCCCGCGTCCGATTGGCTGCTGGATGAGCACCGGATATCCGGTGTCGCCACGCTGCCGGGGACCGGCTATCTGGCGCTGGCGTATGAAGCCCTGCGCCACTACTTTGCGCAAGACCCAATCAGCATTGATGAATTGGTCTTTTTGGCCCCGTTGACTGTGATGGACGACGGCTGTGTTGACATGTTTGTTGACATTTCACCTGACGGGCAGGGGGTTAGTGTCGAGGTGAAATCGATGAAGGAGCGCTTTAGCGGCACGCTGACAACCCATGCCAAAGGCCGAGCGACGCGCCTGATGGCAGACGAGAGCGGTGCGTGCGATCTTGCGAGTCTGATGCGCGGGATGCACACCATCACTCCCCCGGCACAGGGATTATCGAGCACGCACTTCCACTACGGGCCGCGCTGGCACAGCATACAACAACTGTATGGCAATACTGCACAGACTCAGGTTTTCGCCACGCTGGCCCGGCCCACCGCTGCCGCTGATGATACGATCGCGCTGCACCCGGCGCTGTTGGACATCGCAAGCAGCGTTGTCGAACAACTGCCCGGTTTTCATACCGATTCAGTGCCTTTCCTCTATCAGGATTTACGCCTGTACCGCCCGTTGCCAAACACCTTACACGTGGCGCTGACTGTCAATCGGCACGATGAGGAGGGTGACAGCTATGCCTTCACGCTCTACGACACGGCGGGAGAGCTGATTGCCCGCTGTGCGGCGTTGGTGAAGCGCAAGGTACAGATCCACATGCAAGATGCCGATGACGACACGCGACTGCGCGTGCCCAGTGCCGACAACTACCAACTGCAGCTGGCCTCGGAGGAATCGGGTGCAGGTACGCTGGCGCTGTATTCGACGCCGCGCCTGGCGCCGAGGGATTCACAGGTGGAGATTGAGGTAATGGCCACCGGACTGAACTTTAAGGATGTGCTGTTCACCACGGGGTTGCTCCGGCAGCAGCCGGGGGACGCGCCGCTGCAATTAGGACTGGAGTGCGCCGGACGCATTACTCGCGTGGGTAAAAATGTCACCGAATTTGCCCCGGGAGAGGATGTCATGGCGGTGCTGAACGGCGGTTTTGTCCAGTACGCACGGGTAGAAAGCGATTGTGTAGTGAGAAAACCAGCCCATTGCCGCATCGAACAGGCGGCTGCGCTGCCCATCGCATACCTCACAGCCTATTACGCGCTGGTGGTGCGCGCTAATTTGCAACCCGGAGAACGAGTATTGATCCACAGTGCGGCGGGGGGCGTTGGCTTGGCTGCGCTACATATTGCCAAACAGTGCGGAGCACAGATCTACGCCACGGCAGGCAGCGCGCAGAAACGCGATTACCTGCTTTCGCTGGGCGTACATGCCGTGGCGGATTCGCACAACGAACAGTTCGCTGCCACCCTGCTGGCCGCATCGGACGGACAGGGGATGGATGTGATCCTCAACTCCCTCACTGGCCGTCTGCTTGACGCTAGCCTCGCGCTGCTGGCACCGCTGGGCCGTTTTCTTGAGCTGGGCAGCAAGGACATTGTGGAAGACAGAGCGCTACCGATGCGTTTCTTCGCCCAGGGCGGCACCTTTATTCCGATTAATTTTCACGCGGCGCAGGGCGCGTTTAGCCGCTACCTGCAGCAGATTGTCGCTTGGATAGACGATAACACGCTGCCGCTCCTTCCATGCAAATCCGTACCGCTGCCCGAGGTCGCACGCGCCTTCGCCACCCTGACCACGCCGCAACATATTGGCAAGGTGGTGGTAACGCATCGCACTGCGGCAGGCATGGACCGGCTGAACGCTATGATGGCGGAACGGCGCCTCGGCGGCTATGCGCTCAGCATGAGCAATGCCGAGGTGATGCGCCAGTTGTGGCCGCTACTAAACACCCGCTGCCCGTGGGCGCAAGTGCTGCTCTCACCTCGGGCGATCGATCGCTTGGCGCGAGGCAACCGGGTGGATCGCGGTGTGCCGCCCGCCGCTGACGATACGATCGCTCAGCAGACTGTGAAAAAGCGGCCCCGTCCGGAAATGGGCGTGCCCTACAGCCCCGCGACGCGTGAAGTGGAACGTGTGCTCTGTCAGATCCTGGAAGAGTATCTGGGACTGGATAGCGTGGGCATCGATGACAATTATGCCGAATTAGGGGCAACCTCACTCGATATGGTGCAACTGAGTGGGCAGATGGCGCGTCGCTATCCGCAAGTGAGCGTGGTGTCGCTGTACAACCACGGCACCGTGCGCCAACTGGCGGCGTTTTGCCAGCCCCCGGAGGGTGAGCCGGGGGCGCCCTCACCACAGCCTGCGGCACAGACGACTGCGCGCGCGAATCAGGCGGCAAAACGCGCTTTGCAAATCGCGAAAAATATTGCGCGCAGTCGCACGTCTTAGCATTAATCCGGGCGCACCCTCGCCCTGAAGAAAGGTAATGAAGCTTATGGAATACGCAAGCGAAATGAACGGCATGGAGATCGCCATCATTGGCATGGCGGTCCGCTTTCCGCAGTCCCGGACGTTGCACGAATTCTGGCAAAACATCGTTCAGGGTAAAGAGTGCGCCACCTTCTTCAGCGAGGAGGTGCTGCTGGCCGAAGGCGTCGATCAGGCAATGCTGGACAACCCGGCCTATGTGCGGGCCAAACCCTATATCGAGGGCGTATGCGACTTTGATGCTGCATTTTTCGGTTACAGTCACAAAGAGGCGCAGGCTCTGGATCCGAAATCCCGCGTATTACATGAAGTTGCCTACCATGCGCTGGAAGATGCGGGCTATGCCCAACGCACCAACGAGCTGGTCACCGGGGTGTTCGTGGGGGCGTCGGAAGATGTGGATTGGCTACGGCGTTCGCTATCACAGATTGACGGCGATGCGCTGAATCGCTTTGAGTCCGGCATCTACGGTCACAAAGATCTGATCGCCCATCTCATTGCCTACAGTCTTAATCTCAACGGTCCGGTGTATAGCCTCTACACCAGCTGTTCGACTTCTCTGAGTGCAACGCATATCGCTTGCCGCAGCTTGCTGTTTGGCGAATGCGATCTAGCGCTGGCGGGCGGAATTACCATTGATTTACCGCAGAAGTCAGGCTACTTCTGTCAACAGGGCATGATCCATTCCACCGACGGCCACTGCCGTCCTTTTGACAGTCAGGCTTCTGGCACCTTGTTTGGCGACGGCGCGGGCGTGGTTGTGCTTCGTCGTTTGGAGGATGCGCTGGCAGCGGGCGATCGCATCTACGCGGTGATTCGAGGCAGCGCGGTCAACAACGACGGTAAACAAAAAATCGGTTTTGCCGCGCCCGGCCATGAGGGGCAGAAGGCGGTCATTCGTGCGGCCTGTCATCTGGCAGAAGTGAGTCCAGAAAGCATCGGCTACGTTGAAACCCACGGTACCGGCACCCGTATTGGCGATCCTATCGAGTTCGCTGCGTTGACAGAGGCGTTCGATACTTCACGCCGCCAATACTGCGCGCTGGGGGCTGTGAAGGCGAACATTGGCCACACCCACGCGGCGGCGGGCATGGCCGGGTTAATCAAGACAGCGCTGGCACTTCATCACCGGACTATCCCGCCGCTCGCCAACTATCAAACGCCTAACCCGAAGCTGGATCTGGCGCACTCACCGTTTTATATCCCGATGCAGCCGCAGAAGTGGCCCGCATCGGGAACGCCGCCCCGCGCTGGTGTCAGTTCTTTTGGCATTGGCGGTACTAATGTGCATGTGATTATGGAAGGGCTGAATCCTGCGGTGCGCGATGACCAAGTGCGCGCGCGGGTGTTTATTCCGCTCTCCGCGCCGTCTCACGAGCAGTTGGATGAGCTGACGCAACAGCTTGCCCCGTTGCTGACTACCCTTGATGCGGCAACGCTGGCCTACACACAACAAGTGGCGCGCCCCGTGTTTGACTGCCGCCGAGTGATGCAAGTGGAAAGCGATGGTACTCAAACGGTGCTGGCATCGCTGGATACCCTGATGCCCCACGCGCCCTGGGGCCTACACTGTCCAGATTTACGTACTACGCACGACGGTACCTACGTACAGTGGTTGGCGCACTCGGCGCATTATAAACGCGAAGTGGCTGCTCTGACAGCGTTACTCAACGACATGAGCATTCCGCCCGCCTATCGCCACGCTGAAACATGGGCGGCGCAGGCGGACAGCAGCCTGCTGATCAGAGGCTGCCAGACTATCGCCGCGCTGAAAACCTGGATGGGCCTGCTACCGACATTGACACTGCTGTCGGGCGCTGGAGCTGGCCTTTTGCCTGCCGCCGCAGCCAGCGGCGTGATGGCTACGCAAGAAGTGTTGCATCTGCTGTGGGAAATGGAGCAAAAGGCGCTTCATCTCATGCTTCCTGAACGCCATGCGCCTATCCCCGGCTACGTGCTGGCCTGGCAGGGACATCCCATCAACGATGCACAGCGTAACGACAGAGGGTTTTGGAGTGAAGCGCTGTTGGCGGATACCCGAGAACAGGGGGAGGGCGATCACAGTATCAACTGGGTCAGGCTGTCGCCGGAAACAGGGGAAGACGTTGATGTACTGCGCTACGTGGCGCAACTGTGGTGTGCGGGCATCAATGTGGATTGGGCCGTGTGGTACGGCGCGCCGCTGCCGCAACGCGGGAGCGCATCAGCATATCCCTTCGCACACAACCACTATCCATTGCCCGCACGGGCAACAGGTAGTGCGGAGACCCAACCCGAAGCGCACCGCCCTTATCAGGCGCGTCCCGCGTTAAGCGTGCCTTTCGTGGCCGCACACTCGCGGGGTATGCAGCATATCACCGGTCTGATAGAGCTGTTGCTGGAAATTTCGCCGGTCGGGTTGGACGATGACTTTTTTGAATTGGGCGGGCATTCGCTGCTGGTGACGCAACTGACCTCCCGCTTAGAACGCGATTTCAACGTACATATCGATCTTTTGGCCCTGATGGAAACCCCCAATCCGCGCAGTATCTACGCGCATATCGCGGCGCAACTGGGGGGTGAAGACAACCTGGAAACAGCCTGTCAGTAAAGGAGCGCAATGATGAACGTGGCGGTAATAGGTGCAGGAGTAATGGGAACTGGCGTCGCCCATAATATGGCGCAATACGGCATATCAACTACCGTTGTGGATATTTCTCAATCCCAATTGGATAAATGCCGACAGATGATCGAAGCGAATTTACGCTTATATCACTTTCACCCGCGGCATAAAAAAAAGACGCATAGCACAGCGGAGATAATGGAAAATATCCGTTTCACCACTGAATTGGGCGACATTGTAGAATGTGACCTGGTGATTGAGAATATTACTGAGGATATCGAGAAAAAAAACGCACTATACACCCGGATGAATACGATCTGCGGCGCGTCGACAGTGTTTGGTGTTAATACGTCCGCCATCTCTATCACCGCGTTGTCAAAATTAATGCGGCATCCGGAGAATGTGGTCGGCGTCCATTTTATGAACCCGGTACCGCTGATGCACACTGTCGAATTAATCCGTGGTGTACATACCGCAGAGCGCGCGCTGGACATATTTCACCGTTTATTTGCTCAGATGAATAAAACCGGCATCGTGGTCAATGATTCTCCGGGCTTTGTCACTAATCGCGCCATGATGATTTTTGTTAACGAAGCCATATTTATGGTGCAGGAGCAGGTCGCCCGTGCCGAGGATATCGATACGCTGTTTAAAACCTGCTTCGGGCACAAGATGGGGCCGCTACAAACCGCCGATTTGATTGGCTTGGATACGATTCTGCAATCGTTGCAGGTGCTGTATGAAAGTTTTAATGATGACAAGTATCGCCCCAGTTTTTTATTAAAGAAAATGGTCGATGCCGGGTATTTGGGCGCGAAATCTGGGCAGGGGTTTTATCGCTACCAACAGGCGTACGCCGAGCAGTGATTCCAGGTTAACCTGATAGGGATATGAATATGGAAACGCAAGATATGAAAGCCGCCATTCGGCAATTTCTCTCCCGCTCATTACGTGGGCATACGTTGAATGACGATGACGATATTTTTTCTCTTGGGCTTGTCCATTCGTTATTTACCGTGCAAATCATTCTGTTTATCGAAAAAACCTTTCAGGTTGAGCTGGAAGTGAGTGAGTTGAAAATAGAACAGATTGCTACCGTCAATAAAATGGTAGAACTCATCCAGCGGCAAACTTGCCCGGAGTGATCTATGAACACTGAAAATTATGAGCTTGTCCGGCAAGAGGCCGTCCTGTTCGCAAAAAAACATCTCGCCACGGCTGCACAGGATATTGAACGTCAGCAGTTTATTGTGCCAAGCATTATTTCTTGCGTGGCACAGGCCGGGTATTTAGGCGCGTCAATAGCCCAAAAATATGGCGGACGAGATTACGATTCTTATCAACTGTGCGCCTTGCATGAAGTGATGGCTGGGGTACACGGTTCGTTAGAAAATCTCATTACGGTGACTGGCATGGTCAGCACGCCGCTGCAACGCGCGGGCAGTGCGGCGCAAAAAGCCCATTATTTGCCAAAGCTGGCAACGGGGGAATTGATCGGAGCGATTGCCCTCACAGAGCCGAATATCGGCAGTGACTTGGTGAACGTGGAAACGGAATTACAGCAGGACGGCGACGGTTGGCGGCTGAACGGGAAAAAGAAATGGATCACGCTGGGGCAGATTGCGGATTTCTTTATCGTTTTAACCCGCTGTGGCAATCAGTTAGCGACAGTGCTTATCGATCGCAATACTGACGGCTTCACCATCACCCCGCTCAGCGACATGTTGGGGTTACGCGGCAATATGCTGGCGGAGCTGCATTTTAATGACTGCCGCCTGAAGGCGGATGCGTTGCTCGGTCCGCTCACCTCTGGGGTACCGCTGGCGGTGAATTTTGCGCTCAATGAAGGGCGGTTCACCACCGCTTGCGGTAGCCTGGGATTATGTCAGGCCGCTGTGGACGTGGCGGCGCGCTACATCCGCCAGCGTAAACAGTTCAAGCGGCGGTTGTTTTCTCACGGCATTGTCCAGCACCTGTTTACCACCATGCTAACCCAAACGCGCAGCGCGCAACTGATGTGCTTCAGCGCGGCGGAATACCGCGAAACGCTGCACGCGGCCATGATAAACCAAACCCTGATGGCGAAGTATGTCGCTTCCAAAGCGGCAGTGGACGTGACCGGGAATGCGGTGCAACTGCTGGGCGCGAATGGTTGCCATGCCGACTATGCCGTCGAACGTTACTATCGCGACGCCAAAATCATGGAAATCATCGAAGGGACATCGCAAATCCATGAAATCCAAATTGCGATGAATTACATGACGGGGAGTGAAGCATGACGCAGGATGTCGCGCTGATGTTCCCCGGCTCCGGTTCGCAATATGTGGGCATGGCACGGCGGCTGTATGAGCGTTATCCGCAGGTGCGTACGCTGTTTGATGAAGCTAGCCAGATCGCGGAACGGGACATGGCGGCGTTGTGCCTGTCGGGTACCTTGGTGCAACTTGCTGAGCCGACGGCGATGGCGCTGGCTATCTATACCACCAGCGTGGCCCACTTCGTCGCATGGCAGCAGTTTTTGGCGCAAACCGGTGCCGATGTCAACCTACGTTATATGTTGGGTCATAGCTTGGGCGAATATGCTGCGCTGACCTGTAGTGGTGCGCTGAGCTTTTCCCACGCGCTGGCGCTGGTGGCGATGCGCAGCCGTTTAGCCAGTGAGATCGCCCGCGAGATGGACGCGGGTACCACCATCATCAAGCAGGGGAATCAGGCGTTGGTGGCGGCGGCGTGCGAGGTGGCGGAGCGTGAAACCCGACAGCAGGTCGGCATCGCCTGCTTCAATTCGGCGCAACAGTTTATGTTGTCTGGGCAAAACGCGGCCATTATCGCCGCCGAGCAATACCTGCTGGATCATGATCGCCAGGTCGAGGTGGTGCCGCTGATTGGCGGTGTTCCTTACCACAGCCCGCTATTGAAACCTTACGGACAGCAATTGCGCCAGGCGCTGGATCGCTGCGACTGGCGACGTCCGTGCTGCCCAGTAATCGCCAATGTCAGCGCTCAACCCTATCCCGATACGGCCACGCCAACCCAGTGGCTAGAACAACAGCTCTCTCAGCCGGTGCAGTGGCAGCGCTCTCTCACCTACCTGACAGGGCAATCGTCACCGATCGCGATAGAGATCGGCCCGCAAAGTGTGCTGAAAAACCTGCTGCTGGAGAATCGCTATCCGGCACAGGTTTACGCGTTTGACGATCGCCAGGATCGCGCGCAACTGGCACTGGTGCTGGGGGACAGCACGGCGGCGAAGACCGATCCGGAAGCCGTGCGCCGCCAGCGCATCACGCTGCTCACTAACGCCCTGACTGCCACACGCCACCACCGCGCCGCCGATGCGGCCGCCAGTGCGCAATTGAAGGCATTGCTCAGCCGGTTTTTTGAGCGCATCCAGCAGATTGAGCAGCGTGGTACATCCAGCGAGGAGGACATCGCTTTTCTGCATGAACTTCTTGAACAGGGATTTCAACTCAAAGGCAGCAGTCAGGCGGAAATCGACGCCTGCCACGCGCGGTTGGCTGCCGACAACGGCGGACAGGCATAACCCGTCACGCCATCCTACGCACTTATCTCGCTTTGAAGGCCAGAGTTATGGAACAGCAAGGGACAACGGGGCAGTCGCCCACCGACGACCAAACGATAGTCGACTATCTGTATCGTATCGCCGGTGAATATGGGGAAAAATCCGCCGTGTTGATGGGTGACGCGGCGCTGAGCTATCGCGAACTCAACGCACGCTCTAACCAACTGGCGCATTATCTGCGCGGGCTTGGGATCGGCGAGGACAGCGTGGTAGCGATCCGCCTGCCGCGCGGCATGGCGATGCTGATTGCCATTTTCGCTATTGTAAAGGCTGGTGGTGCCTATTTACCGCTGGCGCACAATGCGCCGCGCAGCCGTATTGAAAACATACTGAGCAACAGCGGCGCTGCTTGTCTGATCGGTACCGACGATGGCGATCGCTGGTCGATTCCTCGCGTCGAGGTCGACAGCGCGGCGGTCAGTGCCATGCCGACGATGGATCTGCGTTACCGACCACATGCGCGGCAACTGGCGTATATCATCTACACCTCCGGCTCCACCGGTGTCCCTAAAGGGGTGGCGACGGAACATGCGGCGCTGCTCAACCGTATTGTCTGGATGCAGAACGCTTATCCCATCAGGTCGCAGGATGTGCTGTTCCAAAAGACGGTGTACACCTTTGACGTCTCCGTCTGGGAGATGTTCTGGTGGGCGATGCACGGCGCATCTGTGGTGCTGTTACCGTCCGGATTGGAGAGCGATCCGCGAACCTTGGTGCGACTGATTCAGCGTCACCGCGTGTCGGTTGTGCACTTTGTCCCTTCGATGCTGAACCTGTTTGTCGAGTATCTGGAGATGAAACAGGATCCGCGTTTGACCACCTCGTTGCGATCGGTGTTCGCCAGCGGTGAGAAACTCACGGCCCACAGCGTGGCACGCTTTTATCAATCGGTGGCGCAGGGCGACCTGATTAATCTCTATGGCCCGACCGAAGCCGCGATCGATGTCAGCCATCACCGCTGCCAGCGCGGGTACGACTACGACGATATCCCTATCGGTCAAGCGATTGACGGTTGCCGACTCTATGTGCTGGATGAGCACGGTAACCCGGTGGCGGACGGCGAAGAGGGCGAGCTTTATCTCGCCGGTATCGGGCTGGCACGTGGCTATCTCAACAACGTGGCGTTAACCGATCGCTATTTTACTGTGCATCCAACCTTGTGCCATTTAGGGCAGCCGGAGCGGCTGTATAAAACTGGCGATCTGGTGTGGTGCGACGGGAAAAGCCAACAAATTCATTACATTGGCCGTAATGATTTCCAGATTAAAATTAGAGGGTTGCGCGTTGAATTGGGAGAAATCGAGGCCCATGCGATGCGTTTTCCGGGGGTACAGCAGGCAGCCGTGGTGGCGGATCAGGATGATCCCGACAATCAGTTGATTTACGCTTTTGTCGTCAGTAGCGCGCCACTCAAGTTGGCGGCCTTGTTGGATGCACTGGCCAAAAACCTGCCCGCCTACATGTTGCCGAACCGTCTGTTGGCGCTGTCAGCGTTGCCACTCTCCGCCAATGGCAAGTGCTGTCGTAAAACGCTGCTCGGCTTGGCGCGGGCGCACTCAGCCAGTTGCGTCGATCTGCGTGAAACGCCCACCGTGCGCTACCTGCCGCTGTCATCGGCGCAAGCGTCGATGTGGTTTATGCAACAGTTGGCGCCGCACACCGCGCTATACAATAACCCCGCCGCCTTGCTGCTTGAAGGGGAACTGGACCGCACGCAGATGGACGGCGCGATCCGTCAATTGATGAGTCGGCATACGCTGTTGCGTGCTATGGCGGAAACCCACAATGGACAACCGGTATTGGCGGTGCCTCAGGCCGTATCGTCGCAGGCGTTGCTGACCATAGTGCCACTCTCCTCGGTGGGCGATGATAACGCGCTACAGGCGGTGATCAACCAGCGTGCGGCACAACCCATGCCCTTAACTCCGGGCACGCCGCTGTGCCGGTTTGAACTGTTGACGATCGATGACGCGCGTAGCGTACTGTTGATTCATCTGCACCACATCATCAGCGATGGCTGGTCGAAAGGCGTTCTGTTACGCGAGTTGCAGGCCGCGTATAACGGTGAGTCGCTGACGCCAGAACCGCCGCTGGAGTATGCCGACTACGTGGCGCACCAAGAGGAGTGGCGTCAGAGTGACGCCTATCAGGACGCGATGCGTTACTGGCAAGATACCCTGACGGGTACGCTGCCGATTCTTGATATCCCCACCGATCAACCGCGTCAGACGGTGGCGCGCTACCAAGGCGCGTTTGTTGCCTTCGCATTGCCTGCCAGCACCTGCGAGCGGGTGCTGGCAGCGGCGCGTGCGCAGCGCGTGTCATTGTATAACTATCTGCTGGCCGCCTTCGTGCTCCTGCTGCACCGTAATGCGCGTCAGCAGGAATATATCGTCGGTATGCCGATTGCTGCGCGGCTGGCGCAAGAACAGGAGCAGATGATCGCGCCGCTGGTCAACGTGCTACCGCTGCGCTTGCCTCTTGACGAAGCGGCATCGTTTTCCGCGTTAGTGCAGACGATCAGAGGCATTCTGTTTGCCGCTTTCAGGCACCAGCGTCTCGAATTCACCGACATCGCGCGCGCAGTGAATGTGGATCGCAGCGCCGGACATTTCCCGGTATATCAGTGCATGTTCCAACTCGACAACATGCCGCTGGCGATCCCGACGCTAAACGGCGTCAACGTCACGCCGTTACTGTTGGATACCGGGGCATCTCAGGTGGATATTTCGCTAAGTATGCAACATATCGACGGGCGCATCACCGGCACTTTCGAATACGACTCTGGATTATACAGTGCGGAGCGTATTCAGCACTTGGTGGCGCAGTGGGGAGAACTGCTGGATGAAGCCAGCCGCCAACCCACGCTGTCGGTCCGCGATTTGATCCGCTTCACCCCTCGGGAGCACGCTTGGCTGGCGCGGCACAACGCCACTGAAGTTGCGCTGCCGCCCGTAGATAACCTGCTGTCGCTAGTGTTACCGCACTGCCAGCAGCGCCCCACACAGGTGGCGTTGCGCCACGCTGACGACGCCATGACCTATGGCGAACTGCAACAGGCCACGATGCAGATGCGTGCTTGGCTGCGTGCGCAGGGCGTACAACGCGGAGAATCTGTCGCGCTGCAACTGCCGTTCTGCTTCGAATTGATTATCGCACAATTGGCGATCCTCTCTTTGGGGGCGAGCTATGTGCCGCTGGATGGCGACGCGCCAGCGGCCCGCAACGCCCTGATTTTGGCGCAGGCAACGCCGTGCATGCTGCTGGTGGTGCAACCGCTGGAGTCCCCTCATGGGCTGACGATACCTTGGGCGCTGGTGCCCGGCTGGCGTAGCCTGTTGGCAGAAATACCGAACCCGCCAGTTAGCGTTGCGCCAGCGGCGTTAGAATGCGACGCGGTGGTTATCTTTACCTCCGGTACTACCGGGCAACCCAAAGGCGTCCGGCTCAGCCAACGTAATCTGGTCAACTTGATCGCCTCCTTTGTCTCCAGCTATCAAGTGACGCATCAGGATGTTCTGCTACCCATTACCTCCGTCGCGTCCGCCAGCTTTGTCGGGGAGGTGCTGCCGCTGCTCGCCGCTGGCGGTACGTTGGTACTGGCGCAAAAAGCGCAGAGTTTGGATAGCGATGCGCTCATTGCGCTGCTGGCATCTCAGCGGGTGACTATCCTGAGCACCACCCCATCGCTCTCTGCCAGCCTCTCTGTGCTGGCACAGGCGATGGGATCGCTGCGCCTGTTTCTGTGCGGCGGTGAGGCGTTAGAGTATGAGCAGATAGCGCCGCTGCTGCCGCACATGGCAGTGGTTAACGGTTATGGCCTGACCGAAAGCGGTATCTGCTCAACCTACTTTCCCGTCGCACAACGTAGGGCGCAAGAAACGGGAACGTTGCCCATTGGCCGCCCGATCCAGAATACCCAAGCTTATGTGGTGGATGCAGATAACCGCTTGGTACCGCCAGGTGCCTGTGGCGAACTCTGTTTCTCTGGTCTGGGCATTTCGCCCGGCTACCTTGATGCACAACAGGATCCCGCGCGCTTTGTCGAGTTGCCGGAACACCCTGGCGTTCGGGTGCTGAAAACTGGCGATCGTGCTCGTTGGGCAACAGACGGGATGTTGTTCTATCTCGGCAGACAGGATCGCCAAGTGCAGATCCGTGGGCACCGGGTTGAATTGGGCGACATCGAAAGCCTACTGAAACAGCATCCGGATATTGCCGACGCTTGGGTCGATGTGCGACGCAATGCGGCGGCAACGCCGCTGCTGGTGGCCTTCTATTGCAGCGTCAACGGCGTTGCGTTGGATGCACAGCAATTGCGCGTATGGCTTAGCCTGCGGCTTCCGCTGCATATGTTGCCGTTGCTCTACGTGCCGTTGAGCGCCATGCCGCTTGGCGTAAACGGCAAAATCGATCCCCAGCGCTTGCCGCAGATCGATCTGCGACAGTTGGAAGGGCCGGGCGAGTATGTCCCTCCGGCGACCGAACTGGAACAGCGTCTGGCGGCGATCTGGCAGCAGTTGCTCGGCCTTGAGCGTGTCGGCACCACCACCAATTTCTTCGATCTCGGCGGACACTCGCTTCTGCTGGTACAGATGCAGCAACACATCGGGCAGCAGTTCGGCCAGCGCGTGGCGTTGGTCGACCTGTTGCGCTTCACCACCATCAAACGCTTGGCGGAATTTCTGCTGGCCCCGGACGCAGCGCAAGGGACCACAGGAGATCAGACACAGCAGCGTGCGGCACAGCAGCGTTCGGCCTTTGGTCAGGCGCGCTGGGCTGTCACAACCGACAGTCATCACTGATCCCGCTGAATGGAACGCGTGACAAACCTGAATACAGGGGAAAGCAACATGGCAGAGAATGATTTTGGTGTGGCCATCATTGGGATGGCGGGGCGTTTCCCTCAAGCCGATACGGTACAGGCGTTTTGGGAAAATCTGCTGGCGAGCCGAGAGTGCATCTCCTTTTACAGCGATGAGGAACTGCTGGCGATGGGGATCAGCCCCGAATTTGTTCAGCACCCAGACTACGTCAAGGCCAAGGGGGAGGTGGCGGACATCGATAAATTTGATGCCGCCTTCTTCGGTATCGCGCCCCGAGAGGCGGAGCTGATGGATCCTCAGCACCGCGTCCTGTTGGAAACCGCGTGGGCAGCCTTCGAGGATGCGGGCTATGTGGCTGCCGATTATCCAGGGGACGTGGGCATTTTTGCCGGCAAAAGCATGGATTCCTATTTGATGCTGAACTTGATGCCGCACTTTAAACGCGTTTTCTCTTCTGGCAGTTTGCAGGCGGCCATTGGTAACGACAAAGACAGTATCACTACCACCATCGCCTATCATCTCAACCTGCGCGGCCCGGCGATCACGGTACAGACTTCCTCATCGACATCCTTGGTGGCGGTGTGCGTGGCATGCCAAAGTCTGTTGACCTGGCAGTGTGACATGGCGATTGCTGGCGGCGTCACCCTAGGGCCGCCAGCAAAAACCGGCTATTTGTCGCAGGAAGGGGGGATCACCGCCGTCGATGGTCACTGCCGGGCGTTTTCCGATAACAGCAGCGGGTTTGTGCCCGGCACCGGCGCGGGGCTGGTGGTGTTAAAGCGCGTTGATGAGGCGCTGCGTGATGGCGATAACATCTATGCGGTCATCAAAGGTTTTGCCGTCAACAACGACGGTTCGGAGAAGATCAGTTATACCGCGCCGAGCGTGGATGCCCAAGCGCGCGCCATTGCTCAGGCACAGCGGTTGGCGGGGGTGGCACCGCAGGATATCACTTACGTGGAAGCCCACGGTACCGGTACGCGTTTGGGCGATCCGGTTGAGTTTTCTGCGCTGAGCCGCGCCTTTGCGGTCGCGCCGCAAAAACAGTACTGTGCGCTGGGGTCGGTAAAAACCAATATCGGCCATTTGGATACGGCGGCGGGCGTCACGGGGTTGATAAAAACCGCGCTGGCGGTGCAGCAGGGAAAAATTCCCGCCACGCTGCACTTTGAACGGCCCAATGCACAGATCGATCTGACCAATAGCCCGTTTTACATCAACACCACCTGTCAGCCGTGGCAACCGGAAAGCGGCATACGTCGCGCGGGCGTCACCTCGCTTGGCATGGGCGGCACCAATGCCCATGTTGTGCTGGAACAAGCACCAGCCGTTGACCTGCAAGCGCGAGCGCCTGCACCGGCCTACAGTATTTTGCCGTTCTCCGCCAAAACCGACAGTGCCTTATCCTCGGGACTGGCGCGTTTTGCCGATTTTCTGCAACGTGAATCGCTGCCGGATCGGCGGGATCTGGCGTGGACTCTCACCCAAGGACGTAAAGCCTTCGCACATCGCGCCGCGCTCGTGACCAGCGATCTACACGCTGCCGGGACGCTGTTGCAGCAGGCCGCGACAGCGCCGCTCGCCCGTGGCGTGGCGCAGACGCAGTCCGGGCTGGGGCTATTGTTTTCCGGGCAGGGTAGCCAATATCAGCGCATGGGCCATCAGCTCTATCAGGTTTGGCCGGTCTACGCCGATGCCTTCGACCGTTGCGCGACGTTACTCGCGCGTGAATACCGTCTGGATATCCGCCATGAGCTGTTCAGTGCAGAAGTCTCGTCAGCCCAAGGCGAACGCCTGGCGCAAACCTGCCTCACGCAACCGCTGCTGTTCAGCGTCGAGTATGCCTTAGCCCAATTGTGGCTCAGTTGGGGCATCACGCCGACGGTAATGATCGGCCATTCGCTGGGCGAATGGGTGGCGGCGACGTTGGCAGGCGTGTTCTCTTTGGAGGATGCGCTGCGCTTGGTGGCGCGTCGAGCTGAGCTGATGCATCAGGCACCAAGCGGTGCCATGTTGATGGTGGCGCTGCCGGAAGCACAGATTCGCGCCCTGATTACCGCCCCACTGGCGATCGCTGCTGTTAACGCCCCTGACTATTCGGTTATCGCCGGGCCTGAGGCAGCGATCCTCGCCGTCAGCCAGCGTCTGACGCAGCAGAACATCATCAACAAACGGTTGCACACCTCCCACGCCTTCCACTCCAGCATGATGCAAGATGCGGCGCAGGCGCTACGTCAGGCATTTGAGAACGTTCGTCTGAACCCGCCGACGCTGGCCATTATCTCCACCGCAACCGGCGAGCGCGTCAGCGCCAACACCCTCACCACGCCGGACTACTGGATTGAACAGATGCTGATGCCGGTGCAGTTCTCCGCGGCACTGCGACTCGCGCAGGCGACGTTTGATGTCGACTTTCTGGAGATTGGGCCGGGGGCCACCCTGACCCGGCTGGCCAACGGTCATGCATTGGGCGATCGCCTCGCGGTCAGCGCGCTGCCAGCAGGTGCCCGCAGCAGCGATGAGCACAAACATATCTTAGATACCGTGGCCGCGCTCTGGGTGCGGGGGCACAACATCGACTGGTCTGCGTTTGCGGGCGACCAACCGCGCCGTGTCTCGCTACCGACCTACGCCTTCGACAAAACCCGTTACTGGGTCGACAGCCCGGAAGAGCAGGGGATCGTCGTAACGCCAGTGGCGGATGCGGGGGGCGTTATTCCTGTCGAATCGTCGGCGCGCCGTCAGCCGCGCCCATCGTTTTCGGTGCCTTATGCAGCGCCAGAGAGCGAGACGCAGCGCGGCTTAGTGGCGATTTGCGAAGCATTGCTGGGAATTGACGGCTTGGGCATTGACGACAATTTCTTTGAAGCTGGCGGGCACTCGTTGATGCTGGGTATGTTGCTGGCGCAGGTACAGGAACGGTTCGCTGTCACGCTTTCCTTTATCGACCTGATGGAGGATGCCAGCGTGCGCGCTTTAGCGCAGTTGGTCGAGCGGGAGCAGCAGGATGATGGGGCGTCCACGCTTGCCGCGCTGGTTAACGACATGGTTAACGAGTGATGTCGGCAATGATGTTCAACGCAGTGAAAAGGAAAGGACGGCTATGACGATACAGCATGCCGCATTGGCGCGAACGCTCCCGGCGGAAAAAAAGGAGAAGTTATTACGACTGTTGGCGCAATCCGGCGTGTCGCCCAGCCGCATTCCCATCATCAAGGCGGATCCAGCGCAGGCGATCCCGCTGTCGTTTAATCAGGAACGGTTGTGGTTTTTGCAGCAATACGACAGCGCCGCCACCCACTACAACCTGTATGTGGTGTATCGTTTGCACGGCGTGGTGGATGTGCCGATACTCACGCAGGCATTGCGCTACGTGCAAGCGCGCCACGCCATCTTGCGCACCCGTATCGTGGTGCGTAACGATCGGCCTTGCCAGGTGATTGATGATGCACCTTCGCTGATCCTTGATACGGTCACGTTAGCAGCGCAGGCTTCGTCTTCAGCGCGGGACGCGGCGATCCAGCGGGTGATAAACACCCGGTTTGATCTGGCGCGCGGCCCACTGTGGGGGGTTACACAGATTGTTCAGCCCGGCCAAGGTTGTCACCTGGTGTTTTGTGCGCACCATATCGTCATCGACGGCATCTCGCTGCGGCTATTGTTTGATGAGTTACAGCAGCAGTATGCACGATTGCACGCTGGTGATGAGACGCCGTTGCCACCGCTGCCGCTACAATATGCTGATTATGCCTGCTGGCAGCGCGAATGGTTCCAGGATACCCTGCTGGCCACTGAGCTTGCTCACTGGCGTGCGCGTTTGCAGGATGCGCCTCTGCTGTCGACCTTCCCGTCGCTGCACCCGCGCCCGGCGCAACCCTCTGCACATGGCACCCGGTTCAGCATTACCTTGGATGCAGCATTAAGCCTCGCGTTGAAACGCGTCGCCAGCGCGCAGGAAACGACGCCGTTCGTGTTGATGCTGACCGCCTTCCAACTGGTGCTGGTGCGCTACGCTCAGCAACAGCGGTTGGTCATGGGCACACCGGTATCGGGGCGTATTCGCCCAGAGTTGCAGAGCAGCATCGGCTATTACGCCAGCACTGCGGTTATCTGCACCGATTTTAGCGGGGTTGAGGTAGGGCGCGACGCGCTCCAACGCGTGAAGGCCAGCGTGAAAGAGACGCTGGGACGCCAGCAACTGCCGTTTGAAAGCGTGGTGAATGCGCTGGATCTCCCACGCAGCCTCTCCCATTCGCCGTTGTTCCAGATCCTCTATATCTACCATAACCACGTGACCCCACGCGCTTTTCCCTTAGCCGGTGCGCAGTGGGAGCAGGTGACGTATCACAATCAGGCCGTCAAGTACGACATGACGGTCGAGGTGTTCCAAAACGACGACACGTTCGACGTCGCCTTTGAGTACGATTCGGGGCTGTACGATGCCGACGTGGTTCAGCAGATTGCCGAGGCGCTGCGCCAACACTGCTTGGCGTTGACATCCTCACTGGAGGTGCCGATCGCGGCGATCCCTCTGCATGCGCCGGAGGCGGCAACGCCGCAACGCGATCCGATCAATGCCACTGACGTCCTGTGGCCCGCGCCGCAGGATGTGCTGCGTATCATCGAACAGCGCTGTGTGCAGCACCCAACGCAACTGGCGATACAGCAGCACAACGGCACACTGACCTACGCCGGGCTCTGGGCGCGCGTGCAGGCCATCGCGGCACGTTTTCAGGCGCAGGGTGTACGACCGGGCGATCGTGTCGGCGTGCTGTTGCCGCGCCACAGTGATGTGATTGCAGCCATGTTGGCGACGTGGTATGTGGGGGCGTGCTACGTGCCGTTCGATATCCGTCAGCCTGCGGCGCGTTTGCAACGCCTTATGCAACGCGCTCGTTTGGTCTGTCTGGTGGTGCGTCAGCCGGGAGAATGGGGTGAAACGGTACAACTGTCGTTGCCGGAATCGATGCAGGACATGCCGAATGCGGTCCAGCGTCCTACACCTTGCGCACTGTTGCCGGATACGCAGGCCTACCTGTTGTTTACCTCCGGCAGTACCGGTGAACCTAAAGGCGTGTGCGTTGTGCACCGCGGGTTGCTGAACTTGTTGTTGGATATGCAACGTACCTTTGCGGTAGGCCCGCACGATCGTCTGCTCTCGGTGACGACGCCCACGTTTGATATCTCGTTCTTGGAGTATCTGTTGCCGCTGATCTCCGGTGCTAGCCTCTATCTGACAGAGGCGGAACGCGCCGCAGACAGCTTCCGTATGATTTCGCTGATTGCCGACTATCAACCAACGTTGATGCAGGCGACGCCCTCATTCTGGCAGGGGCTGTTGACGGCGGGTTGGCGTGGCGACCCGCAACTGTGTGTGCTGGCGGGCGGTGAAGCGCTGCCGACGAAGGTGGCGGAAGAACTGTTGCGCGGTTGTGGCACGCTGTGGAACCTCTACGGCCCCACCGAAACCACCATTTGGTCGCTGAAAACGCAGATCACCCAAGCTGAACACATCACCCTCGGGGTACCCATTGCCAATACCCGTGTATACATTCTGGACGATGAGGGTTATCCGGTGCCGCGAGGAGTTGACGGCGAGCTTTACATCGCCGGGGATGGTGTGGCGCAAGGGTATGATGGACAGCCTGAGCTGAGCGCACAGCGCTTCTTGTCAGAACCAGGGTTCCCCGGCGGCAGGATGTTCCGCACTGGCGATCTGGTCAGGTACGATGCGCAGGGGCAGTTGTGTTTTGTTGGGCGCAAAGATAGCCAGATCAAACTGCGCGGTTATCGTATTGAGTTAGGGGAGATTGAACGGACGCTGGCGCGACATCCGAATGTGGGCGGTGCGGTGGTGGCCTGCATTGAAAGCGCACCGTTACACAAAGCACTGGTGGCGTTTATCATCACCAGCGCGCCTCCCTCGCTGTTCGAACAACTGAAAAACGATCTTCGGCAGCAACTGCCAGATTATATGGTGCCGACGCTGTGGCAGAGGGTGACCGCCTTCCCGAACACTGCCAACGGCAAAATCGATCGTAAGCGGTTAGAGGCAGATTTCGTTGCCGATAGCCCCCTCACACCGCCGCAGACGCAAGCGCTGAGCGACGCGGAACAGACGTTGCTGGCGCTGTGGATGCGCTATTTACCGATAAAAAACGCCGATCCTGAGTGCGATTTCTTCCGCTTGGGGGGGTACTCGCTGCTGGCGGTAGCGCTGGTGGCAGAGATCAACCGCACCTTTCACTGCACCTTGACTCTGAAAGACATTTTCCACTATTCCACGCTTCGGGCGCTGAGTGTGCGTATCGCACAGCTATCTACCACGGATGCCGCCGCGCCTCAGGATGGTTGGGTGATGACGCACGATCCCGAGCACCGTCATCAGCCGTTCCCGTTGACGGATGTGCAGCGCGCCTACTGGCTTGGACGACAGGCATGTGCCACCTCGGTCGCGACCCACGTCTACCATGAGTTTGACGTCGAGCACTTTGATGTTACGCGTTTTACCCATGCGGTGAATGCGCTGATCGCCCGCCATGAAATGCTACGTGCGCGGGTACTCCCCGACGGTACTCAGCAGATCCTGGCGCAGGTGCCGACGTATCAGTTAGAACAGCGCGATCTGTGTGCCTTGACCCCCAGCGCGCGGCATGATGCCTTGATGGCGATCCGCGATCGGCTGTCGCACCACGTGCATCCCGCAGAGCGTTGGCCGCTGTTTGATTTCAGCTACTCGGCTTGCACGGCGCAACAAGGCCGCTTGCATTTCAGTCTCGATCTGCTGATTGCCGATGCTCTGAGTATGCGCACGCTACAGCAAGAGTTGATGACGCTGTACCGCGATCCCCATGCGTCGCTGCCGCTGCTGCCGTTTTCTTTCCGTGATTACGTGCAGGCGCTGTTGGCAGAGCAGGCGGGTGAAGCCTATGCGCGCGATCGGGCCTATTGGCAACAGGCGCTGCCGCAACTGTATGGCCCACCTGCGTTGCCCGTACAGGGTGATCTGGCACAGTTGCCAGCGATCAGGTTCGTGCGCCGTGATCATCGGTTGTCGGCTCACGATTGGGGCGCGTTGAGCGCGCTGGCCAAAAGCGCGCGCATCACTAAGACGGCGCTGTTGCTGACGGTTTTTAGTCAGGTATTGGCGCGTTGGAGCCTTAGCCCAACATTTACTCTCAATCTGACGTTGTTCAATCGCCCGCTGGGCTACCCCAACGCTGAGGCGGTTATTGGTGATTTTACTGCTGTCAGCCTACTGAATGTCTGTTACGACAGTCAGCAGGCTTATGCCCACAACGCCCAACGTATTCAGGCGCAACTGTGGGAAGATCTCGAACACCGTCGTTTCAGTGGGATCCGCGCCAGCGAGGCGCTGATCCGCAGTGGCCGTTTCCCCGCGCCGATGCCGGTAGTGTTCACCAGTATGGTGGATACCCACGAGGAGACGCCTGCGCAGGCCGTGCAGGACACAACCCGCTTTACCCTGTGTCCGGATGCCAATATTACCCAAACGCCGCAGGTGTGGCTCGATCATCAGGTGATGGAGCAGGCCGGGGAGTTGCATTTCAACTGGGACGCGGTCGAGCAACTGTTTGATGCCACGCTGCTGGATCAGATGTTTGGCGCCTATTGCCATGCGCTGCAGGCGCTGGTTGCCGTGCCACAAGGTTGGAGGGTGGCAAACAGTTCTCTGGCGCTGCCCACCGTGTGCGCGCCGGTCACGCAGGCCCCCGCGCCGACGGCGCTGTTACATCACGGGCTTTTGCGCCAGGCGGCGCTGACGCCACAGGCAACCGCGCTGATCAGTCCTACCCGCGAGCTAACCTACTGCCAACTGTCGACGGCGGCGGATAATGT
>NZ_JNVB01000160.1 GCF_000770305.1 Erwinia oleae
TAATTGCACCATATCGTTTGCACTTAATTATCACTTACCCACAAGCTATACAGCAGTTGTGGTGGGTCTAAGCCGGAACCGCCGAAAAATCCGTCATTCCTGTAGCCGGGATAGGTTGGATTTCGAAAATTATTGTACGTTAAGGCTATTTTTTGTACTGAGGTTTATTGCAGACGTGCAGAATCCCCGCCAGCTAAGGCGGTAGTTTGTGGAGGTCAGGCAAAGGTTGGTGAGTAGTATTCCTGTTTGCGCTGGCGAGCTGCGTCACGCCTCGCTTTCATCCTGGCTAATCCGGCTGCGGCCTTGCGCATCCAGTTTTCAACCCTGATTGCGATTAACCGCACATCCCCGGATGATATGATTTCATTGGGGTCAGCCTTAAGTAGCCTGGCGCGTTCCCGGTAGACCTGTTTCAGCGGAACGCCGAGAATGGCAAAGAAATTCTCTGTAACCTCAATGTGCTTACAGGCACAACGGGCGTCATAAGGATTGAAGGGGGCTTTCTCTGTGATAATCGCATCAAGCCAGACCAGGCGATCACATCCGCGACTAGCGCGTGAGCTTTGTTGTTTACCTTTTGGCGATTCGCTACGCGTCGTAAGGCCAGCCCGTTCGGCTAACGTCTCCAGGTTATGCCGGGTTTGCCAGTCTCTTAAATCCAGATCGTCAAAGATGGCCAGCATCAGCTCGCAGAGTGTTTCGATACCGTATTTATTGGCCTCGTTGACCCAATACTTGTTGTGCCGGATGCGGCGCCGAAGTTCGTTTTTGATTTTGATACGCCCGGCTTCGGTCGCCCGCGACTTAATCCACCGATTGAGGAACCGGCGACGCTTGCGCGAGGCAACGTTATAACAGGGGCTTTGCTTTGCTACGCCCGTAGGTGATACGGACGATTTGAGAGAGAGACTCTTATCTGTCACACCC
>NZ_JNVB01000161.1 GCF_000770305.1 Erwinia oleae
TTCCAGACGCTTCCACTGACGCAACCGCTGATGATGGTTCCGGGCTCCTCCCCGTTCGCTCGCCGCTACTGGGGGAATCTCGGTTGATTTCTTTTCCTCGGGGTACTTAGATGTTTCAGTTCCCCCGGTTCGCCTCGCAACACTATGTATTCATGTTGCGATGATGCAACGGATTGCACCGGGTTTCCCCATTCGGGTATCGTCGGGGATAACGGTTCATATCACCTTACCGACGCTTATCGCAGATTAGCACGCCCTTCATCGCCTCTGACTGCCAGGGCATCCACCGTGTACGCTTAGTCACTTAACCTCACAACCCACAAGCGTCCCGGAGGACACATGCTGTTGCAGGCATTTGAGAGACCCGACCATAGTGTTTACGCCACTCTTTATACGCAGAGTGACCCACTATGTCGTTTTCAAATTTTCAGCTTGTTCCGGATTGTTAAAGAGCAAATATCACAAAGCCGACTTGATTAAGTCAGTTTTGGGATACTGAGTGATAACGTCTTTCACGCGTTATCGGAGATGGCGTCCCCAAGGGGATTCGAACCCCTGTTACAGCCGTGAAAGGGCAGTGTCCTGGGCCTCTAGACGATGGGGACTCTGATACTGTTGCTCATTCACTTCTATCAGACAATCTGTTGTGGACACTGCGCAGAAAAGTATCTTCTGGTAAGGAGGTGATCCAACCGCAGGTTCCCCTACGGTTACCTTGTTACGACTTCACCCCAGTCATGAATCACAAAGTGGTAAGCGCCCTCCCGAAGGTTAAGCTACCTACTTCTTTTGCAACCCACTCCCATGGTGTGACGGGCGGTGTGTACAAGGCCCGGGAACGTATTCACCGTGGCATTCTGATCCACGATTACTAGCGATTCCGACTTCACGGAGTCGGGTTGCAGACTCCGATCCGGACTACGACGCACTTTATGAGGTCCGCTTGCTCTCGCGAGGTCGCTTCTCTTTGTATGCGCCATTGTAGCACGTGTGTAGCCCTGGTCGTAAGGGCCATGATGACTTGACGTCATCCCCACCTTCCTCCGGTTTATCACCGGCAGTCTCCTTTGAGTTCCCGACCGAATCGCTGGCAACAAAGGATAAGGGTTGCGCTCGTTGCGGGACTTAACCCAACATTTCACAACACGAGCTGACGACAGCCATGCAGCACCTGTCTCACGG
>NZ_JNVB01000162.1 GCF_000770305.1 Erwinia oleae
CGTTTCAGTACGACGAACAGGGGCAGCTGACTGAGGAGACGGGCGACCGGGGCACGGTGGCGTACCGTCGTGACGCCCTGGGTAACCGCACGGGCACCACGCTGCCGGACGGGCGGACGCTGCGCCAGCTGTACTACGGCAGCGGGCATCTGCTGGGCATTGCGCTGGACGGCCTGACGGTGACGGAGTTCACGCGCGACAGCCTGCACCGGGAAACCGGGCGCACGCAGGGCGGGCTGATGAGCCGGGTGAGTTACGACCGGCTGGGTCGGCTGCGTGAGCGTGATGTGTTCCGCGGCACGCAGCAGCGTCCGGCGCCGCGCGTCTGGTCGGCGCGCTGGCAGCACGACTACCGCAACAACCTGATACGTGAGGAGCGTGACGACAACCCGTTTGCATGGCGGCAGTGGCAGTACGACGCGGCGGGGCGGCTGCTGAACCAGGGCGGTAGCCTGCCGGACGGGGAGCAGTGGCGGTGGGACGCGGCGTCGAACCCGCTGGACGCGGGGGTGAGGCAGGTGGCGCACAACCGGGTGACGCGGCTGCACGGGGCGACGTACCGCTATGACCCGCACGGTCGGGTGGCGGAGAAGGTGAGCGGGGGCACGCGCTGGCGCTACCGTTATGACGGCGAGCACCGGCTGACGTCGGCGGAGAGTGAGACGCGCAGCGGCGTGCAGACGCAGGTGAGTTTTGTCTATGACCCGCTGGGGCGGCGCATCAGCAAGACCAGCCGCCGCGCCCGGCAGGGAGAGGCGCCGGGGCATCCCCGCACCACGTATTTTGTCTGGGAAGGGCTGCGTCTGTTGCAGGAAATCCGCGGGGACGTGCCGCTGACGTACGTGTATGCGGACCCGGACAGC
>NZ_JNVB01000163.1 GCF_000770305.1 Erwinia oleae
GCGCAGCCTGCTGGGTGCGTCGCAGAACCGTTTTGAATCAACCATCACCAACCTGAACAACACGGTGGACAACCTGTCGTCAGCCCGCAGCCGTATTCAGGACTCGGATTACGCGACGGAAGTGTCGAACATGTCACGTGCGCAGATCCTCCAGCAGGCCGGCTCGTCCGTGCTGGCTCAGGCCAACCAGGTTCCGCAGACCATGCTGTCCCTGCTGCGTTAATACGCGTCATTCGCAAAAAGAGCCTCATCATGAGGCTCTTTTTTTTTATACACATACCGGCTGCCGCAAGGGCGCCCGCTGATGTCCCTCCGAAAAGTGCATGATGCCGGCGCCGGTTATTTCCGGCATTATTCCCGTAAATTCTGCTGTTTACCCCTAAAGATCTTTTTCGCCGTGACGATAATTTTATTGAAGGCGGTACGGCCATGAGCCAGAAACCTGACCCATACCCAACCTTTTAAGGAATTTTATCATGGCCGTAATTAACACTAACACCCTGTCTCTGACCACACAGAACAACCTGAACAAATCTCAGGCATCGCTGGGCTCTGCGATCGAGCGTCTTTCTTCCGGTCTGCGTATCAACAGCGCGAAGGACGATGCAGCGGGCCAGGCAATTGCCAACCGCTTCACCTCCAACATCAACGGCCTGACCGTGGCGGCGCGTAACGCCAATGACGGTATCTCGCTGGCACAGACCGCTGAAGGCGCGCTGTCAGAAATCAACAACAACTTACAGCGCGTGCGTGACCTGACCGTTCAGGCACAGAACAGCTCCAACTCTGCATCCGACATTGACTCCATCCAGTCTGAAGTTAACCAGCGTATGGAAGA
>NZ_JNVB01000164.1 GCF_000770305.1 Erwinia oleae
ATGTTTCAGTTCCCCCGGTTCGCCTCGCAACACTATGTATTCATGTTGCGATGATGCAACGGATTGCACCGGGTTTCCCCATTCGGGTATCGTCGGGTATAACGGTTCATATCACCTTACCGACGCTTATCGCAGATTAGCACGCCCTTCATCGCCTCTGACTGCCAGGGCATCCACCGTGTACGCTTAGTCACTTAACCTCACAACCCACAAGCGTCCCGAAAGACGCCGTTTGTTGTCAGCATTTGAGAGACCCGACCATAGTGTTTGCGCCACTCTTTTTACGCAGAGTGACCCACTATGTCGTTTTCAAATTTTCAGCTTGTTCCGGATTGTTAAAGAGCAAATATCACAAAGCCGACTTGATTAAGTCAGTTTTGGGATACGGTTGGTTGTGTCTTTCACCCACAGCCGGCAAGTGGCGTCCCCTAGGGGATTCGAACCCCTGTTGCCGCCGTGAAAGGGCGGAGTCCTAACCGCTAGACGAAGGGGACACAGCGTGTCTCGACTTCGCAGCCGTCTTGCTCATTACATCTATCAGACAATCTGTTGTGGACACTGCACAGAAATGTATCTTCTGGTAAGGAGGTGATCCAACCGCAGGTTCCCCTACGGTTACCTTGTTACGACTTCACCCCAGTCATGAATCACAAAGTGGTAAGCGCCCTCCCGAAGGTTAAGCTACCTACTTCTTTTGCAACCCACTCCCATGGTGTGACGGGCGGTGTGTACAAGGCCCGGGAACGTATTCACCGTGGCATTCTGATCCACGATTACTAGCGATTCCGACTTCACGGAGTCGGGT
>NZ_JNVB01000165.1 GCF_000770305.1 Erwinia oleae
CAACGTGGCTCAAATGAAAATACGAACAGATTGCTCAGACAATATTTTCCAAAAGGAACTGACTTATCGGTTCACAGCCAGCAAAGACTTAACAGTGTTGCCAGACAGCTCAACGAAAGGCCGAGAAAAACGCTAGACTATGAATCACCCGCAGACCGGTTCAATAAGTGTGTTGCGTCCATCAGTTGAACTCACAGCTCAAATCAGCCTTCTGAACGATTAAATACAAAAAGCCCGCTTAAGGATAAGCAAGCGGGCTTTTTGTATGCTGCGTGGTGAAGAACCCCTCCGCAACAGGCGGGTTAGGCTGTGCGCATAAAAATTCATGATCCAGATGGGAGAACCTGGCAGAGTCACCCATAAAAACAAGGAAAGGTCTATCAAATACATAGAGGGATGCAGATTTTACCTATTGAATGCCGGGTATAAAGTATTGGTGATAACCGCTAAAGGATAAAGATTGTGAGCAATTCTGTTGATAATGAAGCCAATAGTGCAGAACCCATTGTTGAAGCAGAAAGGGAAGCCTCTGCCGGTAAATGTCCTTTCCATGCAGGCGCATCAAATAAAGCCTCCGGCGGCGGTACCACTAACCGCGACTGGTGGCCTCAGCAGCTCAGGGTTGACCTGCTTAACCAGCATTCCAACCGTTCTAACCCACTGGATGAAACCTTCGATTACCGACAGGAGTTCGCCAAACTTGACTATTCTGCGCTGAAAGGCGACCTCAGAGCGTTACTGAGTGAATCGCAACCGTGGTGGCCCGCCGACTGGGGCAGCTATATCGGTCTGTTTATCCGCATGGCGTGGCACAGCGCCGGAACCTATCGCTCCACAGACGGGCGCGGCGGTTCGGGTCGCGGTCAGCAGCGTTTCGCACCGCTCAACTCCTGGCCGGATAACGTCAGCCTCGACAAAGCACGTCGTCTGCTGTGGCCGGTAAAGCAAAAGTATGGTCAGAAAATTTCCTGGGCCGACCTCTATATCCTGGCGGGCAACGTCGCGCTGGAAAATTCCGGCTTCCGCACCTTTGGCTTTGGTGCCGGGCGTGAAGACGTGTGGGAACCGGACCTTGATGTGAACTGGGGCGATGAAACCACCTGGCTGGAACACCGCCACCCAGAATCGCTGGCTAACTCGCCGCTCGGTGCCACAGAAATGGGCCTGATTTACGTCAACCCGGAAGGCCCGGAACACAGCGGCGATCCCGCTTCAGCCGCACCGGCTATTCGCGCCACCTTCGGCAATATGGGGATGAACGACGAAGAGATCGTGGCCCTGATTGCCGGCGGTCATACGCTTGGTAAAACCCACGGCGCGGCAGATGCTAAACATGTTGGTGTCGACCCGGAAACCGCGCCGATTGAAGCGCAGGGCCTGGGCTGGGCCAGCAGCCACGGCACGGGGGTCGGCGCGGATGCCATCACTTCCGGCCTGGAAGTGATTTGGTCACAGACGCCCACGCAATGGAGCCACTACTTCTTCGAGAACCTGTTCAGGTATGAGTGGGTGCAGACGCGCAGCCCGGCGGGTGCG
>NZ_JNVB01000166.1 GCF_000770305.1 Erwinia oleae
GCGTCAGATCGGTCACCAGCATGGTTGGTTTATGCTTTTTCGCCGTGTCAAAGGCATCGGGAATAATCTCGGCTGCTTCGACCGCTTCAAACTGGATCGCACCCGCCGGGCTGCGCGTCTGCACCCACTCATACCTGAACAGGTTCTCGAAGAAGTAGTGGCTCCATTGCGTGGGCGTCTGTGACCAAATCACTTCCAGGCCGGAAGTGATGGCATCCGCGCCGACCCCCGTGCCGTGGCTGCTGGCCCAGCCCAGGCCCTGCGCTTCAATCGGCGCGGTTTCCGGGTCGACACCAACATGTTTGGCATCTGCCGCGCCGTGGGTTTTACCAAGCGTATGACCGCCGGCAATCAGGGCCACGATCTCTTCGTCGTTCATTCCCATATTGCCAAAAGTGGCGCGAATAGCCGGTGCGGCTGAAGCGGGATCGCCGCTGTGTTCCGGGCCTTCCGGGTTGACGTAAATCAGGCCCATTTCTGTGGCACCGAGCGGCGAGTTAGCCAGCGATTCAGGGTGGCGGTGTTCCAGC
This sequence comes from Erwinia oleae, assembly GCF_000770305.1. GTDB lineage: Bacteria > Pseudomonadota > Gammaproteobacteria > Enterobacterales > Enterobacteriaceae > Erwinia > Erwinia oleae. The sequence goes on from NZ_JNVB01000166.1 coordinate 531, forward strand.
CAGGTGGTTTCATCGCCCCAGTTCACATCAAGATCCGGTTCCCACACGTCTTCACGCCCGGCACCAAAGCCAAAGGTGCGGAAGCCGGAATTTTCCAGCGCGACGTTGCCCGCCAGGATATAGAGGTCGGCCCATGAAATTTTCTGACCATACTTTTGCTTTACCGGCCACAGCAGACGACGTGCTTTGTCGAGGCTGACGTTATCCGGCCAGGAG
>NZ_JNVB01000167.1 GCF_000770305.1 Erwinia oleae
CTATAAGGGCTTCCCCGGCATGTCAAAGCCGGTATTTATGGTTTCTGTCTGCTCTTCAGTAAAAATAAAGGGGAGAGACTGCGGTACTATAAACGGCCATGATGAATCGTCACCGATTCGGGCCCTGATGAAAGACGCGCGTGAGGTTCTTGTTCGTTAAGCGGATACGTATATCCTGTACAATAGCCAGATAGGCCTCACGGGGTCTAACCCTTTATCATCAACGAATTGCAGGTCAGATGGTTATACTGCTTCGAGCTTTAGTTGGCTGAGTACAGCCGGAAATCATCACCGTAATGTAGTGATGCCCAACATAGCCGCGCGTTTTTGGCGGCGATGGCCACAACAGCCCGCCAGTACCCTCTGCGCTCAACCAACATACAAACCCAACGGCTGAATGAGTCAGTCCTTTTCCCGGCGCCAATAAGCACTGAACGAGCCCCCTGAACCAGAAGCGTTCGCAGATACGAATCACCGGCTTTTGTGATCCTGCCGAGTTTCGACTTTCCGCCGCTGCTGTATTGTGATGGCGTCAGCCCCAGCCAGGCTGCCAGTTGACGTCCATTTTTAAAATCATGTGCATTACCGATACTGGCGACCAGTGCACAGGCCGTTGTGGGACCAACGCCCTTTAGCTCCATCAGCCGCTGACTGCGATGATCTGTTTTGGCTATGCGGGATAAAATTCGGTCATATTCAGTGATGTTAGCTTCAATGCGATCAACGTGTACCATCAAATCATCAACACATTGCTGAACCTGAAGCGGTAAAGAGCTCTTCTGCACAGAAACCATGTGGCGCAGGGCATCAGCACTTT
>NZ_JNVB01000168.1 GCF_000770305.1 Erwinia oleae
TGCTTGATGAGTCAGGTTTTTTCGAGTGGGCGGCGCTGCATGTATCGCGGTGGGGAAACGGGCGTGGACGCCTGCTTTTCAGCTGGATGATCCTGCTTGGCGCGGCGGTATCGGCGCTGTTTGCCAATGACGGCGCCGCGCTGATCCTGACCCCAATCGTTATCGCCATGCTGACGGCATTGGGTTTCAACAAAGGCGCTACGCTTGCGTTTGTGATGGCGGCCGGTTTTATTGCCGACACCGCCAGCCTGCCGCTGGTCGTCTCGAATCTGGTGAATATCGTCTCGGCGGACTTCTTCCGGCTGGGCTTTAATGACTATGCCGCAGTGATGGTGCCGGTGAATATTGCGGCGATTATCGCCACGCTGGCGACGCTGCATCTCTTCTTTCGTAAAGACATTCCGGCAACCTACGCGCTTTCCCGGCTGAAAACGCCCTCAGGCGCGATAAAAGATCCGGCAACCTTTAAAACCGGCTGGCTGGTTTTGGTTTTGCTGCTGGCCGGATTTTTTGTCCTTGAGCCGCTCGGCGTGCCGGTGAGCGCGATTGCCGCCGTGGGCGCGCTGGTTTTGCTGGCGG
>NZ_JNVB01000169.1 GCF_000770305.1 Erwinia oleae
GTTCCAGCCAGGTGGTTTCATCGCCCCAGTTCACATCAAGATCCGGTTCCCACACGTCTTCACGCCCGGCACCAAAGCCAAAGGTGCGGAAGCCGGAATTTTCCAGCGCGACGTTGCCCGCCAGGATATAGAGGTCGGCCCATGAAATTTTCTGACCATACTTTTGCTTTACCGGCCACAGCAGACGACGTGCTTTGTCGAGGCTGACGTTATCCGGCCAGGAGTTGAGTGGTGCGAAACGCTGCTGACCACGACCCGAACCGCCGCGCCCGTCTGTGGAGCGATAGGTTCCGGCGCTGTGCCACGCCATGCGGATAAACAGACCAATATAGCTCCCCCAGTCGGCGGGCCACCACGGTTGTGATTCACTCAGCAACGCTCTGAGGTCGCCTTTCAGCGCAGAATAGTCAAGTTTGGCGAACTCCTGTCGGTAATCGAAGGTTTCATCCAGTGGGTTAGAACGGTTGGAATGCTGGTTAAGCAGGTCAACCCTGAGCTGCTGAGGCCACCAGTCGCGGTTAGTGGTACCGCCGCCGGAGGCTTTATTTGATGCGCCTGCATGGAAAGGACATTTACCGGCAGAGGCTTCCCTTTCTGCTTC
>NZ_JNVB01000017.1 GCF_000770305.1 Erwinia oleae
CTCATTTTGATCGCTTCGGTTAACGCTTCAATCGCATTGTCCTGACCAAACACCAGCATTTTCAGACGTTCGCCCAGGGTTTTCAGCGTATCGCGATCGGTCGCAGAAACGCTTTTTTCTGGAATACGCGCGATGCGAGCGACCACGGATTCGATATCCGCCACGTTGACCGTTTTCTTGCGTTTGCTGACCGGCATCAAACGCGCACGTGCGCCTGCTTCATCAATAACGTCAATGGCCTTATCGGGCAGATGACGATCGTTGATGTACTTCACCGCCAGCTCAACGGCAGCCCGTACCGCCTTCGCCGTATAACGCACATCGTGATGCGCTTCGTACTTCGGCTTGAGGCCGTTCAGGATCTGCACGGTCTCATCCACCGACGGCTCGGTAATGTCGATTTTCTGGAACCGGCGCGCCAGCGCACGATCTTTTTCAAAAATGTTGCTGAATTCCTGATAGGTGGTTGAACCCATCACGCGAATTTTACCGCTTGAGAGCAGCGGCTTGATCAGGTTTGCCGCGTCGACCTGGCCGCCTGAAGCCGCGCCTGCACCGATGATGGTATGGATCTCATCAATGAACAGAATGCTGCTGTTGTCCTGCTCAAGCTGCTTCAGCAATGCCTTGAAGCGTTTTTCAAAGTCGCCGCGATATTTGGTGCCCGCCAACAGTGAGCCAATATCCAGTGAATAGATGGTGGCGTCTTTCATCACTTCAGGCACTTCGCCCTGCACGATACGCCAGGCAAGCCCCTCGGCAATGGCGGTTTTCCCGACGCCGGACTCACCCACCAGCAGCGGGTTGTTTTTACGGCGACGGCAAAGCACCTGGACAGTGCGCTCAAGCTCTTTATCACGCCCGATGAGCGGATCGATACCGCCGACGCGAGCAAGCTGATTGAGATTGGTGGTGAAGTTTTCCATACGATCCTCCCCGCCTGCCTGCTCTTCGTTAACAGGATTTTCCGCGCCTGAGGCGGGCCCTGACTCGTCTTTACGCGTACCATGGGAAATAAAGTTCACTACGTCCAGACGGCTGATTTCATGCTTGCGCAGCAGATAAGCGGCCTGAGACTCCTGCTCGCTAAATATCGCGACCAGCACGTTGGCGCCCGCAACTTCGCTGCGGCCGGAGGACTGTACGTGGAATACTGCGCGCTGTAATACGCGCTGGAAACTGAGCGTAGGCTGCGTGTCACGCTCTTCTTCGCTGACCGGCAAGACCGGGGTGGTTTGTTCAATAAAGGCTTCGAGCTCCTGCCGAAGCGCTACGATATCGACTGAACAGGCTTCAAGCGCCTCTCTGGCCGACGGGTTACTGAGCAAAGCCAGCAACAGATGCTCGACGGTCATAAATTCATGACGGTGCTCACGCGCTCTGGCGAAAGCCATATTTAAACTGAGTTCCAGTTCTTGATTGAGCATTGGCACCTCCCCCAATTGATTGCCTTATTCAGGCTTTTTCAAGCGTACACAGCAATGGATGCTCGTTCTCCCTGGCATACTTATTGACATGTGCAACTTTCGTTTCCGCCACTTCGGCGGTAAAAACGCCGCAAATTGCCTTTCCCTGATAATGAACGGTAAGCATCAACTGTGTTGCACGTTCAACATCATAAGAAAAGAACTTTTGCAGTACGTCAATAACAAATTCCATAGGTGTATAATCGTCATTATTTAAAATAACTTTATACATCGAAGGTGGCTTAAGGCCTTCACGCAATTTGTCTTCTGCAAGCTGTTCAAAATTAAGCCAGTCGTTAGTCTTTCCCATACGTACCCAATTTGATAACGCTGCCAGCAAACGTCAGCGGGCAAATGACAGGTTAAGTTTAACACACCTCAACTGCTGGCTCTCGCCGAGAGTTCTGGTCGACAACATCACGCTAAGCGACCTTTATCACAAAATTTGCAATAGCGTTAACTACCTCAAATTTTGACGATTTTATCCCGTCCTGACGTCCCCATTTGCTTGACGCTCCATGCCATTTCTCTACAGTACTGGCATGAGTTGGACGTAACTTAACCAGCTCAGGAGCTGTACGCTTTATCACCTCACCTACCTGAACGACTTATGAGAGATGTTAAGCATGGAGACGGGTACTGTTAAATGGTTTAATAACGCCAAAGGTTTCGGCTTTATCTGCCCCATTGGCGGCGGCGAAGACATTTTCGCCCACTACTCAACAATCCAGATGGACGGCTACCGAACGCTAAAAGCCGGGCAACAGGTTCAGTTTGATGTGCATCAGGGGCCGAAAGGCAATCATGCCAGCCTTATCATCCCGGTTGAAATGGCCCTGGCAGCCAGTGCCTGACCTCAATCACACTCATTCTGAACAACCCCGAAGTAAAATGCCAGCCAACCATGCTGGCATTTTTATGCCTCTCCTGCCCGCCAGAACATAGTTTGGGATAGCCGCTCTTTTTTCAACCCTTTGACACGCCGCACGCCCTTCTCCTTTGCCGCTTGCCTGGCCAAAGCAACCCTGTTAATGTCCGGTCAGGCTGGGTAGTTATTGAATTTTCAAGCTAAACCATTTGCTTATCAACCGCGCACCTCCGTTGATAAGCAAATGGTTTTTTTATATCTGGCATGCCGAAAAAGCACATTTGGTTAAGGTGCTGATTACCCCACCGGACAAGCCGACTGCCAGCAAGGACATTATCATTACAAGGAGTAGCGTATGCATTTTCAATACCGGATAAAATCTATTGCAGCAATAGCCCTGCTGCTGACGCTTTCGATCATTATCGCAACGCCTGCCGCCGCAGAGGCCGAAATTTACCTTGTGCACACCAACGACGTTCACGGCCATGTAGATATCGAACCCTTCGTTAAAGGCTATGTTGATAAGCTGAAAAGCGAAGGCAAGCAGGTCGTGACCCTCTCCGCCGGTGATGCATTTGCCGGGGTGCCCTTTGCGTCACTGAGCAAAGGGCTGGACGTGGCCAGGGTAATGAACACAGCGGGCTACGAGATGATGGTGCTGGGAAATCATGAATACGCTATGGAGGCCGACTGGCTGAGCGGTATTTTTGATGCGGTAAACTTCCCCATTCTGGGTGCCAACGCGCCGGATACCCTGCGCGCCGCGCTGCCGGCGCCAGGCGACTACCTGATTAAAAATGTTAATGGCGTTAAAATCGCTTTCCTGGGGCTGACCACTTCGCCCGTCGCCGCAGGCTTTCCTGAGAAAACGCTGCGCGTTGCTGAACGCCTGCATCAGGAGACGCGGCGCCAGGGTGCAACCGTCTTTATTGCCGTTGCGCACCTGGGCGTCACCGACGCCGACCCCACGATGCGCAGCACATGGCTGGCGGAAAAGGCCCCCTGGCTGACGGCGATTATCGACGGCCATTGTCATACGCTGCACAAGAATGGGTTAATGCATAACGGCGTGCTGATTGCCGAAGCGGGCGAATATGGGCAATACCTCGGCGTGGTCAAACTGACGCTGCGCGACGATGTGGTGGAGGAGAAAACGGCCAGCACCCTCTCGCTTGCGGCGCTGCGGCAGAGCAAAACTGTGGTACCTGACAACACCGTGCGCGCCATCATTGACGAGGTGAACACCCGCAATCAGCAACAGCTCGCGGAAGTGGTGTTTACCACGCCGGTTAAACTGGTAGGCGAACGCCATCGGGTGCGATCGCAGGAGACCAATTTAGGCGATCTGGTCGCCGATGCCTATCGTGCAGCTACGGCGGCGGATGTCGCCTTCGCTGCGGGCGTGACAATCCGGCGGGATATTGCGCCCGGCCCGGTCACGCGCGCAACGTTGCTCAGCACGCTGGGCTCGGAACAGCCGCTGTGTAAATTCAGCTTTACCGGCGCACAACTGAAAGAGATGATTGAATACACCCTGGCGGCCTGGCCAGCGGTGAGTATCCATTTTCAGCAGGTTTCAGGCGTCAACGTAAAATTTGATCCCAGCAGGAAAAGCGGCGATCGCATCGTTCAACTCACGCTGGAAAAGGGCGAAAAAGTGCGTCCTGATGCCGTTTATCAGGTGGCGACGCGGAAAGACATGCTGGTGATCCAGCGCTTCATCGCGGCTGACGCGCCGCTGCGCTGTGAAGCGCACGACAGCGTCTATCCGGCCTTTATCCGCTACGTTAATTCAGGGATTACGATTCGCGACGGCAGCGCCAGTCGGCTGCAACCTGTCAGCGCGGCGCGGCCCTCTCATTAATCGCTACCCCGCGCCGCGTGGATTACGCGCGGTGCATTTTTTTACCCAATAATTAACGGTTTACTGCGCATCCTTTTTTGGTTAGCGTGTCGGCAAATTCTCAAACGGACGCGCCACACATGTATTCAGGACTGTTAATCATCCTTCTTCCTCTGTTTATTGGCTATCTGCTGCCGCCTTCCGGCGCGGCACGCATGCGGATGGTAAATAAAGTGCTCGGCTGGATGGTTTACATCATTCTGTTTTTCATGGGCATCAGCCTGGCGTTTATTGACGATCTCGGCCAGAGCCTGCTGGCTATTCTGCGCTACAGCCTGGTTAGCGCCACCTGCATTCTGATCTGTAACGTTCTGGCGCTGCGTCTTCTGGAAGCACGCCACCCGTGGCGGCACGCGCAGCAGCCTGAGGCGCTGCCGTCACGGCTGCGTATGGCGCTGGAGTCGGTTAAATTGTGCGGCGTGGTTGCCGCCGGTTTTTGTCTTGGCCTGAGCCGCTGGACGCCGCTCACCTTCGCCAGTCAGATCGGCGAATATGCCCTGCTGCTGCTGCTTTTCCTGGTGGGCCTTCAACTGCGCGGCAACGGCATGACTGTACGGCAAATCGTGCTCAACCGACGCGGCATGCAGGTGGCGCTGGTGGTTGTCTTCAGCGCGCTGGCAGGCGGCATAATCGCTTCGTTAGCGCTTGGCCTGCCGCTGCGCACCGGGCTGGCGCTGGCGTCCGGTTTTGGCTGGTATTCACTTTCCGGCATCATGATGACCGAGTCATTCGGCCCGGTGATCGGCAGCGCCGCCTTTTTTAACGACCTGCTGCGGGAGCTGCTGGCGATTATGCTTATTCCGTCGCTGATCCGCCGCCATCGCGCCAGTGCGCTGGGCCTGTGCGGCGCAACCTCGATGGATTTCACTCTGCCTGTGCTGCAACGCAGCGGCGGCATGGAGATTGTCTCCGCCGCTATCGTCCACGGCTTTATCCTCAGCCTGATTGCGCCGCTGCTGATGGCGCTCTTTTCTGCCTGATCGGCATTTTGTTTGCGCCAGATCAAACTCACTTCTGATTCTGCATACCGCCACTTTTCACAGGCGGTATTTGCTCATAGCATAAAGTTGCATTTAAAATACAACTTTAAAAAGGCAACATTATGTTTTGCGTTCAATGTGAGCAAACAATCAGAACTCCCGAGGGCAACGGCTGTTCATGGGCCCAGGGCATGTGCGGCAAAACGGCACAGACGTCCGATCTACAGGACCTGCTGATTGCCGTCCTTCAGGGGCTTTCTGCCTGGGCCGTGGAAGCGCGGCGTCATGGCATCATCATTCATGAGGTCGACAGCTTTGCGCCGCAGGCATTCTTTGCCACGCTGACTAACGTCAATTTTGACTCTCAGCGCATCGTTGATTATGCCACTACCGCTATCGCCTGGCGCGAGCGGTTGAAAACGCTGTGCCTCAACGCGCAGCTTCCGAACAGCTTCACGCATCCGATGGCGGAACTGTCGCTGGTCAGTCACGATTTGGATGCGCTGCAAAAACAGGCCGCCGACTTTGCGCTGAATCGCGATGAAGAAGATGAAGATATCCTTGGCGTGCGTCTGCTCTGCCTCTACGGCCTGAAAGGCGCAGCGGCCTATATGGAACATGCGCACGTGCATGGCCGCTACGATGAAAAGGTTTATCAGCACTATCACGAGATTATGGCGTGGCTCGGCACGCAACCTAACCAGCTGAGCGATCTGCTGGATCATGCCATGCAGATCGGCAAAATGAACTTCAGCATCATGGCCATGCTGGATGAAGCGCAGACCACCACCTACGGCGATCCTCAGCCCGTTTCCGTCAATGTGCGCCCGGTGGCCGGTAAAGCGATTCTGATTTCAGGTCACGATCTGAAAGACCTTCAGCTGCTGCTTGAGCAGACCGTGGGTAAAGACATCAACGTGTATACGCACGGCGAGATGCTGCCTGCGCACGGCTATCCGCTGTTAAAACAGTATCCGCACCTGGTGGGCAATTATGGCAGCGGCTGGCAAAACCAGCAGGCGGAATTTGCCCGCTTCCCCGGCCCGATCGTGATGACATCTAACTGCATTATCGATCCGTTTGTCGGTGAATATCAGTCCCGTATCTGGACGCGCAGTATCGTCGGCTGGCCGGGAGTGAATCACCTTGACGGCGAAGACTTCTCGCCGGTTATTGAGCAGGCGCAGGGAATGCCGGGCTTTCCGTGGACGGAGATCCCACACGAAATTACCGTGGGTTTTGGCCGCAAGGTACTTCAGGACGCCAGCGACAGCGTTATCGAACTGGTTGCGCAGCAGAAACTGCGTCACGTCTTTCTGATTGGCGGGTGCGATGGCAGCCGCGAGCAGCGTAGCTACTTCACCGATCTGGCTACCGCTGTACCAAAAGATTGCCTGATCCTCACCCTCGCGTGCGGCAAGTATCGCTTCAACAAGCTCGATTTCGGCACGCTTGAAGGCCTGCCGCGCCTGCTCGACGTTGGACAGTGTAACGACAGCTACGCCGCGATCATGCTGGCCGTGAAGCTGGCGGAAAAACTGAACTGCGGCGTTAATGATTTGCCGCTGTCGCTGGTGCTCTCCTGGTTTGAGCAGAAGGCCATTGTGGTCCTGCTGACGCTGCTGTCGCTGGGCGTGAAAAACATCCGCACCGGCCCAAGCGCGCCGGGCTTCCTCAGCGAAAACGTTATGGCGCTGCTGCAACGCGAATTTGGTCTGGCGCCGGTGACCACCGTCGAAAACGACATTAACGCTATTCTGGCTCACTAAGGAGACCCGTCATGCAATCTCATCCTCTTTGCCCCTGGCGCATGCAGGTTCACCACGTGGTTCAGGAGACGCCGGACGTCTGGACGATCGCGCTGATCAATCACGATTTTTACCGCTGGCAGGCGGGGCAGTTTGCCCTGGTGCAGGTTGGCAAATCGAGCCAGCTGCGCGCCTATACGCTCTCTTCCACGCCGGGCCAGAGCGACTTTATCACGCTGACCGTACGCCATATCGAAGGCGGTAAAGGTTCGCACTGGCTGACGCAGCAGGTTAAGGCGGGCGACTACGTCTGGCTTTCCGATGCGCAGGGCGAGTTTACCTGTGAACAGCATCCGGCCGATCGCTATCTGATGATGGCGGCAGGCTGCGGCATCACGCCGGTGATATCGATGTGCCGCTGGCTGCATGCCCACCGCCCCGACGCGCGCGTCACGCTCTGCTACAGCGTGCGTTCAGAGCAGGACGTGATTTTTGCCGATGCGCTCCGCGCAATGCAGCCGTGGATGGCGCTGGAGCTGGTGGTGGAAAACAGACCCACCGCCGATCTGCCTGAAGGACGCATCACGCGCGAGCGGCTGAAGGCGCTGGTGCCCGATATGACGCAGCGTACGGTGATGATCTGCGGGCCAGCCGCTTACATGCAGCAGGTAGAGGGCTTCGCCCGTGAACTGGGCGCGGCGGAAATCTGCCTTGAACAGTTTACGCCTGCCGACAGCAGCGTGACTGAAGCAGACGCGGCGGAACATACGCTGCGTTCAGCAACGAAGGCTGAGGTCGGGATCTTTAACGCAGGTGAAACGCTGCTTGACGCACTGGAGAAAAACCAGTTTGCCGTTGATGCCGCCTGCCGCGCCGGCGTGTGTGGCTGCTGTAAGACACAGATCCTCAGCGGCGAGTACCGTACCGACAGTACGCAAACGCTCAGTGCTGAAGAGATTGCGGCCGGCTACGTACTGGCCTGTCGCTGTCATCCTGCCAGCGATATCGTTATCGCCTGACGCTTACCAGGCGGGGTGGCCCCCGCCTGCCTTTCTCCGGCCTGTCGCCTGTTGCTCCTGATGACGCTGGTAAAAAATCACCGCCTGCGGTAAAACATCGACAGTTTTGCTTAAAAGGAGCGCAAAAGTGATCGATTTACGCAGTGATACCGTCACCCGTCCCTCTGCGGCGATGCTGGCCGCCATGATGGCTGCCGAAACCGGCGATGATGTCTATGGCGACGACCCGACCGTTAACGCGCTCGAAGCGACGGCAGCGCGCCTGAGCGGCAAGGAAGCGGCCCTTTTTCTTCCCAGCGGCACCCAGGCGAACCTGGTCGCCCTGCTCTGTCACTGCCAGCGCGGCGAGGAGTACATCGTCGGTCAGCTTGCCCATAACTACAAATATGAGGCGGGCGGCGCGGCGGTTCTGGGCAGCATTCAACCACAGCCGGTTACGGCCGCGGCGGACGGTTCGCTGCCGCTCGACGTTGTGGCGCAGTTTATCAAGCCGGACGACATGCACTTTGCGATAACAAAACTGCTCAGCCTTGAAAACACCTGGAACGGCAGCGTGCTGCCGCTGCGCTACCTTGAAGAGGCTTATGCGTTCACGCGCGAGCGCGGGCTGGCGCTGCACATCGACGGCGCGCGTATTTTTAACGCCGCCGTTGCGCTCGGCGTCGGCCTGGAAGAGATCGCCCGCTATTGCGATACGCTGACCATCTGCCTCTCGAAAGGCCTGGGCGCGCCGGTCGGTTCGCTGCTGTGCGGCAGTACGGAGTACATCAAACGCGCCCGCCGCTGGCGCAAAATGACCGGCGGCGCCATGCGTCAGGCCGGGATTCTGGCCGCAGCGGGTCTTTACGCGCTGGAACATAACGTGGTGCGGCTGAAGGACGATCATGACAACGCCGCGTGGCTGGCAGAACGGCTGCGCGAGGCTGGCGTGGAGGTTTCACGTCAGGATACCAACATGGTGTTTGTTCGCGTGCCGCCGGAACAGGTTGAGCCGCTCGCCGCGTGGATGCGCGAGCGCGACATTCGGCTCAGCGCCGGCCCGGTCACGCGCCTGGTCACCCATCTGGACATCAGTCGTGACGCGCTGGAAACGCTGGTGGCGGCGTGGCAGGCCTTTCTGCGCCGCTGAGGGTTTATTCCGCGCTGTATTTTTCCAGTAGCGCCAGGACGATCGCCTCGCTTTCAGCATCGGCCAGGCCGCGATAGTCGCGCGGCCGGAAGTGCATCTGAAAGGCGGCGATGGTTTTTTGCTGCTGCCGCGCGCTCATCGCAGGCGCGATCTCATAGCCATAACGCGCCAGCAGGCCGAGCAGGCGTTGCCGATCCACCGGCTGCATGGGCGCACGTCCCGCCAGATAGAACGTCACGCGATCGGCATCGGGCCATGCGCCGATGCCTTCCGCCGCCAGCCATTGCCAGGGAAACAACGGGCCGGGATCCTGCTTGCGCTGCGCGGCGATATCGCTGTGCCCCACCACGTTTTGCGGCCTGATGCCGTAGCGCAAAATGATGTCGCGCATCAGCGGCATCAACGCAGCCATTTGCGGCTGCGGGAAAGGAAACCAGACGCGTCCCGCTGCGGTTTTGTGGAAGCCCTGGTTTTCCAGTTCGATGCCGATGGAGGTGTCATTGATGCGCGTTGCGCCGCGCCAGTAGCTGGCGCCCGCATGCCAGGCAAGCTCCGTTTCCGGCACCAGCCTGAGTAACACCGGCCGACCGCTCTTTTCCGGCGGCGAGGCCGGGATCAGATAGTGCGCGCTGACCTCCCGATCGGTCAGCGTGTTCAACGAAGACGCAAAATCGCCAGCGGTATAGTGAATTACCAGCACCTTCACGCGTGGCCGCGCGCCCAGCGCCGGGTGGCGCGTATCCACCACATAGCCGTCGTGCCGCTCGAACCCTTTTGATACGCACGCGGTCAGCAGCAGCGCCATTACCGTCAGCAGCAGAACCCGCATCAGCCAACCTTCACCGCTGTGCCGCTCACGCTCACCATCAGCATGCTGCCGTCTTTGCCGACGGTTTCATAATCGATATCAATGCCGACCACGGCGTTCGCCCCCAGCGCTTTTGCCTGCTCTTCCAGCTCGGCGAAGGCAATTTGCCGCGCTTTGCGCAGCTCTTTTTCATAAGCGCCAGAGCGGCCGCCAACAATGTCGCGAATACCGGCGAAGAAATCACGAAAAATGTTGGCACCCAGAATGGCCTCGCCGGTGACGACGCCGCAGTAATCGCGGATGGCATGACCTTCAAGCGTTGGCGTGGTAGAAAACTTCATTAGTTGCTCCTGTCGGTAATTGTCATAGCCCTTGCGGCTAAGCAAGCGACTATACTGTATGCTAAAAAATGTCATCCAGAAACAATAAGGAAATCAAGATGAAATATCTCGCCGTAATGGCTCCGCTTGCGCTGCTGCTCAGCGCCTGTACCACGGTTGAACCCGCTTATAAGGATATCGGCACCCGCATGGGACCGTGCGTTGACGGCGGCCCGGATACCGTTGCGCAAAAATTCTATGATTTGCGAACCGCGCAGCCTTCACAGGGCCTGCCAGATGCACAACTGCTGGCAAAATATCGCCCTTACCTGAGCGACAAACTTTATCAAACGCTGTTAAAAGCCAGGAGCGAAGGTAAAAGCGATCCGGCGCTGAGCGGCGATATCTTCTCAAGCCTCGCCGCCGGCCCCACTTCTGCCGACGTGGCCGACGCCTCAACCATTCCGAATACCGATGCAAGAAACATTCCGCTGCGCGTCTCGCTAAGCCGTGACGGCAGCAACGGCGCGGAATGGCAGGATGAAGTATTAATGGTGCGGGAAGGCACCTGCTGGACGGTGGATGACATCCGCTATACGCACAATAACGCCCATCTGGAAGGCGGATCGCTCAGCCAGCTGCTGCTGAAATGACGGTAATGCGCGCTTCGGCGCGCGTTATTATGTGCACAAATTGCGCGATTTTGTGCCAGATCATGGCTTCTGTTAATGGCTGAAAATGATTTTTACGCGCGATGATTGCATAACTATGCCGTCAACGTTAAGATTCGCAGCATTAATGGCTATTCACTTTTGACGCATGAGTATTCAACTTAACGGTATCAATTGTTTTTACGGCGCTCATCAGGCGCTTTTTGACATCAATCTGACCTGCCCTGAAGGCGAAACGCTGGTGCTGCTCGGACCGAGCGGCGCTGGCAAGAGTTCGCTATTGCGTGTACTGAACCTGCTGGAGATGCCACGTTCCGGCACCATGAGCATTGCGGGCAGAAATATTGATTTTACCAAAACGCCGTCTGATCCCACCATTCGCGAACTGCGTCAAAATGTTGGCATGGTCTTTCAGCAGTACAACCTCTGGCCGCATCTGACGGTAATGCAGAATCTCACTGAAGCGCCGTGCCGCGTGCTGGGACTGAGCAAAGAACAGGCGCGCGCCCGCGCCGACAAGCTGCTTGAGCGCCTGCGCCTGACCTCTTTTTCCGATCGCTTTCCTCTGCATCTTTCCGGCGGGCAGCAGCAGCGCGTTGCGATTGCGCGCGCGCTGATGATGGAGCCGGCGGTGCTGCTGTTTGATGAACCCACCGCCGCGCTGGACCCGGAGATCACCGCACAAATTGTCTCCATCATTCGTGAACTGTCGCAAACCCATATCACGCAGGTGATCGTCACGCATGAGAAAGAGGTTGCCCGTAAAACCGCCAGTCGCGTGGTGTATATGGAAAACGGCTGCGTGGTCGAGCAGGGCGATGCCAGCCTTTTCACCCGGCCGCAGACCGACGCGTTTGCCCACTATCTTTCGCATTAATTCAGGATATTATGATGAAAAAAACCGTCCTTGCCGCCGTATTAGCCGGTTTAAGCCTGAGCGCAAGCGCCGCACAGACCATCCGTTTTGCCACCGAAGCCTCCTACCCTCCTTTTGAATTTGTTGACTCAAACAATAAAATCCAGGGTTTTGATGTCGATCTGGCTAACGCGCTGTGCCGCGAAATGAATGCAACCTGCACCTTTACCAATCAGGCCTTCGACAGCCTGATCCCCAGCCTGAAATTTCGTCGTTTCGACGCGGTAATGGCCGGTATGGATATCACCCCGGAACGTGAAAAACAGGTGCTGTTTACCAAAGCCGACTATGACAACTCGGCACTGTTTATCGCGCAGAAGGGTAAAGTTGCCTCTGCCGCGGCGCTGAAAGGCAAGCGCGTCGGCGTGCAAAATGGCACCACGCACCAGAAATATCTTGCTGAAAAAATGGCTGACGTCAGTACCGTGCCGTACGACAGCTATCAGAACGCCATTCTCGATCTGAAAAACGGCCGTATTGATGCGGTATTTGGTGATACCGCCGTTGTAAACGCGTGGCTGAAGCAGAACGCCAGCCTGGCGGCGGTGGGCGAAAAAGTAACGGACAAAGCCTACTTCGGCACTGGTTTAGGCATTGCGGTTCGTCAGGGAAATACCCAACTGCAAAGCCAGTTCAACGCCGCGCTGGATAAAATCAAAACCGACGGCACTTATAAAACGCTCTACAGCAAATGGTTTCAGCAGTAACTTTACATGAACGAACTCTATTCACTTGCAGGCGCCGCCGCGATGACGCTCGGCCTTGCGCTTTGCGCGCTGGCGGCAGGCCTGATTCTGGCGATGATCTTTGCCGCCGGTGAGTCTTCCCGCTGGCGACTGCTTTCGTGGCCGACGACGGGCCTGGTCACGCTGTTTCGTGGCCTGCCGGAAATTCTGGTGGTGCTGTTTGTCTATTTCGGCGCTTCACAGCTTTTACTGACGCTTTCAGACGGCTTCAGCCTCAATCTGGGCATTGTTCAGTTCCCGGTGCAGGTCAATATTGAGAATTTTGACGTCAGCCCGTTCCTGTGCGGCGTGATTGCACTCGCTATTCTTTACGCTTCCTATGCTTCGCAGACGCTGCGCGGCGCGCTGAAAGCCGTGCCGGTAGGCCAGTGGGAATCCGGCCGGGCGCTGGGTATAAAGACGTCGGCCTGTTTTTTTCGCCTGATCCTGCCACAAATGTGGCGCCACGCGCTGCCGGGCCTGGGCAATCAATGGCTGGTTCTGCTGAAGGATACGGCGCTGGTTTCGTTAATCAGCGTGAATGATATTATGCTGCAAACCAAAAGCATTGCGGTGCGCACCCAACAACCCTTTACCTGGTATCTGATCGCCGCCGCGGTTTATCTGGTGATTACGCTTTTCAGCCAGCGGATACTGAAGCGCATCGACGCGCGCGCCACCCGTTTTGAGCGGGGACAATCATCATGATGAGCTATCTGCCGGAACTGATGAAGGGGCTGCAAACCAGCCTGACGCTGACGCTCGCCTCACTGCTGCTGGCGCTGCTGTTCGCCCTGCTGTTTACGGTGATTCTGTCGCTGAAAACGCCGCTGTTCAGCCCGTTAGTGCGCGTATGGATCACGCTGTTTACCGGCACGCCGCTACTGGTGCAGATCTTTTTAATCTATTACGGGCCCGGACAGTTTCCTTCAATCCAGTCCATTCCGTGGCTGTGGCATTTCCTGTCGCAGCCCTGGTTCTGCGCCCTGCTGGCGCTCTCACTTAACAGCGCCGCTTACACCACCCTGCTTTTTCACGGCGCGGTACGCGCTATTCCGGCAGGCCAGTGGCACGCCTGTGCCGCGCTGGGCATGGATAGAAAGAGTTCGCTGCGCATTCTGCTTCCGTACGCCTTTAAGCGTGCGCTCTCTTCATATTCCAACGAGGTGGTGCTGGTCTTTAAAAGCACGTCTCTGGCCTATACCATCACCCTGATGGAAGTGATGGGACACGGGCAGCTTCTGTATGGACGCACCTATGACGTGACGGTTTTTGCCGCCGCCGGCCTGATCTATCTCTGCGTAAACGGCATGCTTACGCTGCTGATGCGGCTGATCGAACGTCGCGCGCTGGCGTTTGAACGACGAAATTAATCTCTTTCTGACGGCAGTGATGCCGTCGGAATCGCCCGGAAACAGCCTTTCCTGAGCGGTTAATCTGCGGATAGCCTGCCAGCGTTGTGATGCATAATGGTCGGGTTTTTTACGCAAGGACCGTAGATCATGCACCAACTTGTTCAGATCTTTTTGCTCGCCTGCTTCAGCGTGAATGCGATGGCCGCCGGGACGCTTCGCTTCACCACCAGCGCCACTAATCCGCCGTTTGAGTATTACAACGCTGATAACACGCTGACCGGTTTTGATATTGATCTGGCTGAGGCGATTTGCCAGCGACTGAACGTAACCTGTCAGTTTACCAATAACACCTTTGAGCGGCTGCTCCCCTCGCTGAAATATGAGCACTACGATGCCGCTATCTGCGCGCTGGATATTACCCCTGCCCGACAGGAAGATGTCGACTTTACCGAACCCTATCGCACCAACTCAAGCTCCCTGATTGCCACTAAAGGCCGCTTTCAACACATCAGCCAGCTTGCGGGCAAGCGCGTAGGCGTGGTGAATGGCACCACGCAGCAGGCCTGGCTGGCTGAAGCGCAGCCAGACATTATTGCAGTGAACTACGACAGCTTTCAGAACGCCCTGCTCGACATCAGGCACAATCGGCTTGATGGCATTTTTGGCGACACCTTCTCCATGCGGGAACTGTTCAAGACCAACCCGCAGCTGGCGCAGGTTGGCGAACCTGTCACCGACGGGCGCTACTTTGGCTACGGCATCGGCATTGCGGTACACAAAAATAATACCGCGCTGAAAAACAGCCTTAACAGCGCACTGCAAAGCCTGAAAAAAGACGGCACGCTGGAAAAGTTGAATCGCCGCTGGTTAGGCATTCAGCATTGAATACGCTTCAGCAGCGTCAGTACTTCACTGTGCGCGGTATGAGGAAACATATCAAACAGCTGTACTTTCTCAATGGCGTAATCAGTCAGCAAAGCAATATCACTGGCCATGGTGCTGGCGTTGCAGCTTGAATAAAGGATCCAGGGCGGCGCCATCTCGCTCAGCCAGCGGCAGAGTTCTGCGCCGATGCCGCGTCGTGGTGGATTCACCAGCACCAGATCCGCCACGGCGCCTTCCCCGGTCGCAAAGGCGGTTGAGTCGAGAGCGGCAAAGCTGACGTGTTGTAATCCCATTTGATCCGCCGCGCGTCGCGCGCAGGCAATCGCCTCAGCGCTGATCTCAATACCGGTCAGGCGCATATCCGGCGTAGCGCAGTGCAGGCCAAAACCGCCCACGCCGCAAAACAGATCCCACATGCTGGTCACCGACAGCGCGCTGACCCAGCGGCGAGCGGTGGCATAGAGCGCGGCCGCGACCTGCGGGTTGGTCTGGAAAAAGCTTTGTGGTCGGATCCACAACGGCACGTCATTAAGCTGCTCGGGTAGCGCCTGATGATCGGTCAGAATGATCTCTTCATCACCTTCGAGGATCGCCATAGCGACCGGCTGAATATTCACCGAGATCACCCGCAGCTGCGGCAGCTGCTGCTGAAGCCACGGCAGCGCCCGACGCAGCGCATCCAGTTTGGTTTTCGAGCGCAGGACGAAGCGCAGCATCAGTTCGCCGCTGGCGGCGCTTTCGGTCAGAAGAATAAACTTCAGCTCGCCGCGCCTGCGCACAACGTGATAAGGCGTCAGCCCGGCGCGCGCGATAAACGGTTTGAGCTGCGTAAAAATTGCTTCAAAGGTGTCAGGATAGAGCGGGCAGCCGGTGAGATCCACCGGCGTGCCATCGCGGTGCAGCAGACCTAACAGCGGGCGTTCGACGCTGCCGCTGACCACCATTTTCGCCTTATTGCGAAACTTTTCCTGGGGCGAAGTGACCGGCGGCAGCCACGTTTTAACCGGCTGCTGCGCCAGCAGCGCGTGCAGCTGCGACTGCTTTTGTTCCAGTTGCGTGGTATAGGGAAGCGGCAGCCACTGGCACGAGCGGCAGCGTTCGGCATCATAGAGAGCGCAGTGCATGGCGAAGGTTAAATCCATAAAACATGGTGCGGATTAGCATTATATCACCGTTCAGTGCGGACGGAAAAACCGGCGGCTGCTGGCCGGACAGAACAGCAGAAACAGCACCAGCAAATCGGGTAACGTTTGTGAAATCAGCACGTTAACGATTTGCAGGTTATTCTCTCCGTGAATGCTGAAAATTTCCGGATAGCTCCAGCCCATCGAGGCGATAAACATATAGAACAGCTTAATCAACTGCGTCAACGCATAGCCCCAGCGGCCCCAGTTGCGGCCATACATCAGCGCAATGGCGCAGCGTAGTTCAATAAAGAACATAAGCTGGCTGGCAATAAAAATCAGCGTGGAATCCCAGGCCTGTGCGCTGCGATGAAGAAAATTCATCAACTCATCCAGCCCCAGTTCCCCAACCTGTAACGCCACGCTAAGGCAGCGCATAGCGATAATCGCGATACCGGCAATCAGTACCTGCACCGGAATGGTCGCAGAAGCGTGCAGTACCGCTTTACTTTCTCTGAGCACGTCTGACATAGCTTTCCTCCGCCGGATGCCCTCATGCCTCACAACGTCTGGTGTGCGCCACGTGCCTTCTGTCTGTCGCGCAGCCGCTGTTTCTCTTCATGCGCCATCACGCGCCAGGCGATGAACCCGACAATGCCGACCACAAACAGGATAAGCGTTGCCAGCGCGTTGATCTCCGGATTTACGCCGCGACGCACGGTAGCAAATATCTGCATCGGCAGCGTGGTGGCGCCGGGGCCGGTCACGAAGCTGGCAATCACCAGGTCATCCAGCGACAGCGTAAACGCCAGCAGCCAGCCGGTGATGATAGCCGGTGCGATCATCGGCACGGTAATGACAAAAAACACCTTGAGCGGCGCGGCGCCGAGATCCATCGCCGCTTCTTCAATCGATCGATCCAGCTCGCGCAGGCGCGCGTTAATCACCACCGCGACATAGGCGGTGCAGAACGTGACGTGCGCCAGCCAGATAGTCAGCATGCCGCGATCCGCCGGCCAGCCAAAGGCGTTGCCCATCGCCACAAACAGCAGCAGCAGTGAGAGGCCGGTGATAACGTCAGGCATTACCAGCGGCGCGGTCAGCATAAACGCAAAGCCGGTCGAGCCTTTAAAGCGTCCGAAACGCACCACGATCACCGCCGCGATCGTGCCCAGCACCGACGCCGCCGTGGCCGCCAGCGCGGCGATGGACAGGCTCAGCGTCACGGCGCTTATCATTGCACCGTCGTGAAAAAGCACTCTGTACCAGTGCAGCGAGAATCGCTCCCAGGCGGCCAGCTGCGACGCGTTGAAGGAGTATATAACCAACAGCGCCATCGGTGCGTACAGGAAGAAAAAGCAGACGATGAGGATCGCCGTCCGCCAGGGCGAACGAATTGTCGGTAAGGCGCTCATTTCTTCTCCCCTGTCGCTCTGTTCTGATGCTTATGGAACCAGATAATCGGCAGGATCAGGATCAGTAAAATGATCACCGCCAGCGCGGAGGCCACCGGCCAGTCACGATTGTTAAAGAACTCCTGCCACAGCACACGACCAATCATGATGCTGTCGGGGCCGCCGAGCAGTTCCGGGATGACATATTCGCCAACGGCCGGAATAAACACCAGCATCGACCCGGCGATAATGCCGCCTTTGGTGAGCGGCACGATCACGCTGAAAAAGGTACGCAACGGCCGGGCGCCCAGATCCAATGAGGCTTCGACCAGCGAATAGTCGATGCGCGTCAGCGCCGTATAGATCGGCAGCACCATAAAAGGCAGATAGCAGTAAACGATGCCGATATACACCGCCAGATTGGTGTAGAGGATCGCTATCGGGTGATCGGTCACGCCCGTCCACATCAGAAAACGATTAAGAATACCGTTATCGTTCAGGATGCCCATCCAGGCATAAACGCGCACCAGAAACGACGTCCAGGAAGGCAAAATCACCAGCAGCAGCAGAATATTGCGCGTTGACGGTGCGCTGTGCGCCACCGCCCAGGCCAACGGATAGCCAATCAGCAGGCAGATAACGGTTGAAATGGCCGCCACCTGCAATGAATGCAGATAGGCATCAACATAGAGGGGATCGTCGGTTAACGTCAGGTAGTTGCCAACGTTCATCACCATTGTCAGCTGATCGTCCGTCCACGACAGCAGCTCGGTATAGGGCGGGATGGCGCGGGCAATATCCGCAAAGCTTATCTTCAGCACAATCAGAAACGGCAGTAAGAACAGCAGGATCAGCCAGAGATAAGGTAGCGCAATGACCGCTTTGCGGCCGTGACGCATCTGCATGCGGGTGATAAAGGCATTTAACGGCCGCGCAGATTTCACTGAATGTTGGCTCATGACTTCTCCGCTATACCGTCAGCACGACACAACTGTCCGCATCCCAGCAAAGGCGAACTTCATCGCCCCAGGTGGGTGCGCCCTTACGGAAGCGATGCGCGTTCTGCAACTGCGCGCTGATCATCTGTCCGCTGTGCAATCGTACGTGATAAATAGAGAGATCGCCGAGGTAGGCAATGTGCACCACTTCGCCCACTGCAAAGTTGCAACCGTCTTCCGGGACGGCTTCGCAAAGCATGACCTTTTCCGGCCTCAGCGCGACGTGCACCGGCACGCCATCCATGACGGAGGCGTCCGAATCCACCTTCATCGGGTGCACCAGGCCGGGACTGGCGATGATCAACCCATCGGCCCGTCGCTCGCGCAGCAGTCCTTCAAACAGATTGACCGAGCCGATAAATTCCGCACTGTAACGCGTGGTGGGATGCTCGTAGATCTCTTCCGGCTCACCAATCTGCACAAACTTGCCGCGATTCATGATTGCAATGCGCCCCGCCATGGTCATCGCCTCTTCCTGATCGTGCGTGACCATGACGCAGGTGGCGCCAACGCGTTCAAGAATGTCCACGACCTCAAGCTGCATACGATCACGCAGCTTTTTATCCAGCGCGCCCATCGGTTCATCCAGCAGCAGCAGTTTAGGACGTTTGGCAAGGCTGCGCGCCAGCGCCACGCGCTGCCGTTGCCCGCCGGATAGCTGATGCGGCTTACGCTTTGCGTACTCCTGCATATGCACCAGCGTCAGCATCTCGGCCACGCGGCTGGCGATTTCACCTTTCGGCAGGCGATCCTGCTTCAGGCCGAAGGCGATATTCTGTTCCACCGTCATATGCGGAAACAGCGCGTAGGATTGAAACATCATATTGATGGGACGCTGATACGGCGGCACATGGGAGAGATCCTGACCATCAAGGACAATCTGTCCCGATGTTGGCGGCTCAAAACCTGCCAGCATGCGCAGCAGCGTGGATTTCCCACAGCCGGATGGGCCCAGCAGGGCAAATATTTCGCCTTTGTAAATCGTCAGATTGACATCATCAACCGCGTGCTGTCCGTCGAAGGATCTGGTCAGATTGCGGATTTCAAGCAGCGGCGTCAGCGCCTTAGCTGCTTTCTGTTGCGGACGGTGGACTGCGTCATTCACTACCTTTACTCTCCGGCGCTATTCGGATTACGGCGTGGCCGTAGAAAAGACAAAACAGAGGCCAGGCACCGCACCTCTGTTGCGTAGATTGCTGTCGTCGTGCAATCGCCGTCAGCTACTTGCCACTTTTAACTTTAGTCCATGCACGCGTACGCACGCGATCCAGTTTTGGATCCTGTACTTTCAGCACAAACAGTTTTGCCATGGTTTCCGGGGTGGGGAAAATGCCCGGATTGTTACGAACATCGGCACTGATAAACGGTACTGAAGCCTTGTTCCCGTTAGCGTAAAACACCTTGTCGGACACATTGGCAATCACCTTCGGTTCCATCAGATAGTTGAGGAACTGATAGGCGGCATCGAGGTTCTTCGCGTCTTTAGGAATAGCCAGCATATCGAAAAACGCCAGCGCGCCCTCTTTTGGAATGCTGTAAGCGATATTGACGCCGTTTTTAGCTTCAGCCGCGCGGTTCTTCGCCTGAAGAATGTCGCCGGCCCAGCCGATTGCCACGCAGGTATTGCCGTTCGCCAGATCGTTAATGTACTGCGATGAGTGGAAGTAGCGAATTGACGGCCGCAGTTTCAGCAACAGGTCGGTGGCGGCGCCCGAATAATCTTTTGCGTCAGAGCTGTTGGGATCTTTGCCCAGATAGTTAAGTACGGTAGCGAAAATCTCTTCCGGTGCATCAAGGAAGGAGACGCCGCAGCTTTTCAGCTTCTCAAGGTTTTCCGGTTTCAGCACCAGATCCCAGCTGTCGACCGGCGCATCTTTACCCAGCGCCGCCTTCACTTTTTCCACGTTATAGCCAATACCGGTGGTGGCCCACAGGTAAGGTATCGCGTATTTGTTGCCCGGATCGTGCTGCTCAACTTTTTTCAACAGGTCGGGATCGAGATTTTTGTAGTTCGGCAGTTTGCTTTTATCGAGCGGCTGAAACACGCCCGACTGGAGCTGGCGCGCCAGAAAGCTGGAGGATGGAACCACCACGTCGTAGCCGGTGCTGCCCGCCATCAGTTTTCCTTCCAGCACCTCATTGGAGTCAAACACGTCGTAGACAACCTTAACGCCGCTTTGCTTTTCGAAATTGGGCACCGTGTCCGCAGCGATATAATCTGACCAGTTATAAACGTGCAGCGTTTTATCAGCCGCACCTGCGCCAGCAACCATCAGTACGCCCGCAACCACGCCAGACAACCATTTTTTACGCTGGTTGAACATGCTTTCCACCTCCACGACACGATCGGTAATAATCCCGGGATGACAGGGCCAACAACGAGGCCGCCGCCTGCAAAAAAGCAGCGCGAATCATGAATGATTATTCACTGCGCTGTGAACCGCCGCATCGCACCAGAAACGCAGCCCGGCAAGAATAGACCTCCGGGGCTTTTCAGACCAGCCCTCAGCGTAAAAAACGCCTTTTATCGAATCTAAAGGCATGTTTCCTCTATGTGATACGCCGAAGGCGGCATAACACGCGATAAATATCTGGCATTTTAGGGCAAAATGCAGAATAAAAGACGGTTTTGCATAATTATACAACGCGATGAGAGAGGAGAGCGGCGGGAAAAGAGAGGGGATCGATACATTATCGATCCACAGAAGGTCTTAATGCAGATGATGGGGCGTATCAATAAGCGAACCGCGCTCTTCTTCTTCGCCAATGACCAGCAGATGATTGGAGAAAGCTTCCATAATGACCATTGAGATCTGCTCTTCACTCTGCTTCATAAAGTGAACGAACTGGCCGAAGGTCAGGCCCGCCTCGACGCAAAATGACTGGCAGACAATCAGCTTTGGCAGATTATCGTCCTGGATATCCACGAACGCTTTAACGGTAAGCGAGCTGGCGTTAATGAGCGAAAGATCGCCCACCAGCGGGATCAGCGCCGTCGGTTTGACCTCGGCCAGCGCGGAAAACAGAATGACGTTGTCGACTAAATCCAGCTTGGCATCAAATACCCCGTCGAAATTTTGCATATGCGGCAGATGAAGCGCCTGGCATGAATCGCATTCAAACCAGGTAATGCTTTGCTGATCGAGCCAACGTCGTAGTAGATCGATATCGGGAACGACGAGTGAATCCATATGCTTGCTCTCTGACTGCCGGAAAATTGCGCCCTAGCTTACGGAAAAAAGCGCGTAAACACCACGATTACGCGCTAAATATGCAGATTAACCACCCGTTTTAAGACTGAAGCCGGGACGCGCCTGCTCTTCAATCCAGGCGATCATCATTCCTGCAATATTCAGTCCGGTAGTGCTCTCAATGCCTTCCAGCCCCGGCGAGGCGTTAACTTCCATCACCAGCGGCCCGCGGCGGGCGCGCAGAATATCGACACCGGCCACATCCAGCCCCAGCGTGTTGGCGGCCGCAATGGCGATGTCTCTTTCCTGTTCGGTAATCTGTACGCGCCGTGCCGTACCGCCGCGATGCAAATTCGAGCGGAAATCCCCTTCTCTTGCCTCGCGCTCGATGGCCGCCACCACGTCGCCGCCGATCACCAGGCAGCGGATATCTCTGCCGTGCGCCTCTTTAATAAATTCCTGCACCAGAATATGCGCATTGAGGCCGCGAAAGGCGTCTATCACACTCTCTGCCGCCTGCCGTGTTTCGGCCAGCACCACGCCGATACCCTGCGTGCCCTCAACCAGCTTCACTACCAACGGCGCGCCGCCGACCATCTCGATCAGATCGTGCGTGTCGTCCGGCGAATGTGCAAAACCGGTCACCGGCATGGCAATGCCCTGCCGTGCCAGAAGTTGTAAAGAGCGCAGTTTGTCGCGCGCGCGGGTAATGGCGACCGATTCATTAAGCGGATAGCTGCCGCACACTTCAAACTGGCGCAGCACGGCGGTGCCATAAAAGGTAATCGCCGAACCGATGCGCGGTATCACCGCATCGAAATGCGCCAGTTGCCTGCCGCGATAGTGGATAGTCGACGAAGCCGGATTGATATTCATGTAGCAGGAGAGCGGGTCGATCACCTCCATGCTGTGGCCGCGATCTTTGCCCGCCTCAAGCAGTCGCCGACATGAATAAAGCGAGCCGTCTCTGGAAAGAATCGCAATCTTCACCCTTTTTCTCCGCTCCGCACGCTCACCGCGTCGCCCATCCCTGCTTGTGCAGATAATCCAGCATGAAAGGACGATTCTCTTTGATAATGGTTTTCTGGATGTGTTCGCTCCAGGTTTCACGACGGCGATTGCTGTCGCGGTTCATATAATACGCTTCCTGCTCGCTGTCGTAAGCTGCCAGTACGGCCGGGTCGATCGGTTGATAGCGATTTTCATGCACCAGCATCGCCGACGGCATACGCGGCTTGTGCTGCGGCGACTGGTCGGGCCAGCCAAGACAGAGGCCAAACAGCGGCAAAACAAACTTCGGCAGCGCCAGCAGTTCGGTCACTTCAGCAATATTGTTACGAATACCGCCAATGAAAACGCCGCCAAGACCGAGCGATTCGGCGGCGGTCATGGCATTTTGCCCCATCAGCGCGGTATCAACGCAGCCGAGCAATAGCTGTTCGGCCAGGCCAAGCTGCGCCTGCGGGCAAATTTGCTGGTGGCGATTAAAGTCCGCGCAAAACACCCAAAATTCGGCTGACTGCCCCACGTAGTGTTGCCCACCGGTTAACGTCACCAACTGCTCACGCAGGCTGCGGTCGGTAATACGAATTATGGATGAGCACTGCAAAAAGCTCGAGCTTGAAGCCGACTGCGCTGCGGCAATAATGGCATCACGCCGGGCGTCATCAATCGCGGCATCGGTAAAGGCCCGGATCGAGCGATGTGAGCAGAGTAGCTCAATGGTCGGCGTCATGGTTCACTCCTGATGGTTTTATTCGGCACACGCCAATAGTAAAACGTAAAATTCAGCCTGTAGCATAGCCTGCACGAATCAGATCAACAGGCAATTTCTTCTTTTATTAGCAGAATGAAGCGGGCATGATAACCGCCAGTGAGTTATAAATTGTGATGTAAGTCACATAGAAAATGGTTACCTCAAGGAGAATTCCATGTTTGCTGTGATTTTTGGCCGCCCGGGCTGCCCTTACTGCGTACGTGCTAAAGACCTGGCTGAGAAGCTGACTGAAGAGCGTGAAGACTTCAACTTCCGTTACGTCGATATCCATGCGGAAGGCATCACCAAAGCCGATCTTGAAAAAACCGTCGGCAAGCCGGTCGAAACCGTTCCGCAAATCTTTCTTGATCAGAACCACGTGGGCGGTTTCACCGATTTTGAAGCCTACGCCAAAGAGAATCTGGGTCTGTTTCAGTCATAACGCTGATGCCCATAAAAGAAGAAAGCCGAGAATATCGGCTTTTTTTTTGCGTGCGTTGCGGGCAGTACGTCAGCGATGCTGCTGCCAGAACATCATTCGCCAGAGCATAACCAGCAGCGCACCTGAGCCACACCAGAACACCGCACTGGTCACAAAAGCCACTTCCTGCACCAGGTCACCGCTGTTCGTAAACCAGGTATGCAGCGCGATCAGGCAGACCGGCGTTGCCAGCAGCGCGCCAAGCAGCGTGGCGACAAGCGGGGAAGATCGACAGAACAGCGCCGTCATGACGCCCGGAAGGATGAACATCAGCAAACCAAGCCGCGCATGCAGCTTCGCCGGGTTCTCGCTGGACATCTGCGATCCTACTGCTAAAAATACGAGGCAAAAAAGAACAAAACTGCCCAGCACGCTTGTCCGCGACACGCCTTTCAGCATCATGAAACTTTCTTCCGGTAATTTATGACGTGAGTTTGTCAAAATAATTCGACACATTCGTTCGGTTAATCATGCTACAAGGACCCGTTAAAATTCATCACGGCTTTTACTGGCTGAAAAAGTATGAAGCGATTAAAATGGCGGCCATTATTTATGGCGCTGGGCTGTCGTTCTCTGATTAACCTGAACGCCGCCGCTACTCTGTTGGCAGCGCGATAAATTTAGCTCAAAAAACCCGACTTATCAACATGTTACTCGTAAACAAGAAGTTAAAGCGTGAATATAAACGTCGCAGATTTGTTAATTGATAATGACATTCTGTTATTATTTGTTGTTCTCTCCCTCGGACTCTGTTTAGGGAAATTACGACTTGGCTCAGTCCAACTCGGTAATTCCATTGGTGTTTTAGTCGTCTCGCTCCTGCTGGGGCAACAACACTTTGGCATGAATACCGACGCGCTTAATTTGGGCTTTATGTTATTTATTTTTTGCGTCGGTATCGAAGTCGGCCCCAATTTCTTTTCCATTTTCTTTCGCGACGGCAAAAATTACCTCCTGCTGGCGCTGGTAATGGTGATCACCGCCGTGGTGACCGCGCTGGGGTTAGGCAAGCTGTTTGGCTGGGATATTGGCCTGACGGCAGGCATGCTGGCGGGTTCCATGACGTCAACGCCGGTGCTGGTGGGCGCAGGCGATACGCTGCGTCAGACGTTGAACGCCAGCCCGGCGCTGAATCATGCGCTGGATAACCTCAGTCTTGGCTATGCCTTAACCTACCTGATCGGTCTCGTCAGCCTGATTTTTGGCGCGCGCTACCTGCCGAAACTGCAACATCAGGATCTGCCCACCTGCGCCCAACAGATCGCGCGGGAACGCGGCCTTGATCCGGACAGCCAGCGCAAAATCTACCTGCCCGTGATTCGCGCTTACCGCGTCGGGCCGGAACTGGTCGCCTGGACCGACGGCAAAAATCTGCGCGAGTTAGGTATTTATCGGCAAACCGGCTGCTATATCGAACGCATTCGCCGCAACGGTATTCTGGCCAGCCCGGACGGCGATGCGGTGCTGCAACCGGGCGATGAGATCTCGCTGGTCGGCTATCCCGATGCCCATGCCCGCCTCGATCCCAGCTTTCGCAACGGCAAAGAAGTGTTTGACCGCGATCTGCTGGACATGCGCATCATTAATGAAGAGATCGTGGTAAAAAATAATAATGCGGTGAATAAGCGGCTCAGCCAGTTAAAATTAACCGATCATGGCTGCTTTCTGAATCGGGTGATCCGCAGCCAGATTGAGATGCCCATCGACAGCAGCATTATTCTTAATAAAGGCGACGTATTACACATCAGCGGTGAAGCCCGACGGGTTAAATCCATTGCGGATCGCATCGGATTCATCTCAATTCATAGTCAGGTCACAGACCTGCTCGCCTTTTGCGCCTTTTTTATTATTGGACTGATGATCGGTATGGTGACCTTCCAGTTCAGCAATTTTAATTTTGGTATTGGTAACGCTGCCGGCTTACTTTTTTCAGGAATTCTTCTCGGTTTTTTACGCGCTAACCACCCTACGTTTGGCTATATCCCGCAGGCGGCGCTGACAATGGTAAAAGAGTTCGGCCTGATGGTCTTTATGGCGGGCGTAGGATTGAGCGCAGGCAGCGGCTTATCGCGCGGGCTGGGCGATACGGGGCTGCTGATGCTGGGCGCCGGGCTGATGGTCAGCCTGCTGCCGGTCATCGTCAGCTTTTTATTTGGCGCCTGGGTATTGAAAATGAACCGCGCACTGCTGTTTGGCGCGATTATGGGCGCGCGCACCTGTGCGCCCGCAATGGAAATTATCAGCGATACCGCACGCAGTAATATTCCTGCGCTGGGCTATGCGGGCACCTATGCTATTGCGAACGTCCTGCTTACGCTGGCAGGTACGCTGATCGTAATAATCTGGCCTGCGCTGGGCGGATAAAAATTATTTCAGCATGCATGAGAACTTTTATTTCTCCGCGCAGTCCTAATTAGTGCCACTGCTTTTCTTTGAAATCCTAAATTGTGGAGCCCGTTAATCAAATGATTAGCGGGTTTTTCTTTTTCTGGCACCCCATTTACCACCTGCTCCCCTGTCAGATCGTCATTAAACCTTAACAAAACCCTAACCACAGCGTCATTTCGGAATGAATCCGTTTATCTTCCTGACATCGGGTTTTATCTTATTGATCCTGAATTTTACGTCCGACGGCAGCTGTCGTCGAACCGATGAGGAGATAATGAATGGAAGAGTTGAACCGGACGCTGTTTCTCTGGATCAATGCCAGCGCCAGTGCGCCGGAGTGGTTGATTTCGCTGGCGGTATTCATTGCACGCGATCTGATTGCCGTTGTTCCCCTGCTGGTGGTGGCGATGTGGTTTTGGGGGCCAAAGGGGCAACTGACTTTGCAGCGCGAGCTGGTGATCAAAATTGCCATTGCGCTGGCGTGGGCGCTCAGCCTTTCCTGGTGCATAGGCAATCTCTTCCCGCATCCACGTCCGTTTATGCTCGGTCTGGGTCATCAGTTACTGAAGCACGCCCCTGACGACTCCTATCCCAGCGATCACGGTACGGCAATATTTACCTTTGCCATTGCCTTTATCTGCTGGCATCGCGTGTGGTCCGGCGCGGTGCTGATGATTGTCGGCGCCGCTATCGCCTGGTCGCGGGTCTATCTCGGCGTGCACTGGCCAATGGATATGCTTGGCGGCCTGTTGGTCGGCATGCTCTCATGCCTGTTCGCCCAGATGGCGTGGATGTTTTGCGGTGAACGCGTGCTGGCCACCACCTCGTGGCTCTATCGCCAACTCTTTGCCATTCCGATTCGTAAAGGCTGGGTACAGAATTAAACCGGCACAAAAAAGGCAGCCGCAACGGCTGCCTTTTTCAGGTCAGGACTTATCAGGAAAACCATTTCCCAAACCAGCCGTTCATTTTCATCATAACGAAATCAACAATACGGCTAAAAAATCCGCCTTCGTTAACATCCTGCATCACCACCAGCGGGCGCTGTTCGATCGTTTTACCGTCGAGCTGAAAGTTAATCGTCCCAACCTGCTGATCCTTCTTCAGCGGCGCGGTCAGCTGTGGCTGTGAGAGCGTAAAGCTCGCCTTCAGATTTTTCGCCTGTCCTTTCGGCAAAGTGATCGCCGCATCTTTCGCCACCCCCAGAT
Source organism: Erwinia oleae (assembly GCF_000770305.1). Classification (GTDB taxonomy): domain Bacteria; phylum Pseudomonadota; class Gammaproteobacteria; order Enterobacterales; family Enterobacteriaceae; genus Erwinia; species Erwinia oleae. The sequence continues at coordinate 27,334 of NZ_JNVB01000017.1, forward strand.
TGACGGTATCGCTGTCGCCATACCACACGCGCTGGCTGGCAAACGGCCTGCCTGATTTGATGGGCGTAATGGTTTCGAAGAAGCGGAAGCCCCACGTCAGCAGCTTCTCGCTCTCCCGGAAGCGAATGCCATCCGTCGCTGCGCCGAGCACCACCGAGATCAGGCGCTGATCGCCCGCTACCGCGGAAGCCACAAGGTTATGGCCCGCGCCATCGGTATGCCCGGTTTTGATGCCGTCCACCTTAAGGTTGCTGCTCCACAGCAGCCGGTTACGGTTATGCTGCCGGATGCCGTTAAAGGTGAACTCCTTCTCCTGATGGATTGCATACTCTTCAGGCACGTCGCGGATCAGCGCCTGACCAATCAGCGCCATATCGCGCGCGGTGCTGTACTGTCCGTCGGAATCAAGACCGTGAACGGTTTTAAAATGGGTGTTTTGCAGACCAAGCGCGTTGACGTAGTTGTTCATCAGGCCGACGAAAGCATCCTGACTGCCCGCCACATAATCTGCCAGCGCGATGCTTGCATCGTTGCCGGATTGAATAATGATGCCTTTGTTCAGTTCGGAAACAGGAATGCGATCGCCGGGCTTGAGAAACATCAGCGACGACCCTTTTAAAATGGGATTACCGGTCGCCCAGGCATCTTTACCCACCGTCACCATATCGTCAGTGGTGATCTTACCGGACTTGATTGCCTGACCGCTGACGTAGCTGGCCATCATTTTTGTCAGGCTGGCAGGATCGAGACGGTCATCAGCATGAGACTCAGCCAGCACTTTGCCACTGTTATAGTCCATAAGAATCCAGGCCTTCGCTTCAATTTGCGGCGGCGCGGGGGCCTCTTCGGCGCGGGCAAGAGTAACAAGAAGTAAAGAGAGGGTAGCGGAGATCGCAACGGCGCGGACGGCGGCAGAATGATGCATTTTCTTCATGGCAGAACCCAAGTATCCATTTGAATGAGCGCTGTTTTTGGAGCGCTGGCGAGCGTAAACCTTCCCACGCTATCGCGTCTTCTCACCGATTAGAACAGTTCATTCGTAAAGTTTTCTAGAGTTTATTAGAAATATATTAGAAACATGCCTAATCAACCCTTTCAACCTCTTTGCAGGGTCGAAAAAGCCAGGTGAATTCTGATTTACCGTCACACTGTTAAGTTCGTCACAAAATTCTACTAATCTGAAGCAAACCCGCAGAGGAGTGGCGACGATGGATTTAGCATTATTCGATCTTGATGAAACGGTGATCAGCGAAGACAGTACCGGACTCTGGCTACGCTGGCTGGTTTCGCAGGGATTCGCACCGGCCGGGCTTATTGATGAAGAACAGGCGCTGATGACGCAGTATTACCAGGGCACGTTGCGTATGGAAGAGTATATGGCCGCGACGCTTTCTCCGCTCGCCGGCATGGGCACGCTCACCGTGACCGGCTGGGTCAGGCGATTTATTCAGCGTGATATCGTGCCGCGCGTCTACCCTTCTGCTCATGAACGCATGGCTTGGCACCACGCGCGCGGTGACAAGGTGATGGTCGTGTCCGCCAGCGGCGAGCATCTGGTTGTTCCTATCGCGCAGCGGCTGGGCGCTCACGGCGCGCTTGCCATTGGCGTTGAGATCCTTGATGACCGCTACAGCGGCCAGACCTACGGTACGATGACCTATAAAGAAGGAAAAGTGACGCGCCTGAACGACTGGCTGGCGGAGCAGAAAGACGCGGCCTACGAACGCACCTGGGCCTACAGCGACTCAATGAATGACCTGCCGATGCTGGAGCACGCCGATCACGCCTTTGTCATTAATCCCGCAGAGCCGCTGCACCTTGTGGCACAGCAGCGCGGTTGGGAAATTTGTCACTGGCAGCGATAGCGCCAGTCCGGCCTGGCTACTCTGCCAGGCCTACTTTGAGTAGTTTACCGTTACGTTCATCGGTCAATACATAAAGATAGCCGTCAGGCCCCATTCTGACGTCGCGAATACGCTCGCCGCGATCGCTGAGCAGCCGTTCTTTTTCTGTCACGCGATCGCCGTTCACCGACAGATGGATCAGGTTTTTTTCCTTAAGCGCGCCGATAAACAGTGAGTTTTTCCACTGTGGGAAGCGTGCGCTGTTGTAAAAAGCCATGCCACTGATGGCGGGCGATACCTTCCACCAGAAAGCAGGCTGTTCGGTCCCGGCCACTTCGCCGCCTTTCGATCCCGGCACTTTTTCGCCGCTGTAATCGAGGCCCCATGTCGCCAACGGCCAGCCGTAGTTTTTCCCTTTGCGAGGGATATTCACCTCATCGCCCCCGCGCGGCCCGTGCTCGCTCTCCCAGATTTCCTGCGTCCATGGGTTCAGCGCGATGCCCTGTGGATTGCGCACGCCCAGCGCCCAGATCTCTGGCCTGGCCCCTGTTTTGTTTACAAAAGGGTTGTCTTGCGGCACGCTGCCGTCGGCGTTCAGCCGGACGATTTTCCCGGTCAGCGCAGAGAGATCCTGCGCCGTTTCAGCGTGAAAATTATCCCCAAAGGTGATCCAGACAAAACCATCACCATCGAAGGCGATGCGCGATCCCAGGTTGGCCCCGCTGGAAAGCGCCGGCTGCTGACGAAGCACGGTTTTCACCCTGGTCAACCGCGCGTTATCGTCGCTGAGCGTGCCGTAACCCACTACTGCGCCCGCACGCCCGTTATTGTCAACCTCTGTCCACGTCAGCCAGACGCGGCGGCTTTGCGTAAAGTCAGGCGCCAGCACCACATCGAGTAGCCCACCCTGCCGCTCAGCCCATACTTTTGGCACACCGATGATGGGTTGGGACAATCCTTTACCCTGCCGCCAATAGCGCAGACTACCCGATCGCTCGGTGATCAGCATTCCCTGATTGTCAGGCAGAAATGCGACAGCCCACGGATGATCCAACCCGGTTTGCAACTCTTCCACGCTGACTTTTTCCGCCAGCGCATTCTGGCTGAATAACAGCGTGACAGCGACAGCCGCGGCCGTAAGCAGACGAGACATGCCTTTTCCTCTTTATGATGGGCGTTGATTAAATTTAGTGAAAAAATATTGAGAAGGAGGAGACTTTACAAAAGCTTAAGGAAGACCTATTAAATGGTGTAAACGTTTCATCATCGATAAATCAGAAATATATCTTTCGGACAATGTAAAAACATCTGTTTTAAACCCCTCGACTTTTTGAAACCCGATATTTGAGCATCATCCATTATTCCTGTAATGGCAAAATTAACCATACCAATATATTTTGGCGCCGGTCTGATTAATGGTCGTATCAAATATAAAAAACCGGGCCAGCGCCCGGTTTTTTTAGAGTTATTTACCCTTTAAGAATGGGGTCAGGACGTTTGTTAAGCGGTGTGAGCTACCATTCTAAGGGTTGTCCCGTTGCAAAAATGTCACAGAACAATCCCCATGGAGCATACAGGGCGATACGTATTCTACAGTTTCTATAATTTAAGTCACCAAGATAAATCTTGGCTGTATTAAGAAATGGTTTTATCTCCTGATAAAAAATCATTCATAATCAACTAATGAATGTACCAATTAGCCGCCATATGTTAAAATACTCTATGTTAATTCATTGAAGTTTAGAGATGGAGCCAATTTTGAACGATATGGATTTTATAAATGATCTCAAGGCTAATGGCTTTACTGACAGAGATATAGGTCGATTACGTAACATAGTTGAGAGTGTTCCTACTAAGGATCAAACGTTTGCTTCTATAGTACTTGACTTGAGCAAACGTTTTTGGGGTGGAGTTATTTCTTTAGCAATCATTGCAATTTGTTTCATCGTTGGCTTACTTCATGCTGATGAAAAAAGCAAAGTAATTTCATATTTCATTGGTGCCATATTCGGAGTAACGGTTATATATATTGTTACTCCTATGAAACTCGCCTGGAAAGCTTATCGTTACATGGCTAAGAATAAGTAAAATTATTTGGGATCAGTATTCATATCTTTAATGTTAATGCCGATCTCTATTCCTTTCTTTGCCGCACCAGCTCCTTTTAGTGCGAGAGCTGGTTTACTCATTGCCTGAACTTTTCTGTAATAGTCTGATGGAAGATAGTTGAATAGCCTCCATGCCTCAGGTTTTAAAGTTAGCTTCAAAACCCCATAATACGATGTAGTAAAATCAACGGCTTGGTACGCCAATAATCCTAACCTTTTGTCGAAGCCCATGAATTCAGCCACGTCTTCATATGCATCTCTTGCAAAATTTGAAGGGTTAGTGCTACCTGCAATTTTCTGGATATTCTCTGTTAGCGAACCGAAGCCATTGAAGACGAGACTACCGCCTGCGACAACTCCGACTACGTTTCCGGTTGCTATGGATCCGGCTACTAAAGTAGCACCTGCCACCATTTGTAATCCGCCCACTACAACACCTATGCCATCTATTATATAACCGATGATTTTTTCATGATCATGGTAGAACTGAACTGAAGCAGACACTACAGCGTGACCTGAACGAAGCATCCTGTCTTGTATGGTTAGATATTCATACTCTTGTTTGAGATTCTTTATGCAAGCCTGGCACTCATTATCAGTACTGGCTGAGTAAATAGCATTAAGCTGAAGGGTGATGAATGATTGAATTTCATCCTTAAAATTCATCCTGAGCATTGCGTCCTGGATATGCAGCAATGATAGTGTATTAGCAATGCTATTAAGCTGATTTGCCTGGACCTGGAGGTTTGCCATTGTCTGATAGTAATTTGAAAATCTCCCTGGATTCGCGTAGTTGTCCATAACAGTCCCTTTATGTCATCATATGCTCAGTAATTTTATTTAAACAGATATCATTGAGTAATCAAAGGGAGTTTTGAATATGAGTACCGATCTTTACCTGAGAATTGATGGCATCAACGGTGAGTCACAGGATTCTAACCACAAGGGTTGGATCAACATCGACTCATTCTCTTGGGGTGCAAGCCAGGCTGCAAACATGAGTGTTGGTGGTGGTGGTGGAGCTGGCAAGGTTCAGTACCGGGATCTCACTGTACATGCGAACATCGACAAGGCAATTCCAGCAATCATGCGTTATCTCTCCAACGGTAAACACATAACTAAGGTTGAACTGGCCATATGCAAAGCCGGAGGAACTCAGATTGAGTATTGTCGTATTACCCTTGAGGATGTACTGATCATCGATGCTATGTTCAATGGTGCAAGCCAGCGTGACCTTGTTGGTATGATCTACCAATTCCAGGCTGCTAAGGTCAAGACCCAGTACTGGGAACAGTCTACAACTGGTGGCAGAGGTGCTGAAACTCAATCGAGCTGGAACATTAAAGAAAACCGCGAATAAGCTTAATAGGACGCGTTCTAAAAGGTTTAAAATAACTTTCAGAATCATATACTGAACCTTAATATTACAGACGCGTTAGAATGCGTCTGATTCCCAGCTTAACCCACAATCCTCGTTCTCTCTGTCCATCAGCTCCTTATCAGACGGGTTCGCGTCAGCAGTTCTGGCTCATCTGTGATGCTGCTGTCCGTAAGGCATTCACTGAGGCAAAACAGCGCTATGGTGCTCCGCGCCTTGCTAATGGGCTATCGGAGTACAACATCAAAACCATTGCCACCAGTTTGTGTCGTCAGGGACTGCGGGCGAAAGCCACCCGGAAGTTCAGCCCGGTGAGCTATCGGAAGCATGGCCTGACGGTATCAGAAAATCTGTTGAAACAGGACTTTTGTGCCGCCGCCCCAAACCAGAAGTGGGCAGGTGACATCATGTATCTGCGCACGGAAGAAGGCTGGCTGTATCTGGCGGTGGTCATTGACCTGTAGTCACGTGCTGTCATTGGCTGGTCGATGTCATCGTAGATGACATCACAACTTGCCTGCGATGCTTTGCAGATGGCGCTCTGGCGGCGTAAGCGCCCGAAAAATGTTATCGCTCACACCGATCACGGAGGACAGTACTGTTCAGCAAACTATCAGGCGCTGCTGAAGCGATATAATCTGCGCGGCAGCATGAGCGCAAAAAGTTGCTGTTACGATAATGCCTTCGCGGAAAGCTACTTTCACTCACTGATGGTGGAATGTATCTGCGGAGAACGCTTCAGCAGCCGAGAAATAATGCGAGGCACGGTATTTAATTATATTGGGTGCGATTACAATCGCTGGTGACGTCATAGTGCCTGCGGCGGACTCAGCCCGGAACAGTTTGAAAACCAGCCCCTCGCTCAGGATCGCTTCCACAATATGTGGGTAGGAACAGATCTCATCTGCCGTTCTCTGGTGGAACCTTGTTGCTGCCTATCACTTGACCAGCGTATATAGCTATACAATTTCGACTTAGACATCTGTAGAATTCCAGCCCTATCAATTATAAACATGATAAATTCTTAACCTTATGAGCAATGTAATACATACCCCTCGTGTAGGATTTATATCATTAGGCTGCCCTAAAAACCTGGTCGATTCTGAGCGGATCCTGACCGAACTTCGTACCGAAGGCTATGATGTGGTGCCACGTTACGACGATGCCGAAATCGTTATCGTTAACACCTGCGGTTTTATCGACAGCGCCGTGCAGGAGTCGCTTGAAGCCATTGGCGAAGCGCTGAACGAAAACGGCAAGGTAATCGTAACCGGCTGTCTGGGCGCGAAGGAAAACCAGATCCGCGAAGTGCATCCGAAAGTGCTGGAGATCACCGGCCCACACAGCTACGAGCAGGTGCTCTCACATGTGCATCGCTATGTACCAAAGCCGCAGCATAACCCCTTTACCAGCCTGGTGCCGGAACAGGGCGTGAAGCTGACGCCGCGTCATTATGCCTACCTGAAAATTTCAGAAGGCTGTAACCATCGCTGTACCTTCTGCATTATTCCTTCAATGCGAGGCGATCTCGACAGCCGCGCGGTGGGCGCGGTGCTGGACGAAGCGCGACGCCTGGTGGAAGCCGGTGTGAAAGAGCTGCTGGTGATTTCGCAGGACACGTCAGCCTACGGCGTGGATGTGAAGCACCGTACCGGGTTCTGGAACGGCCAGCCGGTGAAAACCAGCATGGTCAGCCTGTGCGAACAGCTGGCGAAGCTCGGCGTGTGGGTGCGCCTGCACTACGTTTATCCCTATCCACACGTGGACGACGTGATCCCACTGATGGCGGCAGGCAAGGTGTTGCCCTATCTGGATATTCCCCTTCAGCACGCCAGCCCGCGCATTTTAAAGCTGATGAAACGTCCAGGTGCCGTCGAACGCACGCTGGAACGCATCAAGCGCTGGCGCGAAATCTGCCCGGAACTGACGCTACGCTCGACGTTTATTGTCGGTTTTCCCGGCGAGACGGAAAACGATTTTCAGATGCTGCTCAACTTCCTGAAAGAGGCACGGCTGGATCGCGTCGGCTGCTTTAAATACAGTCCGGTTGAGGGCGCGACGGCCAACGATCTGCCGGATCCGATCCCGGAGTCGGTGAAGGAAGATCGCTTCAACCGCTTTATGCAGCTTCAGCAGGCTATTTCAACGGAACGTTTGCAGGAAAAAATCGGCCGCAACATTGCTGTCATCATTGATGAAGTGGATGAGGAAGGCGCGATTGGCCGGAGCATGGCCGATGCGCCGGAGATTGACGGTGCGGTTTACCTTAACGGCGAGACGAACCTCAAGCCAGGCGATATTATTCATGCGGTGGTGGACAACGCCGACGAATACGATCTCTGGGCGACAAGAATCTGAGGCAGGGTGTGGTTTTCTTTGTGCCAGGCGACTGGCGCTTAGCAGCCCTTCGCATCAGCCAAACGCCGCCTGATGCTTTTTCTTTCGCGCCAGGTAATCTGCATCCGCACGCAGCTTGTCCCACTCTGCTTTAAAAATTGCGGCGGCAGCGGCTTTTTCATCATTCAGCTCGCGCGGCAGCTCGTTGCGATCGGCATCATATTTCCGGCCGCCCTTGTGATTGGCATAACGACGCGCGCGGGTATATCCCATCTGAATAAACTTGCGCGCCATATCCATCCCCACAAAATCATCTTTCGCACGGTATTCCTCAAACAGCGTCATGATCGCCCGGGAGGAAACTTTCGCGATCTCAGCGGTCTTAAATCGCCAGTGCGGCAGAATTTCACTCTTATAAGGTTCAACCATCAGCACGCCCTGCTCGCCGCGTCCCACCTGATAGCGCTCAGGATGCTTGCGAAAATCGATTGTTTTGAAGTCCTGCTGATAATCAAATTCCTTCACCGTGCCCTCTCCTGAGTAAAACATTCAGTCTGGCACAAAATCGGCGAAGCCGCGCCCGCCGGAACCGGGCGCTGAAGGGAAAGGTCAGGTTTTCAGTTTCGGATCAAGCGCGTCGCGCAGGCCGTCACCAAGGAGATTGAAAGCCAGCACCGTGAGAAAAATCGCCAGGCTGGGGAAAATCGCCACGTGCGGCGCCATCACCATATCCGCGCGCGCCTCGTTCAGCATCGCGCCCCACTCCGGCGTGGGTGGCTGTGCGCCAAGTCCGAGAAAAGAGAGGCTCGCCGCCGTAATAATCGACGTGCCGATACGCATGGTGAAATAGACCACAATGGACGAGATGGTGCCGGGCAGAATGTGCCGCATTATAATCGTGAAGTCAGAGGCGCCAATACTGCGCGCCGACTCGATAAATGTCATCTGTTTCAACACCAGCGTATTGCCGCGCACCAGACGGGCAAAAGCGGGCACGCTGAATACCGCGACGGCGATGATCACATTCGACATGCCGGTGCCCATGATGGCTACAATCGCAATCGCCAGCAGGATACCGGGGAACGCGAACAGCACGTCGCTGATGCGCATGATGATGCGATCCCACCAGCCCTCATAATAGCCCGCCAGCAGACCAAGCGCGGTGCCGATAGCGGCACCGATTGCGACGGACACAAAGCCGGAAATCAGCGACAGCCGCGTGCCAAGCAGTACGCGACTGAAAATATCGCGTCCAAGCGAATCGACGCCAAACCAGTGCATAGCGGACGGCCCTTCGGTCAGGCGATCGTAATCAAAATAGTTTTCAGCATCGAACGGCGCAATCCAGGGCGCCAGCACCGCCACGACGATCAGCAGTAAGATGAACAGGCCCGCCATCAGCGCCACCGGCTGACGGCGAAAACGGCGCCAGAACTCCCGCCAGGGCGTGCGAACGCGATGCTGATTGATGGTTGGCATCGCGGCCTGTGCCGCGCTTCGTCGCCAGTTTTTCATCGCGTGTCCTTATTTGTAGCGAATCGCGGGGTTGATTGCGGCATACAGCATATCGACAATCAGGTTGATAAGAATGAATTCCAGCGAAAAAAGCAGCACTTCCGCCTGTACTACCGGGTAGTCGCGCATTTCTACCGAATCCACCAGCAGTCGTCCCAGCCCTGGCCAGTTGAAAACCACCTCGACCACGATGGAGCCGCCCAGCAGAAAACCGAACTGCAATCCCATCATGGTCACTACCGGGATCATCGCGTTGCGCAGGCCGTGCTTGACCACAACCCAGCTTTCGCGTACGCCTTTCGCCCGCGCCGTACGCATATAGTCTTCCTGCATAACCTCAACGAATGATGCGCGGGTAAAACGCGCCATCACCGCTGCAACGGCGGCGCCAAGCGTAATGGAGGGCAGAATATAGTGTTTCCAGCTGTCTGCGCCGACGGTGGGCAGCCAGCCCAGTTCGACGGAGAACACCTGCATCATCAACATGCCGAGCGCGAAAGCGGGAAACGAGATGCCCGACACCGCCAGCGTCATGCCGATCCGATCCGGCCAGCGATTGCGCCAGACCGCCGAAACTATCCCAATCGTCATACCAAAGATCACCGACCACACCATACTGCTGAGCGTCAGCCACAGCGTCGGTAAAAATCGCAGCGCGATCTCCTCTGAAACGGGGCGCTTTGACACCATCGACAGGCCGAAATCGCCTCTCACGGCATGGCTGATAAAATGCCAGAACTGCTGAAGCAGCGACTGATCCAGCCCCAACTGCTGACGAACCATCGCCACCACGGTAGCATCGGCTTCCGGTCCGGCCACCAGCCGCGCCGGGTCGCCAGGCAGCATATGCACGAACAGAAACACCAGCACCGCTACGATTAGCAGGGTCGGGATCAGCCCCAGTAAGCGTCTGAAAAAATAGTTAAGCATGCGTTATCCTGCGCATCGCGCGGCTGCGCCTCTCTCCGGAGCCGCAGCCGCAGCGGACGCTGTTACTTCAGTTCGGCTTCATCAAAGCTGAACGAGGTGTCAGGCATGACGTAGAAGCCCGTGAGGTTTTTCGTTTTCGCTGAAACCAGCTTTTCGACCACCAGCGGCGCCCAGGGTTGATCTTTCCAGATGCGCGACTGCGCGTCTTTATACAGCGAGGCTTTCTTCTCCCCGTCGGTGGTTTTCAGCGCGTCAGCCAGATCTTTATCCACCTGCGGATTGCTGTAGAACGCCGTGTTGAAGATGGTTGGCGGCCAGGACTGCGTATCAAAGAGCGGCGTCAGCGCCCAGTTCGCTTCGCCCGTCGACGCAGACCAGCCGGTATAGAACATACGCACGCCGCTCTCTTTCTGGCCCTTACCTTCCACTTCCGCCGCACGCTGGCCGGCATCCATCGCCGTGACTTTCACCTTAATGCCCACCTGAGCAAGCTGCTGCTGGGTGAACTGCAACACCTTTTGCGCCGTGCTGTGGTTATGTGAAGACCAGAGCGTGGTTTCGAAACCGTTTGGATAACCCGCCTCTTTCAGCAACTCGCGCGCCTTCGCCGGATTGTACTGCGGCGCCGCAAAGCTTTCTGAATACTGGATAGCCGGCGGCACGATGCCGGTGGCAGGCGTGGCGTAACCGGCGAAAGCCACCTTCACCAGCGCCTGACGGTTGATCGCGTAGTTGATCGCCTCGCGCACTTTAGGATTATCAAACGGCTTCTGCGTGACGTTGAAGCTGATATAGCGCTGCATAATCGACGGCGACGTGGTCAGATCCAGTTTGGCATTGCTCTCCAGACGCTTCGCCTGCTCATAAGGGATAGGGAACGCCAGGTTGGCTTCGCCGGTTTGCAGCATCGCGGCGCGCGTGTTGTTGTCCACAACCGGACGCCAGGTGATGGTATCCAGTTTCGGATAGCCTTTTTTCCAGTAGCCGGCAAACTTTTTCACCTTGACGAAATCGGTCTGATTCCAGTTCTCCAGTTCGTACGGCCCGGTTCCCACCGGATGAAAACCGATGTCCTTGCCGTACTTCTTCAGCGCAGTGGGCGAAATCATCGCTGCCGCCGGGCTTGCCAGGGTGTTAATAAAGGCGGAGAACGGCTGCTTAAGAGTGATTTTCACCGTTACGGGATCGACCACTTCGGTGGTGCCGATAGATTTAAACAGGTTATAGCGCTTCAGATGGCTGTCGGGATCGCTGGCGCGATCGAGGTTAACCTTGACCGCTTCGGCATTGAAGTCGCTGCCGTCCTGGAATTTAATGCCTGAACGCAGTTTGACGGTGTACGTTAATCCGTCCGGACTGGCCTGATAGCTCTCTGCCAGCACGTTAATTAACTTCATATCTTTATCAAAGCCAAACAGGCCCTGATAGAAAGATTTCGCTACCGCCTGCGACAGCGTGTCGTTGGCGTCGTAAGGATCGAGCGTGGTGAAATTGGACCCTACGGCGATCACCGCATCCTTTGCCGCCCACGCGGGTAGCGCCGCAATACTGCCCAGCAGGCCAGCGGTTAACAGCAACTTACGTTTTTGAATCATCATCTCGTCTTCCTCTTAATCCTTTGTCGATGTTGTGCTGCAAATCAGCCGCCGACTGCATGGCGGGCAACGTAGTGTCCTGCGCTCACTTCAATAAGCTGTGCCACCACCGGCTCATCGTCCAGGGCGCGGATCGGGCTGGGAATTTCATCAACCAGTAGCGCTCGTTCACGACGTCGATGAGCCGGGTCTGCCACCGGCACCGCCGACATCAGCTTGCGCGTGTAGGGATGCTGCGGATTTTCAAATACAGACTGGCGCGGGCCGATCTCAACAATCTGTCCCAGATACATCACCGCCACGCGGTGGCTGATCCGTTCCACCACCGCCATATCGTGAGAGATAAACAGAAAGGCAATGCCAAACTCGCGCTGGAGATCGAGCATCAGATTAACGATCTGCGCCTGAATGGAGACGTCCAGCGCGGAGACCGACTCGTCGGCGATCACCACCTTTGGATTAAGCGCCAGCGCGCGCGCAATACAGATGCGCTGCCGCTGACCGCCGGAAAATTCATGGGGATAGCGACGCGCGTGCTCCGGCAAAAGGCCAACGCGCTCCAGCAGCCAGGCCACGCGATCTTCCGCCGCCTGCCCTTTTGCGATGCCGTGCACCAGCAGCGGCTCCATAATTGAAAAGCCTACCGTCAGTCGCGGATCCAGCGAGGCGTAGGGGTCCTGAAAAATAAACTGAATATCACGCCGCAGATGTGAAAGCGCCGGGCCGGTCAGGGTATCAATTCGCTGGCCGTTAAAGGTAATGGTGCCGCCCTGGCTTTCAACCAGCCGCAGCAGCGAGCGTCCGGTGGTGGACTTGCCGCAGCCGGACTCTCCCACCAGCGCCAGCGTTTCGCCCGCGCGCAAATCAAAACTGACCTTCTCCACTGCGTGCACGCGCCGCGTCACGCGGTTCAGAATGCCGCTGCGAATATCGAAGCGGGTTACCAGATCGCGCACCTGTAGCACCGGTTCACCGTCAGCGACCACGGTATCCTGGGGCGTGTCATCATTATCATGCCCAATCAGCGGGAAATGCGCCGGCAGCGCTCTGCCGGTCATCGCCCCCAGTTTTGGCACGGCGGCCAGCAGCGCGCGCGTATAGTCGCGCTGCGGACGCTGAAAAATCTCGTCGACGCTGCCGGTTTCCATCACGTCGCCGCGATACATGACCTGCACACGATCGGCCATTTCCGCCACCACGCCCATATCGTGGGTGATAAAAATCACGCCCATCTGCATCTCTTTTTGCAGTACGCGGATCAGTTGCAGGATCTGCGCCTGGATGGTGACGTCAAGCGCCGTGGTTGGCTCATCGGCAATCAGCAGCGCCGGTCGGCAGGAGAGCGCCATGGCGATCATCACCCGCTGACGCATCCCGCCGGAAAGCTGGTGCGGGAAACGGGAAAGTACGTTTTTCGCTTCGGGAATACGCACCAGGTCGAGCATCCTTTCTGCTTCCTTCAGCGCGTCACGATGGCTTTTCGCCTGATGCAGGCGAATGGATTCAGCGATCTGCTCGCCCACCGGGAAAACCGGATTGAGCGAGGTCATCGGCTCCTGAAAAATCATCGCCATATCGGCGCCGCGGATGCCGCGCAGCTGCGACTGACGCAGCGTGGCAAGATCAATAAGCTCGCCGTTACGCCGACGCAGCCACATTTCGCCACTGTCGATAATGCCGCCGCCCTGCTCCACCAGACGCATCAGCGCCAGTGACGTCACCGATTTTCCTGAGCCGGATTCTCCGACGATAGCCAGCGTTTCGCCGCGCTTCACCTCCAGCGAAAGATTTTTTACCGCCTGAATCCTTTCGCCTTCCTGCTGAAAACTGACGCGCAGATTTTTGACCGAAAGTACCTGTTCCTCTGGTGACTGCATTATGCTCAAGCCTGTTTATTGTTGACGGTAGATGCCGACGTTTGGCGCGTCGCCCACGTAACCGTAGCCGCGATACATGCCTTCACTGTTAAAAGGCAGCGCGATATTGCCTTCGCGATCGATAGCAATCAGGCCGCCGCTGCCGCCGAAAGCGGGAATTTTTTCCATTACCACACGGTCGGTCGCCTCTTTTAATGACAGGCCTGCATACGCCATCAGCGCAGCGATGTCGTAGGCGGCCAGCGTACGCATAAAGACTTCACCGGTGCCGGTACAGGAGACGGCAACGTTTGCGTTGTTGGCATAGCAGCCCGCGCCGATGACGGGGGAATCCCCTACGCGTCCCACCTGTTTGTTAGTCATGCCGCCGGTTGAGGTGGCCGCCGCCAGGTTACCTTCAAGGTCGAGCGCCACCGCGCCGACGGTGCCGAATTTGCGATCCGGGTCGAGCGGATCGCCCGACGCCTGCGCGGCGCCATCGTGGTCGAGCAGCACCTGCTCAGACGCCAGAGCGCGTTCGAGCTGCTCACGGCGTTCATCGGTCGAGAAGAAGTCCGGCGCAACGCGTTCAAGGCCGCGTTCGGCCGCAAATTTTTCTGCGCCTTCGCCAATCAGCAGCACGTGCGGGCTGTGCGCCAGCACCTCACGCGCCGCCAGCACCGGGTTGCGAATGCGGCTGACGCCCGCGACGGCACCCGCTTCCAGCGTGCGGCCATCCATCACGCTGGCGTCAAGCTCATGCGTGCCAACATGCGTAAATACCGCGCCTTTGCCTGCGTTAAACAGCGGACACTCTTCAAGCAGCCGTACCGCCTCGGTGACCGCATCCAGCGCGCTGCGTCCTTCCGCCAGCATCGCCTGGCCGCGTGACACAATGTCTGACAGCGCCTGAATGTACGCCTGCTCTTTTTCCGCACTCATACTGGCGCGGGCGATGGCGCCCGCGCCGCCGTGGATGGCAATTGCTGCTTTGACCATAACGCCTCTGTCGTGACTGCCAAATCAGCATGAAAAACACTGAGTTAGGCTGCATTTATTTGGAATAAGTCGTTTTTGACTATAGGCAGCCTGTAAAGTGATGTAAAGCACAAAGGTTGCTGGCTGATAATAACGAAAAGTTATAACTCATGCCGGACGGGGCGTTTACGTGACCCTAAGGCAAATTGCCGTCATAATAAAAGCATCTGATTGATTAGCGCGCGTGCAGGCGCGCCGGAGAACGTATGGAACCCTTTACCACAGGACTGATTTCCCTGGATGACGCACTGGCCACGATGCTGGCTCAAATTACCCCGCTTACCGATGATGAAACGCTGTCGATTATCGATGCCGCAGGTCGCATAACCGCCGAAGAGGTGATTTCACCGATTGATGTGCCCTCTTTTGCTAACTCCGCCATGGATGGTTATGCCGTGCGGCTGGCAGATATACAGAATGAAAAACCGCTTTACGTAGCTGGCAAAGCGTTTGCCGGCGCGCCCTTTTCCGGCGAATGGCCCGCAGGAAGCTGTATCCGCATTATGACCGGCGCGCCGGTGCCGCCGGGTGCGGATGCGGTGGTGATGCAGGAGCAGACCGAACAGGACGGCGAGGCGATCCGCATTACCGCGCCGGTGGCGGCCGGGCAAAATATCCGTCTGCCGGGTGAAGATATTCGACGCGGCGCCCGCGTGCTGCGTGCTGGAACGCGCCTGGGCGCGGCGGAGCTTCCGCTGCTGGCCTCATTAGGCGTGGCTGAGGTAAATGTCATTCGCCGCCTGCGAATTGCGATATTTTCAACCGGCGACGAACTCCAGCCTGTCGGCCAGCCGCTGGGCGCAGGGCAGATTTACGACACCAACCGCTTTGCCGTCTCGCTGATGCTGCATAAGCTTGGCTGCGAGGTAATTGACCTTGGCATCATTCGTGACGATCCTGACGCGCTTCGCGCCGCATTTCAGCAGGCGGACAGCCAGGCCGACGTTACCCTCAGCAGCGGTGGCGTTTCTGTAGGCGAAGCGGATTACACCAAACAGATGCTGGAAAGTCTGGGGGAAGTCACCTTCTGGAAGCTGGCCATTAAACCCGGCAAGCCTTTCGCCTTTGGCCGCCTGAAAAATAGCTGGTTCTGCGGCCTGCCAGGTAATCCGGTTTCTGCGGCTCTCACCTTTTATCAACTGGTGCAGCCGCTGCTGGCGAAGCTCACCGGCCAGCAGTCGGCCGTACTGCCGCCACGCCAGCGCGTTAAGCTGACTGGCTCGCTGAAAAAAACGCCGGGGCGGCTCGATTTCCAGCGCGGTATCCTCAGCCGCAACGCGGAGGGCGAAATGGAAGTGCGCAGCACCGGCCCTCAGGGCTCCCACGTGTTCAGTTCGTTCAGCCAGGCCAACTGTTTTATCGTGCTGGAGCGCGAGCGCGGCAACGTTAACGCCGGCGAATGGGTTGAGGTTGAGCCTTTCAACACCCTGCTGGAGGGATAAATGCTGCCGGAACTGAGCGATGAAGAGACGCTGCGCTATAACCGCCAGATTGTGCTGCGGGGTTTCGATTTTGACGGGCAGGAACGGCTGAAAGCGTCGAAAGCGCTGGTGGTCGGCCTCGGCGGCCTCGGCTGCGCGGCGGCGCCCTACCTGGCGTCGGCCGGCATGGGTCATCTGACGCTGCTCGATTTTGACACGGTTTCCCTGTCCAACCTTCAGCGCCAGACGCTGCATACCGATGCGGACATCGGCATGCCTAAAGTGGCGTCGGCCAGCCACAGACTGCGCGCGCTCAACCCCCATCTCTCCCTCAGCAGCGTTAATGCACAGCTTAACGACGAAGCGATGGCGGAGCTGGTTAAGAAACACGACGTGGTGCTTGATTGCACTGACAACGTAGCCACACGCGAGCAGTTAAATCGGATCTGTTTCGCGCAGCGCGTTCCGCTGGTTTCCGGTGCCGCAATCCGTATGGAAGGACAGATTAACGTGTTCAGCTGGCAGGACAATGCGCCCTGCTATCGCTGCATCAGTCGGCTGTTCGGCGACGCCACCCTCAGCTGCGTCGAAGCGGGCGTGATGGCCCCGCTGGTGGGGGTGATTGGCGCGCTTCAGGCGATGGAAGCCATTCGGCTGCTGACGCACTACGGCGAGCGCGTCAGCGGTAAGCTGCTAATCTATGATGCAATGGCGCTTCAGTTTCGTGAGATGAAGGTAGCGAAAGACCCTGCCTGCGAGGTATGTGGTAAACATGAGTGAAGAGATACGGGCGCAGAACGACACCAGCATGCTTAATTTACGTAAAATGCTGCTGATCTTTTTATCGGTTATCTGCGTAGCCGTGGTGTTGGTGAATGGCTGGATAGTCAATAATACCTGGCAACGCATGCTTGACGATACGCAAAACAACGCACGTAATCTTTCGCAATCCGTGTCGCAGCAGTCGGAAGATTCATTTCTTCAGGTGGAGCTGGTGTTACAGGATCTGCGCGACCGCATTACGCTCATCGGGCTGGATGGTGAGCGGCAGGTTTATCTGCACGAGCTGCTCTCCACGCGTAAATCCTCTCTGCCGCAGCTGCACGGCCTGTTTGTTTACGATGCCAGCGGAAACTGGGTGGTAACCTCGGCGGCGGAGATGCCGAAACAACGTTTTAACAACAGCGATCGCGACTATTTCCGCTACCATATGACGCATACCGATCCGGGCATGCTGATCAGCAAGGTGATCCGCAGCCGCAGTACGGGTGAGCTGATTATTCCCTTATCAATGCGTCTGAATAACAGCGACGGCTCGTTTCGCGGCGTACTGCTGGCGACCATTCGCATTGATTATTTTCGGCAGATTTTTAGCTACTATACGCTGGGCGAACGCGGGCTGATGGCGCTGATCAGCGATAGAGGCAACCTTTTTTACGCCAGACCTTCCCCTGACGACACCATCAATCGCAACCTTTCCAGCAGCCCGCTGTTTACGCATCTGCTGAAACAATCCGCCAGCGGAACCGCGATTTATAAAGCGGCAATCGACGGCGTCGAGCGCGTGTTTGGCTACGCCAGCATGAAGCGGTATCCGCTGGTGGTGACGGTTGGTTATGGCAAGCAACAGCTGTTGCAGACGTGGCTGACCGGCGTACTGGTTTATATCGTCCTGTGCATCCTGCTTCTGCTTGCCATCGTTATGCTTGGCTACCTGCTGCTACGTAATCTGAGTAAAAGTATCCAGAATCAGCGCGAGCTGGCTGAAGTACGCGATCAGCTCACGCAGATGAACCACGCGCTACAAAACCTCGCGCTGGTTGACAGCCTTACCGGCCTGGCGAACCGACGGCAGTTTGATCTTTACCTCGACAGCAGCCTGGAAAAGTCGGAGAGCGCGCGATCTTCCGTGGCGCTGCTGATGATCGATGTCGACTCCTTTAAGCGCTTCAACGATACCTATGGGCATCTTGCTGGCGATGAGTGTCTGAAGCGGATCGCCAGCGCGTTACAGCAGGTTCCTCATCGTGCTGATGACCTGATTGCGCGCTACGGCGGCGAAGAATTTGCAGTGATTTTGCCCGACAGCGGTCGTAAAGGCGCCTTGCGCTATGCGCACGCGGCGGTTGACGCGGTGGCATTGATGAACATCCCTCACGAGAGCAGCGACGTGGCGGAGAAGATTGTGACCATCAGCGTGGGCGTGCATGCGCTGGAGGATGAAGCGACTAATACGTCGCGCGAGACGTTGATAAGCGAGGCGGATAAAGCGCTTTATCAGGCGAAAACCGGTGGCAAAAACCGCGTTGAGATGCTCTGAAACGGGGGTGAATAAGCTCACCCCACAAACTTATTTTTCCAGCGAGTAAAACAAAAAACAGCCCGTGGTCAAAAAAGCTAACAGGAAGCCGTCCGGCTTCCTGCTGGTTATCAAACGATGCCCTGACTGCGCAGGTAGTCTTCGTAATTGCCGGTAAAGTCGTTGAGCTTGCCCGGCGACATTTCAATCACCCTTGTTGCCAGCGAGCTGACGAACTCGCGGTCGTGCGAGACGAAGATCAGCGTACCTTCATACATTTCCAGCGCCATGTTGAGCGCCTCAATGGATTCCATATCCAGGTGATTGGTCGGTTCATCCATGATCAGCACGTTCGGTTTTTGCATCATCAGTTTGCCAAACAGCATGCGGCCTTTTTCGCCACCCGACAGCACTTTCGCCGGTTTTTTGATGTCGTCCTGGCTGAACAGCAACCGACCGAGAATGCTGCGCACCGCCTGCTCGTCGTCGCTCTCCTGCTTCCACTGGCTCATCCAGTCGAACACGGTCAGGTCGTCGGCAAAATCATGTGCGTGATCCTGCGCATAGTAACCGAGGCTGGCATTTTCAGACCACTTCACCGTGCCGTTATCAGCAGGCAGTTCGCCCACCAGCGTTTTCAACAGCGTGGTTTTCCCGATCCCGTTCGGCCCGAGGATCGCTAATTTTTCGCCCACTTCCAGCAGCAGATTGAGGTTTTTAAACAGCGGTCCCTGATCGAAGCCTTTGGTGACCGACTCCAGCTCCAGCGCGTTGCGGAACAGCTTTTTCCCCTGTTCGAAACGAATAAACGGGTTCTGACGACTGGACGCTTTCACCTCTTCCAGTTTGATTTTATCGATCTGTTTTGCGCGTGACGTCGCCTGACGCGATTTAGAGGCGTTTGCGCTGAAGCGACTGACAAAGGATTGCAGCTCGTTAATCTGCGCTTTTTTCTTCGCGTTATCGGACAGCAGACGTTCGCGCGCCTGGGTGGCTGCGGTCATGTATTCGTCGTAGTTGCCGGAGTACACGCGGAGTTCGCCGTAGTCCAGATCGGCCATATGCGTGCACACCATGTTCAGAAAATGACGGTCATGCGAAATAATGATCATGGTGCTGTTGCGTTCGTTCAGCACCTGCTCCAGCCAGCGAATCGTATCAATGTCCAGGTTGTTGGTCGGTTCATCGAGCAGCAGGATGTCCGGGTTGGAGAAGAGCGCCTGCGCCAGCAGAACACGCAGCTTCCAGCCGGGGGCGACTTCGCTCATCGGGCCGTAGTGCTGCTCCAGCGGAATACCGACGCCAAGCAGCAGTTCACCCGCGCGCGCTTCCGCCGTGTAGCCATCCATTTCGCCATAGAGCACTTCGAGATCGGCGACTTTATAGCCATCTTCTTCGCTCATTTCCGCCAGCGCATAGATGCGATCGCGTTCCTGCTTCACTTCCCACAGTTCGCCGTGGCCCATGATCACCGTATCGAGCACTGAGAACGCTTCAAAAGCGAACTGATCCTGACGTAGCTTACCGATACGCTCGTTGGGATCGAGGGAGACGTTACCGGCGGAGGGAACAAGATCGCCACCCAGAATTTTCATAAAGGTAGATTTGCCGCTGCCGTTGGCGCCGATCAGGCCGTAGCGATTTCCACCGCCAAATTTTACAGAGATGTTTTCGAACAGCGGCTTACTGCCAAACTGCATGGTGACGTTGCTGGAAACTAGCACAGGATTGCCTTTCGTTTGCGATGGGGGATGTGTGAACCAGCGCGCATTATGCCAAAAAAATACGGCGGGGAATACCTCATCGCGACAGCCTGAACGGCTGAAGAGACACCCATATTCTTATGGTTTTGTGAGTTAAGCCCATGTCGCTTATGACTATCGTCATAAAAACAGCTTCCTGAAAAGAGTACAACTTCCTTCACCGGCAACGGCGCAAACAGCCGGTCTCCCTGCGCAGTAACAACGACCCGACTTTTGGTTATAAAACAGGTCAACTCGATATTAGCCTTTCATAAATTGTTGTTAATAATGATGAAGTTAATTCTGTCTTCGTTTCAACAACGTAAAGGCAGGGAAAAATAGCGACTACTTTACCGGACGGATTACTCTATGAATACGCTGCATATTGCCTCGTTTTTCTTTTTCACCGTACTGGTTGGCGTGCTGACCTGGTGGAAAGTGAGAAAGGACGATGTCCGCTCTCAGCAAGGTTACTTTCTTGCAGGACGCTCGCTTAAAGCCCCCATTATTGCCGCCTCGCTAATGCTCACCAACCTTTCTACCGAACAGCTGGTCGGGCTGAGCGGACAGGCTTATAAGTTCGGCATGTCGGTAATGGCCTGGGAGGTGATGTCCGCTATTCCGCTGGTGCTGCTGGCGCTGATATTTTTGCCGCGTTACCTCAAACGCGGTATCGCCACCATTCCCGATTTCATTGAAGAGCGCTACGACCGCACCACGCGCCTGATCGTGGACTGCTGCTTTCTGATCGCCACCGGCATCTGCTTTCTTCCCATTGTGCTGTATTCCGGCTCGCTGGCGCTGAACAGCCTGTTTAATATCAGCGGTATAACCGGTCTGAGCCAGGCCGGCTCGCTGATCCTGATGGTGGCGATGCTGGGCTGTATCGGCTCCGCCTATGCCATTATCGGCGGGCTGCGGGCGATAGCCGTCGCGGACGTGATCAATGGCATCGGTCTGGTGACTGGCGGGCTGATGGTGCCCTGGTTTGGCCTGATGGCGATGGGCGGCGGCAGCTTTATCGCAGGCGTAAACAGGCTGGCAAGCGATCACGGCGAGAAGCTCAACTCAATCGGTGGCGCGCACGATCCCGTGCCGCTTGGCGCTGCGCTGACCGGCCTGATCCTCGTCAACACCTTTTACTGGTGTACTAATCAGGGCATTGTTCAGCGCACGCTGGCGTCGAAAAGCCTTGTCGAAGGGCAGAAAGGCGCTATTTATACTGCCGTGCTGAAGATGCTCGACCCGCTGATTCTGGTGCTGCCCGGCATTATCGCCTGGCATCTGTTTAAGAATCTGCCGAAGGCGGATATGGCCTATCCGGCGCTGGTGAATCAGGTTCTGCCCGATCCCTTAATCGGTTTCTTTGGCGCAGTGCTGTTCGGAGCCATTATCAGCGCCTTTACCGGCTTTCTGAACAGCGCCAGTACGCTGTTCAGCTATGGCATTTACAGCCGGGTGATCAACCAAAATGCAACGCAGGAACGGCAGGTCGCTGTCGGACGCTATTTTGCGCTGGCGCTGACCATCATGTCGATCGTGGTTGCGCCCACCATCGCCAACGCGCCGGAAGGCCTTTACAGCTGGATGAAACAGCTTAACGGCGTCTATAACGTGCCGCTGGTGACCATTGTATTAATGGGCTTCTTTTTTCCGCGCATTCCGGCGCTGGCTGCAAAGCTTGCCCTGTTTATGGGCATCGTGAGTTATGTCTGTATCAACTATCTCTTTGAATCGCATATCCACTTTCTCTATCTGCTGGCGATCACCTTCCTGCTGAACGTATTGATGATGCTGATCGTGGGCCGCCTGGCGCCGCGCGAAACGCCGTTTGAATTTAAAGACGCCTTCGCGGTTGATTTAACGCCCTGGAAAAATGTCAAAATCGCCTCGGTGGCAGTGGTGTCCGCCATGGTATTTGTCTATGCGTTTCTGGCCCGTTTCGGCGGATGGAACACCGCCTGGCTCTGCTGGCTGACCGGTGCCGTCGTTGTAGGTATCTGCCTGCGGCTGGCGTTTTTCGGCGGCAATCCCCCTTTAAAACAGGAGACCACCCGATGAAACAGCCCAATATCATTTTTATTATGACCGATACGCAGGCCTCGAATATGGTGGGCTGCTATACCGGTCTGCCGCTGGGAACCGACAATATTGACCGCCTGGCGGCGCGCGGGGCGAAATTTAACTCGGCCTACACCACGGCCCCGCTTTGTACGCCTGCCCGCGCCGGGTTGTTTACCGGCCTCTATTCTAATCAGAGCGGCCCCTGGACCAATAACCTCGCGCCGGGCAAAAATATGCGCACCATGGGCAGCTATTTCCACAATAGCGGCTGGAAAACCGGCTACATCGGTAAATGGCATCTGGACGGCCATGACTATTTCGGCACCGGCATTTGTCCGCCTGAATGGGACGAAAAGTACTGGTA
Organism: Erwinia oleae; assembly: GCF_000770305.1. Taxonomy (GTDB): domain Bacteria; phylum Pseudomonadota; class Gammaproteobacteria; order Enterobacterales; family Enterobacteriaceae; genus Erwinia; species Erwinia oleae. The sequence continues at coordinate 49,825 of NZ_JNVB01000017.1, forward strand.
CGACGGCGCAAACTATCTTGCCGATCTGTCGGAAGATCAGATAAGCCTGTGGCGCAACGGCCTGAACAGTAAAGAGGAGCTGGAAGCGTACGCTATCGATGACGCCTTCACCTGGGGCTATCGCATCAGCGATCGCGCGATCGCTTTTCTGGATGAACGCCGTCAGCAGAACGACAGGCCGTTTCTGCTGGTACTCTCCTACGATGAACCGCATCACCCGTTTACCTGCCCACCGCGCTATCTCGACAGATACGCAGATTTTCATTATCCGCTGGGCGCGAAAGCGAAGGATGATTTGCAGGGCAAACCGATGCATCAGAGGCTGTGGGCCGAAGCGATGCCGTCGCCCGTGGCTGACGGCGAGAGCTATCACCATCCGCTCTACTTTGCCTGTAATGATTTTGTTGATGACCAGATTGGCCGCGTGCTGGATCACCTGACGCCCGATGAGTGGGATAACACCTGGGTGATTTATACCTCGGATCACGGTGAAATGATGGGTGCGCATCGCCTGATCAGCAAGGGTTCCGCCGGATATGACGATATTACGCGTATTCCTTTTATCATTCACGGCCCCGGCCTGATCGTACGCGAAATTGATACGCCAATAAGCCATATCGATCTGCTGCCGACGCTGCTGGAGATCGCCAACATTCCGCGCCCGCCTGCCCTGCATGGCGAAAGCCTGCTGCCGCTGCTCAAGGCAACGCAGACAGAGCAGCCGCGCGAAGTGATGGTGGAATTCAACCGTTATGAAATCGAGCATGACAGTTTTGGCGGCTTTATACCGATGCGCGCGTGGGTTTCTAATGAGCTGAAGCTGGTGATCAATCTGTTTGATGAAGACGAGCTGTATGACCGCAAGGCGGATCCCGATGAGATGAACAATGCGATCGACGATCCGCGCTACGCCGCGCGCCGCGATGCCCTTCATGATACGTTACTGGATTATATGGACAGGATCCGCGATCCGTTCCGTAGCTATCGCTGGGCGATGCGACCATGGCGGCCTGGCAGACACGCGCAATGGATGGGGGCATTCCGTCCGAAGCCGGACGATCTGGTCTCGCCGGTGGTGCGCGACTACGACACCGGCTTGCCAACCAAAGGGGTGAAGATTGAGGAAAAGAAACAAAAGTTCTGATGAAACGTCAGGCCCGGCGCTGTTTGCAGGCCTGACAGGCTCACCCCACGCCCTGTTGACCCGTCTGGAGGCGCTGCCTAAACAGACCCGTATCTATCCGCAGGAGGACGAAGCGTCCTCCTTTTACTATTTGCACAGCGGGCTGGTGGGCCTCTATCACATGCTGGAAAACGGCAAGGTCTGTCTGATTCGCCTCTTCTGCCCCGGCGAGTTTTTCGGCTACCGCAGCCTCTTTGGCGACAGCTATTATCACTGCTCTTCCCGCGTGCAGCTCACCGCCAGCGTCACGCGGATCACCCCATACGATCCTGACCGCTTTCTGAATCACTATTCCGCGCTGCACGCGTTTATGGTGTGCAGGCTGGCTGGCGATCTTGCCGAAGCAGAAAAACGAATGACGAGCATGGCTTACGATAAATCGCGACAGCGGGTGATGCGCGCCATCAGTACGCTGTATGAGCGCTGGCCTGGCTACGATTTTACCTGGCGGGAAATTGCGGAATACGCGGGCTGTGAAACGGAAACCGCTATCCGCCACAGCCGCGAGTTGAAAATGCAGGCCCTGCTTCCTGAAAATTTTAATCGGTCGCGGGAGTAACGCTCTCCGCCGGGCCGAATACCGAATAGTCCGGCAGCGTCACGTTCTGATAGGTTTCCCAACCGCCGCCCAGCGCTTTGTACAGCGCAACCAGATCCAGACTGCTCTGCACCCGCGCCGAGGCTGCCTGCTGCGTGGCCTGCGCCAGCTGACGCTGTGCATCCAGCGCGTCGATAAAAGTCGCCAGCCCTTTTCCATAGCTCTCATTCGCCAGGTTATACGCGTTTTGCAGCGAGGCCACCGTGCGATCCAGCCCTTCCACGCGCTGCTGATCGGTACGATAGCTGACCAGCGCATTTTCGACGTCCTGAAGCGCGGTCAGCACCGTCTGACGGTAGCCCAGCGCCGCGCTGGCCTGTTCGGCTCTGGCCATTTTCACGCTCGACACCAGCCTTCCGCCCTGGAAGATGGGGATCGAAATCGACGGTCCGAAACTGTAGAAGTGACTGCTCCAGTTATCCAGATAGCTGATGTCGGAGTTGCGCATGCCAAACTGGCCGGTCAGCGACAGATCCGGGAAAAGCTGCGCGACCGAAACGCCGATATTGGCCGTGGCGGCATGCAGCTGCGCTTCGGCGGCGCGAACGTCAGGACGGCGACGCGCCAGCGTCGAGGGCAGCCCGACCGGCACCGCTTTCGGCAGCGGCGGCAGCGCTTTTACTGCGCTCAGCTCGCCGTCCAGCGCGCCCGGCGGCTTGCCGATGAGCACCGCCAGGCCGTTCATCGCCTGACGGCTCTGCGCCTCGTACTGCGGAAGCTGCGCCTGAAGCGAACTGAGCTGCGCGCGTGCGTTCTCAACGTCCATCTGCGGCGCGAGGCCATTCTGCTGCTGGCTCTGCGTCAGCCCGACGGTTTGCTGCGCGATATCGATCTGCGTTTGCAGCGTGTTGACGATCGATTGCGCGCCGCGCAGTTGCAGATAAGTGCGGGCGACTTCCGCCTCCAGCGACACCAGCGCATCGTTACGGTTCTCAATCTGCTGCTGCTGCTGCGCGTTGGCCATTTCTACCTGACGACGCACTTTTCCCCACAGATCGATCTCCCACGAGGCATCAAACGAGCCCTGATAGTTGGTGATCGGCTGCGTCAGGCCGTTCAGCGCCGAGCGCAGGTTTGGATCAACCTGATCCACCTGATCATACACGCCGTTCGCCTCCAGAATGCCTTTCGCACCCAGCTGTTGACGCGTGACGCCGAGGTTGCCATTTACCGACGGAAACCACGCGCCGCGCGCCTGATTCACCTGCTGGCGGGAACTGGCAATACGCAACACCGCCTGCTGAAGGCTGAGGTTACCGGTGATGGCGCGATCGATCAGGCTGTCGAGTTGCGGATCGTTAAACGATTTCCACCAGTTTGGGCTGGTTTGCGCCGCCTGCGGCTTTGAGGCGCTGCCGGACCGCATATCGTTAAAAGACGACGGCGTGGTCGGCTGACGCGCCTGGTAATCCGGCCCGACAGAGCAGGCCGCCAGCGCTATCGAGGCGATCAACAGCGCGCCGGTGCGCGAACGCTTGAAGTTGATAAGAACGTTCATGTCAGTGTGCTCCTGCACTGCCCTCGCTCTTAATCGGCGCAAGCAGCAAACAAAAGGGAATAAGGATCAGGGCGACCACGCTCAGACCCATAAACACGTCGATATAGGCCAGAATTCGCGCCTGGGCAATCATCTGTTGATAAAGCTGCCCGGTGGCGATGGTTACCGGATCGCCAACCATCGACGAGAAATCTTTTACCGACTGCGCCCAGCGCTCCACCGTCAGGTTAAACGGCTCGTTAAACTGCGACATGTTATGCACCATCTGCGCGCTGCGCGCCTGCTCGCGCTCGGTGATCATCGCTGTCGACAGTGAAATGCCGATCGAGCCCGCCACGTTGCGGCACATGGTAAACAGCGCCGAGGCGTCAGCATTGAGCCGTTGCGGAATGGTGACAAAGGCAATAGTGGTGAGCGGCACAAACAGGAAGCCAAGGCCAATGGTCTGTGCACTACGAATCATCACCAGCGTGGTGAAATCCACGTTCGGCGTCAGCGTCGCAGAGTAGAGGAACGACAGAAACAGACAGGTAAAACCAAAGGCGATAATCCAGCGGGTTTGCACCAGCGGCATCAGCTTCAGCACCAGCGGTATCGACAGGACAATCAGCACCGCGCCGGGGGACAGCACCAGGCCGGACCAGGTGGCGGTATAGCCTAAATCCTGCTGAGCCAGTTGGGGGATAACCACCGAGCTGCCATAAAGGATCGCCGCCATGCCCGCCATCAGAATCGAGGCGACCGCAAAATTTTTATCCTTCAGGCAGTGCAGATCCACCACCGGTTTTTTGGCATAGAGCAGCCAGTAAACCGCACCGACCAGGCCGATCGCCGTCAGCACCGCGAAGGTGATGATAAAGCCGGAGCTGAACCAGTCGTCATCTTCCCCGCGATCGAGCATCACCTGCAAGCAGCCCAGACCAAGCGTGATCAGGCTGATACCGATATAGTCAATTTTCAGCTTGCCCTTCGCCCACTTACGTTCCCATGGTGGATCTTCCAGCAATTGATAAATAGCCAGCACGCTGAAAATGCCCACCGGAATGTTAATGAAGAACACCCAGCGCCAGCTGTAGTTATCGGTGATCCAGCCGCCCAGCGTCGGGCCGAGCACCGGCGCCACAATAATCGCAATGGAAGAGAGGCCAAACGCCTTGCCGCGATCTTCCGGTTTGAAGTAGTCGAGCAGAACCGATTGCTGCACCGGTTGCAGGCCGCCGCCAAAGAAGCCCTGAAGCACCCTGAACAGAATGATTTGCCACAGCTCGGTGGCAATGCCGCACAGGAACGAACAGACGGTGAACATCACAATACAGATCAGAAAAAACTGTTTGCGGCCAAAAATACGGCTGAGAAAGGCGGAGATGGGCAGCACGATACCGTTCGCCACCAGGTAGGAGGTGAGTACCCAGGTGGACTCGTCATAGCTGGATGACAGCGACCCGGCGACGTGCGGCAGCGCCACGTTGACGATAGTGGTGTCGAGGATCTCCATAAACACCGCCAGCGTCACCGTCATGGCGACCAGCCAGGGATTGCTGGCCGGTTTCCAGCTCTGGCCGGAACTCATTCCACCGTTACCTCAGGTTCGACCGACAGTCCCAACGGCAGTAATTTGTTTGGATCGAGACCTTTATCGATAACAATCTTAACCGGCACGCGCTGTACAATTTTGACATAGTTCCCGGTGGCGTTTTCCGCCGGGAAGGCCGAGAAGCGCGAGCCAGAGCCCATCTGCACGCTGTCTACGTGCCCTTCCAGCTTCATGTCCGGCCACGCATCAATAGTAATGTTGACTTTATCGCCCGGCTTCATGCGTTCAAGCTGCGATTCCTTGAAGTTAGCGGTGATCCAGACATCAGGCGACACCAGTGAAAACAGCGAGGTGCCGGCCTGCACCAGCGTCCCGACCTGCACGTTGCGACGCGTGACAAAGCCGTCGTACGGCGCGCGGACTTCGGTATAGGAGAGGTTAAGATTCGCGGTATTGAGCTGCGCCTGCGCCTGTTGAACCTGTTGCTGACGCGCCTCAACGTTGGTTTCCTGCTGGCGGATTTGCAGTTGGATCTGCGAGGCGACTTCCACCTGCGCTTTTGCGCTCTCAAACTGCGCACGCGCGCTTCTCAACTGGGCATTTGCCGCATCAATATTGCGCTGTGACGTGGCGCGCGGATCAACACCGCGCTGACGTTTGTAATCCTCTTCCGCATTACGCAGGTTGGCCTCCGCGCTGGCCTGCTGGGCAAGCGCCTGATCTTTCTGCGCCGGGTACTGCACCTTTGCCAGCGCCAGTGCGGCCTGAGCCTGATGCAGCTGTGCAACCGCAAGCCCTAACTGCGCCTGTGCCTGATCGCGCTGCGCGGTGTTGTCGCGGGGATCAATCACCACCAGCAGATCGCCCTTTTTCACCCGCTGGTTATCTTTCACCAGCAGCCTGGTGACGTAGCCGGACGCTTTTGGCGCAATGGTCACCGCATCGGCGTCGGTGAAGGCGTCATCGGTGCTTTCAATATTGCGGGTAGTGAACCAGAACCAGAGCGCCACGACGATCGCGATCGCCACCACCACGCCAAGGATGATGAGCGGCTTTTTGCCGGGCCGTTTGCGCTCCGGCTGCTCCTGATCATCCTGCTGGTCATTTTGCTTGTCCTGCTGCGGGTTGTCTTCCTGATGACGCTGGTCATCATCCGACGGGGGAGTTGATTGATTAGCCATATTTCTCATCAGGTTACGGCGAACCCGTTGTCGGTTCGCATGATTAACGCAGCTATAACAATACGATGTAAACTGACAAATTCCAGTATTTCTTTACAAACTTACGTCGGGTAGCGCATTAATCGCATTAATGACTAAAAATGGGTGCGGGTGACAACGATTACTAACGATTCTCGTAAAACTTCTGGAAGATAGCCAACGTCTCATCGCTGACGTGATGCTCCAGGCCTTCGGCATCGCGTCGGGCTGTGTCCGGGCTGATGCCCAGCGCCAGCAAAAAGTTTTCAACTATAGAGTGGCGTATACGACTCTCTTCCGCCAGCGCTTCGCCTTCGGCAGTAAGAAATACGCCGCGGTAAGGAACCTGTTCAACCAGGCCAGCGATAGCCAACCTTTTCAACATCTTAGCGACGGTGGGTTGCGAAACGCCCAGCCGCGCCGCCATATCCACCTGACGCGCTTCGCCAAACTGGCGGATCAGATCGGAAATCAGCTCAACGTAGTCATCAATCAGCTCACGGCGATGCGCCTCGCGCACCTGGCGGAAACCTTCGACGTGCTCTTCGATATCTTTTAATGGTGCGGGGATGGCACCTTTAGCGCGACGACTCATTCAGCTTCCTCATTGATTAACACTTACGCGCTACGACCACGTCAGATTTTGGTTTCCTAGTGTAAACGAAGCCCGCTGAAGCACAAAATTTCGCTGCATAGCGCTGGCTACAAAGTATAGCCCATGCTATAACTGATTATAATACGAACGTATCCCTACCCATTTGGCATAAAAAACGCCCGCAGGAGGCTGAAAAATGAAAAAACCGCTCTTGCTGACGCTCTTCTGTCGTTCGCCCTTTACGCTGCGACTGATGCTGCTGGAAATGTTAGCCGGCAAAACGGCATAAAAAATCCGCCTCGAGGGCGGATTTTTATGATCGGTGAAGCAATAAGCCTACAGCTTAGAAGCTGTAACCCACGCCTGCGATCCAGGTACCAACGTCGGTGTTGCGAATGCGGCTCTGCTCGTAGCCCACGTCCAGCGCAACGTTTTCAATTGGGTTGAACTGAAGACCTGCGCCATAGGCAACGCCGTAATCGCTGGTATCAGATTTGTCACGCGTCTGCTGAGCGTTCTGCTGGAATTTGCCGTAGCCAACACCAACCACACCGTAAATGCTTGCCCAGTCGTTCAGACGCAGAGCAGGACCCGCAGTCACACCGTAGTACTGGCCTTTGTTATAGAAGCCAGACTCGCTGCTATCTTTCTCGGTATAAGTGAAAGATCCGATCCAACCCAGTGGATCGCTGCCGTTTTCGTAGCGATACTTCAGGTTGAAGCCATTCGCTTTATTAGCCACGCCCTGATAATCGCTCTGAGCATAACCACCAGAAACTGTGCTTTGCGCCATTGCTGAACCAGCAGATACGGCCAGTACACAAGCCAACGCAGAAAGACATGCAATTTTTTTCATAACCACCTCAAATGTGAAAAAACTTCTCTCCTGACAACGGACAAAATATAACAAAACTATTGAGGAAACTCTGCTCTGATTTTGTTGTCCAAGCTTGCGTTGGTGTAACAGAAGGTTAACGATCTACGCTATGTCATTATTTTTCCTTATAAAGAACAGGTTCAATTTAACATGTCATTAGAATGTAAAAATTTGTTCATTAGGATTAATCTTAGACGATATTGGCCTGAATTTACGTAATTGACCTGATCTTACAGCTTTTTTTCGCCTCCTGCCGTTTCAAACGCTTCCCTTCACGTACACTGTTGGTAAATCTCTTTTTATCTGGATCGACTAAGGATGGTTGCAGGATGTCTTTTTCCTCTTTTCGCTCATCAGTGTGGCTGCCTTTACTGGTACTGATTATTGCCATGATATCGATTCAAAGCGGCGCGGCGCTGGCAAAAACTCTCTTCGCCTCCGTCGGCGCGCCGGGCATTACCGCACTGCGTCTGGGCCTTGGCACCTTTATCCTTACTGTTATCTTCAAGCCCTGGCGGCTGCGTTTTACCCGCCGACAGGTTTTGCCGCTGCTGTTTTATGGTCTGTCGCTGGGCGGCATGAACTATGCGTTTTACCTGTCGCTGCGCACCGTTCCCCTGGGAATCGCCGTCGCGTTGGAATTTACCGGTCCACTGGCGTTAGCGTTAGCCGGTTCCCGGCGCCCGCTGGACTTCATCTGGGTTGTCCTGGCGCTGTCGGGCTTGTGGTTTCTTTTACCTCTGCGGGGAAACATCGCCAATGTTGATCCTCAGGGCGCGCTGCTGGCGGTGCTGGCAGGGGCATTGTGGGCCGTTTATATAGTGGCAGGAAAGCGTGCCGGTTCGCAGCATGGCCCCGCCACGGCGGCGGCGGGTTCGTTGATCGCCTCCTGCTTTTTTGTGCCGCTCGGCGTGGCGTTTACCAGCGGCGACGCCTGGACACTCTCCCTGATCCCGATTGGGCTGGCTATCGCTGTACTGTCCACCGCGCTGCCCTACTCGCTGGAAATGGTTGCGCTCACGCGTCTACCGGCGAAGAGCTTTGGCACATTAATGAGCATGGAGCCCGCGCTGGCGGCGTTTTCCGGGATGCTTTTTCTTGGAGAATTATTAACGTTTACCCAATGGCTCGGTCTGTTGGCAATTATTCTGGCATCGGCCGGTTCGACACTCACGCTGCGCCCTGTAAAGGGAAAAATAATATCTCCTGATTAAAGAACCTCAGCCAAAGCGTGCATTTTATTAACAGTAATAAAACGCAGTAGTCAAAAAAAGATGATTTTTGAAACATATTCATTGAAAAATTTCTGCGACAATACGCATCGGGCGCTATTACTGAAAATAGCCATATTATTCAAATACCTGCAATGAAAATTGCGATTGAGAATATTAATAACTCTCATTTAACATTATTAAAAACCCCAAAGGGCAGCACTATTTGACCGATAGTTAATATCTTTCCGGCAGATTGCCAAAGAGGTGCTATAATTATTCGGTAATTAATTAGGACAACCAACATTAAGAGGATGTTAATGATGAGTACCGCTAAACTGGTTAAAACAAAATCTTCTGATCTGATTTACACCCGCAATAATGTGGCTGACGACGAGAAAAAAGCCACCATCGAGGTGCTCAATCGTCTGGTTACCGAATTTATCGATCTGTCTTTGATCACCAAACAGGCCCACTGGAACATGCGCGGCGCCAACTTCATTGGTGTACATGAAATGCTGGATGGCTTCCGCACGGCAATTACCGATCATCAGGACACCATCGCTGAACGTGTGGTGCAGCTTGGCGGTGTGGCGCTGGGTACCACGCAGGTTGTGAACGACAGAACGCCACTGAAAAGCTACCCGCTGAATATTCACAGCGTGCAGGATCACCTGAAAGCATTGGCGGAGCGTTATGCCGTTGTGGCTAACGATACGCGTAAAGCGATTACCGAAGTGGAAGATGAAGATACCGCAGATATCTTTACCGCTGCTTCGCGTGATCTGGACAAATTCCTGTGGTTTATTGAATCAAATATTGAATAAGCCTTTATGCCGTCCTTGAGGCGGCTTTACGGAACGTTCTCAGGAGCAGGTGATGCAATCGCCTGCTCTTTTTTATTGGAGGTCACTATGGCAAGCGGATGGGCACGTGATGACGCAGTACAGGAGCAAATTGACTCAACCATTGATGATGCCGTCAGCCGCGCCAGGCGAGCAATGCATCACGGCGCCAGCGCGGAGTTCTGCGAAGAGTGCGGCGAGCCGATTCCACAGGCGCGTCGGCTTGCTCTGCCCGGCGTGCAGTATTGCATAACCTGCCAGCAGCAGCGCGACGATCGTCAGGCAGCCAGTAGCCTGTTTAACCGCCGGGGCAGTAAAGATAGTCAGCTACGTTAACGCACTATCCCGTCGTGAAGCGATCCTGCACAGCTAGCGGCGGCTGAGGGCTTTTTCGCGCGCCGGTTTTGTCATAAAGCTCCAGGCGATAAACCGGCTCTGTTTCTGCCCCTGCGCCATATCAATAGTGCGCACCGCCTCGGCGCCAGACTCTTCCAGCGCCCGCCACAGTTCCGGCAGATTTTCCTTGCGTGA
>NZ_JNVB01000170.1 GCF_000770305.1 Erwinia oleae
TTGATGCGCCTGCATGGAAAGGACATTTACCGGCAGAGGCTTCCCTTTCTGCTTCAACAATGGGTTCTGCACTATTGGCTTCATTATCAACAGAATTGCTCACAATCTTTATCCTTTAGCGGTTATCACCAATACTTTATACCCGGCATTCAATAGGTAAAATCTGCATCCCTCTATGTATTTGATAGACCTTTCCTTGTGTTTACGGCGCGACTTTGTCAGGTTCTCCCACTCGGATCATATACAGGGTCAATCATGCCGGAATTCTGTTTCTGAATGGAGCAGGATTTCGGGGCAGGGTCATACGTCGATGACGAGCTGTTTTGTGCTGTGAGTTCAACGGGTCGATGCAACGCTATCCTTAATCAAGGGGGGGACGTTGCAATGAAACGAAGAACGCGCATTTACTACACGCCCGAACAGAAAGCGATTATCTGGGACAGATATAAGCAAGGTGATTCTCTGCATGATATCGCCAGAATGTTCGACAGATACCACTCTTCTATAA
>NZ_JNVB01000173.1 GCF_000770305.1 Erwinia oleae
GCTCTCGCGAGGTCGCTTCTCTTTGTATGCGCCATTGTAGCACGTGTGTAGCCCTGGTCGTAAGGGCCATGATGACTTGACGTCATCCCCACCTTCCTCCGGTTTATCACCGGCAGTCTCCTTTGAGTTCCCGACCGAATCGCTGGCAACAAAGGATAAGGGTTGCGCTCGTTGCGGGACTTAACCCAACATTTCACAACACGAGCTGACGACAGCCATGCAGCACCTGTCTCACGGCTCCCGAGGGCACACTCTCATCTCTGAAAGCTTCCGTGGATGTCAAGACCAGGTAAGGTTCTTCGCGTTGCATCGAATTAAACCACATGCTCCACCGCTTGTGCGGGCCCCCGTCAATTCATTTGAGTTTTAACCTTGCGGCCGTACTCCCCAGGCGGTCGATTTAACGCGTTAGCTACGGAAGCCACGAGTCAAGCTCACAGCCTCCAAATCGACATCGTTTACGGCGTGGACTACCAGGGTATCTAATCCT
>NZ_JNVB01000174.1 GCF_000770305.1 Erwinia oleae
CGGGGTACTTAGATGTTTCAGTTCCCCCGGTTCGCCTCGCAACACTATGTATTCATGTTGCGATGATGCAACGGATTGCACCGGGTTTCCCCATTCGGGTATCGTCGGGTATAACGGTTCATATCACCTTACCGACGCTTATCGCAGATTAGCACGCCCTTCATCGCCTCTGACTGCCAGGGCATCCACCGTGTACGCTTAGTCACTTAACCTCACAACCCACAAGCGTCCCGGAGGACACATGCTGTTGCAGGCATTTGAGAGACCCGACCATAGTGTTTGTGCCACTCTTTATACGCAGAGTGACCCACTATGTCGTTTTCAAATTTTCAGCTTGTTCCGGATTGTTAAAGAGCAAATACTTCACAGCACACCGTTACCGGTACGCTCTGAAGTGATTTCAGACTGCATGGTGGAGCTAAGCGGGATCGAACCGCTGACCTCCTGCGTGCAAGGCAGGCGCTCTCCCAGCTGAGCTATAGCCCCATACAGTGTGCAGAGACCTTTACTACCACTCAACCGAGTCCGTTTCTCTTTCAGAAATGGAATTTGGGCTCAGACAAGGCGTGGTTCCGTGAAGCATAGTGAACTATGCGAACCGGGGCCACAACGCAGTATGAGTTCAAATTTGGTAGGCCTGAGTGGACTTGAACCACCGACCTCACCCTTATCAGGGGTGCGCTCTAACCACCTGAGCTACAAGCCTGTAGAGGTTTTTTCTGCTCATT
>NZ_JNVB01000175.1 GCF_000770305.1 Erwinia oleae
CGTGAAGTCGGAATCGCTAGTAATCGTGGATCAGAATGCCACGGTGAATACGTTCCCGGGCCTTGTACACACCGCCCGTCACACCATGGGAGTGGGTTGCAAAAGAAGTAGGTAGCTTAACCTTCGGGAGGGCGCTTACCACTTTGTGATTCATGACTGGGGTGAAGTCGTAACAAGGTAACCGTAGGGGAACCTGCGGTTGGATCACCTCCTTACCAGAAGATACTTTTTTGCGCAGTGTCCACAACAGATTGTCTGATAGATGTGAATGAGCAGAAAAAACCTCTACAGGCTTGTAGCTCAGGTGGTTAGAGCGCACCCCTGATAAGGGTGAGGTCGGTGGTTCAAGTCCACTCAGGCCTACCAAATTTGAACTCATACTGCGTTGTGGCCCCGGTTCGCATAGTTCACTATGCTTCACGGAACCACGCCTTGTCTGAGCCCAAATTCCATTTCTGAAAGAGAAACGGACTCGGTTGAGTGGTAGTAAAGGTCTCTGCACACTGTATGGGGCTATAGCTCAGCTGGGAGAGCGCCTGCCTTGCACGCAGGAGGTCAGCGGTTCGATCCCGCTTAGCTCCACCATGCAGTCTGAAATCACTTCAGAGCGTACCGGTAACGGTGTGCTGTGAAGTATTTGCTCTTTAACAATCCGGAACAAGCTGAAAATTTGAAAACGACATAGTGGGTCACTCTGCGTAAAAAGAGTGGCGTAAACACTATGGTCGGGTCTCTCAAATGCCTGCAACAGCATGTGTCCTCCGGGACGCTTGTGGGTTGTGAGGTTAAGTGACTAAGCGTACACGGTGGATGCCCTGGCAGTCAGAGGCGATGAAGGGCGTGCTAATCTGCGATAAGCGTCGGTAAGGTGATATGAACCGTTATACCCGACGATACCCGAATGGGGAAACCCGGTGCAATCCGTTGCATCATCGCAACATGAATACATAGT
>NZ_JNVB01000176.1 GCF_000770305.1 Erwinia oleae
CACTACCGGATGAACCCAGATGGGATTAGCCAGCTGGTGAGGTAACGGCTCACCAGGGCGACGATCCCTAGCTGGTCTGAGAGGATGACCAGCCACACTGGAACTGAGACACGGTCCAGACTCCTACGGGAGGCAGCAGTGGGGAATATTGCACAATGGGCGCAAGCCTGATGCAGCCATGCCGCGTGTATGAAGAAGGCCTTCGGGTTGTAAAGTACTTTCAGCGGGGAGGAAGGGTGAAGAGCGAATAACTTTTCACATTGACGTTACCCGCAGAAGAAGCACCGGCTAACTCCGTGCCAGCAGCCGCGGTAATACGGAGGGTGCAAGCGTTAATCGGAATTACTGGGCGTAAAGCGCACGCAGGCGGTCTGTTAAGTCAGATGTGAAATCCCCGGGCTCAACCCGGGAACTGCATTTGAAACTGGCAGGCTTGAGTCTCGTAGAGGGGGGTGGAATTCCAGGTGTAGCGGTGAAATG
>NZ_JNVB01000177.1 GCF_000770305.1 Erwinia oleae
GGATTAGCCAGCTGGTGAGGTAACGGCTCACCAGGGCGACGATCCCTAGCTGGTCTGAGAGGATGACCAGCCACACTGGAACTGAGACACGGTCCAGACTCCTACGGGAGGCAGCAGTGGGGAATATTGCACAATGGGCGCAAGCCTGATGCAGCCATGCCGCGTGTATGAAGAAGGCCTTCGGGTTGTAAAGTACTTTCAGCGGGGAGGAAGGGTGAAAAGCGAATAACTTTTCACATTGACGTTACCCGCAGAAGAAGCACCGGCTAACTCCGTGCCAGCAGCCGCGGTAATACGGAGGGTGCAAGCGTTAATCGGAATTACTGGGCGTAAAGCGCACGCAGGCGGTCTGTTAAGTCAGATGTGAAATCCCCGGGCTCAACCCGGGAACTGCATTTGAAACTGGCAGGCTTGAGTCTCGTAGAGGGGGGTGGAATTC
>NZ_JNVB01000178.1 GCF_000770305.1 Erwinia oleae
CTGACGCCCACGCCACCGACGTCAGTTCAGTCACCGACAAGCCCGACGCGACAATTTTTTCTTTCAGCAACGCGATGTCATAAGTGGTCGGGTGATAGATTGGCTGCGGCAGCGGATCCTGCCAGATGAGATCTTCCTTTGGCACTTCCGGGCCGATGTAGCGCGCTTTAGGCCCCATATCGCGGTGGGTCAGCTTGTACCAGGCGCGGGCAAAGGCTTCGTTAAACGCCTGCGGGTCGTTGAGGAAACGGCGTGAGATCTTCTCAAACTCCGGGTCGAAACGCAGCGTCAGATCGGTCACCAGCATGGTTGGTTTATGCTTTTTCGCCGTGTCAAAGGCATCGGGAATAATCTCGGCTGCTTCGACCGCTTCAAACTGGATCGCACCCGCCGGGCTGCGCGTCTGCACCCACTCATACCTGAACAGGTTCTCGAAG